>JAILHK010000020.1 GCA_024695815.1 Prevotella sp.
TCACTACTATTGTTACTGTTGCTATCGCTCAGCTATTACCACCGATGGCGCATCCGGCATTACAATCAACTGGTAAGCGATATATCCATACAACTCACGGACATGGAACAGTTGCGGCAGAAACTGAATCAGCAACAGCAGACCGACCAGCAACAGCAACTGCTTGCAGCTGACATCATAGCCCGGCTGCGTACCTTGGCACAACGTGGCCAACCAGCATCTGAAGCTGACTGGACGGCTCTCGTGGAGGCCTACCGACAGCACTGTCCGCAGTTCCTCACGATGCTTTCATCCATCAACAGCCTGCAGTCGCGCGAACTCAACGTCTGTCTGCTCATCCGCCTGCGCTTCCAGCCTTCTGAGGTCGCTGTGCTCACAGCCTCATCGCCCCAGTCGGTCACCAACCTGCGTGTGCGTCTGTTGCAGAAGGTATTTCATCTACAGGGTGGTGCACGCGATTTCGACGAGCACCTGCGTGAATGTTAACGTCCTACTGATTCTATGGTGTGTGCCTTAACAAGGATTAGCGGGACGCAAGAATAAAACAAAAAAAAGAAACGAGTTTCTTTGTTATGCGCTCAACTTTTCGTACCTTTGCAGTCGGAAATAATAATTCTTCTCAAAAACATGAAAGAACTAGCCCTGAAGTACGGATGTAATCCGAATCAGAAACCTTCCCGCATTTTTATGAACGATGGCACCGAACTGCCTATCGAAGTTGTTAACGGCCGCCCTGGCTACATCAACCTGTTGGACGCATTGAACTCCTGGCAGTTGGTGAAAGAGCTGAAACAGGCCACCGGTCTGCCCTCTGCAGCCTCTTTCAAGCACGTATCTCCTGCTGGTGCTGCTGTAGGTCTGCCCCTGAGCGACACGTTGAAGCACATTTACTTCGTAGATGATATCCCAGGATTGGACGAGAGTCCCATTGCCTGCGCCTATGCCCGTGCCCGCGGCGCCGACCGTATGTCTTCCTACGGCGACTTTATCGCCCTGAGCGACACCTGCGACAAGACCACCGCCCTGATTATCAAGCGCGAGGTAAGTGATGGTGTCATTGCCCCCGACTACACTCCCGAGGCTCTGGAGATCCTGAAGGACAAGCGTAAGGGCACCTACAACGTGATTAAGATTGACCCCGCCTACAAGCCCGCTCCCATAGAGACGAAGCAGGTATTTGGCGTTACCTTCGAACAGGGCCGCAACGAGATCCAGTTGGACGACCCCGCATTGTTCGAGAATATCCCCACACAGAACAAGACTTTCTCTGCAGAGGCACGTCGCGACCTGATGATTGCCCTCATCACCCTGAAATATACACAGTCAAACTCTGTGTGTTACGTAAAGGACGGACAGGCTATCGGTATCGGTGCCGGTCAGCAGAGCCGTATCCACTGTACCCGTCTGGCTGGTCAGAAGGCCGACATCTGGTGGTTGCGCCAGCACCCCAAAGTGCTCGCCCTGCCTTTCAAAGAGGGAATCCGTCGTGCCGACCGCGACAACACCATCGATGTGTATATCTCTGAGGAAGAGCACGACGACGTGCTGCGCGATGGTGCTTGGCAGCAGTTCTTCACCGAGAAGCCTGAGGTGCTGACACTGCAGGAGAAGCACGAATGGATTGCCAAGAATACCAAGGTGGCTCTGGGCTCAGATGCCTTCTTCCCCTTCGGCGACAATATTGAGCGTGCCCACAAGAGCGGTGTAGAGTTCATTGCTCAGGCCGGTGGCTCGGTGCGCGACGACCATGTTATCATGACGTGCGACAAGTACGGCATCGCCATGACCTTCACTGGCGTTCGTTTGTTCCACCATTAAAATTAAACCAAATAGAAGACTCTCCCCCGACCCCTCCCTGTGAGGGAGGGGAGTGGTTAGATATCTAATCAAACAAAAAACGAATAGTTATGGGTAGAGAGGATGATTTTCAGTCGATACTGGAGAATGGCATTTCTTTTGGCCGTGGTGGAGAACGCAAGGACCCCAATGAGGGTAAGGTGAAGACCAAAGCCAAAAAGAAGAAGTACATCACCGGTGCGCACGGCAGTGGCTCGGCCCGTCAGAAGGCAAAGTACCGCGAGCAACGTGCCAACCGCAAGCATTAAAGACTAAGATCTTGTTGTGTGCAAGATTAGATACGCAATTTAAAAAGGAGAGCTATCACTCAAATGATAGCTCTCCTTTTTTTTTGATGTGTTTTTATCGTATGAATCTTTTTACCATGCGTCTTCCAACATGTCGTCACCTTCAGTCTCGCTGTTGTCGCCAACCTTTAGGTCTTCGTTGCTATTGAGTCTTATCGTTTTAAGGTGCCGTTATGGTTGTCAGGAAGTGCCACTTTTGCGGTCTAAGAGTGCCCGTCTTGTAGTCTCATAGTGCCTCTTTACGATGCCAATAGTGCCACTTTTGATTCGATTCTAGACTCTAGAAAGCATCATTCTAGACTTTAGAAAGGTCATTTCTAGACTCTAGAAATTCACTTTCTAGACTCTAGGATTGCGATAAAACCGTTGCTTTTGTGTAGTTAAAGCTATGTTGCGACCCCATTAAACCACCGCTATTACGTGCTTAAAGCGGTACTTTTAGAAAGCAATTTGAGCACAGTAGGCAGGATCTGCAAATGCTTTAGAAAACCAACCGACAAACACTGCAATCGTAGATGCACGACTAGAAGCTGTAGCGAAGTTGCAACGAGAGGTCGGTGGTGCTGGAGTGGGGAATCTCTTGCAGTCCGGAGCCGATGGTCGCACGGTCGAAATAGTTGGTGAAACCAAGTCGGGCGGTGAGATGCAGCTGGGGCGTAACGGCGGTGCGTGCCAACAGCATGAGGTGCATGCCTTGGCCGTAGTACATGGGAAACGAGAAGTCGTAGCGCATCTGGCGCTCGTAGAGATAAAGCCTGCTGTTGTAGTCGTCGGTGCGAAAGAGCGCAGCAGTGGCGCATAACAGGTGCTTTTTGGTCTGGTAGGTGCCTTGCTGACTCCATATGATGCCACGACTCGTGGTTGGAGACGACATCTGTGACATATCCAACTGACTTTTCAGCGAGAGTCGTTCCGAGTACCGATAGGTGGCGGCAAGACGTCCACGCTGTTCTCTGACGGGCACCAACGCCGTTTGCTCGTCGTTGTCCTGCTGTCGGAAGCGGGTACGCAGGCGTCCGCTGAGGTCCCAACGGGCGCGCTGGTAGTTGGCCTGCAGAAAGAGATCGAGCGCATGCGAGGACGCTGACACGCGGTAGCGGGGCTGCGGGAAGTAGGCATAGTCGGCATAAGCCTGAAGTTGCAGGTGGGAAATGGGGCGACAGGTGGCACCCAGGTAAAAACCCTGCTCGTTTTGTATGCGTGAGCCTTCGCTGAAACTGTGCGCATATAGCGACGTGTAGCGATGACTGTAGAACCGATGCAGTGCTGTGATGCTGGTGCCGCTGCGCGACTGATGACTCAGTGCATGGATGGTGGCCAGGGCACCTTCCTGACTGATGGCTGTCTCGCCGCGAACGGTCCAGCGGTGATGGTCGTAGCCATAGTACAGGCTGGCGTTGAAAAATCGCTCACCATGCGGGTAGTAGCGGCGGAAAGGTTGGCTGCGATCCGGGCGCAGGGCGCGATCGGTTTCGGTATAGATGGCCGTGGCTCCCATACGGAAGGCAGCAACATGAAAGGCAGTTGTGGCGCCAAAGGCCGTGAGGTGCGTGTTGTATTTCTTCTGCATCTCGTTAAGGGTGCGATGATAGCCGCTGTAGATAAGTGTTTTGGCGCTACCGTCGTCGTCGTTGAGTGTGGCGTCAACGCCTCGGTACGAGGCAAAGAGCGTCACTGACAGCGGTTTGCTGAGGCTGATGTTGGCAGCCGCTCCCTGGAAGTAACCCTGCTCGGAGCGCGAACTGTGCGGGCGTAGGCCTTGAGAGAGTCGGCCCAGCGACTGCAGCGTGATGGTCTTTCCCATCGAGAACCCGTTGTTCAGTACCAGTCCCATGCCGGCAGAGAGCTTATACTTCCCGACGATGGCCGTGGCGACAGGTCCCAGGTCGTTGACCTGTAGGTAGTAGGAGTAGGCGTCATATCCCCACCGGTTTCTGTCGGTGAAGAAGGGCTCGCCAGCATCCTGTGCCCCGATGATGCCCGCCCGCAGCTTCTTGCCGTAGTCCAGCTCGTAGCGCAGCGAGTGCCGGTATTGATAGCCCAGATAGCCGTTGTCGTCGCCCTTGCGGTAGTAGAATGGTATGTTGGCCGTGGCCGTGAGCGCTTGGCGCACCACGACGGGTGGGCGCATGGCCTCCGGCGGCGTGTATTCGCCCACATAGACGAAATAGGGCAGCAGTGAAAGTTGCTGATAGCTCAAAGAGCGCACCATGCGTAGTTCGCCCAGCGAGCGCACAGGACGATAGCGGTCCAGATACTCTATGATATCCATGACCTGCTGGCGCGACAGAAATGGCAACTGTTCCAGTTCGCTGCGTGTCGTGGCGTTCAGGTTGACAGGGTGGTCGGCCAACTGCTGCAGCAGTTCCAGGTCAGCCTCGGTCAGCGTGGCACCCTCGTCGTCGATATAGTCCTCCAGCAACTGATGGTACGCCTGGTACCAGTCGGTGGCCCCCGTATTGGTCTGTGCAGAAACACTGATGGCTGCTAATCCTACGAACAGGAATAGCAGCCATCGTTGTGTGCGCTGATGTCGCATCAGTATTTATTTTACGTATTCTGAGAAATCGGTCAGGTGCATGTCGCCCTTGCGAGCCAGGGTGTCGTGCATGGCAAAGGCAGCAGTCAGGTTGTGGCAGGTCTGTCCCTTCTTTGAAATCTTCAGGTAGTCCCACAGCAACTGCTTGTAGTCGGGGTGTGCACAGTTTTCGATGATGCACTCGGCACGCTGTGCGGGGCTCTTGCCGCGCAGGTCGGCCACACCCTGTTCGGTGACGATGATGTTCACGTCGTGCTCGGAAGAGTCCTGGTGACTGACGAAGGGCACGATGCTTGAGATGACGCCACCCTTAGCCACAGAAGGACAGGTAAAGATCGAGAGGTAAGCATTGCGGATGAAGTCGCCGCTGCCACCAATGCCGTTCATCATCTTGACACCGCTGATGTGCGTTGAGTTGACATTGCCATAGAGGTCGGCCTCGATGGCTGTGTTGATAGCGATGACGCCCAGTCGGCGGATGACCTCGGGCGAATTAGATATCTCGCTCTGACGCAGCGTAAGGTGCTGCTTCATGTAGTCCATATTGTCGTAAACCTGCATCAGACACTCGTTGCTGACGGTGAGCGAACAGGCTGACGCATCTTTTACACGTCCGTTGAGCATCATCTCGATGACAGAGTTCTGGATCACCTCGGTATAGATGTTGAAGTCGGGCACATGCTTGTCCTCGCCCAGAGCGCCCAGGATGGCATTGGCCGTTGAGCCCACGCCGCTCTGCAGGGGCAGGAACTCCTTGGGAATGCGACCCTTTTGCATCTCTTCAACCAGGAACTCGGCTGTCAGGAAGCCAATCTTCTCGGTCACAGGATCTGAATCCTTAAAAGCACGGGCCTCGTCGGGGATGTTACACTCTACGACACCTACCACCTTGTCCTTGGGGATAGAGACGTAGGGCACACCGATGCGGTCGTTCACCTTGGTAATCATGATTGGCTGACGATAGGGGGGATCCAATGGCTCATAGACGTCGTGGATGAACTTGGCGTTGGGATTGTGGAAGCTGTTCAGCTCCAGGATGACATGTTTTGCCAGACGAGCAGCAGTAGGACTGATACCACCGGCGGCGGTGAGGTAAACATGGTAGTCGTTGCCACACTCCTCAATGTCGCAGACTTCGAGAATAGCCCAATCGATGTCACCATAGAAACCATAGCGCAACTCCTGTGCCATGTGGCTCAGGTGCAGGTCGTTGTAGGGAATCTCACCATTGTTCACGTGCTTACGGAAGTCGGGGTTGGTGGTGTAGGGCGCACGATACTTGATAGCCTGAGCATTGGCCATGTCGCCATCGGTGCTCTGACCGGTAGATGCACCTGTGAAGATGCCAACCTTGAACTCGCGGCCGGCTTCGTGCTCGGCTACGGCAATCTTTGCCAACTCCTTAGTCGTTGCCTTTGCCACACCAGCAGGCGTAAAGCCGCTCATGGCAATATTCTCTCCGTTTTTTATCAGTGCTGCAGCTTCAGCAGCAGTCATGCGTGTATAAGCCATATATGAGGATTTGATAATTTTGCGTGCAAAAGTACAAAATTATTCTGAAATAACGAATGATTCGTAAGAAAAATCACTGTTTTGCTTCCAAATAGTCAGCAAATATATGGGCAGCAGATATGATTTGATTCACACAGGGGCGTGTCTTGTAATATTCGGCAGTGCGCTCAGAGGCTACGTAGCTGAGTGGGGCATCCTTCTTCAGCTTGAGCAGTTCGGCACAAATCAGCGAACTGTGTGCCTGGCGAAAACGGTCGGCCAGCTGTTGCACCACTTTATAATTATATGACTTACCTTCGCGGTCGCCGGGAGTCACCGACCCGCAGTCCAATCCGGCCAGCAATGCCAGTGCATTGAAGGCACCACAAGACATGCGTAGGCGACCGATGCCGGCACCAAAGCCTGCACTCATGCGCAGTGCTTGCTCCTCAGTGTAGCCGTAGATGTCGGCAAAGGCGGCTACAACCGACTGCGAGCAGTTGAACCCTTGCATGAAGAGTTCTTCTGCTCTCCGTATACGTTGTTCTCTGTCAATAAGAATACTCATAACCTACTCCTTGATTCTTTCCAAAGCCTCTTTAAGTAAAGCCTGCGGACAGGCAATGTTCAGGCGGATGTAGCCTTCGCCACTCTGCGGACCATACATGGTGCCGGGGTTGACCCATACGTGGTAGTCGCGCAACAGGTGGTCGGTATAAGCCTGGGCCGTCATGCCCGTAGCGGTGATGTCTATCCACAACAGGTAGGTGCCCTGCAACTGGCTGACCTTCCAGTGGGGAAGGTGCTCTTTGGCATAATCGCACAGCATCTGGTAGTTTGACCACAGGTAGTCGTTGAGCTCGTCGATCCAGTCCTCGCTATCATTATAG
This sequence comes from Prevotella sp., assembly GCA_024695815.1. Classification (GTDB taxonomy): domain Bacteria; phylum Bacteroidota; class Bacteroidia; order Bacteroidales; family Bacteroidaceae; genus Prevotella. The sequence goes on from JAILHK010000020.1 coordinate 7,065, forward strand.
GCAGCTTTCAGGGCCACAGGACCGAAGGGGTTCAGGTCGCACACCTCGTTGATGTTGACCGCACGGTCCAGACGGCGGCGCCACTCGGGTTGAGCGCAGATGATGTTGGCTGCCTGCAGACCAGCAATATTGAACGACTTAGACGGTGAGTTCAGCGTGACGCTGTTCTGGCGACAGGCTTCGCTGACAGCCGCGAAGGGCAGAAAACGATGACCGGGCATGACCAGTTCACAGTGTATCTCGTCGCTCACCACCTTGACACCATGTTTCATGCAGATGTCGTTCATGCGGGTCAGCTCCTCTTTGGTCCAGACGCGACCGGTTGGATTGTGAGGGTTGCAAAGCAGGAACACGGTGGTCTTCTCGTCGGCACATTTCGTTTCGAAATCGTGCCAGTCAACCTCGAACGTGTTGCCCACCGGTCTGAGAATGCTCTCAAGAACCTCGCAACCGTTGTTGCGGATGCTAGAGAAGAAACAGTTGTAGTCGGGCGAAAGAATCAGCACTTTCTCGCCGGGCATGGTCAAGGCCTTGATGGCTACCGACATGGCAGGGACGACTCCCGTGGTGTAGATAATCTCCTCGCGACGGATGTCCCACTGATGGCGACGCTTGAACCAGGAGATGACGGCATCGAAATAGTCGTCTTCGACCACGGTGTATCCGTAAACGCCATGTTGGGCGCGCTTGACGACGGCCTCCTGGATGGCGGGGGCAGCCTTGAAGTCCATATCGGCCACCCAGAGGGGGATGACATCTTCGCCTTCAACAGACAATGGGCGGGGCTCGTCCCACTTCACACAGCCTGTGTGACGGCGTGTCACTATCTCGTCGAAATTGTATTTTGACATGTTCTTCTCTTTCTTATTGAATAGATGATGATACTTTATTTTCTTGTTTCAATCACGCAGTTGGCAGGCTGCTTGATATTCTTGTCGATGGTGATGCTGCCGATAGAGTCGGCAACGATGTGGCCGCTGGTGGGGTTCTTGATGTTCTCAATATGTCCTTTGATGTCGGCCTCCATGCAGCTGTATTCAAAGACGCGGTCGCAGTCGGGTGCGAAGGTGCAGTTCTCAAGTACCAGTTGGTCGGCATAGCACAGCAGCTGTTCGCCAGCCAGATGACAGTTGACCAGGCGTACGTTCTTAGAATGCCAAGCCAGATACTCACCATCGAGCACAGAGTCGTAGATGGTCACGTTCTCGCACTCCCAGAAAGAGTCCTTTGTCACAATGTTGGCATGGTGAATCTCCACGTTCTTACAGTACTGGAACACGTACTTCGAGTCGCTCTTCAGACCGTCAATCTTCACGTTTTCGCAGAACATGAATGGATAGGTGCCATCGTGCAGCTCCAGATTGCGAGCCTCAATGTTGCGGCATTTCCAGAATGTCTCGTCGGCATCGTTGACGACCACATTCTCCAGATACATGTCGTGCATCTCGCGGAACATCTTCGGTCCGTCTATACGCGTGTCGCGCATGTCCATATTATCACTATACCACAATGCAGAACGTGCACCGGCATCGAACTGACAACGATTAATCTTGAAACCGTGAACATGCCAGAAGGGGTATTTGCCCCAGAAATGACAATCCTCGGCTTCAATGTTTGAACACTCTTTTATGGCGCTCTCGCCTTCTCCAATTGTTACCTGTTCCAATCTTACGTCGTGAACCTCGAACAACGGACGCTCACCTTCAAAATGTTGATTCTTGATAGTTTCCATTATATCCCTTTTCTTATTCTTATTTTAGCGGCACAAAGGTACAAAGAAATCCCGATATGGAGAAATCAACTAACAATTATTAGCAATTTGTAAGTAAAAAGTGATTTTTTATTCAATTTTGTGCATTTTTTGCATGAAAGTTTTGATAATTCGATAAATATTCCGAAATTTGCAGTCAAAATTAAACTTACTTTGTATAATTATTTAAAAATATGGCTGAAAATTTGGAAGTGAAAGCACTCGATCAGGTGGTCGTGCGCTTCTCTGGAGACTCTGGCGACGGTATGCAGTTGGCCGGAAACATTTTTTCTACTGTCAGTGCCACTGTTGGCAATGGCATCTCAACATTCCCCGACTATCCTGCTGATATCCGCGCCCCGCAAGGTTCGCTGACTGGCGTATCTGGTTTCCAGGTGCACATCGGTGCTGGTAAGGTTTACACACCTGGTGACAAGTGCGACGTGCTCGTGGCCATGAACGCTGCCGCACTGAAGACACAGTATCGCTATGCTAAGCCCGGCGCTACGATTATCATCGACACAGACTCTTTCGGACCCAAGGATTTGGAAAAGGCTCAGTTTGCTACTGAAGACTATCTGGGCGAGATGGGTATCGATGCCGACCGCGTGGTGGCTTGTCCGATGACACAGATGGTGAAGGATTGTCTGGCCGACAGCGGTATGGACAACAAAGCCATGTTGAAGTGTCGTAACATGTTTGCACTGGGACTGGTTTGCTGGCTCTTCGATCGCGACCTGAACCTTGTTGCAAACTTCCTGCGCGAGAAGTTCGCAAAGAAGCCTGCCATTGCCGAGGCGAACATCAAGGTGATACAGGCCGGTTGGGACTACGGTCACAACACCCACTCAAGTGCTATCAATGTTTATCGCGTAGAGACCAAGGAGAAGACCCCCGGTCGCTATATGGACATCACCGGTAACAAGGCTACGGCTTATGGTTTCATCGCCGCTGCCGAGAAGGCCGGACTGAGACTGTATCTGGGTTCTTATCCTATCACTCCTGCTACTGATGTGCTTCATGAGCTTTCTAAGCATAAGTCATGTGGCGTCATCACTGTGCAGTGCGAGGATGAGATTAGTGGATGTGCCTCTGCACTCGGTGCCTCTTTCGCTGGTGCATTGGGCGTGACGTCAACCTCTGGTCCTGGTGTCTGCCTGAAGAGTGAGGCTATGAACCTGGCTGTCATCATGGAGCTGCCACTGGTGGTGCTCGATGTACAGCGTGGTGGTCCTGCTACGGGTCTTCCTACGAAGTCAGAGCAGACCGACCTGTTGCAGGCTCTCTTCGGTCGTAATGGTGAGAGTCCGATGCCAGTGTTGGCTGCTACCAGTCCTACCGACTGCTTCGACGCCGCTTACCAGGCTTGTAAGATTGCGTTGGAGCACATGACACCTGTGGTGCTGCTCACCGATGCATTCGTAGCCAATGGCTCTGGTGCTTTCAAACTGCCTGACATCACGAAGCTTGACGCTATCAACCCTCCATATGTTCCTGAGGAGCTGAAGGGTAAGTGGACTCCCTATATGCGTGCTGAAAACGGTACACGCTACTGGGCTGTGCCTGGTCGCGAGGGCTTCGCTCATATCCTGGGTGGACTGGAGAAAGACTCTAATACGGGTGCTATCTCTACAAATCCTGAGAACCACGACTTGATGACTCGTCTGCGTCAGCAGAAGATTGACAATATTCAGGTGCCCGACCTCGAGGTGAGTGGCGATGCAGAGGATGCTGACCTGCTCATCGTTGGATTCGGTTCTACCTATGGTCATCTGCATTCAGCTATGGACGAGTTGCGCCAGAAGGGGTATAAGGTTGCTCAGACTCACTTCAAGTATCTGAACCCGCTGCCTAAGAACACGGCTGCCGTTCTTACGAAATATAAGAAGGTGGTTGTGGCTGAGCAGAACATGGGACAGCTGGCTGGCTACCTGCGCATGAAGGTAGATGGCTTCGTACCCTATCAGTTCAATCAGGTGAAAGGTCAGCCCTTCGTTGTTTCCGAACTCGTAGATGCATTTGAAGAGATATTCAAGAAATAGTCTTTGTTCATTAAATTAGAAAGTGTATGAGTTATACAGCACAAGATTTTAAGAAAGGCCAGCCTCGTTGGTGCCCTGGTTGCGGCGACCACTTCTTCCTGGCTTCACTCCATAAAGCTATGGCCGAGATTGGCGTAGCTCCTGAGAACGTAGCAGTGATTTCCGGTATCGGTTGCTCGAGTCGTCTGCCTCACTATATGGCAACCTACGGCATGAACACCATTCACGGTCGTGCTGCTGCCATCGCTACCGGTGCAAAGGTGGCAAACCCAGACCTGACCGTATGGCAGGTGTCGGGCGATGGCGACGGACTGGCTATCGGTGGTAACCACTTTATCCACGCTAACCGTCGTAACATCGACCTGAACATGATTCTGTTGAACAACCGTATCTACGGTCTGACAAAGGGTCAGTACAGTCCTACCTCACCTCGTGGCTTCGTGTCGAAGTCGAGTCCTTACGGAACGGTAGAGGATCCCTTCCGTCCGGCAGAGCTGTGCTTCGGCGCCCGCGGTCACTTCTTTGCCCGCTGTGTGGCTACCGATGCCAAGGGCACTGTAGAGGTGCTGAAGGCTGCCTATGAACATAAGGGCGCTTCGGTGACAGAGGTTCTGCAGAACTGTGTTATCTTCAACGACCATTGTCACGATGTGGTTTACAACAACGAGGGTCGTAAGAAGAATGCCATCTACGTGAAGCATGGCGAGAAACTGGTGTTTGGCGAGAACAACGAGTTCGGACTGGTGCAGCAGGGCTTCGGCCTGAAGGTTGTAGAGATCGGCAAGGATGGCTACACCATCGACGATGTACTGGTGCATGACGCTCACTGCGAGGACAACACCCTGCAACTGAAACTGGCCATGATGACGCCCGAGGATGGCTTCCCCATCGCTCTCGGTGTGATCCGCGACGTCGAGGCTCCTACCTACAACGAGGCTGTTCATGCTCAGTTGGCAGAGGTGAGCGCTCAGAAGAAGTATCATAACTTCACCGAGTTGCTGGAGACCAACGATATCTGGGAAGTACGTTAATCGTTCTGAAAGATAAATAGAAAAGGGGCATCGCTCAACCGAGCGATGCCCCTTCTTTATAGGGCTTGTCTGAAAGGTTATTTGGCCTCGGGGGTCATGATAACCTCAATGTGGTTGCCACTGTTCAGAATCTGATCCTTGATGAACTGGCTGAGTGACTGAGGCGTCAGTGCCTCGATGGTCTTCTTATAGTTGGTGTGGGTGTCCAGACCATACTCTTTCCAGGTGGTGATGGTGTTCATCCAGTAGCCGTTGTTCTTAGCTTGAATATCGGCATTCTTCAGCATGTTCTCCTTGACCTGTGCCAGGTCGTTGGCATCAATCTCTTTAGAGGCCTTCTCGATGCCCTCGTGCAGCAGACGAACGGCAATTTCCTCCTTGTCGGGGTTCATAGGACAGTAGGCCTGCAACTGCATCAGAGGGGTAGAGCTGCTCAGTGAGAACTGACCAGAAGCACCGCATGAGTAGGCAGCACTCTCTTCCTCGCGAATCGTGCGCAGATAGAGCATTGACAGAATCTGTCCGGCAGCGTCAAGCTTCACGATGTTGTCAAGCGTATATGGTGCTTTGGCTGTCCACAGCTCAACGGCTGTAGCCTTGGGCGAGTCGCTCTTCTGTGTGAACTTGTTCACAACCTTGCCAGTGGCTATGGTCTGAACATCCTTGAACTTGTCGGCCTTGCCCTTGCCAGGCAGAGCAGCGATGTACTGTTCTACGAAAGGACGAATCTGTTGCTCGTCGAACTTACCAACGATGACGAAGGTGAACTGAGAGGCATTCTTGAAACGGTCCTTGTGGATTTCCAGGATGCGGTCGTAGCTGATGTTCTTCAGGTCTTCTACCTCCAGACTCTGGAAACGGGGATTGTGGCAGTAGATGGTGTTGGTCAGCGAGTCGCTGTAAACAGCATCTGGAGAGAGGTGCTTGTTTTTCAACGCCATCTCCAGTTGTGTCATCAGGTTCTGGTACTGCTTCTCGTCCTTATTGATGGCGGTGAAGTAGAGGTACATCATCTGGAACATGCTCTCCAGGTCTTTTGGCGTGGAGTGGGCGGTGACGTACTGGCGGGTCAGACCCAGCGTAGCGTCGGCATTCACGTTCTTACCGGCAAGCGCTTTGCTGAGCTCGGTGCTAGAGAAGTTGCCAATACCGCTATAGCCAATCACCTGGTCAAAGACCTTCAGGTTGGCGTAGTCGGCCTCACCATAGATTGACTTACCACCCATGGCAAATGCTTCCAGACGAACTTCGTCGTCCTTATAGTCTGTGGGCTTCAGAATGACGGTAGCACCGTTCGAGAGGGTCAGCTCCTTGTAACCCAGGGTCTTGTTCTCTGTCTCTTTCTTAATCTTACCAGCCTTTGGCAACTTGGCCATCAGGGGCTCGTTCTTCACATTGTCAACATAGGCAACGAGCTCTTCGGCACGAGCCTTAGCCACGGCAGCCTTCATGTCGGCCTCGGTGGGATAGGTCAGTCCGTCGGCTTCGCGTGCCCACTCCATCACAACGAGGTTTTTATCGCTGTCGCTGACGAGCTGAGGCAGAACCTGATTGACAACCTCAACAGGGATGTTGGGTGCAATCTGGTTCATAATCTGATAAAGCATCTCGACAGAGGGGATAGGCTCGCCAGCCAGATAGTTGTCGCGATAGTCATCGCCATATTGTGCGTTGGTAATCTTGGCACGGTTGGTGTATTGCTTCTCCAAAGCACTCAGGTAGTCGGCCTTGGCACGCTCATACTCTGTTGCGGCAAAGCCGAATTTTGCCATACGGCGAGCTTCACGAACCATGGTGTAGAGGGTCTCCATGTCACGACCCTCCTTGGGTACACCCATCATCTGGAAGGCTGCCTTTGTATTGGCCAACAGGTAGTCGTCGTCATCGCCCGATACCTGCAGGAAAGGACAGTTGGGGTCTTCGGCCAGTTCGCGCATACGAGAGTTGAACATCTGTGCCACAACACTCTTGATGTAAACCTCCAGCAGGTAGTCCATGTTGACCTTTTCTGCGGGCAGTGTGGCGTCGTGCTTCATAAACAGGATGATGTTGTTCATGCGCATCTCCTTGTCTTTCTCGAATACAAAGATAGGCTCCTCGTTGTCGGGTACCTGCTCGGGCACCACCTGTGCAGCGTTTGCAGCCACCTTGATGCCGCTGAAGTACTGTTTAACCATGGCCTCGGTGTGGTTCACGTCGATGTCGCCGACCACGATGATGGCCTGGTTGTCCGGACGGTACCATTTCTGATAGTAGGCACGCAGGGTCGAGGGCTTGAAGCTGTCGATGACGCTCATCAGTCCGATAGGCATGCGCTCGCCATACTTCGAACCGGGGTAGATCTTGGGCAGTGAACGGGTGATCATGCGCTGTGAAGGACCTTCGCCCAGTCGCCATTCGTTGTGAACCACGTCGCGCTCCTTGTCGATCTCGTCTGCCTCGAGCGAAAGACCGCATGACCAGTCTTTCAGAATCAGCAGACAAGAGTCGAGGGCTGCCTGTCCTTTGGTTGTGGGAACGTTGCAGACACGATATACGGTCTGGTCGATAGAGGTGTAGGCATTCAGGTCGCTACCAAACTCAACACCCAGCGAACGGGTAAAGTCGATGATGCTCTTGCCGGGCTTGTTGGGGAAGTTCTCTGAGCCGTTGAAGGCCATGTGCTCGAGGAAGTGAGCCAATCCGCGCTGTGTCTCGTCTTCCTGGATAGAGCCCACGCGCTGAGCAATGTAGAAGTTGGCTACGTGCTCGGGCCATTCGTTGTGACGGATGTAGTAGGTCAGACCGTTGTCCAACTTACCAATTCGTACCTCTGGGTCAACGGGAATGGGAGGCATCTGTTGAGCCACCATTGTCATGGCACTGACCATCAGAAGCAGTGCACTAATGAATACTTTTCTCATTTTTATTGTTATTAAATAGTATATTTGTAGCAAAGGTAGGTATTTTCTTATGAATTGATAATAATTGATATCTTTAATTAATATTTTTTATATGTTGGTTAAAATGGAACAGGCGCGCAGAAAGTGAGTTTTTCGCCTGTGGTGGGGTGGGAGAATGACAACTTTTCTGCATGCAGATAAAGACGGTCGGAGGCTTGTCCGTAGAGGTTGTCGCCCAGGATGGGGGCGTGAAGTCCTTGATGATGAGCACAATGCACGCGCAGCTGATGGGTGCGACCCGTGTGGGGCACCAGTCTCAGACGGGCTGTACGGTCGTTCACGGAGAGCACCTCGTAGGTGGTTAATGCGTGCCGACCGTGCTCAAAGTCCACCAACTGGCGTGGACGGTCGTCTATATCGGCACGCAAGGGTAGGCAGAGTTGTCCTTTGCCAGGTGTAAAGTGGTCCTTTGCCTGGACCAGCGCAATGTATTCTTTATGCGTAGTACGATTGATAAACTGCTTCTGCAGGTGGTGATAGGCCTTCAGGGTAAGGGCTGCCACCATGATGCCCGAGGTGTCCATGTCCAGTCGGTGCACGATGATAGGCCCTTCTGCCTGAGGATATCTTTCCTTGAGCAGGTCATAGACAGACACGACTGCAGTCTTTCCGGGTACCGACAACATGCCTGAGGGCTTGTTGACAACCACAATGTCGGCATCGGCATAGATGATGTCCAGGGTGGATGCCTCTGCCGATGGCGTCAGTTGCTCCACCTCCAGTCCTTGAAGCATAAACGAGAGGATGGGCTTGCACTTGCCTCGACAGGCCGGATAGTACTGTCCGTGGTGCCTGATTTCCATCTTTGGCGATGCACCCTGCCAGAACTCTGCCATGCAAAGCGGACGAAGATGGTGGCTGAAGGCATACTGAAGCAGTCGGGGGGCGCAACACTCGCCGGCTCCTGACGGTGGAATACCTTGTGGGGTTGGTGCAAAGATGTCTAAAAGTGTTTGGTGTTCGCCACGCGCATCTAGCATGACGAACTGGCTGAATAGCCACTGTTGCAGTGCGTCTGAGCGGCGCTTTCGTTCTTGTTTTAATTGGATAATCCGGTCTTCCAGGGGTGAAAGTCCGTGTTCGGCTTCTGTGATGCGTTCCTTCCAGCGTGCTTTCAGTCGGCGAAGCTCGGCCTTCTGAAACTGGCTCTCGCGTGTCATTGCCTCTGTTCGTACGGTGGCAGCGGCGCGAACCTCTTTCGCTTTGCGCATCATCTCCTTATAGTCGTTCACCTCTGCATCGGCCTGTTCTTTCAGTCGGGCCACCTCTTGTCGCAGATGCAGAAGCTGATAACTGTTCTCCATGGTGTCCACCTGATGGTTGATGGCCGTGATAGCGCTTTCTTCCTGTTTGAAATAGCCATCGGGTTGCAGGTAGTCGAAGACGGCGGGCACAAACCATGACCAATCGGCTCGTCCGCCCAGTTGTCCGCTATAGGCTGCCAGGAATCCCAGCTTCCCTTCCGCATCCTGGCACACCAGCACGCCAAACATCTTGCCGGCAGCGATCTCTTCGTGCCAAGACTCCATACCTTTTATATATATAGTAACCTGTTCCGCTGCCAACAGTGCCAGCGGATGAGGCTCATAGTCAAACGGATTGTTCAGTTTGACAGGTGGTTGAAGGGATGTGTCTAGTTGGTGGAAACGCACAACAAGCTATTTCATCAACAGTTCGCTCAGTTCCTGCATGCCAGCGGTGGCACCTTTCTGTATCTGCTTGACGTTAGAACCGGCACTTACGGGGTTGGGGTCAATCAGGTAAACAGGCACGTTGGGACGCACATAGTGAAGAAGTCCTGCTGCGGGATAAACATTCAGGCTGGTGCCAATGACAATAAAGATGTCTGCACTCTCGGCCTCCTCGGCAGCAATGGTGATGTTGGGAACAGCTTCGCCAAAGAAAACAATAAAAGGACGAAGCAGCGATCCGTCGCCAGCCTTTGTGCCTGGCTTAATCTCGCAGTTGTCGGGTGTCAGCGTTTGTTGGTAGCGTGGGTCGTCAACATCGCGGCTTGAACAAACCTTCATCAGCTCGCCATGCAGGTGGATGACCTTTGTAGAACCTGCCATTTCGTGCAGGTTGTCCACGTTTTGCGTTACCACGGTGACGTCGTATTTCTCTTCCAGAGCAGCTACCAGTCGGTGGCCTTCGTTGGGTTTGACGCCCCAGCACTTCTTACGAAGCATGTTGTAGAAGTTTGTTACCAGTGTGGGATCGGCTTCCCAACCCTCGTGTGTTGCCACTTGCGCTACGGGATATTCCTCCCATAACCCATCAGCATCACGGAATGTGCGGAGACCACTCTCCACAGACATACCGGCACCCGTCAAAACAACGATTTTCTTTTTCATAAGCTTCCTCCTGTATGAAGTTGGACGACTCGGATTCGAACCGGGAATGACAGAACCAAAACCTGTAGTGTTACCATTACACCATCGTCCAATAAAAATAAAAAACAGGCGATTCTTCTTGAAATCGCCTGCAAAGGTAGTGCTTTTTTACGATACTACCAAATTTTATTCAGTTTTTTTACGTCCTACAGTGACAGCTCTTGTCCGCGGTAGAAGAGTATCAAGGCATGCTGATACAGGTATTCATAACGCGACTGCGTGAGCTCGCTCTCAGCTTTCAGATAGTTGTTCTTTGCCTCGTTGAACTCGGTCAGCGTGGCTTTGCCCTGTTCGTATTTTGCTTGTGTCAACAAGAAAGCCGTTTCACTGCTCTGTCGTGCCTGGCTGCTGCTGTTCAGTTTGCTGTTGGCAGCCACCATGTTGTAGTACACTTGTTGTATCTCCTTGTAGAGAGACTTCTTCGTGTTGTCCAACTGCAACTGCTGGTTGTTGCGTTCCAACTTGGCAGCACGGATATTGTTGCGTGTCTGGAAGCGGTTGAAGATGGGGATGTTTAGACTGAAGCCCAGATACTGGCTGAAGTTGTTCTTTATCTGTTTGCTGAATGTCTCGGCAGGGAAGCCCGAAGTCTTGTAGTAGTTAGAGCCAAGACCTGCGCTAAAGCTGAGCTGAGGATAGAGTCCAGCTTGTGCAATCTTGATGTTGTTGTCTGTAGAGCGCAGTCGCAGTTGCTGTGCCTGAATCTCGGGTTTGATGGCCAGCGCCTCGGCAAAGATGTCGTCGGGCGTGATGGCAACAGGTTCAGCCGTCAGCGATTCCACCTGTGGGCGTTCCACCATGAAGCCCTCTGGACTTTCCAGTTCCAGCAGTTGCGTCATTGAGAGCAAAGCCAGTTGCAGGTTGTTGTCGGCCTGTGTTGCCGTGAGTTGACTCTGCGAGAGTGTTGCCTTTTGCTGAGCCAGTTCCACCTCGCTGATTTTTCCCACGTTGAGCAGGGCCTGCAGTCGTGCCACCTGAGCAGAGTCGATGGCTATCTGTCGGTGTGCCACCTCCGAAAGTTCCAGGTCGTAGAGTATCTGTACGTAAGCCTGTGCCACCTGCATGCGGATGTCGTTGCGTGCTTTCTCCAGGTCCTGTGTGGCTGCTTCGAGGTTCAGCTCGTTCAGACGTATATTGTTAGGAATCTGAAATCCCGTAAAGAGCGGTATGCTTGTACCCAGCGAGAACGACGTTGACGACGTGTTCGTGTTGGTGTACGTGTTTTCTGCCGTCAGACCACGACCGAACGAGAAGTTCTGTCCAGCACTGGCACTCAAGTCCGGCAGTCGCGAGTTGCGGGCGGTGGACAGCTGCAGCTCGTGTTGGCGGCGCTGGTTCTCATACTGTTTTACAGTGATGTTGTGCTCCACCGCATAGTCGCAGCACTGGCGCAGGCTCCATGCCTTTTGGGCATTCATGGGCAGCGACGCAGCGGCGAAGAATAGAAATGCTATGCTTTTGTTCATCATCTTCATGTCGTTTTATTGTTCTTCAGCAATCAGTTGCGGACCGCGCACCTTCTGTTTGGCGTTGAGGCCCTTCTTGATTTCAATGTTCACACCGTCGCTCAGGCCTGTCACCACAGGCTGGCGCTCGTAGGTCTTCTGCTTGCCTTCGCCCTTCACCACATAAACGAAGGTACTGTCGCCGCTGAACTCGATGGCACTCTCAGGGATTGCCAGCACCTGTTGTACCTGAGCCAGCACTATCTCAGCATTGGCCGAGTAGCCCGAACGCAGACTCTGTCCATCCTGTTTCTGTGTGGGCAGCAGAACGGCAGCCTTTATCTCAAACTGGTTAGCACCATTGCTCTCTGTTGCCTTTGGCGAGATATACTCCAGTGAGGCGTCCAGCTGCATATCTTGTAGAGCACCGATGGTGATCTTCATGGGGATGCCGATAGAGAGCAAGCCAACCTCCGTCTCATCGATGTTGCCACGGAATATCAAGTCTTTCATGTTGGCCACAGTAGCAATTGTCGTACCGTCGTTGAACGTGTTAGAGTTGATGACCGAGTTGCCCACCTTTACGGGGATGTCGAGGATGATGCCGCTGATGGTTGAGCGAATCAGCGTTGACGAGGCCGAGGCATTCGACTTTGACACACCATCGCGTACCACCTGCAATGCGTCGATGGCAGCAGCATTCTCTTCCTGTGCCTGTTTCAGTTGTTGACGACTTTTCTCAAACTCTTCGTCACTGACCAGTTTCTGGTTGTGCAGAGACTGAGTACGTGAAAAGTCTTTCTCCACCTGCTTCAGGTTGATGTCTGCCAGTCGTACACGGCTCTCGGCGCTAGACAGCTGGCTCATGTCTGGTATCACCTTTACTTTGGCAATCACCTCGCCTTGCTGTACAAAGTCGCCAGGCTCTTTCATCAGTTCAGCAATGATGCCGCTGATCTGAGGCTTCACGCTCACCTCGTTGCGTGGTTCTATCTTACCAGTGATGATAGTTGTCTTCTTCAGGTCGGTTGTTTCAGGTGTATACTCTGTGTAAACCACCTCTTTGGGTTGGCTTTTCTGCCACAGGAACACAAAGGTTCCGATGAATATCAGTGCGATGATAGCCGCAATGATTAGTTTCATGTACTTTTTCATAATCTTTATGTTTTATTGTTTTTATTCGTCTCTCATTGCATCTACGGGTTTGATGCTCATGGCACGTGCTGCAGGAGCGATACCTGCTAATACGCCCATCATGGCGATAGCCAAGGCAGCCATGATGGCTGTCCAGAAGTCCACCTGGAAGTGGGCACTCACAATACCGTCTTCCGTATTGCCCATCTCTAGCATTTGCAGGATAAACACGGCAAAGAGAATGCCGCTCATACCTGCCACCAGCGTCAGTACGATACTCTCTGCCACAATCTGCGACAAAATCATTCTTGGTGTGGCACCAATGGCGCGACGTATTCCTATCTCTATGGTGCGTTCGCGCACGGTCACCAGCATGATGTTCGAAACGCCGATAGCACCGGCCAGCAGTGTGCCCAATCCCACGAGCCATATCAGGAAGTTGACACCGCGAAACAGCGAGTCCAGCATTTGGAACAGCACCTCGGTGTTGAACACCATGATGGCCTGCTCGTCGTTGGCATCGATGGTATGTGCTCTTCCCAGAGCCTCGCGGATACGCGGGATGATGGAAGTCATCACCACGCCCGGTCGTCCTGTGACGGCAATCATGTCCACCGTGTTACCGCGGTTATAGACCTGTTGCATCTGGGTGATAGGCAACAGCAGTTTTGAGCCGTCGCTACCCGTCATGCCTCCCGATGTGTTGTAGTCCACACCGATCACCTGGTAATAGATGGAGTCCACGCGGATGAACTTTCCGCAGGGGTTGCCACCGCCAGGGAACAGTTCCTTGTATATCTTCTTGCCAATGACGCACACCTTGCGTTTCTGGGCGATGTCCATGTCGTTCAGAAAGCGTCCGTAGAACATCTTCGGACTGTTGAAGAACTGATATTCAGGTAGCACGCCGTTCACGTCGATAGAAGTTTTTCTGTCGGCATAATAGGCTGAACCACCATTGCCGTAGAGTATGGGCGAGATTACATCGAGTTCTGGCACGCGTTGGCGCAGTCGCTCGGTGTCTCTGTATTCCATATTCCAGTAGCGTCCTTTGCGGAAGCCCTTGTATGCTTTCGACGTTGGCTGAGCCCATACAAGAGCTGAGTTTGTGGCAAACCCTTCAAAGTTAGCGTTCAGCAGTTCCTTCAGCCCTTGTCCTCCGCCTATCAGCGATACCAGCATGAACACACCCCAGAAGATGCCGAAGCCTGTCAGCAGCGAACGACTCTTGTTGCGGGTCAGAGTGTCAAGGATTTCACGATAGTTGTCTAAGTCTATTCTCATAAGTTCTTAATCTGCTCTAAGTGCTTCAATAGGTCTGGTCTTTGCCGCCTTCAGTGCAGGAATCAGTCCTGCAATGGTGCCGGCAATAATCATCACCATGGTTGCCTCGATACAAATGTCGATGCCCACGGTAGGGTTGATGAACATGGACGCCTTAAACAGTCCGGCATCTACCTTCGTATGTCCTATTGTGGCATCCATATATTCGCAGGTGGCCACGCCCATAACCATACCGATATAGCCAAAGAAGGTGGTGATGATGATACTCTCGGTGATGATTAGCTTCAGGATTGCCCACGGCTTGGCGCCAATGGCCTTTCTGATGCCAAACTCGTGTGTACGTTCCTTCACGGTGATCAGCATGATGTTCGAGACGCCCACGATGCCGCTCAGCAACGTAAACAAGCCCACAATCCACAGAGCCATCCTCATGATGCCGATACCTTTGTTCATCTGCATGTTCTGCATGTGTCTGTTCCAGAGCCAGATGGCACCTTCGTCTTCAGGGTGTACCATGTGGTTTGCATTCAGGCGCTTGCGGTATTTCTTCTCAAAAGCCTCGTTATCGTTCTCGGTGTCCAGTCCATGGAACGTAAACTCAATGTTGCCGGCATCACTACTGTTGGTGCCAAAGATACCCTTGATGGCCGTGTATGATGAGAAGATATAGGGTTGTCCGTTTTCTTGTTCCTTGTAGATGCCTACAATCTTAAACGAGAAACTTCCCAGGTTGATATTGTCACCCAGTTTGGCTTCCAACTCTTTGGCTTGCTTTTCGCTGATCACCAGCACCTTTCTCTTCTCGCGGATGTCGATGGTGTTGATGAATCGACCCTGCGTCATGTCCACTTTGTCAATGCGGATATGGTTTGGATACACACCCATGACCTGTGGGTACAGGTACTGAGAACCATGACTCACCAGTGGGCTCACGCGATATTGAGCGCCGACCTCGTCGATAGTCCCTTTGAACTCCTTATCGGTGGTGACAATGTCGCGTTGCTGCAGTTGAATCATGCGTCCCTCCTTCATGCCTTGATACGGTTTCGACGTCCAGCCGCCGTAAGCCACCATCGAGTTCGACAGGAAACGGTTGCTTTGCAGCAGTTGTGCATTGATCAGTCCGTTGCCTGCACCCAACAGCACAATCAGCATGAATATGCCCCATGCCACTGCGAAACCTGTCAGGCCGGTGCGCAGTTTGTTGCGTTGCACCGTTTGCCATATCTCATTCAATAACTCCATCCTTGATTCTAATGATTCGGTTGGTTTGTTGTGCCACGCCAGGGTCGTGCGTCACGATGACCTGCGTGATATGTTCCTCCTTGTTCAGGTTCTTCAGCAGTTCCATCACCTCTACGCTGGTCTTCGAGTCCAGTGCACCCGTAGGTTCATCGGCCAGGATAATCTTTGGGTTTGTGATCAGCGCACGTGCAATGGCCACGCGCTGTTTCTGTCCGCCCGAGAGCTCGTTAGGGTAGTGTTCAGCCCAGTCCAGCAGTCCCAGCTTCTCCAGATATTCCAGAGCCAGATGGTGGCGCTTCTTCCTGCTCACCCCCTGATAGAACAGGGGCAGCTCTACGTTCTCTACCGCCGTCTTGAAGTTGATCAGGTTGAACGACTGGAAGATAAATCCAATCATGTGGTTACGATACTCTGCGGCTTTTCTCTCCGACAGGTTCCAGATGCGTGTGCCTGCTAGTTCATAGATTCCCGAGTCGTAGTTGTCCAAGATACCTAATATATTTAATAAGGTGGACTTACCCGAGCCGCTGGCTCCCATGATGCTGACAAACTCGCCTGCTTCGATGTCGAGATTTATGCCCTTCAACACATGCAATGGCTGTGCGCCGAAATAGGTTTTGTTGATGTTCTCTAAGTGTATCATTCGATTCTTTATAATATTCGTTATAATGATATGACGTCATAACGAAGTATCTTTTTTTTTAGTTCTTAGACGCACGCAATGTCAGGTTTGTTGCAGGTCATACGCCTCTTTAACATCTTCTAACGTTATACCCAGCAGTTGCATCTGTCGGAACAGTTCCGGAAGTTGTTCTTTCATAAACACATGCTTGCGCTCTTTCATAATCTGTTTCTTCGCCCCTTTAGTCACAAAGTAGCCCAGTCCCCTTTTATTATATATAATGTTCGCACGAGCCAGTTCATCATAGGCCCTCACGGCGGTGTTGGTGTTCACCTCCAGCAGTACAGCGTACTCTCGCACCGATGGGATGCGGTCGTCGTCCTTGTACTTGTCGGCCAGTATCTCGTCACATAGCCTATCGGCCATCTGCAAGAAAATTGGTTTATCAGAATTAAAAATCATACGTTCAGCCATTTATTGTTTATCACCTGTATGCGGCAGAAGAGCTTAAACGAAGCCCAGTAGTGAGCTGCGATGACAAACCAGCCGCCCAGCAAAGCGAAATAGAAGCGGAGATTATAAATTGTACGATAGGTGTAAAAAGTTTCACCATTAGATAGTTGATACATCTTGTCCTGTTGATACTCTAAGAAGTGATAGTCTATTTTGTCCAGTCCCGTCTGTTTGATGATTATCGCCAGCAGAATCGTGGCAATGATAATAATAGCACTCGTTGGCAGGAACTGGAGACGACGGAACAGCGTACCGCCTACGATGTAGAGAGAATGGTAATAGAACATCCAGGTTGCAATTAACAATAATTTCTGCCATTCAAGATCATCTGAGAGGAAATCCACATACAAAGGAACGCCCCACACTATGACACGTCCAGTAATGGCATCTGTCAAGATGCGCAGTGCATCTGCCGCAATGATAGATACAATGGTGATAACGGCCATCAGAACGACAGAGTGAAGAAGACTGATGATATATTTCTCACAATTCGACACAGGCCAGAGCAAATAAGCAGAGCGCTTGCGTGTATCCTTCATCTGCGAAAACAGATAGCTGGCACCAAAGAGCATGGCAATATAAAAGAATATCATGAAGAAAGGTGTTGTGTTTTTTACAACAGTAGAATATTGGAAAATCAATTCTTCTCCTTGATAGAATTCCACCATCGCTGAATATCTCATACTTGCCACACGCGTAAAGAACAAGTTAGCAAAGAACAAGACCAACGTGTAGATGCCAAAGATGCGGATCCACGCCTTTCGTGATACGAGGAAGTGACACTTCAGTGCCTGACCAAATCTTTTTATATTGAAGTTTTTCATTTTTCTATTCGGTTTTTAGTTAAAACTTTGCTTGGGTAATACAGTTAAACAATAGTTCAAGGTTGACCTGCGTCTCAGCATCTCCCTCTTTGCGCTTAGCAACGACGGCATTACCCTGAAGCGTAGGTTCGGCATAGAGCACGTCGGCATCCATCTGCTGGGGTGTGCGATATTCAAAGACATACTTCTCTTCTATCTCCTGCATAGATGCATTCAGCAGCACGCTGCGCTGGTCGAGAATCAACACGTGGTCGAGCAACTGCTCCACATCGTGTACCTGGTGGGTAGAGATAATCACCGTACGGTCGTCTGTCATGTGCTGTGCAATCACTCTGCGGAACTGCGACTTAGAAGGAATGTCCAGCCCATTCGTAGGCTCATCCATCAACAGATACTGCGTGTTGGTAGCTATTGCAAAGGCAATGTAGGCTTTCTTGCGCTGACCCATAGAGAGTTTTCCCAGATGCACATCCTCGGGCAATTCAAAGTCAGCCAGACAGCCCTTCAAAATCTCTTCTGAGAATTGGGGATAGAATGGCTTGTAGAGCTTCACATACTCAGAGAGATGGATTTCAGGGAGTTCAAACTCCTCAGTAACCAAGAAGATACGGCTCAACATCTCTGCCTGTCGCTTGTAGGTGGCAATACCATCGCAGCTCACACTACCCGCAGTGGGGCGCAACAAGCCAGAAAGCAGGTAGAGCAAGGTTGATTTACCTGTACCGTTTTTACCAAGAAGACCATAGATACGATTTTCCTCCAGTGTCAAACTGAAGTCGTCAAACACCAGACGCTTCTGTCCGGCATACTTAAAGTTGAGGTTGCTTACGTTGATCATACTTATTTTATAACTTAAAAACACTTCAGTAATAGTGTACCAGTTGAATAGTACACTGCAAAAGTAGATGTTTTGATGTTACCAACCAAATATTTGGTCGACTATTTTACGTAATTAACAAAACTTTAACAGATCCACCTTGTTTATTATTACTATTGACCAATGGTGATAACCTGGTCGCAGTAATTTATAACCGCGGTGCGGTGAGTCACGAAGATAACGGTGCGACGATGGTCGCTGAGTATGTTTTCAAGTACTTTTCGTTCAGTTTCTGTGTCAAGTGCGCTGGTAGCTTCGTCCAGCAGCAGGATGCTTCCTGGTCGCAGCAGTGCACGTGCAATAGCAATGCGCTGTGCTTGTCCCTCGCTCAGCCCACCGCCCAGTTCCGAGAAGTGCGTGTCTAGTCCCTGTGGTAGCTCGTCGATAAAGTCGGCACAAGCCTTGCTGAGTGCTTCCCTCATAGCCTCGTCGGTAGCCAGTGGGTTTCCCAGCAGCAGGTTGTCGCGCAGTGAACCGCTCAACATCGTGTTGCCCTGTGGCACATAGACAAAGTTGCAGCGATGAAGGGGGGAGAGTTGAGAATTGAGAGTTGAGAGAGTAGAGTTACTATAGATAGAAACATTTCCCTGCTGTGGGCGGACCAATGCCAGGAGTAAACGAATCAGGGTTGTCTTGCCTGTACCCGTCTCGCCCATGATGGCTGTACAGGTGCCGGGCCTGAAATCTACAGAGAAGTCGCTCAGGGCTGGCTGCTGACCAGGAGCACCGTAGTTGAAGGTAACATGGTCGAACAGGATGCCGCAAGGTGCCGGCAGCATGATAGTCTCTCCCTGTTCCTCTTCCGGAATCTCCTCCAGTTCCATCAGTCGTTCGGCGGCAGTGAATACGCTGACAAAGGCAGGCGCCAGTCGGGTCAGCTCGCGTGCAGGTCCCTGAATGCGGAACACCAGTTGCAGGAATGCCGTCATACCACCAAAGGTCAGCGTGCCACTCTGCATGCGCAGGGCGCCCCATAGAAACGCTATCAGGTAGCCCAGCGAGAAGCCAACGTTCAGAAACAGATGACTCGTCACCGAGAATGCCGTGCGCAGACGTACCCATCCGCGCAGCATCGTCTGCGTGTCGCTCAGTCGGTCCAGTATCAGGTTGTCGGCCTCCATCGTCTTCACCAGCATGCGGTGCTGCATAGTCTCGGTCAGCAGGCTCTGCACCCGGCTGTCGCTGTCGCGCACCTTTCGTGAGAAGCGGCGCATCTGCGTCACGTAGAACCGGCTTATCAGGATGAATATAGGCAGTATGCCCACCGTGATGCATGCCAGCCATACATCCATTTGTAGCAAGTAGAAGAAAGCACCGATAAACATAGTGATGGTCGAGAGCACCGAAGGCATGGTCTCGGTGAGAAACTGCACCACCGTCTTCACGTCTTGTTCCAGTCGGTTGATGACGTCGCCCGTGTGCATGGCCTCACGTCCGCGCCATTCCGAGCGCAGCAGTCGTGCCAGCATGTGCTGTTGAAGTCGGTTTTGCGCCTTCACACCGAGTATGTTACGTACCCATACGCGCGAGATGCCAACGGCAAACTCGCCCAGTATGATGAGTGCCATCAGTCCCACGGCCCAGTAGAGCGCCGTTCTCTGATCCGTATTAGTGGTGTAAACATGTGCGGCAATATCGATGGCACGCTGCATGGCCCATACCGAGAGCAGACTGAAGCCCACGCCGACCAGTCCGATGATTGCGTTCATCGAAGCCTGAAGTCGGTTGCCCTTCAGTGCCCGCCACAGCCATCTGAAAATCTCTTTCGTTGTGTAGTGGCTCTCGTTTTTATGCAGCAGCGTGAATAGTTTCATGGTTTAGATTCTGCCGTCGGCTCCCCACATCATTTTTTCGCGAAGCATCGAGAAGTAGTGCGTGCTGTTGCGCTTCACCACCTTTATCTGATAAGGCGCGCGCGAAAGGCGCAGCGTAGTTCCCTCTGGCAGTTTCTCTGCCTGACCGTCGATGGCCACGAGGAACGTATGACTGCGACTGCTCACGGTCAGTTCGATGGTGGCCGTGTCGGGAAGCACAATAGGACGCACGTTCAGCGAGTGGGGCGCCACAGCCGTCATGAGCATGACGCCCGTCTGCGGCACGATGATAGGACCACCGTTCGACAAAGAGTAGGCCGTAGAGCCCGTTGGCGTCGAGACAATCAGTCCGTCGGCCTGATACGTGGTGAGATATTCGCCGTTGACCGAGGCCCGTATGGAAATCATAGATGCCGTGTCGCGTTTCAGTATAGCCACATCGTTGAGCGCACAGTTGTAGCCCGTCAGTCTCTCGCCGTCGGTGTGCACCTGTATCAGCGCACGGTCTTCCACCCGGTATTCGCCGGCGAACAGCGCCTTGAAGCACGACTCCACCTCGCGTGGCGATATGTCTGCCAGAAATCCCAGTCGCCCCATGTTCACACCCAGTATAGGAATCTGCTTGTCGCGCACCCTGCTGGCCGTCTTCAGCAGCGTACCGTCGCCACCCATCGAGATGGCGAAGTCGGCTTCGAACTGGCAGCCGGTAAAGGTCTCCGCGATATTGACATCGACCAGCTCGGCACAGCGTAGGAAATCGTAGTATTCCTCATCGATGAGCATCTGTGCTCCATGACGCTCCAGACAATCGATGACCTGTCTGATAGCCGCCGATTTGTGCTGTTGGTAAACATTTCCGAAAAGAGCAAAGCGAAGTGGTGTCATATACCTTATTCTATTATTATACAGCGTGCAAAGTTAGTGTTTTTTCACTAATCGACAAAAAAACGAGGTGAGAATCGGCAAATATCGTTTTTTATTTGTATTTTTGCATCAG
>JAILHK010000029.1 GCA_024695815.1 Prevotella sp.
TTGCTGGGCTGAGTGCTGCCACCGTTACCACCGTTGCTGGGCTTAGTGGTATCGACGTCGTTCTTAGGCGCCTCCAGCACACTGCAACCGGTAATAAAGGTCTTCTGCATCACACCGCTACCATCCTTCTTCACCTCGGGCTGAAACAGCACGTGCAAGCCTTTGATGTTCTTGCCGATGCTGAAGTCGGCAGCGCTGTCAGCGCCCTCACCATGGATACCGATCTTAAACGAGCCAAAGCCGTTCAGCTTCACGCGCTTGGAATCCTGCAACTGGTCGGCCATCGTCTCGATGAGCTCACTGATCACAGCCACGATATCTGCCTTTTTCAAGGTACAGTTACGCTGCATGATAGTGGCCAGCGCATCGGTATCGACAGTCTGGGTGATCACGGCTCGTGGATACCACTTACCATACCCCTTGGCTTTGGGCGACGTTACCTGCGATAATCTGTAAAGTACAGACATATTGCTCCTCCTTTCTTTCATTAAATGGTTATACACTCTGACTTGTCGTCAGGCTCAGGACTTTCCTGAACACGTTGCAAAGATACAACATTTTTCACCCGATTCCAAACAAATCGGTCTTATCGAGTTAGCCAAAATACGAATAACGTAGATGAAGAGGAGCCAACAGTGATGTTCGCTCCTCTTTTTTGTGGACCGGTATCGTAGTTACTGGTACACTAGATGCTGTGAGCAATCCTGCCAAGGTTTCGATTGCCGCCGGTGCCACGGTATATCTTGCTGACGCAACTATTAATAATACTGTGGAATGCCTAGGCGATGGTACTTGCCAAGATATAACCATTCAAGGTGGAACGGTGACTGCACAAGCCGTTGATTATGGTGCTGGTATCGGAACGGGTCTAAAGTATAGTTCTTCTTCTTATCCACGTCCTACTTGTGGTAACATCACCATCAGTGGTGGTACAATTACAGCCACGAGGGGTGCTAGTGCAGTATGGGATATTGGTCCAGGTGTCGTATCGGGTTATCAAGGCACATATGATGGCGTCGTAAACGGTACGATTAGTGTAACTGTAACTGTTAAGGATAAGAATGGTAACGATGCCAGCATCTACGCTGTTGCCCCATGATGATGATGGAGTAATTGATATAAACGCAATCTAAATTTTTAAGTTCAAGTGCTCTGCGCCGCGATGGCGCGGGCACTTTTTGTTTTGAGATAGGCTACATCTCAAAACAAAAAAATCATACTCGAGTTTGTATCTACAACCTATCCAATCTGGAAACTATAAGTTCTTCATACGCTTGTTTCAGGTCATCACTGAGGAAGGAATCTTTTATAAGCTGTTGCCATTTGGGAAATACCTTATGAAGCCCTGCGACGAGACGCTGTACTACATTTTCTTCCAGTCCCATTGTCTTTGCAGCATTAAGAAAGTCTGCCAAACGGAGTTTCGCTTTCTTTCCCACAAGAGTAAGTGCCAATTCCTCCTTGTCCTTCGGATTGACAATGGCGACATTGAGGAGGTCATAAGCAGGAGTGAGTTGATAGCCCTCAGAAGGACGATAGAGCGAGAAGTTCTTCAGGTGCATATCGTTGTTGCCTGTGACAAAACAGAAGAGTAGCAACTGCATGTAATTCGTAAGGTCGAGTTTTGGAGTGTTGCTGTACTGCAAGATTGTCTTTGCTATCTGCTCATGCGATCCTTTGTACTTATACTCCGTAGGGTGTAGCGTGAGTTGGCACATATCCTCCATGTCTATCTTCTCACCATTCTCGGTTCGGTCAATACGCTTCGTGATATATCCCAGTTTTCCATCAGCCAAACGAATAAGGCTATGAGGCACCACACTAATCTTTGCAGCTTCCGCAAGGTGCATCGTTAAGTCCTCATTTTCGGGCAACTGCACGTAACTCTCCGTTTGTGGCTTGAAGATATAATCTCCCCAAAGTCCTACTATGGTCAGTCGGCTACAGCCATCATGTCTGTCGAGGTTCAGTGACAATTTGGGTTGAACACCTGTCAGGGATGTTTGAGCACGAATTATCTGCTCGGCTAATTGGTCGAGCTCTTCATGTTTGTACTCCAGCAAGGGAACATCCTTTGTTCCAAAGAATTTTCGGGCACATCTTGGATGAAAGTCTTTCTGACCTTCTTCCAATTC
>JAILHK010000035.1 GCA_024695815.1 Prevotella sp.
GCAGCCGAGCAGAAGAGGGAACTGGGTCAACGTCTGAATGCCTTGAAGCAGGCCGCTACAGACAAGATCAACGCGCTCAAGGAGCAGTATCAGGGTGAAGACCATATTGATGAGAGCATCGACTTGACCCGTCCAGCCTATCCGGAGGAGGTCGGTACCCGTCACCCATTGAGCCTGGTGCGCCAGCAGATTGTCGATATCTTTGCCCGTCTCGGTTTCTCGATTGCCGAAGGTCCTGAGGTAGAAGACGACTGGCATGTGTATGGCGCTTTGAACTTTGCCGAAGATCACCCTGCTCGCGACATGCAGGACACCTTCTTCATCCAGCAGAATCCTATCGTCGTGCTGCGCAGTCACACCTCCAGTGTTCAGGTGCGTGTGATGGGCGAGCAGAAACCACCTATCCGTGTGGTTTGTCCAGGACGCGTATATCGCAACGAGGCAATCTCGGCACGTGCACACTGCTTCTTCCACCAGGTGGAGGGCCTCTATATTGACAAGAACGTCAGCTTTGCCGACTTGAAGCAGGTATTGCTCCAGTTTGCCAAAGAGATGTTCGGCCCAGATACACAGATCCGTCTGCGTCCATCTTACTTCCCATTCACCGAGCCATCGGCCGAAATGGATGTAAGCTGTACCCTTTGCAAGGGCAAGGGATGCGCGATGTGTAAGGGTGCCGGCTGGTTGGAGATTTTGGGTTGTGGTATGGTTGACCCTGCCGTTCTTGAGGCTTCGGGCATCGACAGCATGGCACAGAACATCAGCGTGAGCCGTCAGGTGGGCAGCATCGCCTACGAGCTGGATGGTAACAACAAGCAGATTGCTACAGAGGATATGATCTTTGGTGCCATCACCGGTCGTGTACACGATCTGACCGTCTATGTAACAAAGAACCTGATTGCCGAACCAGACGAGACCGCAGCCACCGATGCCATTGCCGCCCTGGCCTACGAGGTACACGGCGAGAATGCCTCCATAGAGCATGTCAACGTGAAGATGGCCGATGGCACCAAGATACAGGCATCCAACCCTGCTGGTCTGGTGGTATGGATATGTGGTGGTGCCTCCCTGAGCGGTTGTGAGGCCAAGGTGAACCTCTTTGCCGATGTCGAGGCCAACATCACCCAGGGACGTAAGTTCGCCGGTGGACTGGTATCTACCGTTTCCCGCGGCACCATCACCCAGTGTATCCTACATTCTGGCAGCACCTTTAACGGCACCACGTCAACCATCATCTTCTATGGCGGCATCGTGGGCGGTATCGAGAAAAAAGACGGTTCCAACGATGCACCCTCGCTCTGCATCACCGACTGTACCAGCTTTGTGAAGATGACGAAAGACGTACACCATGGTGCCATCCTGGGCAATGCCTTGCAGGCCTCGCAACTGGCCACCAGCGACTGCCAGGGCAACTGGTGGGATGCCGACTGCAACGGTGTAGGTACCTGCACAGGGCATAGCATAGAGGAAGCCATCGGTAAGCGTAATGCGTTGACTCCTACGGAGGAGAATGAAGAATGAAGAATGAGGAATGAAGAATTGAGAATTGAGAATGAAAACAACCTACCTATATATATTGATGGCCCTCGCCATGCTGTCGGCTTGTACGCAAGACGAGGACCTCGCCACTGTCGATGACAGCAGCATTATCCACGTGGGAGGTGTCAGCACCGAAGCGATAATGACCACCGCTGTGGTGACACGTGCTGTCACACCCGTACCAGCAGAACAGGAAGACTGGCTGGCAACCATGCTGAAACAAGGCATGGACATCACCTATTTCACCAAGAGCGCTCAACAGAAAGCGAAGCTGCTGCTGCAGACCGACGGTGAAGGAAACATCCTGAAGTCTGAAGGCGGTTTCACGGTATATAGTCTGAATGCCTATAACACCGACGGCGAACTGACAACCATCCCGGCCAAATGGCTGAACAATGGTGTGCACACCTTTCAGGGGGTCATCGTGCCAGACGGTCTGAAAGACCAGCAGAGCTCAAAGACCCACGAGGACCTGTCGCACTACACGGCCGTGCCGCCAATGGCAGACATCTCGGCCACCGTGGGACGCATCACCATTCCCCTGCAGCACCGTCTGGCGCGTGTAGAGGCTTACGTGCTGATAGAGCCTGGCATGGGTGCCACACTGAAGGGCTATGACACCCAGAACGTCCAGAACAACGAGAACGTAGAGAACACGAAGTTGCGTTTCTGCAACGTCAAGACGCTGGACTACGTCAACGCACAGGGACAGCCCGTGTGGAAGACGGAACGTAAGGCCATCCCTCACTTCATGGGCGAAGAGGAGGTCATCCTCTACAAGAACAAATCTACCGGCGACCTGGTCTTCCCAACCGATGAAGGATGGAACGAGGCCCACGCCGACTATACGGCTAAAGGCAGCAGCAGTAAGTACACCGCTACGAACTATGGCAAGTGTCCTTACTACGACCTCATCGTGCGTCCCACCTATACCGTACGTACCGAAGGCTCTCATGTGATGTACGATGAGACAACACCCACCGCAGCAGAATCAAACAATATCGACTTTGAACTCACGCTGAACAACGACCTGGAATACGAGAAGTCGTTCACCTTCGACCTCAATGCCAACGACGAGACGGTGGTCTATCTGCGTGTGAGTCCGGAACGCATCGACTATAACAGTGCCGGTTCGCGCCTGTGGAAGGAGAGCAGCTATGCCGACAACTATTATGGCGTGAACAACCAGAACGGCAACAACCTCTCGGTGGCTGGCAGCGGTTGGCAGCGTGCCTACACCAACAAGACCTTGAACACGGGCGTCACCGATGGTCACCTGTATGATGCTGACGAAGAAGATCCGGAAGCACAGTATGTCTCTGACGCCAAATGGATAGAGCTGTTCTTCCAAGCCTGTAAGGATGGCGCACACCATGGCGACTACTTCATTCTGGACCACGACATCACCATCCCAGCCTCAGCCATTCCCGCAGACTTCAAGTTTACCGGTCATCTGGACGGCATGGACCACACCATCACCATCGAAGGCGACTACCTGCTGGCAGGACTGGACGGGACCTATCGCACCACACAAGAAGACAATCCCAAAGCCCCGTGGGAGGCCAACGTACACCTGGAGGGCAACACATGGGTGCCCACCACGGGCTGGCGCTCCGAGGTTGTCAACATCACCATTGCCGGCGGCCGTTTGCTGCAGGCTGGTGCCGATGTGACGGGCTATATCAACAACTGTCAGGATGAAACAGGTGCCATCACCCATCATCCCACCACCATCCCAACCTATTAAGCAATGAAGATAAATCACACCATATATTATTTGTTCGCAGTCATCGCACTGACGGCTTGCACCGCAGACGACGACATTGTGCTCTCTGACGAGCAGCAAGAGCTCATCGGTCAGGCCGTGCACTTCGATGCGTCGATGGCGGAACCTTTCACAACCCGCGCCACCTATCGCCACGATGGCTCGTTCAACGAGGGCGACCAGATGCGCATCTTCCGTCAGTATGCCGATGCCACCGGCTCGACGTTCCTCACTGACGGCGAAATCTTTCGCACTTACTACCAGAAGGTGAACTACGCCGCCGGCACATCTGTATCGCTCAATGCCGACTGGCTGCCCATGGCTGGCAAACTGAAGTCCGACGTGCTCGGTGAGACCGCCGAACAGACCGCAGCCGACTCGCTGACCTGGGAGAACGGTAAGATTGTGCGTTTCCGTGCCTGGGGCCGCAGTAACTTAGCTGGCGCGCTGAATGCTGGCACCAAAGGCAGTTACTATCCAGACTATACCATCTCTGACTGGGTGACGGTGTCGGGTCCTACCAAGAGTATTCCGCTGACCATGCGTCATATCACGTGTCGCATCGGACTGACCTGCAAGGCTGGCAATGAGTTTGGCAGTGCTGAGATATGCACAGACTGGCACGACTATAAGCGCCAGGATAATGCCGACACCAACGAACACGACACACAGGAGACCGACAAGAGCGATGAGCAGGCGCAGGCAGAGCTGGCCCAGGTGATGGCGGTATATCACAAGATGTGTATGCCTGCCGGCGTTGACGATCAGACTTTCCAGCTGACCGCCATGACACAAACACTCTTTAACGACACGAATACCGACTTCAAGAACCTGGAAAGATATACCACAGACCATGGCATCGTGAAGATTGGCACCATGAGTGCCGAGGAGATTGCCGAGAAAGTGCAGCACCCGGTGTTCAATGGCAACGACGGACGCCTGTATATGATGTCTATCCCCATCGACATGAGCAGCGGCAATGCCGGTCAGGAACTGGTGTTGCCTGCCTGCACCCGCTTCAAGGTGCGTCTCTACGATGTGAACAATGGCGACCTCTCTTCCACCACCGGTTCTACGGGCAGCGAGAGCAGCTATCATATCTTTGCGCTGAGCGACATCAAGAACAGCAAGGGGGAAGCTGTCTTTGCCAACGGTCTGACGCTGAAGGCGGGCTATAGCTACTTGTTTAGTGTGGGCTACCACTACAACAAGCTCACTATCACACCTGCCGACAACTTCTCATGGGAAGAACAGGACCTGGGTTCACAGAATGCCGACAACAAGGCGGTGACGCAGAACGCCCTGGATTTCAGTTGGTGGACCAGCGCCTATGTGAAGGCAGCTAAAGAGGCGCTTTCCGGTGGTGACTTCCTGCCAGAGTTCAGCATTGTCGACCAGACGCAGTTCGTCACCTTTATCAAACTTGTCAACGGCACTGCCGCCACCAGGATGACCGGACTGACACGTGGCGAGGTGCGCGGAACAGACCAGGATGGCTTTGAGACCTACTGGTGGATTTCCGACACCGAGACCGACGAGAACGGACAACCCAAACAATACACCAAGGAGGAGGCTGAGGCTGTGGGCTATGTGTTCTATCCCCACTTCTACCCCACGGTTTCTACACAGGCTGCTCATGTGATTGAGGACTATGTGCAGGGACCCATGGACTTCTACGATACCGATTTCGGCAACCGCTATCGGGTGAACCTGACGCAAGACCTGAACTTATTCGACTGGTCGCTGCCGAGCATCGGCGAGGACAACGAGAAACCTTTCCGCGGCAACTTCCTCGGACATGGACATACGCTGTACAACATGAACATGCAGCGTGGTTATCTGTTTGACCACGTGATGGATGGGGCCATCAGCAACCTGAAGATAGAAAGCACACACGCCACCTGTCTGCTCAACACGGCTGTGGCAAGTGGCACCACGGGCTGGGGCTGCTACATAGCAGGCATCTCAATGCTGTGCCCAAGCGGCAGCAATGCCATCGCCACCAGTCTCAGCGGGGCCAGTTCGGTGGTGGGCTGCATCCACGTGGGCAATGCCGGTGGTGCACTGGTTGGTTCGGCCAACAACCTCACCATGCTGGGCTGCATGCAGGCTGCTGCAGGCATCCCGACGGGCACTGGTGCGCTGTTGGGTGCCTACGGTGCTGGCACTAAGTCTAACTTCTTTGCGCCTCTGTCTAAGAGCAACCTGACCTGGGGCACGTTTATGTGCAACTACTACGACATGGAGAAGTCGCCTATGACCAATGCCGTGGGCAGCACCGCCGATGCTTATCTGCCTCAGCAATACATCCGTGGCAGCAAGTCGCACATCCTGAAAGCTAAGAACGACTACCTGCTTGGCTCGAGCGAGGACTACAATAAGCTGAACGCCAACATGAAACAGGAGATTTATGGTCTGGCGCCATGGAAGGCTATGAACTATGCCATTGCGAAATACAATGAGTCTAAACTCGGCAAGGAGTATCCCTGTGAGATGAAGTACAAGGCGTCGGAGGTGGGTTACAGTCACCTCTACCCCACACTGGTAACGGGAGCTCCTGCTCTTGATGGTGCAAGTAATCCTTTGGTGCAGAACAACTGAGAGGTGAGAAGTGAGAGGTGAGAGGTGAGAAGTGTAATTAGATTTTTATGATGAAATTATATAGTGGATTTTGTTTCTTTGTTTCTTTGTGTGCAGTTTTCCTGTTGATGGTGGGCTGCACAGCTGAAGATGCGGAAGAGGGGGGACAGCAGGGGATGCTGACGATTACCACGGCTGTCGAGAACTTCGATGGCGAAACGGTGACGCGTACTAACTTCATGGGTAACGCCTTTGAAGATGGCGATAAGATCAAACTGAAGATTATATGCCCATTCTCTGCACACACTGAGTTTGGCGAGACGACATATGGCAACAGCTTCGATGCTTTCTGGCTGTTGAAATGGGATGCCAACAAATGGAGCACGCTGACCGCCAAGGATGGCTTCGACATCAATGGCGACTACAGTCCTTCGGGGTCGCCAGACATCTATGCGCGCTACGAAGCACAGCAAACGCCCTATGTCTATACGGCTCAGACCTGGAGCGAGGAACAGATCTTTATCGCGGGCAAGGGCACACGCGTAGAACAGTATAGCAACGTGTTTCATGCCGACCAGACGAAGGCTGCCGACTATAAGGCCTGCGACCTGATGTGGGCACAAACCATCCAGCAGACAGGCTCGTACAATGTGCATCTGAGTTTTAAGCATGTCATGGCGGCACTACTGATCACGGTAGATGCCAATGCAAGCCTTAACATCTCTGACAATGCGGTGCTGACGCTCGAAGGCATGCCCGACATCGACCAGCGTGAGGTGATCGTGGGCGACTACTATGCCGCCAAAAGCAAGGTCAACTCCAGCGCCTATGGCTATATGAACAAACATAACTGCACGGTTGCAGACAATGGGAAGGTGATTGGTGTGGCAGTGGTTGACGACAGTCAGGCGAAGGCCTACGCCAAGTCGCTGGACAACGTAGACCAGACTGCCACCTATACGGCTTATAATGCCGGCAGTAAGACCTACCGCCTGATTGTGCCTCCCTGCACACTTTCCGACAAAGCCACTTTCTGGTTGCGCGATGGCGAGAAACGCTATAGCATGCCGTTGAGCCAAGATGTGTTTGAGGGCGGCAAGCTCTATCAAGTAACAATGAAGATACAATGATGAAAGGATATCAGTATTTCTGTCTCATCGCCACGATGGCGCTTGCTGCATGCAGCAACGAAGACGAGAATATTATGCCTGGCAATGTCACGGAGATTGTGGGCATCGAAGCTACCATAGACGGCGAACAGCCCAGCCGACGTGCTGCCGCCACACCTGCCGTGACGGTGGGCCGCACAGAGTTCGTGACCGACGACCGTATCGTGTTCACCAACATCAAGCGAACCACGTCGCCACTGGAGAGTTTCACGTATAGCAACATACGCTATTACTTCACCGACAAGAAGAACTGGAAGCGCACCGAGGGCAACCTGCCGGAAAAGATCTACTGGACCGACGGCTCTTCGCCCCACACCTTCATTGGCTATAGTCTGCCCTCGCAGCAGTACTACTGGGAGGACAATGGCGACAACACCTACTCGGGCGAGCTAGGCCATGAGCTAACAGTGATTGACTATACCGAGGGCAACGAGGCACTGAAGAAGGAAGACCTGCTGCTGAACTACGACACGAAGACGGTGGCAGAGACCGGTGGCTTGTCAACCAAGGTCATCTTTACGCATGCCTTGAGCAATGTGCGTGTCGTGGTGAACATCAAGAACTTTGCTTCCAGCGCCAGTGCGGTAGATACCAAGGTGGGCGTCGGCAATATGGTGCTGCATAAGCAGCCCACCAAGTTCAAATGGGGCATTCATAGCAGTAAGGTGCAGGTGCTCGACATCAACGACAGCGAACAGACAACAAAGGACCTCATGCTGTGGTGCCCGGCTGCTGACGGCGAGGGCACTGGCCAAAGCAAGACGTTTACGTTTTATGGTCTGACCACGCCCCAGGACGAGCTCTACCATCACATCAACGGCAACGACCAGCCGCTGGCGTTCTCGTTTACGGTGAGCTACCCCAACCCCATGAACCCCGCCGAGACCCTGACAAAGACATATTCCGGTGCGTTCAACGACCTGGTGCACTTTAACCCAGGCATGTGCACCACCATCAATATCTCGCTGAACCACAAAGACGAACAGATGTTCACCGATGTGTCTTATAGCGACTGGAATTTCGTGGCCACCCCCGACCTGGGTGAGCTCCGCAAGAAATCAACGTTCCTCGACATCAACAGCAACGTGACCATCCACACCGACGCACAGGCCACCATCTACGACGCCACATGGCTCTACAACGACGGCACCGTGCTGAGAGATATCTATGGCAACGACGGAACGGTGGGTATGCCCTACCGCATCTCGACGGCATCGCAGCTGCTGTCGTTTGCGAAAGAGGTCACGGCAGGACTGACGTTCAAAGACAAGTATATCCGTCTGGATGCCGACATCACCATGCAGTCTAGCTCTGCCAAGACCAACCTGGAAGACACCACCTCGACGCAGGCGGCGGTGAAATGGATTGGCATCGGCACCGCTGCCCACCCCTTCGAGGGCACGTTCTTGGGTGGCGACCGCTTTGTGAACCGTCTGTACGACGCACCCCTGTTTGCGTGTCTGGGAAGTCAGGCTCGCGTAGAACAACTGCACATCACCACCATAGGAAGTATCTCGGGTGGCGGTGCACTGGCCCAGACCAACCAGGGCATCATTGGCGGTTGCAAGGTAATCGACGATGTACAGACCGCGGGTGGCGCATTGGTGGGCACCAACAGTGGCATCATCTATGCCAGCTATCACACGGGCGACACTAAGGGTACGGCCGGACTGGTAGATACCAACACGGGCACCATCGTCGGCTGCTATCAGGCAGGCGATGTTGCTGGCGGCACCGCCTTCAGCATTGCCAAGACCAACCAGGGCACCATTGCCTGTCCTGTACCCACATCGCTCTACGAGATTCAGCAGCAGGCGTTCACCGATCAGCTGAACAGTCAACTGGACTCTTGGTATGCCACACATGCCGACTACACCCTGTTCCACTATGTTCACGCGGCCGCCAACTGGCCCACCGTGCAGAGGCAATAAGTTTGGTTACACATTATTAGCGTTTATTAACTTGGGTAGTTCGTCGAAATAGCGTACCTTTGCACGCGGTTTTCGAGCCGTCCCTCTAAAGAGGGCGGTGACAGGCCAGTAAGTAATAAGGCAACCATTTTGTATAATATTCAGGATAAAACCATTAAACATGTACCAAACAAAA
Organism: Prevotella sp.; assembly: GCA_024695815.1. GTDB lineage: Bacteria > Bacteroidota > Bacteroidia > Bacteroidales > Bacteroidaceae > Prevotella. The sequence goes on from JAILHK010000035.1 coordinate 9,160, forward strand.
TTCAGTGCTGCTGATATCCATGCAGCTTTTGTGAACGATAGGAACCGCGCCTACAAGGTGTTTTTCAGTGAACATGTTGAGGTCAGCGGAGAAATTTCCTATATTGGTCCCGACCGTTACGATCGTCCGTCTATTGAGATGGGCGGCAACCACTACAACGGCTCACAGGTTGTCTTCATCTTCACTTCGGGCTACGACAAGAACGTCACCATAGAGAAGAACCAGAACGTCACCATCAGCGGCGAATGCCGTGGCGCCCTTCAGAACGGTACCGTGGTGATTGAGAACTGCAAGATCTTGTAGTCTGTCAGAGACTGCAAGACGTATTCCAACGGAAAAGACGTGATGAACATGGCCTACATGCTCATCACGTCTTTTTTTGTTGTACAGCAGAAAATCTGCTGCCACAGAATATTCTACAGGATAATGATGGTCTATTAAAAGATAATGTGTATCTTTGCCGACAAATCCTTAAATAGAAAGACATGGCACTAAAAGTATTGTGCGACCGCATCCTGTCAGACGGCTGCAGTCTGGAAGGCGCCATCCTAAAGGTTGACCGTTTCATCAACCATCAGATGGACCCCTACCTAATGAAACAGATAGCAGTAGAGTTCATACGTCGGTTCAGCGACGTTCAACCCAACAAGATTTTAACGGTCGAGGCATCGGGCATCGCCCCCGCAGTGATGCTGGGCTACATGATGGAACTGCCCGTGGTGTTTGCCAAGAAGAAGCACCCCTCCACCATGAACGATGCCTATGTGGCTCTGTCTCACTCGTTTGCAAAGGACAGCGACTGCGAGTTTATGGTCAGCAGGGAGTATCTGACCGCCGACGACCGTATTCTCTTTGTCGATGACTTTTTGGCCTATGGCAATGCCGGCAAGGCCATCATCGACCTGTGCCAGCAGGCTGGCGCCACCATCGAGGGCATGGGCTTCATCATCGAGGAAGAGATGCTGGGCGGGCGCAAGCGTCTGGAGGACGAAGGCATCAAGCGCATCGAATCGCTGGCTATCATCGACTCGCTCGAGAACAACGAGATACACATCAAGAAGGATTAGGCTCGGTGGGCACACCGCGCTGAATTGATTCTGAAAGTGGCACTATGAACCGTCAAAAGCAGTCCTTTTGACTCGTTAAAGTGCCACTTTCGCTATGCAATAGTGGCACTCTTGCTCTGATTCTAGACTCTAGAAACAGGCTTTCTAGACTTTAGAAATGGTCGTTCTAGACTCTGGATTTGGTGATTCTAGACTCTAGAATTGCCTTTTCTAGAGTCTAGAATCGAAATGAGAGTTTGACTATGGCGTGCCGAAAGGCTGTGAATAACGTGCTGAAAGCATGCGTTTTGTCCCGCCATATCGGCTATTTTCTTAACTTTTCTCAAAAGCTTTGGTAGTCTCGTGCAAAAGACTTAACTTTGTAGCATCTAAAACTAAATAGTAATGATTAAAAGCCTTGACATGAGAAAATTATTTGTATTCTCCGCAATGATTGCATCTGCATGCATGGTGTCCATTTCTGCAATGGCACAACGACTGACATCTTTTGTTGACCCCTATATTGGCTCGGGCGGCCACGGCCACGTGTTTGTGGGTGCTAACGTGCCGTTTGGCATGGTTCAGCTGGGCCCCACCGAGAAATCGCGCGGCTGGGACTGGACCTCGGGCTATCACTATAGCGACTCTATCATCGTGGGCTTTGCCCACCTGCACCTCAGCGGCACGGGCTGCGGCGACCTGGGCGACCTGGCACTGCTGCCCATCAGCAATGTGCAACAGCGCGACATTCACTTCAAACACAGTCAGGAGACCGTGGCACCGGGCTACTACCGCCTGAAGACCAGCGACGTGGATGTGGAGCTGACCAGCACCAAACGTGTGGGCATGCACCGCTACACGTTCAGCGGCAAGAACGGTCTGCTGCGCATAGACCTGAACGAGGGCGTCGGCGACGAGCTGACGGCGGCCGACCTGCGCCAGGTGGACGACTGCACCCTGGAGGGCTACCGCAAGTCGCGCGGATGGGCACCGCGTCAGGAGGTGTACTTCACCATCACGTTCAACCAACCTGTCCGTCTGTGGGAGCCTCAGCCCGGCGAGGGCATCGTGGACCTAAAGGACACCAGCTGTCCTGTGCTGGTCAAGGTGGCACTGTCGCCCGTGAGCAGCGAGAAGGCGCATCAGAACATGACGGCCGAACTGCCCGGTTGGGACTTCGACCAGGTGCGCCGCGATGCGGATGCTGCCTGGGAGCGTGAACTGGCGCGCGTCAGAATCGAGACCGCCAACATGCAGGACAAGAAGATATTCTATACCTCGATGTATCACCTCATGGTGGCTCCCTCGGAGTTCTGCGATGTGGACCGCCAGTATCGCGGCAGCGACGGCAGGGTGTACAACGGCGACTTCACCAACTACACCACCCTCTCGCTGTGGGACACCTATCGCGCGTTCCACCCGCTGATGACGCTCATCTATCCTGAGTTGCAGGCCGACTATGCCGAGACGTTTATCAAGATATTCGAACAGCAGGGCCGTCTGCCCATCTGGCACCTGTGGGGCTCGGAGACCGACTGCATGGTGGGCTCTTCGGCCGTGCCCGTGCTGGCCGACCTGGCCCTGAAAGGCTTTGTACGCAACCCCGAGCAAGCTTTCAACGCCATGAAGACCTCGCAGTTGCAGGACGTGCGCTCGCTGGGACTGCTGAAGAAGTATGGCTTCATTCCCTACGACAAGGAGCCTGCCAACGAGACCGTGGCCAAGGCGCTGGAGTACTGTCTGGACGAAGATGGACTGGCACGACTGGCCAAGCAGCTGGGACATGAGGAGGACTACCAGTATTTCTTCGACCGCAGCCGTTCCTACAAGAAATACTTCGACCGCGACATCCAGTTCATGCGTGCACTGGGCAGCGACGGTCGCTTCCGTCCGGAGTTCGACCCCATCAAGGTGATTCACCGTGCCGACGACTATACCGAGGGTAATGCCTGGCAGTACACCTGGCTGGTGCCCCACGACGTGCACGGACTCATCGGCCTCTTTGGCGGCGAGAAGCAGTTCCTCAAGAAGCTCGACGAGTTCTTCGTGACCGAGGGCGACATGGGTCCCGAGGCTTCGCCAGACATCAGCGGCTTCATTGGCCAGTATGCTCACGGCAACGAGCCCAGCCACCACATCATCTACCTCTACAACTACGCCGGACAGCCCTGGAAGGCAGCACCCAAGCTGCGCTATGTGATGCGCAAGCTCTATCATGCCGAGCCCGACGGACTTTGCGGCAACGAGGACGTCGGTCAGATGTCGGCTTGGTATATCCTGTCGTCACTCGGCCTCTATCAGGTGGAGCCTAGCGGTGGCCGCTTCATCATGGGCACTCCGCTGTTTGCCAAGGCCAAAGTGAACGTGGGCAACGGCAAGACGCTGCAAATCACGGCACGCAACCTGAGCGACAAGAACATCTACGTGCAGGGTGTGCGCCTCAACGGCAAGAAATACACCAAGACCTACGTTGATTTCGACGTGCTGCGCCAGGGTGGCACCATCGAGTTCCAGATGGGTCCACGACCCTCGAAGTGGGGCACGGCCATTACCGACCGTCCATAAGTGACGAGAAAAGTATAGACACCCTTTTAACATACACTTAAGAACAATGAAACGACTCGTTATTTTTTCATTTGCCTGCATGATGGCCGTCACAGGAATGGCACAGCAGGCATTGGGTATGCGCCCCTCTGTGAAATCGCCCATCGTGAATGGCGACGGCACGGTGACGTTCAACTTCTTCGGTCCTAAGGCTCAGGAGGTGAGTGTGACAGGCGACTTCGAAGAGATTCACTGGAAGACACTGCCCATGACCAAGCAGGACAACGGCGTATGGACCGTGACAACCAAGACTCTGAACCCTGAGCTCTACTCTTACAGCTTCAACGTGGACGGACAGCGCATCGTGGATCCGGCCAACAGCTATGTGAACCGTGACATCTCGACACTGAGCAACTTCCTGATTGTGACAAAGAACAAGGACGACAAGGGGCACCTCTACCAGGTGAACAACGTGCCTCACGGCACCTTGGCACGCGTTTGGTACAACAGTCCCACACTGGGACAGCAGCGCCGCATGACCGTCTATCTGCCTGCTGCTTACGACGGCAAGAAGCGCTTCCCCGTGATGTACCTGCTACACGGACATGGCGGCGACGAGACGGCCTGGGGCGACCTGGGGCGCACCTCGCAGATTATGGACAACCTGATAGCTGAAGGCAAGTGCGTGCCTATGATTGTGGTGATGCCTAACGGCAATCCCACGTGCAACGCAGCACCGGGCTGGTGGCACGAAGGACTCTACACGCCCGATGGCAACGCCTTCAACGAGCGCGGTGCCAAGGCTTCGATGGAAGAGAGCTTCATGGATATCGTGAACTATGTGGACCGTCACTACAAGACCATCCGCAAGCGCTCGGCACGTGCCGTGACGGGTCTGTCGATGGGTGGCGGCCATACGTTCAACATTGCCCGTCTCTACCCCGAGACGTTCGACTACTATGGTCTGCAGTCGGCTGCTGCCCGCATGAATCGCGATGCCGACAAACTGGACGGCCAGATGGCCCGCCTTTTTGCCTCGAAGCCCAAGCTCTACTGGATAGCTATCGGCAAGGAGGACTTCCTGTTTCAGATGAACAGCGACCTGCGTCGCTATCTGGATGCCCACAAGTATCCCTACGAATACTACGAGAACGATGGTGGACATATCTGGCGCAACTGGCGTATCTACCTGACACTCTTTGCACAGAAGATTTTTAAATAAAAAAACGAAGTGAACCCCAGAAGCTTGACAGGATGCTTCTGGGGTTCACTTCATTTTGAGACAACCTCTATCTTTTCTAACGTTATCGGTTCAGTCTGACAAACACGGGATAGTGGTCGGACGGCAGGCGTTTGGTATGCTTGCTAAAGTCTATCTCCTGAGGAGCATGCGCCCCTTTCTGCTTCTGCTGTGATGCCTCGTTGGCAGTCCAGTAGGTGTTGGTCAGCACGCCATAGCGCTCCACGCTGAACTCGGGCGACACGAAGACATGGTCTATGCGGCTGTCGGTCTTCAGCTCGGGGTCGAAAGCGTTGAAGGTGCCATTCTCGGCAAAGCGCCAGGTGGCATGTTCGTAGCTGTCCTTCAGGATGCCTGATTTGGTAAAGATGGTGTAAATCTCGTTGGTCTGGTCTACATTGAAGTCGCCAGTCAGAATGACGGGCTGACCCTTTGCGATGTCGCGGATGCGGCTCACCACCAGCTTGGCACCCTCGCGGCGTGCCACGATGCCCACATGATCCATGTGGAGGTTAAAGAAGAAGAAGGTCTTCTTGCTCACCTTATCCTTGAACTTACCCCATGTGCAGATGCGTGTGCAGGCAGCATCCCATCCCAGTCCTGGTTTCTCGGGGGTCTCTGACAACCAGAAGTCGCCATGATCCAGCACCTTCAGTCGCTGTTTGTCGAAGAATATGCACTCGTGTTCGCCCCCACTCTTTCCATCCTCACGGCCCACGCCGATGTAGTCGTAGTCTGGCAGTTGTGCCAGCATATCGTCCAACTGTGAGCGCAGCACCTCTTGTGTGCCGAAGATGTCGGGATGCTCGAAGTTCAGCTGACCGCAGATCACAGGACAGCGCTGTACCCAGCCATTGCCCTGGCGGGCATCGTCATTGTTCTGATTACGGATGTTGTAGCTGCCCACATACAGTTGTTGAGCCAGCGCGCCGGTAGTCACCAACAGAAATGCTGCCATCAGCAACAGACGACCTACCGCAAGACCTCCGGTTGTGAGGTACTTGCTGTGAGAAATCATGTTTGTTTTCATTTTTACTTCCTATTTAATAGTTGTTCTAGATATTGTTTCAACGACTTATTTCCGCTTAAGATATTCAAAGCCAATACGACAACGCAGACAGTCTTTGCGGTCGCAGTACTCCTTTTTGAGTTGAATGAGCGCCTGCGACTCGCCGGCGGTGCTCACCTCCAGGCCGCACTCCTTCCACATGGTGATGATGTGGTTGCGCTCGGCTCCCAGCTGTTCCAGGAAGTCGAAGGCGCGGTCGCACAGCTCGTCTTTCTGACGGTGGCGCCCCACGGCAAAGAGCATGGGAACGGCCGTGTTGATGATGAGCAGATTTATGGACGATGCCGATATGTTCTTGGTGCTCTTCGTGCTCTCTGAACCAAAGGTGTAGTGCGTCTCCCAATAGGGGGTGACGTGCGTAGAGAGCAACTGTCGCAACTGTTCTACCGACTCGCACTCGAGCAGGGCGCTCAATCCCGCCCGGCGCTCGTAGTAGAGGTTGGCCAACTGCGAGATTCGCACGTGGGGGAAGTTCTGTGGGCGCAAGCGCAGAAAGCGCCAGGCTGAAGCGTTCATCGGTGTCAGCGAGAACTTATGCGCCAGGTAGGCATATTCATTTTTGAGCTTATTAAAGTAGCCCTCTTGCAAGGCAGCATCATGATAGCGGGCAGGGATTGCATCGAGCGTGAGCAGTCCGGCCTGTCCCATAAAGATGGCCTCTATCTGGAAGAGGTCGTCGCGGTGCTTGCCGACAGCATTCAGCGGCACGTATTTTGCCCACTGCTCGAATGCATCGCCATTGATGCCGAAGCCGAAGTTGCGCGCCAGCGTGGTAAAATAGGCATCTTCCCACGAGCCGTTGCAGTGCTCCACGCGCTGCACGATGGCTTGTGTCTTCTGCTCGAGTCGCTCGGTCTGCAGGGCTGCCATCCAGGAATGGACGGTGAGGCGACTCAGGTCTGGAATGATACGATAACAAGGGGGATACATGTCAGTGGCTAACAGTTCTCGATAGCTGGTGACGACAGTCTCGGGCACGCTGATGACCAACTGCGGCAACCAGAGTCCGCTCTGGGTTTGCACCTCGCGGTCGGCTTCTGCCACCACGTGCAGCACCACATTGTTATAGTGTGCATCGTGGTCGTGTCCGTGCAGGTACCAGTCGCTGGAGCGCTGGTGTATCTCCACATTGCCCACCCACAGTGTGTCATCTATCTTCACCTTGGCATTGAAGAAGTCGGGCCCGGCATGATGATTGTGTAAGCCCACATCAATCACCTCGACAAAACGGCCGTCGGTGGTCCGTAGTTCTTTCAGTGGCAACAGCTTGTGTTTCCAAGTGTAGTGCAACAGTTGTTCCATGGATGATTTTTAGTTTTTGTGGTGCAAAGGTATAAATAATTCTTAATTATGTCCTTAATTCGTAGATTTTTTTTATCTTTGCACCCGTATTAATACAAATTATTCTATGAAGATTGCTTTGATAGGCTACGGCAAGATGGGTAAAATGATTGAAGAAATAGCCATCAGCCGAGGCCATGAAATTGTGAGTGTCATCGACATTCAAAATCAACAGGACTTTGACAGTGAGGCCTTCGCATCAGCGGATGTGGCCATCGAGTTTACGAACCCCACCGCAGCCTTTGGCAACTACCAGAAAGCATGGAGCAAGGGCGTCAAGGTGGTCAGCGGTTCAACAGGTTGGATGAAAGAGCATGGCGACGAGGTGAGAAATGCCTGCGAGAACGGTCAGACGCTGTTCTGGGCCTCTAACTTCTCTATCGGCGTGGCTATTTTCTCGGCAGTCAACCGCTATCTGGCTAAGATTATGAACCAGTTCCCACAGTACGATGTAGAGCTGGAAGAGACACACCATGTGCATAAGTTGGACCATCCCAGCGGTACAGCCATCACCCTGGGTGAGGAAATCGTAGGGGCCATAGACCGCAAGGAGGCATGGGCCGAGGATACCACCGATCCCAAGCTGTTGCGCATAGACCATATCCGCCGCGGTGAGGTGCCTGGCATCCACACCATTCGCTACGACAGTGATGCCGACATGATCAGCATCACACATGACGCGCACTCGCGTCGCGGCTTTGCGCTGGGTGCCGTACTGGCAGCAGAATACACCAAGGAGCACACGGGTCTGTTGACCATCAGTGACATGTTTAAATTCTAACACATGAATAAGAGAGACAAGAAAAAGCTAAATATGAAAGTGCAGTGGACCAAGTTCGTGATTGTCACGATCTTGTGGCTGCTGTTCCTCTATTGGGTAGAGTCATGGCTGGGCCTCTTAGTGGTGCCTTTCATCTATGACGCCTATATCATGAAGAAGATCAACTGGCAGTGGTGGAAGGATGCCGAGGGACCCACACGCTTTGTGATGTCGTGGGTGGATGCTATCGTCTTTGCATTGGTGGCCGTTTATTTCATCAATCAGTTCTTCTTCCAGAACTACGTCATCCCCTCTTCGTCGCTGGAGAAGTCGCTGTTGACAGGCGACTACCTGTTCGTATCGAAGGTGAGCTACGGTCCCCGCATTCCTGAGACACCCCTCACGGTGCCCTTGACACAGCACACGCTGCCCATCGGCAACATGAAGTCGTATGTGGAATGGCCGCATTGGGACTACCGCCGCGTAAAGGGTCTTGGCAATGTGGAGCTGAACGACATCGTGGTGTTCAACTACCCTGCCGGCGATACCATCTGTGCATTCATGCCGACAGAATACTATCACCTGTGCTATGGCTACGGTCATGGCATCTATGAGCAACTGCACCCAGATGCCGTGAGCATCGACTCGCTGTCGAAGGCCGACCAGCTGAAGCGCTTCGAGGAGATCTACTACCTGGGTAGTCAGTATATCCGCCAAAACCATGCTTCGTTTGGCGACATCGACACACGTCCCACCGACCGTCGTGAGAACTACGTGAAGCGCTGCGTGGGATTGCCTGGACAGACTCTTCAGATTGTGGACAGGGTGATTTACCTGGACGGTAAGCCCAACAAGGAGCCCGACAATGCGCAGTTCGAATACGACGTACAGTTTGTGGAACATGCCCAACTGAGCGACGAGCTGCTGAAAGAACTGCACATCACGATAGAAGACCTGAACCTGACATCGGCCGACCGTGGCTCGCTGAACAGCAACGGTTATGTGCAACTGCTTTATTCGCACGTGGTCATGCCGATGACTAAGGCCACCTACGAGGCACTGAAGAAGCGCACGGACCTGGTGGTGAGCATCACACCGGTGAAGGGTGGCGATACATGGGACATCTATCCGCAGAACGGTAATTACCACTGGACACGCGACAACTATGGTCCGGTGTGGATTCCGAAGAAGGGCGAGACCATTGATCTGACACTCGACAACATTGCCATCTATGAGCGTCCTATCAAGGTCTACGAGAAGAACGACATGCAGATTCGCGACGGCAAGATATTCATCAATGGTAAGGAGACCAAGCAATACACCTTCAAGATGGACTACTACTGGATGATGGGCGACAACCGTCATAACTCGGCTGACTCGCGTTACTGGGGCTTTGTGCCCGAGGACCACATCGTGGGCAAGCCTATCTTCATCTGGTGGTCGAAGGATCCTGACCGCGGCCTCATCTCGGGCATACGCTGGAATCGCCTGTTCCGGATAGTAGATAATATTAAGTAAAATGAAATAGTGTGAGTAAAAGGAGTCTGGTTCGTTTCCTATTGGCGCTTGTCGTCGCCTTTGTCCTGATGCTGGTCTTCAGGACCACTGGCGTCACGATGTGTACAATAGAAGGAAACGGACTGGAGCCTACGCTCTTTGAAGGCGACCACGTGTTGGTGAACCGCTGGAGCTACGGTCTTCGCATAGGTGGAACAGGCAAGCTGTTCAGCTATGGCAGAGTGGGCCGACAGGAGGTGAGACGTGGCGACCTGATAGCCTTTGAGAACCCTGCAGACTCTGCAAACAGACAAATGCTGATTTGTCGCTGTAAGGCGTTGCCCGGTGACACCATTACCACGGCCGAGGGTACGGTGGTGGTGCCAAGCATCAAGGACTGTGCCGACCGCGACTACTATTGGGTGGAATCGCTGCATAACGACAAGACGAAAGAGGGCCCTGCGCAGGGATTTATTGCCGAGGAATACATCATCGGACGTGTCTGCATGGTTGTGTATAGCCGCAACACGGCAGACCCGATACACAAAGGATGGCGCTATTACAGAATGTTTGTTCCACTATGAGAAAGGCATTACTAGCAACAACCTATTTCGGACCAATACAATGGTATCAGAAGCTGAACCGCTACGACGAGGTTGAAATCGAACAGCATGAGTCGTTTCAGAAGCAGACCTACCGCAACCGTTGTATGATAGCAACTACGCAGGGTGTTCAAGCACTTTCCTTCCCTGTGGAGCATGGTGCCGACGACCGTATTGCCAACATGCGGTTGAGCGACCATGGCAACTGGCGACATGTGCACTGGCAGGCTATCACTTCGGCCTACGGCGACTCGCCGTTTTTTGAATTCTATGAAGATGACATCAGACCGTTTTTCTTGGAGAGAAACTGGGAACACCTGATAGACTATAACGAAGCCATCGAACAGACCATGTGCAAACTGCTGGACATCCATCCCGCAGTACGTCGCACGGAGCAATATGCGGCCAACAGCGATGCGGATGATTTCCGCGAGGTGATACGCCCCAAGCGCCCGTTGCCCGACGAGAGCTTTGTGGCCAAGCCCTACTACCAGGTCTTCCGGGAAAAGCACGGCTTTCTGCCGAACCTGAGCATCCTGGATCTGCTGTTTAACATGGGACCAGAAGCTATCTTCTACTTATAACAATAAAAAATACCAAGCTATATGAAAACAAGCCTACTAACTTCACTACTGACTCTTGTGTGTGCTACAACAGCATGGGCACAGCCCCGACAAGAAATCAATCTGCAAGACAACTGGAAATTCTCGCACGACGGCACGACATGGGAAACCGTCAACGTGCCGCACGACTGGGCTATCAGCGGACCTTTCGACAAGAAATGGGACCTGCAAACGGTGGCCATCGAACAAAACGGCGAGAAGCAGGCCACAGAGAAGAGCGGCCGTAGCGGTGCCCTGCCCTGGATTGGCGAGGGTCACTACGAGCGTATCTTTTCTATTCCCGAGAACTTCAAAGGGTTTGCCGAACTGGTGTTCGACGGTGCCATGGCCGAACCAACCGTATCTGTCAACGGACAGCATGCCGGCTACTGGGCCTATGGCTATAACGCCTTTCGCATAGATATCAGCAAGCTGATTGTGGCTGGCGACAACAAACTGAGGGTTGACCTCAAGAATGTTGAGGAGAGCTCGCGCTGGTATCCCGGTGCTGGCATCTATCGCCCGGTCAAGCTGATTCTCACACCGCAACAGGCGCATATCGACGACTGGGGCATCACCACCAAGACGGAATTGCACGCCATGAAAACCAAAAACGGGCACGACGTGACAAAGTTTACTGTCGAGGTGCCCATCATTAAAGGTCAACTGCCTGTCACGATGGAGCTTATTGCGCCCGACGGAGAAGACCATACATTTGTGAGTCCTGCACCTATGCGCAAGGGTACATCAACGGCAGTGGGCACCTTCATGATTCCCAACGCCAAGTTGTGGACTCCCGAGACACCCGACCTCTACACACTGCGCATCACACTTTGCGACGGCAAGGGCAAACCCAACGTGTTTGACGACTTCGGAAAGGTCATCGACCAGAAGACCATGAAGGTGGGATTGCGCACAGTCAAAGTGTCGAAAGAGGGCGGCTTCCAGCTGAATGGCGTGACGCGCAAGCTGAAAGGTGTCTGTCTGCACCATGACCTGGGACCACTTGGCGCTGCGGTCAACAAGGCGGCACTGATACGTCAGATTAAGATATTGAAGGAGATGGGCTGCGACGCCATCCGTACAGCCCACAACATGCCGAGTCAGATGCAGATGGACGTGTGCGACTCGCTGGGTATGATGGTGATGGCCGAGAGCTTCGACATGTGGATTTATCCTAAGTGCAAGAACGGCTATGCCCGTTTCTTTAAGGAGTGGGCCGACTGCGACATTGAGAATCTGGTGCGTGCCAACCGCAACCACCCCAGCATCGTGATGTGGAGCATAGGCAACGAGATACCCGAGCAGTGGTCGAAGGAAGGCACGGAGATTGCTGCTCATCTGGAGAATCTGTGTCACCGTTTGGACCCCACACGTCCTGTCACACAAGGCATGGATCGTGCAGAACAGGCTCTTAAAAGTGGTTTTGCGCAGGTCATGGACGTGCCGGGATTCAACTACCGTGTTCATAAGTACGAGAACAATATCAAGCAGTTGCCCCAAGGATTCCTATTGGGTTCCGAAACAGCATCAACCGTCTCGTCACGCGGCGTGTATAAGTTTCCTGTGGTGCCTCAGGCTGCCGACAGCCGTGAAGGAAAAGCTTTCCACCAGGACGGGCAATGCTCTTCGTACGACGTTGAATGGTGCTCATGGAGTAACTTGCCCGACGACGACTGGGTGTGGCAGGACGATAAAGACTGGGTCATCGGTGAGTTCGTATGGACGGGTTTCGACTACCTGGGTGAACCAACGCCCTATGATGAGTACTGGCCCAGCCGCAGCAGCTATTTCGGCATCTGCGATCTGGCTGGTCTTCCAAAGGACCGCTACTACCTCTATCGCTCGCACTGGCGCAACGATGCGCACACCATCCATTTGTTGCCACACTGGACATGGGGCAAGGAGCGCATCGGACAAGAGACACCGGTGTATTGCTATACCGACTACAACGAAGCTGAACTCTTTGTCAACGGCAAGAGTCAGGGACGCATCAAAAAGAATACAAAGGAGCGCCTGGACCGCTATCGCCTACGCTGGAACAACGTGAAGTATCAGCCCGGCAAACTGAAGGTGGTGGTCTATGACGACAATGGCAAGGTGGCTGGAAAGAAGACTGTGAAAACAGCTGGAAAGCCTGCCAGACTGCAGGCCAACGTATGGACACAGCATGATGGCGACTTCCTGAAAGCCAACGAAAACGACCTAGCCTTCGTCACCCTGCAGCTTACCGACAAAGATGGCAACCTGATTCCCGACGCCACTGATCAACTGACCTTCGAGGTAGCAGGTGCCGGCACTTTCAAGGCCGTCTGCAACGGCGATGCCACATCGCTAGAGTCATTCACCGAACCCACGATGAAACTCTTTGCTGGTCAACTGGTTGTGATTGTTGAAGCAGGAAAGGAGCGAGGCCAGATTGAGCTAACAGTCAAGGACTCACAACGCAAGCTGTCACAGAAGGTTCTGATTGGGGTTAGATAATCTCTCTTAACCGCCATAGGTACCCGACATGACCTCCCCTTGGGGAGGCATAAAAAGTAGTGAACCTGGAAAGTCGCATAGGCCTTTCCAGGTTCACTAGATTTTTAAAAGCCCCTCCCTTTGGAGATGCGTCGGGAGGATACACCAGACTAAAGTTTCTCGCCATAACACAGGTCACCGCAGTCACCGAAGCCCGGAACAATGTATTTTTGTTCGTTCATGCCTGGGTCGATGGCGGCACACCAGAGTGAGGTATCCTCGGGCAGGTTGCTCTTCAGCATCTCAACACCTTCGGGCGTGCCAATCACACTGGCAATATGAACACTGGCGGGCTTGCCGGTCTTCAGCAAGGCCTGATAGGCAGCCACCATCGAACCGCCCGTTGCCAACATGGGGTCAACGATAATAAGCGTCTTGCCCTTGACCGATGGCGAAGCCAGATACTCAGTATGTACACCTACCTCGGTATGCTCACGGTTGGTGTACATACGATAGGCAGAAACAAACGCGTTTGATGCGTGGTCGAACACCCTGAGGAAGCCTTCATGGAAAGGCAGTCCGGCACGCAGAACGGTGGCCAGAACAACCTCGTCCTTGACCAACGGAATATCGAGAGTTCCCAATGGTGTGGTAACTGTTTTCGCTTTGTAGGTTAACGTTTTCGAAATCTCGTAAGCCATCATCTCGCCAATGCGCTCAATATTGTTGCGGAACAGCAAACGGTTCTTCTGATAGCTCTTGTCGCGAATTTCTGCCATGAAATGGTTCATGACAGAATTTTGTTCACTGAAATTAATGATGTTCATAGTGTAAGCTTTAAAATTGAGGACAAAGATACAAAACCCATTTTAATTTTGTAAACTCCGCGTGCCAAAAAAGCAGCAAAACACTTTATTTTTTGATACTTTAACAAAAAAAAGGTTTGTGCGCGCACAAATAAATAGCATTATCCAAGTAGCAATTCTGAATTTATTCGTAACTTTGCACCCGTAAAAAGAATCACACATAGTAATTTTTAAATATTTAAGAAAGAAAAATGGCAAAGTTAGATTTAACGCAGTATGGCATCACCGGTTCTACCGTGATTGCTCACAATCCTTCGTATGAGACTCTGTTTGCAGAGGAGACTAAGGCTGAGCTGACTGGCTATGACAAGGGTCAGAACACTGAGCTGAACGCTGTTAACGTGATGACTGGTATCTACACCGGCCGTTCACCTAAGGACAAGTACATCGTTTGCGATGCACAGAGCAAGGACAAGGTATGGTGGACTACTGAGGAGTACAAGAACGACAACCACCCCATGAGCGAGGACGTATGGGCAAAGGTTAAGGAGATTGCCGTTAAGGAGCTCTGCAACAAGAACCTGTATGTAGTTGACGCATTCTGCGGTGCTAACGAGGGTACTCGTCTGGCTGTTCGCTTCATCGTTGAAGTAGCTTGGCAGGCACACTTCGTTACAAACATGTTCATTCAGCCTACTGCTGAGGAGCTGGAGAACTTCGAACCTAACTTCGTAATCTATAATGCCTCTAAGGCAAAGGTTGAGAACTACAAGGAGCTGGGTCTGAACTCAGAGACTTGTGTTGCCTTCAACACAACAAGCCGCGAGCAGGTTATCATCAACACATGGTACGGTGGTGAGATGAAGAAGGGTATGTTCTCAATGCAGAACTACTACCTCCCCCTGCAGGGTATCGCTTCAATGCACTGCTCTGCCAACACCGACATGGAGGGTAAGAACACCGCTATCTTCTTCGGTCTGTCTGGTACAGGTAAGACCACTCTGTCAACCGATCCTAAGCGTCTGCTGATTGGTGACGACGAGCACGGATGGGACGACGAGGGCGTATTCAACCTCGAGGGTGGTTGCTATGCAAAGGTTATCAACCTGAGCAAGGAGAACGAGCCCGACATCTACGGTGCTATCAAGCGCAACGCTCTGCTGGAGAACGTAACTGTTGACGCAGAGGGCAAGATCGACTTCGCTGCCAAGAGCGTAACTGAGAACACTCGTGTATCATATCCTATCGATCACATCGAGAAGATTGCCCAGAAGGTAAATGGTAAGAGTGCTGGTCCTGATGCTAAGAACGTAATCTTCCTGAGCGCTGACGCATTCGGTGTTCTGCCT
>JAILHK010000003.1 GCA_024695815.1 Prevotella sp.
GAAGGTTGGATACGCGTTACTCACCCGTGCGCCGGTCGCCATCTTCAAAAGCAAGCTTTCGAAATGATGCCCCTCGACTTGCATGTGTTAAGCCTGTAGCTAGCGTTCATCCTGAGCCAGGATCAAACTCTTCATTGTATATGTTTGTATCTTTAGATTTGATTACTACCAGACGAATCTGAAAGTAATCTATCTGTTATCTGATTCAGAATGACTATCCAAAAAGTATCAAGTCTATCAACCTATATTAATATAGTATTGACGGTTCGTTTACTGTTACCCAAGTACCGCTCCATAAGGATTAGTACTCGCTTCTTGTACTACTTCTCTGTCTATGTAAATCTTTCAAAGAACTCTTTTTGTTTTGCTTGTGAGGAGGTGTTCCTCGTAAGCGGATGCAAAGGTACGGCTTTTTTCGGAACCACCAAAACTTTTTCGGGAAAAATTTAAGAAATAATGCATTTTTTATGTTTGTCTTGATATATATCAATACCTGTATTATACACACTCCTTATATTATATATGCGCGCGAAATGACGCCCCACCCTGAGTCACCCGAGAAAGAGACGACTTTTCCCTTGTTTTTTCATCGAAATCGAAGTATGAAGCTACTCACAGGCCAAAAAGAAACAAAGAAACCCGGCATCCGACCCCAGATTCGTGCCTTCGCAACACAGAACGAAAAGGATGGCGGTGTGAAAGCACAACTCTCGCAACCTAATACTTACGCTTTTGTAACTTTCGACTTAAGTCAACAGATCTCACGACTTAAGTCAACAGTTCTCACGACTTAAGTCAACAGTTCTCACGACTTAAGTCGAAAGATCTCACGACTTAAGTCGTAAGATGCCAAAGTGCCACTATTGCATTGCAACAGCGGCGCTATAACACCGTAATAGTGGCCGAATAAGAAGAAAATGTAGTGTTTTTGCCGATGAATAAGTTTTTCAATCTATAATACGAAGCTATCTAATCGTTTCTTTATAGCCTCGAAATCAGTGTTCAAATCGAGAGTTCTGAAAAAGATATAATTACCATCCTTTCGTTTCAGCTGCCCATCAGGAACAATTTCTTCTTGCGTCTTTGCATATAGCAACATACCATCTACTTTACCACTATGATTCTCGTCATACTCAGTAACATAGGTGTGAATCTGATAAAGATTATTGGAGTGAATGGTAGCCTTATTATATTGTTGCTGCATAGTGTGTGCATAGTATTTGGTATCTATAATCAAAGTACGATCATCTATGGTCAACAATATATCAGACTGCATAATGGGGAGTATGTTAGTGGTAGATTGCTCAAACTCAATATTCCAATTTATCTGCGCAGCACATGGTTTGAGCTCTGGATGATGCTTTTTGTAATATGCCAAGACGAACTTCTCAAAGAGTCTGCACATATGGTCGTCAGAAAACTCTCGCATTTTGAACTTTCCACATTCTGTTGTCATCAGCCACTCGCTAATCACGAAATAGCACAAGTACAATAACATGCGATAGTTCTGATTATTACGATCAAAACAGAGAGCATTCCAACGTATGGCATGCACATCTATTGGCTGTACGTTCTGAAAGAATAGCATCAACTGCTTAAGCTTCGATTTCTTCTCCTTTTTTACATCCGAGTGTTTTATCAACAACGTGGCCGTTGTAAGCAAGATTTGGTTATATATATTATTTTCCGATAGTTCGTCGTAATCGCACGCTATCTGATGGATATGGCGCGTTTTGTTGGCGATGGTACCATTTATATCTATCTTACCTCTTATGGTATGCATTGACTCATTCTTAGCCACATACTGACGATACAATCCTTGTTTAAGCTGATAAGATATACCTCTTGTTATTATTTCTGCAAACAAATCGTATATATCATCAAACGTCTCTCCAGTTATCTCAGCATAGTTATTCTGCCTAAGCTCTTGGAAAGCATAGGCCAACATGTAATACACGTTATGAATCAATATACCTTTATCTTCTGTCATTTCAGAGCGTTTCTAAGTTTATCTGCCTGCAGATTAAACTGTTCGTCGTTGTCAAACCAATACTCTCTAAGCATAGGTATGATATCGTATTCCACAATACTCTCTAAATCGTAGCCTTGATCAAAATTGCATAGATAACTATGACCAATACAGAAACCTGAGCCCAACGAAGCATCATCGGCAATCACCTTATTCAACTCAACAATAGCATCGATTAGATTTTTAAGTTTTGGACTCATCCATGCTGAGATATTATTTTTATAGCCTTCAGTTTCAAATCCAGGTTTCATCTCAAAGAACGAGAATCTGCGACGCAAAGCGTAGTCTATCATGGCCAGTGAACGGTCGGCCGTATTCATCATACCTATAATATATATATTAGATGGAACAGCAAATATTTCTTCATTGTAAGACAATTGGATTGGTTTGTCGCGATAGTCCGTTTCTATCAGCATCAACAACTCACCAAATATCTTACTGAGATTACCACGATTAATTTCGTCGATAATAAAGAAGTACTTATGTTCTTTATCTTCAGCAGCACGAGTACAGAACTTGCGGAATACACCATATTTCATATCAAATCCGCCATTCTCATTTGGCTTATAGCCCATTACGAAATCTTCATAGCTGTAGTTCTGGTGGAACTGCACTTGCATCACTCTACTATCGTCTTTCTCGCCCATGATTGCATAGGCCAGACGTCTTGCTGCAAAGGTCTTACCGACTCCTGGCGCTCCCTGCAGAATCAAGTTCTTTTTTCTGAGCAACAGATTTCTTAGTTTATAGAAATCACTCTCAGTTACAAAGACTTCTTCAAGGAATTTTTGATCTGTATATGGTTCATAATTGCCCTTTTCATGTAGAGGTCTTTCATCAGCAGATTCTATTGGCTTCACCCCTACTCCATCCACCAATCTATTCAGATAGTTTACATGCTCCTTATAACTTGTTACATTTGTTAGCGTCTTCATTGCCAGCATAGTATCTGTTTTCCACTCCCCTTTATCCGTCCACTTAATTTTGCGCATATGGGGATGATTTTCGTGGGTATTATCATAATAATAATCAGACGTAACCACACCTCTACCAACTAACATTGACCTACCCTTTTTAGCAAACACTATATCGCCAGGCTTCATCTCGTAAGCAAAGCTATAAAGCATGTCAGCACTATTTTTCTGACTGGATTCTTCACCATAGTTTTGTTTCAATGGTGCAATTAGATCTTCCTGTTTTCTAAAATTTCTGAGGTCGTCGATTTTATTCCAACCTAAACCCATCGTACCATCTTGGTAATACTCATCCCAGAAAACAGCCTGTTCTCCTGGAGCATAAATCCAATAAGCCTTTTCAGTACTATCTGGTTTAGCCTCTTTCCTATCCTCAGAAAACAACCTAGTCCAAGCTGCACAGGAGAATTCTGCATAATTAGTATAACCTAACGACTCCGATTTCATTTTCTCATCGAGCCTATCCATCACGCTCTTATACTCACTATACAGAAGGAATTTAGTATTATCGAAAGTGATGCCTATTGACTTTAGCATACTTTGGCTTGTTCCATCCAAAGGCATAAATCTATCCGGACGTATCCAGAACAACCCCATTGTAAGATTGTATTTGATTAAGAATTGTCCACGGAGTGCATTATATGATTCTTCTATATCTCTGTCAAGTACAGCATCAGTAAACACATTCCAGAGTCTATCAATGTCACCATGTTTACGGCGCTCAGCAAACGCCATAAAGTTTGTTCTTTGCGTATTCATCACGGGGACGCCATCAAAATCATTCGGCACATCTGCCGTCATATCAAGATATCTTTTAAACTTTTGGCATATATCAATACGCTTATCGTGCGTAATACCACGATTGAATATCGCATAGACCGTAAATGGGTCAATATCAGCAACACGCGTTCCTTCAGGATCATCCTTAAGATGATTGATATAACCCTCAAGATTATTGTATATCCAGTCTATCAACGGCTGTCTGTCGTTTCTAAACTGCAAGAGCTTCTGTGCCAACTCTTTATAAAATGGAATCCATGTATATGCCATAATCTTATTATTATATTATCGGTTTTTAGTCTTTTCGTTATGTTTTTTTGTTAATTCATATAGATAAGAATCTATTTTTAAATTGAAACATGTACCAGGTACCTGTTTTATTAAAGTGTATTATTCGTATTCGTCAGTCTCTCTATTGGAACTATTTCAAAAGTTTTTAGTTTCTTATATTAATTCCACGATGATCTTTTGTCATGATTCTCTTAAACAAATCTTCTTTCATCTGGACTTCATTTTTATCTTGCTCATATAACTTCTTTGTGTGAATAAACGTAAAAGACTCCAGATTATTATACAAATCAGTTACCGGGATACCTTGATTACGGATATTATCTTTTATCCTACGCTCAGACTTTTCATTGAGCGTAATAAAGGTAAGATATCTAGTAGGCTTTGGTGCTTCACTTGCCTTCTTGAGGAATTCTCTGAAATAACCAAAATCCATCTCATTAACAGAATGTCCATAAAAGATTATTTCTTTGGCTTCTAGTAAATTGCGTGCGACATGATTGGCTCTCTTAAGCATATTATACTTATACATAAAGGACAGGTCTCTGTTAACCTCTTGATCCTTCGGAACATCACACCCTAACACAATTTCATCATCAAACAAACTACCATGAACATGTGTCTGTTCGTATAAACTTGGACGACAATAAATAGGTGTTGAAAGGAAATCATGGGGATTTGTATAGTTAAAATTGATTACAACAATTCTTTTATGACTAGCAGACAACTTCTTCAACAATTCGTATGGTAGCCTTGTTTCTTCCATCTTGTACCCACTTGACACTCGGATTAAATAATCTTTTAGTGCTTTTTTTAGATGTATGAATTCATTCTCTATTTCACGAATTTCTTCATCTTTACATTTTGGATGATTCTTTATGAATTGTTGTATTTCCTCTTCAATATCAAACCAGTTTTCTTTATTATATGCTTCTGATTGAAGATGATAAATCAGTGAATGAGTCAGATCATCTTCTGTTGCAAACGAGCAAAATTTCTTTTCCAACTTTTTCCACTCGTCACTCTTTACAAAATCAGGATATCCTGTGGGCAATCCCAAGTCTTTATCAAATCCATTTCCAATTATAATTACCACTTCTACCATAATACCGATTAATCTTTAAGAATTCAATACGATTTCTCGCTCTTCTGTGGTCAGACCATAAAGGTCGAACACCCTGTTGTCTATCTCGTTGTCGGTAGCCTTTATCTGCTCTGAGAGTTCTTGGCAGACTTGGCGATATTGGTTGAAGTAGTCTTCCCACTCGTCTTGCTGAACCAGTGTGAGCTTAATCTTCTGTTTTTTCAGTTCTGCCACAAAGCCCTTGAAGTCCAACTGGTCAAATGTCTGTAAAGCTGTTGTTATCTTGACGCCCTCAAAAAACTCGCTCAAACGACGAAGGAATCGAGTACGTTTCTCTTGAAGTTCTTCATTCAGAACTAACATAGCATCAACGATATCTGACAACTCTTTTCCTAACTCATTATCTAAGGGCGGTATCGGTATCTGTTCAAAATATTGCGGTTTTACCTCTATATACCCGCCATTTCGAACCACACAAATAGAAGTAAGAAAAAGCCAAACAATCTTTGAATTTAGAACTGCGAGAAGAGCTTTATTGTTAGCGGGCAGCATACATGCTGGGGCTGAGATTATAGTTCCTTTATCATCCCAACTGAACTTGTTTGCATTCTGCAAGTTTCCCCAAATAATCTTTGGCTGGTAGAACAAAGACTGATATGCACAATTACGAAGATTGTATGGAGTATTTCCTTTATCATATCGCTTGCTTAATTGAGGTTCAAAACCAACTAAATAACCTTTTATTGCTGGATACTGATCGATATCTATAGCAGGAACATCATCATATCCATTATGAGTACAAATTAAATATTTTTGCAGTTGTTGATTACGCCACTTCTGTAAGTCTTTGCCCTCGTAAATAGGTTTTATTAATTCATTGGATTTTGCGTCTTCATCATTTAAGAGTTTTCTGGTTCTTTCACTAATAATAAAGGCATCATTTAAAGCAGTTTTTACTCCATAATAGCATTTTCCATATTGTTCCCTAACTGATTTAAAATTAGTAATTTTTCTTATTACTCTTGACATTTCAGCGCTCTGAAAACTCCAATTGTTGCTATCAAGTCCATTCTGCTCTACTTCTTTTGTAGGTGCGGAACTTATAATCACAGATCCTTGCATATCCTTTGGTATTTTTGTATATTCAAAGGTATGTTTTTCCTCTTTTTCCTTAGAAAGAAGAAGTATTATTGGGTATGTTGTTGCGCCCTCAAAAATCTGGACTTCAGTAAAGTCAACATAACCTTCTATCTTGGTGTTTGTCTGAATAAAGTTACGGAGAGTTTTTCCTGCTGTTGTCTTGTCAAAGGTATTAGAGATAAATCCAAATATTCCATTTGTCTTTAGCATATTCATACCTTTCTCATAAAAATACGAGAATAAATCACCATCAGGATTAAACGCCTTGTAATTGTCGCGATAATAATCCATATCTTTCTGAGCAATTATCTCAGCCCTCACATACGGCGGATTACCAATCACGACATCGAAGCCTCCTTTTTCGAATACCTTAGGGAATTGCTCTTGCCAGTTGAAGGCTTTGTCGCCAGCAATGGCAGGATCGCTAATCAGCGAGTTGCCACATTTAATATTCTCATTGAGTGAGTTTAGTTTACGATGCGGTTTGGCTGTACGTAGCCAAAGAGCAAGCTGCGCTATCTCAACACTCTCTTCATTAATGTCAACGCCATAGAGGTTATGCTCTAAAATACTGTTCTCTACATCCTGGAACACAATGGCAGAACCAGCCACCTTTGCCTCCATTTCATCAATTAGTTTATGCTCTGCCATCAAAAACTGCAAGGCGGCATTCAGAAAAGCACCACTACCACAGGCAGGGTCGAGAATCGTTATCTGAAGCAACCAATCACGATATTGCTGCAACTGATCCAATAGTCGCTTCTTGGTTTGCATCTGACGGCGCTGATCTGAGAAATACTCGTCCTCAACGATATGCAGCTGCTGTTTCTTCTCTGCACAAAGACGACCAACGGTGTTTTCGACAATGTATTTGGTGATATACTGAGGCGTATAGAATACACCATCTTGCTTGCGTTTCGATGTTTGAGGAGTTTCACCACTATTAATTTGTTGAGTAACCTCTTCAATCTCTGAAAGCGAATTCTCAAAGATATGGCCCAAGATATTCACGTCCACATCGCTCTCGAAGTCGTATTCTGACAGTTTACGAGTATGTGCTATCAGAATTTCGTCGGTGATTTTGATATTATCCAGCACCTCGTCGGGCTTAAACAGTCCACCATTATAAGCAAATATCTCGTATTGTTTGCCCTGATAGCCTGTATTCATGTAGCCGAAATACTTCTTTACCCTATCGTAAAAAGGACGATATTCGTCCATCTCCTTCAGGCTCTCCCACTGGTCGATTATCTTCACCATCGAGTTTGGTGGCAGAAGCCCACAATCTTCAGCGAAGAAGATGAATAGCAGACGATCCAAGAGTTTCTGCGTCTTCTTAAAAAGAAGCAGTTGCCATTCTTTCTCATCCTTTCCATCTGGAGTTGGATTCTGTTTCAGGATATCAGCAAAAAGCACTCGCTTGAATTGCGAATAGTCCTTATAAAGTGCTTTCGTAATCTGGTCTTCATTCGACACAGACTCCTGTTTCATCTGCAAAGCCACACCTCGCTCCACCTGCTTCCAAGTGAGGCAGAGAAATAGTTCTCGAAAGTCCTCTTCTGTCAGAAGAAACAGATTCCATTCGCGATACTCTACAGCATTGTCTATATAAAGACGTAGTTTCTCAAAGTTGGAGATAACAACATAACGTGCATCTGGATGCTGGCTTTTATAGTTGAATGCCTGAGGCTCTACTTTCGAGAGGTCAGTGGTCTTGTGGTCTTTCAACTCAATAATGCCAATCACCTTGCCGTCTTTCTGAATAGCTCCATCAGCTTTCTTCGAGTTGGTCTCGTTCTTTTTCTCAGTAATAAGATTGTAATCGGGTGACGGGTTCAGCGTATAGCCCAATACCTTCACAAACAATTCGCGTAGGAAACCTTCTTGAAATTGTTCCTCTTTCGATTGCTGGATGTTAGCTTGTATCTGAGCATCAAAAAAGTAAGCTTGAAAACGTTTCCAAGCCTCACTTACCACTATATCATCTATTAGTCCCAAGTATTTCTTGGTAATAGTCTTTTGAAATAGCATTGTAAAATCCGGTTTTTAGTGCACTCACTGACTTATCGGGATTTACTACGGGCTAAAACCAAAGCGACCTCAGGACATAGAAAAGGCGTGAACCGCCTTATCTACATCTTGAGGCCGTAGGAATTGCCCAATCATACCAGATAAGTCATGTCCACACCCTAAGGTGCAGAACTAGTGACTATTGACGGTATGATTAATCTTCGAAATTTCCTACGTTTCAAGATGTACCGAATAATCAGCTAATGCTGTTATTGTTTTTCCTCAAAAATCGTACCGCCACCCTGCACTCAGGGAATCAAGTCATGATAGGCAAGCATCGTTTTAACGATGTATCGGCAATACTTATGTGCAAAGATACATATAAAATTTCAAACAGAAACATTTCTTCGTAATATTATACTTCTTTTTAATAGAAGTTTCTTTTCTGCAAATAAAAAACCAGCACCTCGTTTCAAGGTACTGGTTGTTATAGTAGAGGAAATAATGATTATTCTTTTATTGTTTCGTTTTGACGATTGTCTTGATAGCGGGCCAGCAACTCACGTTCTTGTTGCTGAGCCTTTTCCAGGAACTCGCGATAGGTATCGCTTTCTGGATGGAAAGGACGATGACCTAAGGCCTCTTTGATGGGCTTCCATTCCTTCAGAAACTGCTTGGCGCTTTCACTAAAACAGTTTTCTACCAGCTTCTCCCAGATATATTCCACGGCCTGTGCCGATGGATGAATCATATCGGGTTGATAGAAACGGTAGTCGCGCAACTCGTCGAGAACGATCTCGTAGGCGGGAAAATAGAAGGCGACACCGGGATTGCGAGCCACCAACTCGTGGACCGCCAACAACAATGTGGCCTTAGACAACTGGCTCTCGTGGAAGCCGTACTTCTGATAACGGATAGGACTGACGGTGAGAACAACCTGAACGGCTGGACGTCTGGTGGAAAGCTCATCGACCACCTGTTGCAAGGCATCAACGCACTGCTGCACAGACAGTTCCTCTTCCTGAAAAAGACGCTGCGGACGCTTCTGACAGTTATCAACAATCTCGCCCGTTTCCTTCAGGCGATAGACGTGGTTGGTGCCCAACGTCAGAAACGCCACACGCGGTTTGGCGTCGGTGCGCATGACGGTGTGAAGCACCGATATGGGGTTGTACATCACACCGTAGGGATTGACAACGACCGGAAAGCGCTCCTCCTTGAAACGACTGCCGATGCTGTCAGCAAAGCAAGAGCCCACGAAGAGAATCTCTTCGAGGGGCTCAATGCTGAATGGATAGCTGGGAATATGAACCTTGGTTCTGAATTCCATATTTATTTTTGTTTCTTACGATAGGTAAAGAACAACAGTACCAGGACCAGAAGGACGAGGATGACCAGCGAGGTGTAGGCAATGACCTCGGTGGTGGTGATGCTCTGCGGGAAGAAGCTGAGCACAACCTCGTGCTCGCCACCCTCGATACGCATGGCACGCAGTACATAGTTGACGCGTCCCAGTTCTACGGGCTGACCATCGACGGTAGCCTCCCAACCGGGATAGTAGATTTCAGAGAACACCAGTACGCCACCATTGCTGCTCTTAACCTGATATTTCAGTTGGTTAGGCTCGTAAGCCGTCATCTTCACCACGGCAGCCGTGTCGAGCGCAGAGGCCTGTCCGAGCACGTCGGCAAACTGTTTGTCGGCCACGGCCTCGTGACGGAGGTTGATGGTGCGCAGGGCGTTGATCTCGGCAGTGGCGTTGTCCACATAGCTCAGCTTATCAACAAACCATGCGTTGCCCTGTGCATAGGGATTAGGACGGTAGAAGTTCTGCTGTGCCAAGAGGAAATACTTCGTGTTCAGCATGTTGAGCACAGGCCACAGACTGTCGCCTGGTGCCTCCTGCAACTCGCCATTGTACTGCTGGAGCGCAGCAAACACCTGGTTGTGCTCACGACTGATATAATAGTCGATAAGGTCTTGATAGCGACGAAGCTTGGCGGCATGATAGCCACCAATGCTCTTATGATAGTAGGACGTCTCGTTCTCATTAAACAGGTTGCCTGCCAGGTTCAGCACACGATAGTCGAGCGACGTATCAGCCAGGATTTGACGATCGGCATCGGTCATTGGGCGCACATAGCGCTGCTCCACCTTCTTGATGAACTGATGCTCGTCGTTAGGATTGAGATAGCGGCGGTTCACCTGCCACAGATCGACCAGACAGAGCACCAACAGGACAACCACTACGGGCAGCGCCTTCAGCTTCTTGGCACGATAGAGCAACAGCATCAGCGTGCCAACGACAATGATGAAGAACGAGCGCCAACAGTCGGCAGTGAAAATAGACTGACGTGCATGACTCAGTGCCGTGAGCAAAGACTGCGCATCGGCAGGAGCCGGCAGGATGCGACCTGCCAACGTCACCTCTGCATCGGAATAGAAATTGAAGAACAGCGTAGGCATCAGCGCAAAGAGCAGCGCCATACCACCCGTTGCTGCAAAGGCACCATAGAGGTAGTATATCTTCTTGCCAGAGAGCACCTCGGGCTTCTCGATGACCTCCTTGAGGGCCAGCATGGCCAGCAGAGGAATAGTAAACTCGGCAATGACGAGGATAGACTCGACGGCACGGAACTTGGCGTACATCGGCACATAGTCGATGAAGAGGTCGGTCAAGCCCATGAAGTTCTTGCCCCAGGCCAACATGATGCTCAGGATGGTGGCTGCCAGCAGTGCCCACTTCATAGGTCCTTTGACTATAAACAAGCCAAGCACGAAGAGCATCAGCACAAAGGCACCCACATAGACAGGACCCATCGTGCCATGGGCACCGGGCTCCAGGTTCTCTTCCCAATACTGTGTGAAGTAGATGGGCTGTCCGCCGGTGGTCTCCTTGAAGAAGCCATTGGGATTAGCCAGTTCGCCAACCACCGCCAGGGCTGGTGCTTTCTGTCCACCGCCAAGTTCCACCTGTTCTTTCTCCAGAATATCCTTGGCAGCCTCATCCTCCCAAATCACGTGCGTTGAGGTGCCACCCTTCACATTAGGAACCAGCAGACTCCAGGTCTCGCCGATGCCATAGCTATAGTCGGTGATATACGAGCGTTCCAGTCCGCCAGCCGTCTGGTTGCCGGCATCGCTCTTTACCAGTTCGCTACCGCCACGCATGGTCTCCTGCGAATACTGCCAAGTGTGATACAGATTAGATATGTTGGCCAAGACGCCGAGCAGTCCGCCCACGGCAACCACAGCCGTAGCCTTGCAGAAATGAGCCATTTGCTTCTTGCGCACGGCGTCAACGAGATAGGCAATGAGCATAAACAGGATGACAAACAAGTAATAATAGGTCATCTGTACGTGGTTGGCCTGCACCTCGAGGGCCGCAAAGATGCCCGTGACAACGGCACCCAACAGATATTTTCCCCTGTAGGCCAGCACGATACCACCAATCATAGGGGGCAGATAGGCCAGCGCCATCACCTTCCAAATATGTCCGGCAGCAATGATAATGAGGAAATAGGTGCTGAAGGCCCACAGGATGGAACCTAGCGCAGCCAGCTGCTGACGAAAGTCGAAGGCACGCAACAGGATGTAGAAGCCCAGCAAGTAGGCAAACAGATACCACACGTTCAGCGGCAGCCACAGGTGATAGGCATCGGCCACCTTGCTGATGACCTTGTCGCTATTGTACGATGGCGACAACTGATAGGTGGGCATGCCCGAGAACAAAGCGTTGGTCCAACGCGTACGGTCGCCCGTGCGCTCCATGTAATCAGCCTGTTCCTGGCCTGCACCTACGCCAGCAGAGATATCTCCCTGGTTGAGCACACGACCCTCGAAGTCGGCTGGATAGAAATAGGCAAATGCCAACACCACAAAAAACAACACTGCCACTGCATCCAGCAGCCATGGTTTCAACGATTTCATAATCTTGCAAGTTATTATTTATTTGGCCGCAAAATTACAAAATAAATTCGTACTTACCACGTGAATTTAAAATATTTCCACTATCTTTGTCGTCAAAATACAACAGAAAGAATGAAAATAGGAATTATTGTCGCTATGGACAAAGAGTTGCAACAACTGCAACAGGTTTTCAAGAACAGCGACGTCAGAGTAGAGAAATGCGGCATCGGCAAAGTGAATGCCGCACTGGGCGCCCAGCGCATGATCAACGAGTTTCACCCCGACATCATCATCAGCAGCGGATGCGCCGGTGGCAATGGGGATGATATCAACGTGCAGGACATCGTGGTGAGTTCCGAACTGTGCTATCACGATGTGTACTGTGGAACGGCCATCGACGACAACACCGTTTACGGACAGGTGCAGGGTCTGCCCGCCCGCTATCAGACAGACCCCGAATTGCTGCGCAAGGCCCTCAGTCTGAAGACCGAAGGCATCACGATTCACGGGGGCCTCATCGTGACCGGCGACTGGTTTGTGGATTCCAAGGAGAAGGCACGCGAGATTATCGGTCACTTCCCCGAGGCGAAAGCCATCGACATGGAGTCGTGCGCCATCGCGCAGACATGTTATATTAATAAGGTGAAGTTTATCTCGTTCCGTGTGGTCAGCGACATCCCCCTGCGCGACACCGATGCCTCGCAGTATCATGACTTCTGGAACACAGTAGCAGAGCATTCTTTCCAAACAACCCGTGCTTTCGTAGAAAGCCTGTAAATGCCCATTAACTTAAGAGGCAAAGGGGTCTGAACAAGCGCAGACTCCATAAACAAGTCAAACTACATAGGGGAACTGAAAACGCTTGTTCAGCCCCCCATCCCCCTAACTTAGGGGGCATTAAAGAAATGGAAGTTATAACGAGTTTTACAATAGACCATACCCACCTGAAGCCCGGCATCTATGTATCGAGAGAGGACAAAGGATTTACGACCTTCGACCTGCGCATCACCGAACCCAACCAGGAGCCTGCTGTGGCGCCTGCCGCGATGCATAGCCTGGAACACCTGATGGCTACATGGTTTCGCAACAGCGAGGCAAAAGACGACGTCGTGTATGTTGGTCCGATGGGCTGCCTGACGGGCATGTATATCATCATGACCGGCACCTATACGGTGGAGGACATGCGCCGACTGACCATCGAGTGTCTGGAGTGGATACTGACACAGAAAGAGGTGCCCGCCACCCGTCCGGAGGCTTGCGGCAACTATCTGTTGCACGACCTGCCCATGTGTCACTGGGAGAGCCGCCGATACCTGGATCGTCTGAAGAACGATTTCCACTGTGAATACACCAAATTGGAAATCAAACTGGAAGACGGACGCATCTTTGCCGACGCATAATAGCACAATAATATATTGACAAGAGACATACTTACAAACCAACGGTAAGTATGTCTCTTTTTTCTTATTCTTTATGACAACATCAAAAATATTGGGGGAGGGGTAAAAATTTAAGTAAAATATTTGCACATCAAGACAAAACACATTACCTTTGTACCGACTTTAACCATATAACTACATGAAAAAAAATATCGCAATGGTTGTCATGGCCGCAAGCCTGATGGTAGGCTGTGCACCAAAGATAACGACCGAAATGACTACACAGGCGCTGGAACCGAAAGCAACCAACCAAGTGATGATACTGGGCCATAGGGACACGATACCCAACGAAGCGCGCAGCATTGGGCAACTAAAAATCAAGAGCCGACACTCTTCGTTGCGAAAAAGCTACACCCGAATACTGAACTTGGCTGTGAAAGAAACGGCACAACAGGGAGGTAACATCCTGGTAGTGGACCATAGCGACATGGAGAAGAACACGTTGAAAGGTACGATGGCCTACTACGACGGTGAAACAAACAGCGCCCTGACGATATCACCTAAACGTATCAAGAACCTGTTGGCTATGGGCATACAGCAGAACCAGTCACCCATACAGGCCATGAGCAAAGAACAAGAGCAGATGGTGAAGCAGCGTCAGGAGGAGGCCGCACAACAGGAAATGAGCAAATATAGCACATTGGCTGAGGTAGAAGAGCAAAAAGATGTGCAAGATACGACTATACAAGAGAGCTCTTTTGAAGATGCAAGCAGCTATTTCAGCATCGAGAAAGAGAAAGAATCACGAAAAGGCGTCATTAAGATTAGTGGTGGGCCGATGTGGACTTTATCGAAAATGTACCTCTCGAACGACGGTAGAGACTACATCTCTAACGCCAGAGGTACTGCTTTCGACCTGTCTATCCACAGCATTGGAGACCTGTGGGGCTATGGCTTTGACCTGTATGGCAGCCAAACAAGCCTTTCAATAGGCAACTACTTCAACACGTCGAAAGTGAGTTATAATTTCTTCTATGCCGGTCCTAGTCTGGTTATGGGCGGCACATTCGCTCAACACTTCTATGCAGACCTTTCCGTGGGCATTGGCATGGGGTATTATCACGACAGTGGTTCCGACGACGTGGGACTTGGCATGAGGGAATCGGTGGGACTCGGTGTGATGCTGAACAACCACTTTAGCGTTGGCATTGATGCAGCTATACAGATGGCCACATTCAAACGACCAGAAGGATTCAACCAACCTGAGGACGAAGCTTATGGCTTTAAATGTGCAACAGTGATGCTGACACTACGCACACACTTGTAAGACTACAACAATAAACCAAAAACACACTAACAATGAGAAAAAACAACGCGAGATGGATACTATGCATAGCCATGCTATTAGTATCACTAACAACCACCGCACAGAAGAAGTTCTGCATGACCTATGAAGATTTCATGGACAACAAATGGGAAGAACTGGACTCTATACACATCAAGACCCACAGTAAGTCGCATCAGATGTGGTGGGGCGGCAGTGACTTTGCCTTCACCACGGGCAACAAGTCTATTGACAAACTACTGAAAAAAGAAGCCTTTGCCATCGCTATCGACAACACACTCTACGTGAACTGTCGCGACCTGCGGTTCGAGGGAACACCCTTTGGCAATGGTTATGTGAAGGCCAGACGTATTGGCAAGCACAGTCTGCTGATAGTAAACAAGATTATCGGTAAGAAAATAGCCGAGTCTGAATTCGTATCAGCCTACATGTTTGGCGCCATAGGCGGAGCTATCAGCGCCAGCAAACACATGAAGCGTCAGGTATGTTACATCATCTCAAACGGTATCAACGAAAAAGGCGTCATCGATCTGCGACTGATAAACGACGGACTGATGGAAAAGATGTTGAAAAAGGACACCGACCTTTGCAACAAATACTACTCGGAAGAAAAGGACAACAAACGAATGCTGGCCAGCCATATCATCCCCATTCTGGAGCAAGCCGGCCTGTTCGACCAGAAACACGATAGTCAGGAATAAGACTGTAGCAAAAAGGTCAGAATATCAGAATAAAAGAAGTGGCACAAAGGAATGATTCCTCTGTGCCACTTCTTTTTATGTATGCCATCCGAACGATGGAGAGCAGTATTACTGCTTGTTAGCCTTGACCTTTGGTCGAGCCTGCTTGCGTTCGGTAATCGATGCAAGCATCATTACGCTCACTGTTTCGCAGCCTTTTTACGCTGGTCGTGATCGAGGATAGCCTTGCGGATACGCATAGACTTAGGTGTCACCTCTACTAGCTCGTCTTCCTTGATGTACTCCAGACATTCCTCGAGCGACATGATCACCTTCGGGATGATGCGAGCCTTATCGTCTGTACCCGACGCACGCACGTTGGTGAGCTGCTTAGCCTTGCAGACATTTACCACCAGGTCGTTGTCGTGAACATGCTCACCGACAACCTCACCCATGTAAACGTCCTCACCTGGATCGATAAAGAACTTACCACGGTCCTGCAACTTATCAATAGCATAAGCAAAAGAGTTACCTGTTTCCAAGGCAATCATTGAACCATTGACGCGGCGCTCTATCTCACCCTTGTATGGCTGATACTCCTTGAAACGGTGTGCCATGATAGCCTCACCCTGAGAAGCGGTGAGCACATTGGTACGCAGACCGATGATACCACGTGAAGGTATGTCGAACTCAATGTTAGTACGTTCGCCCTGACTCTCCATAGAGGTCATCTCGCCCTTGCGGCGTGTCACCATATCAATCATCTTAGAAGCGAACTCCTCGGGTACGTTGATGGTGAGCTCCTCGACAGGCTCGTGCTTCACACCGTTAATCTCTTTGTAGATAACCTGTGGCTGACCAACCTGAAGCTCGTAGCCCTCGCGACGCATGGTCTCGATGAGCACAGAGAGGTGCAGCACGCCACGACCAGAAACCACCCACTTGTCGGTGTAGTCCTCGAAAGGTTTTACACGAAGGGCAAGGTTCTTCTCCAACTCTTTCTCCAGACGGTCGTTGATATGACGTGAGGTCACGAACTTACCCTCTTTACCGAAGAAAGGCGAGTCGTTGATCATGAAGAGCATAGACATGGTAGGCTCGTCGATAGCGATTGGTGGCAGTGGTTCTGGATTCTCCATGTCACAGATGGTGTCGCCAATCTCGAACTTTTCAAGACCGATGACGGCACAGATGTCGCCACACTCCACTTCGTCGATGCGCTGATGTCCCATACCATCGAAAGTGTGGAGCTCCCTGATGCGGGTCTTCTCCATCGAACCGTCACGATGGGCGATGGTGACCTGCATGCCATCCTTCAAAGTGCCGCGATGCACACGACCCACAGCGATACGACCAGTATAGCTGCTATAGTCCAATGAGGTGATCAGCATCTGAGGTGTGCCTTCCAACTTTTTAGGAGCGGGAATCACCTCAACAATCTTATCGAGCAGATAGGTAATGTCGGTTGTAGGCTTGTTGTAGTCCTCGCTCATCCAGCCATTCTTGGCCGAGCCATAGACCACGGGGAAGTCCAGCTGGTCTTCGGTAGCATTCAGAGAGAACATGAGATCAAACACCATCTCATAGACTTCCTCTGGACGACAGTTAGGCTTGTCCACCTTGTTGACAACAACAATAGGCTTCAAGCCAATCTCTAGCGCCTTCTGCAGCACAAAACGAGTCTGAGGCATGGGGCCCTCGAATGCATCGACAAGCAACAGACATCCATCAGCCATATTCAAAACACGCTCCACTTCACCACCGAAGTCGGAGTGTCCCGGAGTATCAATAATATTGATTTTCGTTCCTTTCCAATTGATGGAAACGTTTTTAGAAAGAATGGTGATGCCTCGCTCGCGCTCCAAGTCGTTTGCATCAAGTACTTGGTTCGACAGGTTCTGTCCCTCACGGAAGAGATTGCCTGCGAGCATCATCTTGTCCACCAGCGTTGTTTTGCCGTGGTCAACGTGTGCGATAATCGCAATGTTTCTGATATCCTGCATAATTATTTTACGTAAAATCGGGTGCAAAGTTACAAAAAATGATAGTTTTAAGCAAATTTTTCACTTTTCACTTTTCACTTTTCACTTTTTTTTGTACCTTTGCACCCGCTTTTCGGAAAGTCCGAAGCATTCGACGACGTTTTGCACTCTGTGATTAAGGCGTCATGACGTCGGAAGAATGTATGAGCAAAAACAGTAATTAATCACATTTCAATTATGTATCTCGATCAAGCTAAGAAGCAAGAGATTTTCGGCCAGTATGGCAAGTCAACAACAGACACCGGTTCTGCAGAGAGCCAGATTGCTCTGTTCACCTATCGTATCAAGCACCTGACTGAGCACCTGAAGGCTAACCACAAGGACTTCGGTACCGCTCGTTCACTGACCAAGATGGTAGGTCGTCGCCGTAAGTTGCTGAAGTATCTCTACGATAACGACATCAACCGCTATCGTGCTATTGTGAAGGCTCTCGGTCTGCGTAAGTAATCGGCAGCACTTCGCGAAGCGGAATCATGACAAACTCCCTCTCCTGCATCAGCGGGTGAGGGATTTTTAGTTCCGGCTCGTCCATGCATAAGTTATCGTAGAGCAGGATATCTATATCAATAGGACGGTCCTGATACAGACACACGTCATGTGACTGACGGATGGTGGCATGTGCAGCCGTCTTGCCCAGCAGGTGCTCTATGTGCTGTGTCTGGTGCAGCACCTCGAAAGGCGACAAGGACGTCTCCACACGAATGGCAGTATTAACAAAACCATGGGCAGACTGGAAGCCCCATGGTTCGGAATAAAAAAAGGCTGATTGGCACACAATATGTCCAATCAGCCTTTCTATATGTTCATAGGCCTGAAGAATATTCTCCTCACGCTGTCCGAGGTTTGAGCCCAGGCCTAGATATACATTATGCAGTTTAATCATCCAGTATCAACATGGCATCGCCATAGCAGCCGAACTGATAGTCGTTCTTCAATGCCTTCTTATAGGCTTCCATCACGAGCTCGTAACCACCAAAGGCTGTGGCAGCCATCAGCATGGTTGACTCGGGATGATAGAAATTGGTAATCATTGCATTAGCCAGGCCATACTCGTAGGGAGGGAAGATAAACTTGTTGGTCCATCCCTCGAACTCTTTCAGCATGCCATCGGTGCCAACTGCCGACTCGGTGGCACGTGCTGTGCTGATGCCCACGGCACATACGCGGTGACCCTCTGCCTTGGTCTTGTTCACAATGTCGCAAGCCTCAGCACTGATAATCATCTGCTCAGAGTTCATCTTGTGCTTGGTCAGGTCTTCCACCTCAATAGGATCGAAAGAGCCCAGGCCACAGTGCACGGTGATGTAAGCAAAGTTAAAACCACGAATCTCCATCATCTTCATCAGCTCGCGACTGAAGTGAAGACCTGTAGCTGGAGCCGTCACAGCACCTTCATGACGTGCATAGATGGTCTGGAACTGTTCCATATCATCAGGTTCTGCCGGACGACGGTCAACGATATAGCGTGGCAATGGTGCCTCGCCAAGCGAGAACAGCTCGCGCTTGAACTCATCATGGGGACAGTCGTAAAGGAATCGCAGCGTACGACCACGACTGGTGGTATTGTCGATGACTTCGGCCACCATAGGACCTTCACCATCAAAGAACAACTTGTTGCCTATTCTTATCTTACGTGCGGGCTCTACCAGCACATCCCAAAGACGCAGTTCCTCGTTGAGCTCACGCAACAAGAACACCTCAATCTTAGCATCTGTCTTTTCCTTAGTACCATAGAGACGAGCGGGGAACACCTGTGTATCGTTAAAGATAAACGTATCACCCTCTTCGAAGTAGTCCACGATATTGCGGAAGGTCATCAGCTCTTCGGTATCGTTGCCCTCGGCATCCTTATTGAACATATCGATCTTCTCGCTCTTACGGTGTATCACCATCAGTTTACACTGGTCACGGTTATAAACGCGATCAATCGTACCATCCTCATTCTCGAATGCGCGATGAGGGGGATAGAGAGTTACCTGGCTCTCTGGTAGTTTGAATTTGAATTGTGATAACTTCATTATGGTGTATGTTAATTGTTTGCTGTTTACTTACTTTTCAAATCTTCTATATCTTGCTGCTCCAGCCACTCGTTGAACTCGTCAAGCTTGACGCAGTCTTCAATACGTACATCGCCTAAACGGGTGCGGCAGAGGGCTGTGAGGAAAGCACCGCTATTGAGTGCCTTGCCGATGTCGCGTGCCAGCGAGCGGATGTAGGTTCCCTTGCCACAAGCCACGCGGATGCTCATCTGCATGGTGTCGGGATTGAAGTCGGTCAGCTCTATCTCATCAATCCTCACGGGCTTCGCCTTCAGTTCCACCTCGTCGCCTTTGCGGGCCAGATGATAGGCACGGTGTCCATCGACCATCACGGCAGAATAGACAGGAGGCACCTGCATAATGTCGCCCTCGAACTGTTTCAGCACCTGGAGTATCAACTCGCGGGTGATGTGCTTGGTGGGATAGGTCATATCTACCGTATGTTCACGATCGAACGATGGTGTCGTGGCTCCCAGTTGCAGTGTTGCTGTATATTCCTTGCTCTGCAGTTGCAGACTCTCTATCTTCTTTGTTGCCTTACCCGTGCACAGTATCAACACGCCCGTTGCCAGCGGGTCAAGTGTTCCGGCATGACCGGTTTTCAGGCGCTTCACACCCAACTTCTTCGACAGGCGGGTGCGCACAAAAGCCAATGCGCCGAACGACGACATGCGATAAGGCTTATTGACAAAAACAAAAGCTCCTTCGTGGAAGTTCATATCAGTCAACCATTGCTAGTGAATGACCTGTCAACAGCATCACGATGATTATGCTGCCAACGATGATACGATACACTCCGAAAGCCTTAAAGCCATATTTCGACAGGAAGTTCACGAACCACTTCATGGCAAGCAGTGCCACTACAAAGGCTACCACGCATCCCAAGAGCAGCATGGTGATGTTGTGCGTTGTGGCCCATGCCGTGTCTTCCTTAAACAAGTCGAGCAAATCCAACAAGGTGGCGCCTGCCATTGTAGGTACAGCCAGAAAGAACGAGAACTCGGCAGCACGCTTGCGGGTCAGCCCCTGTGTCATACCGCCCACGATGGTTGCCATAGAGCGCGACACGCCTGGTATCACCGAGATACACTGGTAAAGACCAATATTGAACGCACGCTTCTCTGTCACCTTATTCTCGTCGGTACCCTTGTTGAAGAGCTTGTCGCAGAACAGCATGAAGATGCCTCCGACAACCAGCATGACGGCTACCACCTCGACGCTGTCGAGCAACCAGTCAAGCAGTCCCGACTTCTTAGCCAACAAGCCGATAACGACTGCAGGCAGCACACCGACAACCAGCAACCAGTAGAAATTGAAGCGATGCTTCAGCTTCTGCAAGCAGCTACTTCCATCAGGTGCAGGACTATTGTCGAACTGGAAGAACTGTTTCCAATAGAGGCATACCACCGACAGGATAGCACCAAACTGGATGATGAATGTGAAGGCATGCACGAAAGCCTTGTCGCTCTCGCTCAACGATGACGGATCCAGACCCAACAAGTTCTGCGTGATGATCATATGACCCGTTGAAGAGACTGGCAGAAACTCGGTGAGACCCTCTACGATAGCTATGATGATGGTTTCAATCCAGGTCATTCGGCCTCCTCCTTATCTTCCTTCGACTTATAGACAACGGCATATATCATCGACACGAAGCCCAGCAGACAAACCACTGGAGCAACCTTGACACGACGAGCGCTGAAGATATTAGGATTGAAGGCGTCCGCCGTAGAACTGTCGCCACCCATCAGAATAAATCCTATGATGACAATGAGCATGCCCACTGCCAGCAGGATGTAGTTCATCTTTCCAAATGCAAAATCTCTCTTATTCATGAAATGATAACTCTATATTTCTATTAACTTAAATCTTATAAACCTCATTGGCCGTCATGCGCAGGAACTTGTTGACCGACAACAGTGTGCAGAACAACATAATCAGGAAACCTGCCAGGAACACAGCACATGCCGTGATGACCATCTCGCGCCACGTCAGGATGTCGGTAATACCAGGCTCGTAGCGGAACAGACCATAGACCACACCGCCAAGTATCAGACAGGCAATAAAGGCCGACAACACGCCGATGCACAGTGAGTTGCGAAGGAATGGCCTACGAATCAAGCCCCACGAAGCACCCACCAGCTTCATCGTGTGAATCAAGAAACGACTAGAATAGACGCCCAACCTCACACTGCTACTAATCAGTGAGTAGCTGACGAAGATGAGCAATAGCGACAAGACAAGAAGAACAACACTGACGCGCTGCACGTTGCGATTCACATCGTCTATCTGGTTCTCCATATAGGCCACATCCGTCACCTTTTCGTTGGTCATCAGATGGTCGGATATCTTTCGCATGGAATCAGTGTCCACATAGTCGGCATTCATCTGTACCTCCAGTTCGGCCTCAAAGGGGTTCACACCCGTAAACTCCTTAGGATCGGCACCCATCACCTCGGTCATGGTCTTCAGCGCATGCTCCTTGCTGATATAGGTCACATGCTTGGCATAAGGCTGCGCCAAAATCATGTTGCCCAATTCCACACCCTCGCTGACAGACACTGTGTCGCCCAGCATCACGTTCATCGTTACGTTTTCACGCACAAAAGTAGAAAGGTTTCGTGCTGTCAAGACAGACATGACCACCAAACCCAACATTACCAACACCATAGTAGTGCTGATGCATAGTGTTACGACCTGCAAGCCATAACGGCGGCGGGTCTTCTTTTTTCTATTCTTCATTCGCTTTAAGGCGTAATACACCAAATTGTCTGCAAAGTTACGTCTTTTTTGGTAGTTTTATACCACAAACACGTTAAAAGGAGTTAAAGAGCCCCTTACTTTTTATCATAGCTGACAGAAAAAACTTACTTTTGCCGCCATTATGAGTACGATTATTTATCCTTCTCCGATTTTCGGTCCCATCCACAGTCGTCGTTTGGGTACATCGCTGGGTATCAACCTACTGCCAGCTGATGGCAAGGTGTGCACCTTCGACTGCATCTACTGTGAGTGTGGCTTCAATACCGACCACCGTCCTCATCTGCCCATGCCTCATCGTCAACAGGTGGCAGAGGCCCTTGAGGCCAAGTTGCAAGACATGCAGCAGAACGGCCCTACCCCCGATGTACTGACCTTTGCCGGCAATGGTGAGCCCACGGCCAACCCCGAGTTTCCTGAGATTATAGACGACACGCTGCGCCTGCGCGACAAATACTTCCCACAGGCAAAGGTATCTGTGCTGAGCAATTCAACCATGATTCACCGTCAGGCCGTTCACGATGCGTTGATGCGCGTGGACAACAACATCATGAAGCTGGACACTGTGGACCATATATATATAAATAAGGTAGATCGACCCACGGGCCACTACGACGTGCAGCAGATTATAGAAGACCTGAAGCGCTTCAACGGGCACGTCATCATCCAGACCATGTTCATGCATGGCGACCACAGCGACAACACCTCAGAGGAATATGTGGGTCCGTGGCTGGAGGCAGTCAAGGCCATTGCCCCTCGCCAGGTGATGATTTACACCATCGACCGCGAGACGCCCGACAAGCTTCTGCAGAAAGCTACACACGAAGAACTGGATGCCATCCGCGACCGCGTCATCGCTGCCGGAATTCCTTGTCAAGCATCCTATTAAACAAGACAAATAGTTTGGCGGCACCAAACCCATCGTTTAGTGCCGCCAAAGCGATACTTTAGTGCCGCCAAACAGCAGGTTTGGCGGCACTATTCTTTTTGTTTCTATTTTTCCACGAAACCGTCCATGATGACGGTAGGTGCAGCCTTACTGTTGAAAGCACCCAGCTTATAGCCTCCGGGCAGACATTGTGGTTCCCAATAGAAGATGCCACGACAGCGCCCGTTGCACTCATTGCGTGCCTCGCGAATGATGCGCCTGAGCTGTTCCCTACCCTTCTCCATCACTTCCGGATGCTGTTCATCGACCTCGAAGCCAGTCTCCACAATCATCACGTCGCGATTAAACTTCTCGGCCACACGACGAATGTTGGCCATACAGTCCATGATGCACTGTTCCTCGCTGGGCTCGCGCTTTGCCTCCATAGCCCAATAAGGATAGAGCGACATACCAATCATGTCGAACTTGCCACCGTATTTCAGCACAGTGCCCAGGTTCCAGTCGTAGAGTTGCGGATCGAAACCATTGTCCAAATGCACAATGACGATAGTCTCTGGCGACACTTTCTTCACGGCATCATAGCCAGCACGGATAAAGCCAGCATAGCGACGTGGATGTTTTTTGATATGTCCCATGTCCCAAAGCATGCCATTACTGGTTTCGTTGCCCACCTGCACCCAGCGCGGTGTGACACCATGTTCCTTTAGCAAACTGATCACATCGGCTGTATGTTCAGCCAGTGCACGGCGCATCTTGCGGTAGCTGTACGCCTTCCACGCCTCGGGAATTGGTTGCTTGCCAGGATCAGCCCACGAGTCACTGTAGTGAAAACAAAGCATCACGTCCAGACCTTGAGCCTTAGCCCGCAGAGCCTTTTGCAACACATCCTCGCGTCCGCACCATCCGCCTTTGGGGTTCACCCACACACGCAGTCGCACGGCCCGCATCTGATAGTCGGTCTTCAGCAGTTCCATCAGGTCGCGCTGGCGTCCCTGGTTGTCGTAGAATTTCTGTCCATACTGTTCCTGTGCCGTCAGCCCACTGATGTCGGATCCCTTCACGAAGTCGCCTTGAGCCTGTGCACTTCCAAAGGGCAGGAACAAGAACAGCAAGAGAATTAGAAGTTCCATTTAGCAGCGATGGTAGGATTGACGAAGAACTTTTTATCGTTATACAAGTTATACACGAAGTTATCGCTAATCTCCACCTCGGTACCAACGCTCAGATGATCGTTCACGTTGTACCACAACTGAGGTTCGGTCAGCACAACCAGCTGTCCATGGCCGTTGGCCTTCTCGCCGCGCCAGAAGTCGATGAAGCCAGCGAAGCGCCAGTTGTCGGCAAAGTTCAGTCCCCAAACGCCAGTCAACTGCAGCGAGTGGTAAGCGTTGGTATAATTATAACTCTTGAAGTAGCGCTTATACATCAGCTGCACCGAGTAAGTCTTCGAGAAGTCAGCGTTATGTCCGTTCCAGGCACCACCCAACAGAGCCGACTGCTGGAAGCTGCCTCCCTTGTTGAGTCCACCATCATACTCCACGTGGGCAGCAAAACCCTTACTACCAATATTGAATTCACGCGAGATCTCGGCATAGGCAGCCTCTGTGAACTTACGACTGAAGTCGATATCAACGAAGTAGAACCACGAACCCCACTGGTCAGCCTTAAACTGCTCCAGGGTCATTGTCACCTTCTGTCGACCAGCCTCCTCGTTAGAGTAGATGTTACGACCGAAATCATAATGCAACTGTACATTCTGTGCACTCACGCACGTAGCGAGCATCATCAGCGCGCTCAAAATTGTTTTTCTCATTTAGTTTAATTGTTTAACAGGGAATGTAAAATAAGTATCTGGGAATGGCTCATTCTTCAGTGTGAAGTGCCACCATTCAGAGTCAAGTGGTTTGAAGCCATGACGCATCATAGCCTGGCGGAGTATCATGCGGTTGGCAAACTGTTGTTCGGTGATAGAGCGCCCAGTGGGACTCTTGCTGTTATCGCCGGTATATTCGCCCGTCTCAGGATTACCACAGAAGTCTGGGTGACTTTCCGGTCCGAACCAGTCGAACGTTCCGCCCATATCAAGTTCCTTTTCCGTTTTCATATCAAAGAGTGTCAGGTCCACCGTGCTACCACGGGTGTGACCACTACGCTCGTAGATATATTCCTGTTCGAACAGCACACTCTTGTCCAGGTCTGGATAGAAGTACTGTTTCATCAGCGTATCGGCCACGTTTGTTGCCCAGCGCACAAAGTGGTCCACGCCTTTCTGCGGACGATAGGCATCATAAATCTTCAGTCTGTAGCCCAGCGCCATCACGTCGTCGCTCACGGTGCGCAGGCTGTCGGCAGCCACCTTGGTCATCAGGGCTGTGGGCTGCTCATAGCCATCGATGCGAGTGCCCACGAAGTTGTACGTACCATAGTAGCGTATCTCCAGAATAGCATCGGGCACCACGTCCGTCAGGTTTGCAAACTGGCTACTGTCGTCGGTGGGCAGCAGCCTACTATCATCGTTATTATTGCAGGCTGTCACGGCACAGATGCCGAGCCAAAGCGCTGCCAATCGGAAGTAATAAATAGGTCTCATAGTAAACGATTTTATTGATTTCAAGTGCAAAGGTAGTAAATAAATGCTAATGTTCTATACAAAAGCCGCAAAAAAAGGTGCTCATTGAGCGAGCACCTTTATTCCATCTTTTATCACCAGACCCAAACTTTTTTCCTTGGCTTTCATGCCAGAAAGCGTGTAAGCCCGACTAGTCTGCTTTCCCATTTCGCTATGCCGTATGCCTGTTTCAACGGGCAGTGGCTTATAGCTAAGCGAGAAATTATCAAAGCAGCACCAGCTATCGTCCTGATGTCCGCTGGTCTTCAGTCCGATACGCAACGAAGCTTTCGTTGTCTGCGTGTATTCCATCTCGTTCAGATAACGTCCTTCGGCAAATCGCATCTCGGCAGCATGCATACTGTTGGGATAACCATTCAGGTTGTCCACCCTGCCATACTGTTCTGCCTCTGGCCATTCCTCCGAGTACAGCGATTTCACCTTTTGCGTTTGGTTGTTCACATAGAAATAGGCCTGCATATCTTCCGTTCCAGCCTTATACTTCCCGTCGCCTTCATTCTTTTCCACACGGTAGAGGGCGTTGCACCTCACGGTATAGATGCCTGGCTTCATACCAGAGAGCACCTGATACATATCGAAATCTTTGTTGAACTCCTCGCCACAGCCCGAACGGTAGGTAGGGTTACCCATCCAACCGCTGGTCGATGAAAAGTCATAGTTAGTGACGAGCAATGTCATGTCGAGCGACTCGCCATCTTTGGGCTGAGCATCCAACGCCTTCAGATAGTTTTTTACAGCGGTCTTCAACGAGTTCAGTGCGCTATTAACAGCATCTTGTGTTTCTGCCTGCGCAAGTTTCGTCTCGGCAGAAGTCATCGAAGTGTTCAGGGTGCTCAGCGCTGTAGATTCAATGCTGACTGCCGCATTCTTCTCGGCAGCGCCTTTCCACAATTGAAACTCTTCGCAGAGGGGAACCACTGCAACCACCGACTTCAGCATATTGTCAACGTCAGTCAGCACGCGGGGCTTCTCATCTGCCGTCAGTTCGTTGGAAGTTGCCCTGTCCACCAGTCCATTCACCTTTTGCAAGAAAGCTGCAGGCAGACCACTCTCGTCGGCCAGCGACTTCAACCGTGAGGCTGCCTCATCCAAGCTACGGTCCACAACTGTTGTCTCGCCCATCTTCTCCACTGTCATGCGGTCAATATTAGGCATCCAGGCATCCTCGTTGTACAGCTGGATACTGTTTGAGCCGGCCATCAAACTGACGGTCATCTCATACTCTCTGAAGTCACCCCATCCCGGCGTTTGTGCCTCAATTGCACCGGCAATGTTACCATTCACCTCGACCGTAAACGAGCGCTTGTCTTGTGTAGCGACACGGAAGTGAACCACATAGTCGCCGGCCTCAGCCACATAGACATCCTTCCACTCCAGATAGTTGCTGCGGCGACCGCCCAGCCAACCGGCAAAGGCTCGTCCGCTGGCGCCATCGCCCGTCTGATAGTTGGCGGTG
The DNA here is from genome assembly GCA_024695815.1 of Prevotella sp. Taxonomy (GTDB): domain Bacteria; phylum Bacteroidota; class Bacteroidia; order Bacteroidales; family Bacteroidaceae; genus Prevotella. The sequence continues at coordinate 27,434 of JAILHK010000003.1, forward strand.
CCCAGCGCCTCGTTGTTCGACACCTCCTGATAATCGCCAAGAAAGGCCGTCTCTGCCTCATACAAATAACGCATCAAGCGCTGCTCGGCAGTCAAGGTATAGATGCGGGTACCATGGGCTGGTACAAGCACTGAGAGCGCTTTCTCCATTGTTCCCAAATCCTGATGTTCAAACACATCGCGCACGGCCACCTTGCCCCCAAGGTCCAGTTCGCCGAAGCTGACGCTCATCTGCACGGGCTTGTCAGACGGATTATAGAGAGCCACGGCACGTGTCGTTCCGTGGAGCGTCAGGATGTCCTTTGCCAAGACATAGGTATCGCCTGTATGCTGCACAACGTAGGCCTGCAAGCACAGCGGATCCTGGTTCAAGGCAATCAGTTCTTGGTTTTTCAACAACTCCAGCGCACGCTCGTTGATGGTTGCCATGTTACAACCGATCAGCAGCGGACTGGCCATGATGCACCACATGCCGAAATGTGTCTTATCCTCCTCTGCCGTCATCGATCGACCCACCTCCAGCATGTCCATATCGTTATAGCAGCCATCATAGCAGTAAGCCGACATGTAGAGGTTCTCGTTCAAAATGCCTTTCACCGACTCCCATCCGTCGTAGATGTCGCCAGTGGTGCGCCACGACGTTGACACATCATGACACCACGTGCCCGGATAGGCCCATCGGCACAGGTTATAGCGCACGTCACGCCCCGTATTGACGATGGCGTCGTGAATGCGGGTGTACTGTTTCTGCTCATCGAGTCCCAGGTGGGTGCCGCCGCAATAGTCCACTTTGATAAAGTCAAACTCACACTCTTTGAAGTAGTAGTCGCAGTCTATCTGCTCGTAACCATAAAGTCCCACATTGGTGTTCTTCACATCGCCATTACTGATGCTGCCGCAAGTGCAGTCTCCGGCATCACTGTAGATGCCAGCCTTCAGGCCTTTCGAGTGGATATAGTCACTCACCACCTTCAGTCCGTTGGGGAAACGTTCAGGATGGATGCACACCTTTCCATCGGGCGTACGACCATACTGGAAGCCATCGTCAATGTTGATGTACTCATAGCCCACATCCTTCAGTCCCTGGCTGACCATAGCGTCGGCCTGACCTTTGATGATGTCCTCGGAAATGTGAACAGAAAACGTGTTCCATGAACTCCAGCCCATCGTAGGACCTTTCTCGTTTTTCGGAGCCACTGCTCCACCTCTTGCCTGGGCACACATCACAGTTGCCACAGCAAGTGTTGTCAAAAAGAATTTTCTCATTATTACTATTGTTTAGGTTGATGAAACTAAGATCTCATTACTTTGGTTTTCAGCTTTTTGCAAAGCAAAGTTACATTAAAAATCCTTTAATCAGCCCTTCAACGAAAAAAAATGTGTAACTTTGCCCCCGATTTACGTAAATTAAACATAATTGCACATTTATTATGACTAAAATAAAGACTATCGGCATCTTGACTTCCGGTGGCGATGCTCCCGGAATGAACGCTGCTATTCGTGCCGTGACACGTGCCGGCATCTACAATGGCTTCAACATCAAAGGTATCTATCGCGGCTACGACGGCCTGATCAAGGGCGACGTCAAGTTGTTCACCACCGAAGACGTGAGTGGTATCATCAACCGTGGCGGCACCATCCTGAAGACGGCCCGCTCAAAGGAGTTTATGACACCCGAAGGACAGCAGCAGGCCTACGAGACTTGTAAGAAGGAAGAGATTGATGCACTGGTGGTGATTGGTGGCAACGGCTCGCTGACGGGTGCGCGCAACTTCGGCATGGAGTTCGACTTCCCCGTGATTGGTCTGCCTGGCACCATCGACAACGACCTCTATGGCACCGACTCTACCATTGGCTACGACACCACCATGAACACCATCATGGAGTGTGTGGACCGCATCCGCGACACGGCCAACTCTCACGAGCGTATCTTCTTTGTCGAGGTGATGGGACGCGACGCTGGCTTCCTGGCACAGAACTCTGCCATTGCCAGTGGTGCCGAGGCTGCCATCATCCCCGAGGACATGACCGACGTGGACCAGTTGTCGCAGTTCATGGGCCGCGGCATCCGCAAATCGAAGAAGTCTTGCATCGTCATCGTCAGCGAGAGTCCTAAGTGCGGCGCCCTCTACTATGCCGACCGTGTGAAGAAGGAATTCCCCGAGTTCGACGTACGCGTGTCTATCCTGGGTCACCTGCAGCGCGGTGGTACGCCTTCTGCCCACGACCGCATCCTGGCTTCGCGTGCAGGCGTTGGCGCCATCGAGGCCATCAAGCAGGGGCAGCGCAACGTGATGGTGGGTATCCGCAACAACGAGATTGTCTATGTGCCTTTCTCTGAGTGCATCCGCACCGACAAGCCTTTCGACAAGAAGCTCATCAGGGTGCTCGACGAGCTAAGCATCTAATCACTAAGGAGAGAGAGTACGTTATGGAATATATGTCTCAAGAGGGCTACGACAAGCTCGTAGCCGAACTCCGCCACCTGGAGAACGTAGAGCTGCCGCAAGTGCGCGACGCCATCGCCGAGGCACGCGACAAAGGCGACCTGAGCGAGAACTTCGAATACCACGCTGCCAAGCGCGAACAGGGCCGACTGCTCAGCCAGATTCGCTTCCGCCAGCGGGTGCTCGAGAATGCGCGCGTCATCGATAAGGCGGTGCTGAACAACGATGGTATCGGGCTGCTGAACAAGGTGGAGATGACCAATCTGGCCAACAATGCCCGCATGACCTACACCATTGCCAGCCCGCACGAGGCCAACCTGCGCGAAGGTAAGATTTCTATCAAGTCGCCCATAGCACAGGCTTTGCTCAACAAGAAGGTGGGCGACATCGTCGAAGTGCGTGTGCCGGCAGGCATACAGCGGCTTCGCATAGAGAGTATCAGTCTTTAACTTCATTATTTCACCTTAGCCATGATAAAAAGACTTCTGCTACCAACCGTCATCGTGGTGCTAGGACTAGCATCCTGCACCAAAGACAAGCATTCTACATGTATGCTGGAGGAAGGCATACCGCATCATGCTGACTCCGTTATCCAAGTTGTTGGCGACACGCGCAACGTGCCTCTGATCTTGTCAACCATCGACAGTCTGGAACAGGAAGGAGAGTTATCAAAGGTCAGGGTCATCTTCTACAAGACCGTTGCTTATAATCTCAGAGAAGAGTATCGCACATCGTTTGCACTCTACGAACAGCTAGACAACATCAACGTGAAGAAGCTGACGGACCTGTGCGACGTGGAGTGCTATGTCTATTCCTACAACAACTACGTACGTCTGCTCTGCGAGATGAAGCGCTACGACGAGGCTCTCAACGTGGCATTCACCGTAGACAAGAAGCTGAAGGCGGTTGGTCATAACTCTTTCATCGACCACCACGACATTGCTCAGATCATTGGCAACTGTCAGCTGAACCTGGGACAGACACAAAAGGCGGCCGCCAGCTATCAACGGGCACTGCAAGGCATACACAACCGACTGAGTATTCACAGCGACCCACTGGACTACCGAGAGTGCCAGAAAACGATGAATGCCATTGCTCGTATCTATATCGAGAAAGCACTCTACAACGAGGCTGCACCATGGATTCAGCGACAAGACTCGCTCTATCTCTTGGCCGACAAGCATCCTCATAGGGATAGCGTCTTTCAAGACGAGATGAAAGCGGAAATCTGCTATTGCAAGGCATTGCTGGCTCATGCACAAGGCCGTAACGACGAAGCAGAAAAGGCCTACAACGACTACCTGTCAACGCAGACTTCTAAGGTGACAGGCAACATCATCAACAACAACGAATACCTGTTGCAGACGCAACGCTACAGCGAGGCGGCCGACAACTATCGTCTGCTGGATCAATATATGCTCGAGGGCAATCTGGAAAACGACCTCGAGAATATTGGTCGCTACTACATCCCGAAATTCCAAGCTAACATGCTGGCCGGCAGGACCGACTCGGCCCTGAACATTGCCAACCGGGTGGCACAGATCTACGACTCGGCACTCAACCAGCAGAAGCTGAGTCTGGCTGCCGAGGTAGCTGCCGTCTATGACATTCAGGGCAAGGAGCGCCAGATTGCCGAACAGCGGTCTAAGCTCTACCAGATGCGACTGGTGGCCATCGCCGTCTGTCTGTTTTTGATTGTCATCTCCTTTGGCGTCATCATCATCAACCACCGCAACCACCTGAAGAAGCTGAAACAAGAGCATCGGAAACTGGAGGATGCCTACGACAAGCTAGACACCACCAACCACCAGCTCATTGAAGCCAATAAGCGTGCTGAGGAGTCGGCAAGGATGAAGACGAACTTCATCCAGCAGATATCACACGAGATACGCACGCCACTCAACATCCTGACGGGCTTCACCCAGGTGCTGGCTAGTCCAAACATCGAACTGAGCAGCGAGAACCTGCAAGAAGCCAAAAAGAAGATTGAAGAAAACAGCAAGCGTATCACCGACCTCATAGACAAAATGCTGGACCTCAGCGACGCCAGCAGCGAGATAGGCAACTGTTGCGAAGACGACGTGATGCCCATTGATATAGCAACGCAGGCCGTGGAGAAATGTGGCATCAAAGAGGCCACACACCTCGACTTCAACATCCAATTGTCGCAACAGGCAGAGGTGCAACACATCACAACCAACAAGGAATATGCAGTCAAAGCACTAACCCTCATCCTTGACAATGCACGCAAGTTCACTCGTCCGGCCGAAGCCACAGGCATGTCGGTAGGCAAGATTAAACAGCGTGTCACACTGCAGATAGAAGTGGTCAACCAACAGATCTGCTTCATCGTAGAAGACACCGGCATTGGCGTGCCACCAGAAGAGGCCACCCACATCTTCACAGAGTTCGTACAGCTCAACGAATACTACGATGGCACCGGCATCGGTCTTTCTATTGCCCGCTCGCTGGCCAGAAGCATGCATGGCGACGTGATGCTAGACACCACCTATACCGGTGGCGCAAGATTTGTGCTCACGCTCCCCGTAAACCAATGACCTATTCTGTCATTGAGCCACTATTACCACCCAATAGCGCCACTATCAAACACCCATAGCGCCACTTTTGCACTGCAAAAGCGGCGCTTTTGATTTCATTCTAGAGTCTAGAAACACCAATTCTAAAGTCTAGAAAGCACCATTCTAGAGTCTAGAAACAACAATTCTAGAGTCTAGAAACAACTCAATAGTGCCACTATTGCATCATAAAAGCGCCACTATTGCATTGTCAAAGCGGCCCTATTGTCAACCGAAACCGCCCAAACTACAATAACATTCCGCCGAGGTTTGTGCCATATTTTGTTAAATATAGCTGCAATTATATGGTAAGCGAGGATTTGTGAGTAACTTTGCACAAATATTATCACTTGAACAAATTGTAATGTTGAAATAATGACGAAGTTAATAGCAATACCTACATGCGACGGCATGGTTGACGACCATTTCGGACACTGCGCTTATTATAGCATAGTAACACTCGACGAACAAAACCAGGTAGTAAAACAAGAGCGACTAGACTCGCCTGAAGGATGTGGCTGCAAATCGAACATAGCATCAGTCATGCAAGAGATGGGCATCACCCTGATGCTGGCTGGCAACATGGGAATGGGAGCCTACAACAAACTGTCTGCTCACGGCATCACTGTGGTCAGGGGATGTCATGGAACGATTGAGAATGTGCTCCAGGCCTATCTGAATGGTGAACTGAAAGACTCTCTTGAAGCCTGCGATCACCACGACTGCAACAACCACGAAGAGAAGCCTGTGTATGTGATGCCGACATTCGGCAAGTGATTTGCATCGAAGCATGAAATGGACGGTATTATCAGATAACAGGACCATCAATCCAGCTTTTGAAACAGAGCATGGTCTTTCTATCCTTCTCGAAACGGAGAAGCACAGCATACTGCTCGATACGGGAGCCAGCGACATGCTGATCCGCAATGCAGAGCGATTAGGGAAAGACCTCAGCAGTGTTGACTATGTATTTATCTCACACGGACATAGCGACCATGCAGGAGGACTGAAGCATTTTATGGACATCAACAAGAAGGCAAAGGTCATTGTCTCTCCCGATGCCATCAGCGGCATGTTTTATTCTAAACGCCGCTATCTGCACTCGATTACCACCGAATGGCCGGAATTCCTGCAAGAACGGTTGCTGCAGATTAATCATAGTGGTAGCATAGGCGACGACATCTATGTCATAGCACACATACCCCACATTCATCCGATGCCAGAAGGCAATCAGCATCTTTTCGTTCAAGACATGCAGGGGCAGTACGTTCATGATGATTTCCGCCACGAGCTGGCTTTGTACACAAAAGGCTTGTTGTTTACGGGATGTGCTCACAGTGGGTTGGAAAACATCCTTGCAGCATGTCCGTTGCCGGTAAAGATGGTTGTCGGAGGATTTCATCTGCTCGACAATCATGAGGACGAAGTCAAACTCACAGCACTTTCCAGCAGGTTGACGGAAGCCTATCCTCAGACACATTTCTACACCAGCCACTGCACAGGTGATGCAGCGTTTGCCATTCTGCAAGACGTGATGGGAAACAAAATACATCCATTTTCTTGCGGAACACAAAATGTAACACGTTTCTGTTAGTCGTTTTTGACCACTACTTGACTTCCGCAGTAGTCTTCTTACGTGGGTACAAAGTTATATAGTTTGCGGAGAGAGAGGGATTCGTGCTCGACACGAAGGGGCGCTTGCGGAGAGAAACGAAGCAAGAACTCCCGACCGGGGGTGAGATATCCCCTCTCAAAGCAAAAAGAGCAACCCTTTCGGATTGCTCTTTGCGGAGAGAGAGGGATTCGCGCTCGACCCGAAGGGGCGCTTTCACAAAGCAAAGCGACTGAAAGAACGTGAGAACCCGGGTCGCATACGCAAACAAAAAAAAGACGTCAAGCATTGCTTGGCGTCTCTTGTTTGCGGAGAGAGAGGGATTCGAACCCCCGGTGCCTCTCAGCACGGCGGTTTTCAAGACCGCTGTAATCGACCACTCTACCATCTCTCCAGTGCTCGAACTGCTTCAAAGCGGGTGCAAAGGTACGTGTTTTTTTTCACTCCTGCAAATTTTTAAGCAACTTTTTTGCAGTATCATCGTAAATTTGTATCTTTGCACCATGATTTATCCTAATAATTACGAGTATAAGATTGGATTTGAAGATATTCGTTCTCTGTTGCGCGGACACTGTCTCAGCTCGCTTGGACGCGAGAAAGTTGACGAGGTCCACTTCTCTGATTCTGCCAGCGAAGTGAACGAATGGCTGGAACAGATTCGTGAGTTCCGCCGACTGCAAGAGACCACCGACGATTTCCCCCTACAATATTTCTTTGACGTGCGCGAGGCCGTGGCACGCATACGCATGGCTGGCACACACTTTGAAGAGCAGGAGCTCTTCGACCTGCGTCGCTCGCTGGAGACAATCAGCAAGATTGTGGCCTACCTGAACAAGGATGGCGAGGAGAAGGGCGAAACAACAATCTACCCCTACCCTGCCCTGCAACGACTGACCACCGACATCATGACGTTTCCAGCCATGATTCGTCGCATCGATTCTATCATTGACAAATACGGAAAGATCAAAGACGGTGCCACCATGACGCTGGCCAGCATTCGCCATGAGTTGGCCAAGACTGAGGGCAGCATCTCGCGTACATTATATAGTATATTACATAGTGCGCAGCGCGAAGGACTGGTAGATAAAGACGCAGCGCCAACCATACGCGACGGGCGCCTTATGATACCTATCGCACCTGGGCTAAAGCGCAAGATCAGCGGTATTGTGCACGATGAAAGTGCCACTGGCAAGACCGTCTTTATAGAACCGACAGAGGTGGTTGAGGCCAACAACCGCGTCCGCGAACTGGAAGCCGAGGAACGTCGTGAGATTATCCGCATACTGACGGTATTCTCGGACGAGGTACGTCCGCACGTCAAGGAGATACTGGACTCCTACCAGTTTCTGGCTCAGATAGACCTGATCAGGGCTAAGGCAGAATTGGCCAAAGCACAGAAAGCCTACGAGCCACACGTTGACGACACGCCACATATCGACTGGATTCAAGCCGTACACCCACTGCTGGCCCACTCACTGGAGAAGCAAAACAAGAAGGTGGTGCCGCTAGACGTCACCCTGCTGGGCAACAAGAAAGAGGCTGAGGGTGCATTTATCCTGATTATCTCGGGTCCTAATGCCGGCGGTAAGTCAGTATGTCTGAAGACCGTAGGCCTGCTGCAGTACATGTTGCAGTGCGGTCTCAGTATTCCTTTGAGCGAGCGTTCGTCATGTGGCTTGTTCAGAAACATCATGATAGACATTGGCGACGAGCAGAGTATCGAGGACGACCTGTCAACCTACTCAAGCCACCTGATGAACATGAAGCAGATGATACGCAACTGCAACGAACACACGCTGTTGCTGATTGATGAGTTTGGCGGTGGTACTGAGCCCTTGATTGGCGGCGCCATAGCCGAAGCCGTGCTGCGACAGTTCTGGAAGAAGCACGCCTTTGCCATCATCACCACCCACTATCAGAACCTGAAGCACTTTGCCGACGACCACAAAGGTGTGGTGAACGGTGCCATGCTCTACGATCGTCATCAGATGAAGGCCATCTTCCAACTGAGCATCGGCCAGCCGGGCTCATCGTTTGCCATCGAGATAGCCCGCAACACCGGACTGCCAGAGGAGGTCATCAACGATGCCTCTGAGATTGTGGGCACGGAATATATCCAGAGCGACAAATACCTGCAGGACATTGTGCGCGACAAGCGCTACTGGGAAGGCAAGCGCCAAACCATTCACCAGCACGAGAAACGACTGGAGCAGAAGGGCGAGAAACTGGAGGCAAGCATCGAAGAGATTGAACAGGAACGCAAGCAGATTCTGCGTCGCGCCAAGGAACAGGCCGAGGAGCTGTTGGCACAGACAAACAAGAAGATTGAGAATGCCATTCGCGAGATACGCGAACAACAAGCCGAGAAAGAGGCCACACGACGCATCCGCGAAGAGCTGGAAACCTTCAAACAGCAGGTGACCGACATCGACACACGTGCCAACGACGAGATGATAGAACGTAAGATGCGCCAGATACAGGAACGCAAGAAACGTAAAGAGGAAAAGAAAAAGAAGGCGGCCCTTTCAGAAGCAACGACAGAGAGCCTTGCCCAATCGCTGAAATCCAGCACCCCCTCTGCAACGACAGCATCGGCTCCCATCGAGGTGGGCAGCATCGTGCGCATCAAAGGCCTCACCTCTTTGGGCGAGGTAGAGAAGATAGATGGCAAGATGGCCATCGTCATCTTTGGCGGCATGAAGACCAAGATGCGAATTGACCGTCTGGAGACCGCCTCGGAAAGAGAGAAGGCAAAGGCCAGCGCCGAACAGGCAGCCTCAAAACATGAAGGTCTGGCCATTCAGACCTCGCGCATGACACGCAACACCATAGACGAACGTAAAACCAAATTCCGACAGGATCTGGACGTACGCGGCATGCGTGGCGACGAAGCCATCAATGCCGTCACCTACTTTATCGACGACGCCATCCTGATGGGCGTGTCGAGCGTACGCATTCTGCATGGTACAGGCAGCGGTATTCTGCGCCAACTCATCCGTCAATACTTGGCTACCGTGCCGAATGTCAGCCACTTCCGCGACGAACATGTACAGTTTGGCGGCGCCGGTATTACCGTGGTCGAACTGGATTAACGAATAATTGATGTAAGTCAATAAAACCGTTGTGCACGCACACAAAACTTTTCACTCTTGATTATTCTACAAAAGAATATTCATAACTTTGCACCCGATTCAGGATAACAGGTGTCACCTGCGACGGGCATACACACTGTAAGCAAAGAAACGAGGGCCTTGGCAAAGCCCCTTAAAATAGAGTATATGAAAAGATTTGTGAAGCTATTAAGTCTGAGCTTATCGATTCTAACCCTGATGCCCCATAGTGTAGGGGCAGCCACCAGAAACGAGAGCTCAGCCCCGTTTGACTGGAATCCAGTGATGGAAGCCATCATTCAGGTAGAGAGCGGAGGAAATCCACGCGCCGTGAGTGGGAACTCGGTAGGCGTCATGCAGATCACTCCTATATGCGTGAAGGAATGCAACAAGATTCTGAAGAAACAAGGACGCGATTTGCGATACACGATGAACGACCGTTATGATGTCAAGAAGTCGAAAGAGATGTTCCTCCTGATTCAATCGTATCACAACAAGACGAACAACGTCGAAAAGGCTATACGTTCGTGGAATGGCGGACCCCGCTACAGCGTAAAAGCTACAAATCGCTACTACCAAAAAGTGATGCGTTGCATAAAGTAGGCATTCCCGATTTCAATGGCCACGGCCATCAATGGGAAACTCAAAATGCCCCGCAAACGTTCAAAAGAGAACAATTTGCAAAACATGCTATAAACAAGTCCGATTGGCAGGATAAAACCTGACGATCGGATTTTTTTATGAAAAATTTGCATAATCAAAATATTATAACTACCTTTGCACCAGATCTATAACTACGTAACCGAGGATTCCTCATTTGACAACCGAATAAACCGCAGACATCATGTCCATCAAAATAGGTCATGTTGATTTCTGCCATAAGTCGTGTTCGCGTTTAGTCATTGGGGGTTCATAAAAGAACAATATTATGATAAGACTAGTAAAGCGAATCTGTCTGAGCTTGTCGATTCTAACCATGATGCCTCTTAGTGTTGAGGCTAGCACAAGGAAAGCAAGTTCAGCCCTGTTTGATTGGAATCCAGTGATGGAAGCCATCATTCTGGTAGAGAGCGGAGGAAACCCCAACGCCGTGAGTGGGAACTCGGTAGGCGTCATGCAGATCACACCCATTTGCGTCAGGGAATGCAACAAGATTCTGGAAAAGCTGGGACGCAAACTGAGGTACTCGATGAACGACCGCTATGATGTCAAGAAGTCGAAAGAGATGTTCCTCCTGATTCAGTCGTATCACAACAAGACGAACAATGTCGAGAAGGCAATACGTTCGTGGAACGGCGGTCCGCGCTACAGCGTAAGGGCAACCAACCACTACTATAAAAAAGTGATGCGATGCATAAAGTAGGCCGAATCCCGAATAGCAAAGTCACAAACGACCAACGGGACACTGAGAAGCCTCGCAAACGTTCAACAATGAACATTTTGCAAGAAAATGCTATCATACAAGTCCGATGGTCAGAACAAAAAACTGACGATTGGACTTTTTTCTTTACTAAATATTTGTTAAAAAGAAAAAAGTATGTATCTTTGCAGCAAGATACTACCTTCAGTTTTGAAAGACCTAATGAAATATTCAACATGACAACCGAAGAAAGAAACGTCACTAGTGCTTCCTGTCATGACATGGAACCGCACAAGGCAACCATCAACTTCCACCTCAACACGACATCGGCACGCAGTGCCAATGCCATAGCAGGCGATGTACGCGAGGCGGGACGACCGATGCGCGAAGGCAACCTTCCCACTGGTGCCATCATCTACGACGACCTCGGTCAGCCAATGATGAAGCCAGGCACGCTGAAGTGTACCGAAGCCTTCGGCAGATATATCGATGAATGCGGCATTGCCGTGCTGACGATGGACATTACCGACCTGGACGTGACCCCCATACACAAGGCCTTCGACGAAGTCTGTCGCTCTGCTCAAAACCGTGGCATCCGCGTCGTAGGAACGGAGATTGTGGGAGCCGTTGCCAAGAAGACCCTGATTGAAGCTGGAAAACACTTCCTAGAGAAGCAACACCGCTCCATTGGCATCCCTGAAGACGATATTATCAAGATTGCTATCAAGTCGATGGGACTTGACATACTGAAGCCTTTCAACATCCGCAAACAGGTGATTGAATACCTGTTGGAAGACGAGAAGGGGGAAAATGAGAAAGCACCTCAAAAGCTCGTGGACCTGACCGTGAAAGCATTCACTGAAGACACGACACGCGAGCGCCCTGCCCCATCCGGAGGAACCATCGCTGCATACATGGGCACACTGGCTGCTGCCCTAGGCACGATGGTAGCCAACCTCTCGTCGGCCAAGTTTGGCTGGGACGAGCGATGGCAGGAATTCTCAGATTGGGCCGCCATGGGACAAGACCTGACAACACACCTGCTGCGCCTGACAGACGAAGATGCCATTGCCTACAACAGGCTGAAGGCGGCCATCGGCATGCCTAACGTCAACGAACAGGAGAAGGCCCTGCGTGCGGAAGCCATTCAAAAAGCCACCCTTTATGCCGCCCAGGTACCACTGCGCACCATGAAGGCCGCCATGCAAGCGTTCATCATCTGCAAGGCGATGGCTAAAGAGGGCAACTCCGCCAATGCCAGCGATGCCGGTATCGGTGCGCTGGCAGCACGTGCCGCCGTCATCGGTGCCGGACTTAAGGTGAAGATTAATGCCGCCCAACTGAAAGATCGCTCCAAGGCCAAGGAGCTCATAACAGAGGCACAAGACCTTATTAACCGTTCCGACCTTCACGAAACAGAGATTATGGACATCGTAAACGATAAGCTGACAACAGGCTATCACTAACGACGCGCCCGTCTATCCATGACGAATTACTTAAGTATCATATCAGCAAGTGCCGCTTTTCTAACTAAGAAAAGTGGCACTTTACGCATGGTAAAGTGCCACTTTCCTGATATCAACCAATCAGAATTTCTTCCAAAGAGGATCTGGCGGCAGCGGAGCCTCTATGCAGACGACCTGTTTAGACACAGGATGCACGAACTCCACCTTGTGCGACTGAAGCGAGATACTGCCATCAGCATTGCTGCGCTTAGAACCGTATTTCAAGTCACCCTTGATAGGACAACCGATGGCCGACAGCTGACAGCGTATCTGATGATGCCGCCCCGTCATCAGCTGCACCTCTACCAGCGAGTAGTTGTCGCCACGACTCAGCACCCGATACTTCAGTTGCGCCTTCTTCGAGCGAGGCACCTCGCGCTGATAGGCATAACTCTTGTTCTGCTGTTCGTTGCGCGTCAGCCAGTGCGTCAGCAAATCTTCATCCTTTTCAGGACAGCCCTGCACCAGCGCCCAGTAGGTCTTGTGCACCTGTCCCTCGGCAAACATCTTGTTCAGACGTGTCAGCGCCTTCGACGTACGGGCAAAGACCACCAATCCGCTCACAGGACGGTCCAACCTATGCACCACCCCCAGAAACACCTCGCCAGGCTTCTGGTATTTCTGTTTGATATAGTCTTTCACAATGTCAGAAAGAGGACGGTCGCCAGTCTTATCGCCCTGAACGATCTCCCCACTCTGCTTGTTGACGATGATAATATGATTGTCCTCGTAAACGACGTCCATAGTTCTATTAATCAAAAAGCCCCTCCTTGTTGGAGGGGTTGGGGTTGGATTCTATGTTAATTACATGTTCATACCACCGTCAACCTGGATAACCTGTCCGCTGATGTAGCTTGACATGTCTGAAGCCAGGAAGGTAGCGCAGTTTGCAATATCCTCGACGGTACCACCACGACGCAAAGGAATCTTGTTGCACCACTCCTTGCGCACCTCGTCGGGCAGCGCCTGAGTCATTGCAGTGTCGATGAAACCTGGAGCGATGGCGTTGGCACGGATACCCTTGGGACCCATCTCCTGGCCAATAGACTTAGCCAGTGCAATCAAGCCAGCCTTTGAAGCGGCGTAGTTAGCCTGACCAGCATTGCCATGAACACCGACAACCGATGCCATGTTGATGATAGAACCTCCACGCTGACGCATCATCACGGGCACACAAGCGTGGATGAAGTTGAATGCCGACTTCAGGTTAACGGCAATCACAGCATCCCACTGCTGCTCGGTCATGCGCAGCATCAGTCCGTCTTTCGTGATACCTGCATTGTTCACCAGAATATCTATTGAACCAAATTCCTCCTTAACGGCCTTCACCACTTCCTCTGTCTGAGCAAAGTCAGCAGCATTCGAAGCATAACTCTTTGCCTTTACGCCCAAAGCAGCAATTTCCTGCTCGGTCTCTTCGTTGACCTGCAGGTCGGTGAATGCAATGTTTGCGCCTTCAGCGGCGAACTTCAGTGCGATAGCTTTACCGATACCGCGTGCTGCACCAGTGATGAGTGCAGTCTTACCTTCTAACAATCCCATTTTTTGTTTTTTATTATTTAATATTACTAAATCTTATTCTTCTTTCCCAGTGCGCCATACACGAACTTGGCCACCTGAGGCTTCGTAGCCTCCTCGGTCATGCCCCGTGCCAGACGACCATATATATAAGGTACCTCCAGGCCCTTGATACAGTAGTGGGTAATATCGGCCACCAAGTCAACATTATCTATATCGAACTCACCGTCTTCCTTTCCCTCGGCAAACACCTTGCGGAACAGTTCCACCTCGGCATCGTCGAAGTGGCGGCGCACCTTCTCCACCATCCATATATTACGGAAGAACTCGGCACGCAAGTTACCGTTGCGCACCACCGTCTCACGAATCATGCTCAGATGGGTATAAATCAGCTCGATGACCTTCTCTTGCGGACTAATCTTGCGTGCAGCCACCTCATCGAGCTTGTCGCTCAGACGCTCCAACTCAGTCTCGATGACGGCATAGTAGATATCCTCTTTCGACTTAAAATAGGTATAAAGCGTACGGCGCCCCTTGCCTGAAGCCTGGGCGATATCATTCATCGTCGTATTCTCAAGACCATTCTTAGCAAAAAGTTGTCTGGCGACATCAACTAATAGTTGTCGGGTTTTGGATATTGACATTGCACACTAATTTAGTATGTGCAAAAGTACGGCTTTTATTTTAAACAGCCAAGCTTTTAGGCGGAAAAGATAGCAAAAATGAAAAAAGATACAGAAAAATTTGGCTATTACAAAAAATAGTCGTACCTTTGCAGCCGCAAATGAGGAACACTCCTCAACAAAACATAGAAATCACATCGCGGAGTGGAGCAGTTGGTAGCTCGCCAGGCTCATAACCTGGAGGTCGCATGTTCGAGTCCTGCCTCCGCAACTATAAAGAACGCTTCGGCGTTCTTTTTTTTGCTACGTCAGAACCCTTCACATGCGCCAGGTCGCAGTTCTTCGCAGAGCGAAGCGGCAAAGCCGAGCGCGAGTCCTGCCTCCGCAAGAAAAAAGTCCGCCGAGACATTCTGATTGATGTCCCGGCGGATTTTATTTTAGCCCTGAGGTGAGAAAGGCTCCCACCCTATTGCCTTATTTCAATACTACCTTCTTACCATTGATCAGGTAAACAGCGCCCTTCTTCAAAGCACCCGTCACCTTGCGGCCTCTCAGGTCATAAACCTGACCAGCCTCTACGGCAGCCTTGATATTGGCAATGCCATTGATCAGCGTTCTGAAGTTGTTCTCTGCATCTACCAGCGCCTGCTTAGCATTTGTCAGCGACTCTACCGTAGCTTCGGTGGCAGCGAGAGCATTCTTGGCAGCCGTAATAGCATCTGCCAGAGCATTGTTGGCAACTTCGCCCATGTCGGTCTTAGCCAGGTCCTCGGCAGCAGCAATCTCGTCAGACAGAGCCTGCTTAGCATCTGCCAATGCGGCAGCAGCCTTCGTTACAAGTGCGGCAACCACAGCCTCGAGGTCGGTCTTAGCCGTAGTCAGCGAAGCAACCGTAGCATCAGTAGCATTCAGGGCTGTCTCGGCAGCAGTAATACCGTCGCTCAGAGCATTTGCGCTGGCCTCGGTATAGTCATCTGCATTCAGAGCCTTGGCAGCATTGATAGCCGTCAGCAGACTATCCTTAGCAGCATTCAGGTCGGCAGTAGCCTTGTCGATGACCTTCATGTACTTCACATTATTAACAATGAACCAGCCATTACCAATGTATGAAGGATTGCTGACAACGAGACTCAGCACGCCATCCTCGTCAACATAAGCAAAGGTCTCAACCAGATACTTACCCTCATCAAACTTAGCCTTTGCCTCAGACATTGAGTTAGGATTATTGCCCTCACCCTTGTCGGCTGCCCAGCTCTTCACTTGCACCTTGTTGCCATTAGCCTCCAGGTAAGCCTGTACGGTGTTATAACCAGACTCATAACGGGCTACACACTCTTCAGTGCCACCATTACGATAGAAGGCCTGCATGGTCACCTTGTAGAGTCCCTTCTCAAGACCCTCTACGGTCTGTGTATAAGAACCCGTAGCCTGCCACATCTCCGTACCGTTATCATTGGTAGCGGGCTGACCGTCTTGTGTTCTTACCACCGTCTGTGTCCAAGCATGTCCCGTGGTGAAGGTCAGTTCTGTAGCATCGCCAATAACCAGCTCGGCATCAGCAGCGATGCCTGCGGCAGCCTTAGCAGCCACAATAGCAGCAGCCTCACGACGAGCGATGATGGTGTCGTGCTCAGCCTTTGTCAGGAACTGCCATTCGGCCTGAGCCTCATCAGAGATATTTTCGCCCATGATAGCATTGCCAGCCACAGCCCACTTGTCGGCATCGTCCTTCGTGTAAACATAGAGACGGTTGTCGGCCACGTCACGACTGCTGTTGTGCAGGTAGAAGCCGTTCTGTGTCCTCTCAAGCTTATAGCTGCGAACACGGTTGCCAGAGCAGTCTGCATACATCCAGTAGTCATCACCGTAGTATGCGCCCATGTCAACAGTCTGCAACTTGTAGGTCTCGTTAACCATGTCCACGCTGACATTGACAGCCACACCATAGTCGTCGACAACGGCACGTGTACCATAACTGCTACCGCGGCTCAGGAACTTACCGGTCAGTGCATTGTAAACATAGTAAGTACCCTCCTGCAGAGGCAGGTTAGCAACGAGGAAGGCCTGTTCGGCAGCTTTCAGTGCAGTGATTGCAGCATCGACAACAGCCACGTCGTCTGAAGAGAGCTGCTGCTTAGCATCGTCGATAGCCTCATCGTATTCCTGAAGTCCCTCAGTACGAGCAGCGGTCTTCAGAGCCTCAGCCTTGGCAATCTCGTCTTTCAGGGTAGCCTTAACAACATTTACAGCGTAGTCCAACTTCACGTTGTCGAAGCCAACAACATTCTCATTTGCAGCAGTCTGAATAATGTTCAGGCTGATGGTTACATCCTGAGTCTCTGTCAAGGTGAAGTCAACAGCATAGTTGTTCCAAGAGCTGTTTCCTTCCACGTTCTTTTTAACATCACCGACACCGATGGTTGCCGAAGCACCACCACCGCCATTGAAGAAGGCATCAGCCGTCAGACGATAAACACCAGGCAGCAGCTTCACGGTCTGCGAGAGTGTCAGGTTCTCGCTGTTACCCCAACGGAAGCGCGTCCAGTAAGTGCTGTTGCCACCATTTGCAGGTTGAGGTCTGCCTTGGAAGTTGTTCCATGCCTGACAGTTGGCGTTCAGAGCCGTCATATCGTTCTCGTCTCCATTCGTATATGAGATGTTCCAACCAGCAGGCTGGTAGATAGAACGGTCGCTCTTTGGTGTAGCAAAGACAGAATACTCGCCTTCGAAGTCGCCATTAACAATCTTCGTTGTAGGATCGAACGTCAGCACGAAGTCCTTATTCAGGTTGCCCTCGGCAAACGAAATGCCTGCAACGGTAGCCTTGTCGTAAACATCGTATTCAACCTCTACATCGTAAGTGCGACCCGTCTGGATAACATCGATATTGTATGCGCCCTCAGCATCGGTGGTGCCAGTGTACTGCACACCATCGCCATCAGTACTGGTCAGTGTGACTGTTGCGCCAGCCAAAGCCTCGCCCTTGCCGTTCTTCACAGTACCAGAGTAGGTAGCAGGCTCTGCAGCCAATGTGACATACAACAGTGGGTTAGCCTTAGCAGTACCATCATTCCATGTCAAGTTCTGATAGTTGTTATCGTAATCAAACTTCATATCCAGGTATGAACCCTTCGGACCCTCGAAGTAGAAGCGGAGTGCAGAAGTACCATCGTAAACGAGAGGATTAGCCGACAAGTCAATAGTGATATCGTTAACGCCACTCGTAAAACTCATAGTACCATCATAGAGCTTCACCTCAGTCATATCTTCCTTAACAGGAGCTGCGGTCAATACATCTCCGCTCTGCTGTGCGTACCACACCGTCAGACTGTTACCAAAGGACTTAGTTTGGCTATATGTACCTCTCCATGAGAGAGAAGTGATCTTTGAACCTGCAGTGATGCCAAAGGCCTGAAGTTGTTCTGCTGTATAGACAATGTTTGAACTTTGAGCTTTAACATCCAAGTTGTAGAAGTCAATAATTGCATGTGAACGATCGTTACCTGACTTCTCACCGATAGCAATAGGTTCTGAAACAGGTACCTCCTTAGCAAATGTCACATCGACAGGAGCGGTAGCAACCTTATAGTCGCCAGCCTTCACCTCTACATAGACGGGGAAGGTACCAATCTTTGATGTCATGAAACCAACAGAGAGTGCTGTTCCGACATCGTTGAGATTATGAGTTGCGGGGATAGCCACAGCAGTACCAGTGCCAGCAGCCACACCGTTCACATAGGCTGTCACGGTATAGCCCTCGGCAGGCTCATCGGTCAAGCCCAGGTTCAGCACATTGATGGTAGCCGTCTTGGTTATGTTCTGCATAGCTTCGGCAGGGATGTTGCTCGAAACGATGGTCAGGTCGTGAGCAACGGCAGCCTGTGTCAGTCCATAGATCTCGTCCACATAAGATCGACCGCTGATCTCGAAAGCCACATAATAGTCGCCAGCCTCAGCAAATGACACCTCGAAGGTCTGGAAGTCGGTGGTCAGAGGATTCTCTTCATCCTTACCGCTGACACTGAACAATGGTGTGCGAGTATCGTTCTCTGGATCAAAGTTCACCAGTTCGTCGCGGGTTGCAGCGGCATAAACCACCACTTTACCTTCATTCCAATTGGTGTTATAGATCTTGGCATCAAACATCAGTTTATCGCCAGCAGCAGCCGTCAGCTTTGGAGTGATAAAGAGGTTGTTGGTGGAACTCGACGAATTGATGGCATAGTTGCCCGTAGCCACATAAGTAGTGCTGACATTGCTCTGATAAGCAGAACCGGCAGGCCACTGATTACTCTCTGTACCGAAGTTTGCATAGAACTTGGTAGGATCCAGTTTCACGCCGCTGATAGGCAGTGTAAAGGTCTTGTCGCCACTATAAGTGATGACCATATCGCCACCATAAGATCCAGCTGTCTCTGCAGAGAATGTGATGTCGAGCGTCTGCGATGCAGTAGCCAATCCACTATTCTCGCCATTAAAGGCAGCCACCTCCATGGGGAACTGAGCTGTTGTGGTGAAGCCCTCGGGCAGCGAGATGCTGTTCACGGTCAGAGGAGCAGGTCCCCAGTTGAAGATAACGAAGTTCTGCGTATCTGCCGTATTGGTCTTGCCAAACGTGATGGCTTGCGTACGGTCACTGGGCTCATTCCACTTAGAAGAGGGAACACTATTCAGGAAGTGGAAGATAGGCTCGTTGGTCACGGTGAGATCGAAAGGATCGCTCTCGAACTTCACACCGCCACCGAAATCAAACACCACCTTGGTGCCCTCGTAGGTCGTTGTGTTTTCGACAACAGGTGTCCACGAGAACGAGAACGACTTCGAAGAGGTTGCGCTGGCTGTCAGAGCCACAGGTGTAGCCTCGGCCAGAACGGTCTCACCACATACGTACTTCACAGTGTAGGCACTGGCCATTTCAGTAGTCAGAGGAATTACGTCCAGACTGGGTCTCGACAGCGAAGTGCCCGTCTTCACAGAAGCATCGGGCCAGTTGATGCTCTTGATAAAGAGGTCGTGAGCCACGTCCACCTTTGTCAGTCCCACCAGATTGTCGATGGCGAACTCGCCATAGAGTGCGAAAGCCACGTAGTAGTCGCCTTCGGCAGCAAAAGTCACCGACTTGTTGACCCACTCAGAAGTGCCGATAGCCTCGGCACCGTCAGTTTCGCCACTGGTATAGTAAGCCACAGGGTCGCCCCAGTTCTTACGGTCGGTAGATACGTAAACCTTGGCATAGTAGTTGGCACCGCTGACGCCCTTCACATCGAATGTCAACGATTGGCCGGCAGCAGCATGCAGTTTTGGTGTGATGAATCGGTTGCTTGCCGTAGCATAACTGCTTGAAGTACGTCCTTTCAACCAGATGTCATACTTGCCTTCAACATATTTGTAGTCGGTATTGATGCCACCCTCAGCCACTGCACCGGCAGGATAGCTCACCGTGCTTGACGAACCAGTGCTGTTGAAGTCGGCATACCATGTATTGGCGCTAATCACATTAGCAGAGAAAGGCAGTGTGTAGGTCTGCTCGACCTTGTCTTTGTCCAGATAGGTAATGATCAGATTGTCGCTGAAGCTACCAACCACAGACGCATCCTGAGTGATGCTCAAAGCCTGTACGGCATCTTTTTCAAGGGTCAATCCTTCGGGAGAGATGACCGGCATATTGGCACTGGTAAAGCCCTTAGGCAGTGTGATGCTCTTGATAATCAGAGGAGCCGTACCCTTGTTGACAATCTCATAGTCTTTCGTGGTGCTCTCCTTGACTACGCCCCAACTCTCGGCAGCATCGATGCTTGAGGTCGAGGTGGTGTTGGCCTTACGGAACACGAACTTTGGCTCGTAGGCTATCCAGTACGACTGAGTACGCTGAACAACCGTTCCGAACAAGTTCTCCTTCAGGTCCATATTAATATAGGTATAGGTGTTGGGCCAGATAGTAGGATCTACCTCGGCTGATACCTCAAAAGGATCAGACGTTTCACCAACAGCCAGGGCCTGGGGAACGGACACTGTGTTATAGACAAAGCCCGTGCTACGGTTGAAGATAGAGACGCTGAAGTTCTCATCGCCCTTCTCCAAATTCACATCACCCGTGTTCTCTACCTTCACAGTATATTTCACGAGCACTTTGCCGTTGGCCTGCTGCTCCCAGTAGATGGTACCGTTGGTGGCAGAAGGAACGGCCGAAACAATCTTAATCTTGCTTTCGGGAACAATCACGGCATCGGTTGCCGAGAAATTATCCAGATAGACATACGAGCTGCGAATACCAATACGCTCGCCGGCATCGTCAACAGGAATGGTAAACTCGGTGAAAGCATTACTCGTCAGACTTGTTACATCTACAGCAATCTTGTCGCCACGCGTCAGATTGCCAGCACCATCTTCATTGATTTTATAGAATTCAAGAAGCGGTGTATAATAAGAAGCAGTCCCTTTTGCAGAAATCTTCACAGTACCCTTCACAACAGGCGTTACGAGCAAGTCGTAGGTGCTGTTACTTTTCTGATTAGTACCGCAACTCAAGGCTCCGCTTCCATCCACACCCGCTGACGACGAGTAGGAATAGCTGACATAGACTTCATCGTCAGTGTAGCTACTTGTGTAGGTACTGACAATGTGCCGCCAGTTGGAAGCCACCTGGAAAGCATGATCGCTGGTTTCAATCTTCGTGTTGAAGTCAGCCAAATAAGCATCTGCCATGATGCCTTGGCTTGATAGCAGTGCTATCAGCGTTAAAAGTAGAATTCGAATTCTTTTCATACGCGATGTGTTAATGAAGTTAGTATTTTTATAAATAGGTTGATTTGTTTCACATCTTCATTGAATATTCATGCAAAGTTACGGATTATAACTGAATTATACAAATAATTATTAATTTATTTTTAATTTCATTGAAATATCAACATCAAACAAAAGTGTACGATATCCTTTTCCATGCATCAAAAGAGGCACTTTGGCAAGCTAAAAGTAATACTATTTCAGGCTAAAAGCAACTGGTTTACAAACCAAGAGTGCCACTATTGGTTTCATTCTAGGGGCTAGACTGGGTGCGTCTAGGGGCTAGAAAGTGAAGTGAACCCCAAAGTTTGGACGGATTAAACACTATTGCTCATATGGAATTGAGTCCGGTATTGTACTGGGCTCATTCCTTTTAGTCTGAGCTTTATTCTCTCATTATTATAATAGTCAATGTACTCTTTCAGGTCTTTTATGAAGACTTCCATAGACGTGTACTTGCCTGGATACAGCAATTCTGACTTCATGATGCCAAAGAAGTTCTCCATCATAGCGTTGTCCAAACAGTTGCCCTTACGAGACATGCTCTGGATAATACCATGCTCCTTCAGGCTGTTCTGATAGGCTGCATGCTGGTAGTGCCAGCCCTGATCGGAGTGCAACACAACACCTTCAGGGAGGTCCACGTTCTCATACATCCGATTGAGCATAGTGATTACCATTTCCAGGTTCGGAGTGTCTGTTATGACATAAGAGAGCACTTCTCCGTTGCACATGTCAAGTATCGGTGAGAGATAGGCCTTACGGCCTTCTATCGACACCTGGGTTACGTCCGTCGCAAGCTTCTGGCAAGGCATGTCAGCAGTGAAATTCCTGTCGATGATATTAGGAGCCGTCTTGCCCACTTCTCCCCGATAGGAACGGTACTTCACCTTCCTGACTTCGCTTTTCAGTCCAAGTTCGTCCATAAGCTTCTTGACCGTCTTATGATTGATAAGGCGACCTTCATTACGGAGTTCCAGCGTTATACGCCTGTAGCCGTAACGGCCTTTGTGTTTATGGAATATGATGTATATCATATCTTTTACTTCCTTGTACTTGTCTTTCTTCTTGCCATGCTTGAGATGATAATAGAATGTACTACGTGCCATCTTCTTGAGCTCTAGAAGGATACCTAAGTCCGCATGCTCATTACGCCTTAGTTCCTCGATGGCTTGCGCCCAATCGCTCTGTTTTGGGCTTCTCTTTCTTCGACTAAGGCTCTCACTTTTTTTAGCAGGAGATTCTCCAGCCTTAAGCGTTCATTCTCCTTGCGAAGGCGCTCATTCTCCTTCTCATACTCTTCTTTAGGAAGCTTCTTAACCATAGGTGTACCCGTTTGAGAATGACTGGATTTATAAGAATCCAGTGCTTTACATTCTTTGCTCTCAACCAACCTAATCCAAGCACTTAAAGTAGAGTTGGATATGTTATGTTTGATTGAAAACTGGTACAAAGTTAAATTACTAATCTGATATTCGCAAACAATTCTGCATTTTTCTTCATATGAAAAACATTCTCGCTTTTTCCCACAGGCTTTAAGACCTTCTATTCCTCGAACCTTGTATCTCTCTAGCCAATCACAAAGGGTGTGATGGCC
>JAILHK010000017.1 GCA_024695815.1 Prevotella sp.
CGAGTTCTGCAAAAAATTCTCGAAAGAGATATTATGGCGATATCTGGTTTATACAAAGGACTTGCGTAAGGACGAAGAGACACTGATGGTGCCTGTTTATATGGTGCCTTTTTTATAAGACATATTTAAAAAGATGACAGACCAGTCCCCAGGCGTCCAAAAGAATTGACGGCACTATCCAAGGAGGATAATGCCGTCAAGTTAATCGATAGAGCTATATCTTATAGTTTCTCTAGTATAAGTGTACCATCTGCGCCAACTAAGGTTACAATGGCCTGTGAGCCTGTTGTCCAACCATTGGTTTCAACAGTGGCCTGGAAGTTGCCATCTTGAGTAAGATGAATCACCAGTTCCTTTGTTGTAGCATTCCAATCATAAGTGTCTGCATGAGCGTCACCCTCTGTGTAGAACTCGTTATTGTTGGCAAATACCAATACACTACCGATTCTTGGACCATTGAAGTTTACATCAGTTACCTTCCAACGACCGAGGATGCCCTCTGAAGGAATCGTGTAGCCTTTCCTCACCATCGTAACACCTGCGAAGTCAACACCATCTTGCATCATGCGACCTTCTCCGTTCAGCACATTGCCTCCTTGTACGGCTATCGCTTTCAGCTCGGCCTTTGCTCCATTTACTTGGTATGTCCATTCTGCACGGATACGTCCCTTGCTGTCGTAACTCGATGTGAAGGTAATGTTTTCTCTATGAGATAGTTCATCGTAGTAGTAACCTGTTCCATCCTCGTTGAATACTATTGTAATACCTTCGCTGTTGTTAACGTTTCCTTCATCATAAAGAAATATCCAAGTACCAATAATCTCTCGAGCTTGTACATCTCCTGGGTCACCGCCTCCACCTTCACCACTCTGGATGATGTCATTACCAGACTTCTTCTCGAGGATAAGGGTGTAGTTATTATCGGATTCAGATATCTGCATGCTGATTTTACCATCTGAGCGCATGCTCAATACAGCGGTACCTGTTCTTACTCCTTCGAAAGAGGGAGTTAAAAGACCTGTGGCTGGAATGTAGGAATATCTGCCAGTATTCACTTCACCTGTACCACCTAGCTGCATCTTCATCACACCATTGCTGGCCATGTAGAATAATGTGCCTTTGGTGGGACCATTCATAGTAACAGGTGACGAAACTACTTCCCAAGTGCCCACAATTGATGAAGAAGATGGCGCATTGGGATTAATGGGATCATCACTGTCATCACCACATGCAGTAAACACATAAGTACTCATCACAACTACTATGATAGCACACATCCATTTAAACATTATTTTCATAATTTAAGAGTTTTGGTTAGTAATTAAAAATATTGCGCTGTTTGGGAGCAAATGTAGTAATTATTTTCTTTGTAGTGAAAATAATATTAAAAAAATCTCGCTTATCCCCTCTATTTTTAACGTTTGTTTACTAAAAACGGGTGATAGGGTGTGAATATTTACTTCCACTAGTTTCCTCTAAAAATGGACGAGTTTAAAAATTAAATAAATTAGGGTTGCCTTAGTGAGGATAAATCGACCATGAATAATTGAAGTGTGATTCAGCGGTTTATACGTAAAAAAGTGTGTTGTTTTTGCATTGTAATTAAAATAAATATATATCTTTGCAGAAATTAACTAATGAATACGATATTTATATCTTTCTTACTATGACTACAAAATATCAATCCGTTTTTGTGAAACAGTGGCAGATGTTGCTGGTGGCACTTTTCGTATGGTTGGTGCCAAAGCAGGCTATGGCTACTTACGTTGATGAAACCTATAATTATAGTGTCACACTCAACGGTACGAACATGGTTAAGATTCAAGTGCCCGTATATGATCAAGAAAGTGCCGACTGCTGGGTGAACGATGGTAATCTGAAGGTGTCGTGGGATGGACAGACGAAGACCCTGTTCCACTGGTATCGTAATGGTGATACCGATAGTGACAGCAAGGACATCTGGGTTCATTTCTCAACCGAAGTTGGGGGCGAGATAGATGTTACTCAGGGTAATTCGGCCAACCACTTCACTTTGACGTCGGCAAATGGGGATATAGAACGTCTTATATATAGAAACTCTGACGGAAAGACCTATGCCATCTATGCCGTGTGGCGCCTGCCTTACGACATGCTTGGTAAGAAACTGACGTTTACGTGGGATGTGAAACGCGACGGAAACGGTCGTAGTGAAGAGCATGTGAAGGGACTCAACGACGTAACGATTACCATGCCAAAAGCTGCCGATGTGGTTTTTCCGCAAGTCACTGAGGCTACCTTGGCCTATAGTGAACAGGGAAAATTGGAGATTCCTTGGTTCATTGCATCTACGAACATTACGTCGGCACGCTATGAATTTACCGGCGACAATGGTCAGGTGGTGAGCGAGTCTCTGCCCACCAATATGAATAGTGGAACTATTTATCTTGATGCGACAAAACCTCATAACAATTTCCGTATCATAGTATCTTATAGGGACAATAATAATTACCTGATTGAGAACATACCATCAAAGACGCAGAATCTGAAGATGATTCATGCGCCTATTGGTTTCACTGCCACACCGATGGGCGACCACAAGGCAAAGGTAAAGCTGATGTGGAACATCTTGTATCCCAACGCAAACGACCTGATGGATGTGGACTTCTTTGAGGTGCAGCGTTCGCTGACGGGTAAAGAAAGCGATTTTACCACTATCGGAACAGTTGAATTTGCCGCCGACAAACAGAACTATACCTATATCGACAGCACCCTTGTGGATGCCATTGCCGAAGGACATCTGACGGGAGGGGGCACGTTGGAACATCTGACCTATCGCATACGTCGCACTGCTACCCAGACATGGGGATGGAATGGCAATCCTGCTTCTGCTTCAGCTTCGTGCATAGTCGATGATATACACCTGTTGACCATTGCCAACTATACCGCTAAATGGGAAGATGAGCGAGCCTATACTGTGCGTGTGGGTTGGGAGTATGGCGATGAGTACAATGCTGTATGGGACAAACGTGCGGAGATGAAGTTGCGTGTAACATCGTTCAACCGTGATAAGGTGCCCGTGGACACCACCATCTATGTGCTTGCTGCCGACGAACGTGATAATCGCTACAAGGTGATCAGCCTCTCGCGCCCCTGTGTGGACTATCAGATTGAAGTGTTTGTGGAACGTGGCAACTCGCCCTTGCGTACATGGGACAAGCTGGAACCCTACTATTTCGCTATCCGCAGTGCTGCCGACTGGCAGGCCTTTGATCAACTTCTGGCAAGTGCCAAGGGTGAACGCGACATCAACGCGCGCCTGTATGCCGACATCACAATCACGTCCAGTGTGGGCTTTAGTACGGCTCCCTTCCGTGGACACTTTGATGGCAACGGCCATACGCTGACCGTGAATATGTCTGGTTTTGCAGACTATTGTGCACCGTTCCGCTATGTCAAGGATGCCACTATCAAGAATCTGAAAGTCAAAGGCAATCTCTCCTCGTCGAGTAAGTTCACCGCGAGCATCGTTGCCGGTGTTATTGGCGGCACAAACGTTATTGAGAATTGTGCATCAACAGCAACCATCCATAGCAGCATCACTGGTGATGCCACCAATGGTGGTCTTGTTGCTTATCTGACCTCTGGTACGCTGTCCATTACCAATTGTTATTTCGGAGGTAAGTTTACAGGTAATAATTGCTATGCCAACGGTGGTCTCATAGGTTATATGAATCCGAACACCACTGCCACAGTATCTAATTGCTATTTTGCACCTATCGAGATATCTACGCAGAAACAGAACTGCGCAACCTATGCCCGATATGGAGGCAATGCAAAGTTTACCCTGATTAACAGCTATTGCTCCATGGTTTACGAACCAGATAAGAGTACGGTCACCATTAATGGTGAGGAGTATCTGGTGCTTCGTACAAGTAGTGACTGGGATACTTTCAGAGCCAAAGTGGAAGCTGCTAAGGGAAATAGCGATGTTAATGCCATCATGGATGCAGACTTCAGTACCGTCTATAGCTGTGCCATGAACTATCCGTTCCGTGGTGTGTTCAATGGAAATGGCCATACTCTCACAGCGAATATAGAAGGAGGTAGCGAGGCTTATATTGCACCATTCCGCTATGCCAAGGACTGTACTATCAAGAACTTGGTTGTAGATGGAGAGGTGAAAGGTGGTAATCATTCAGCTGGTCTCGTGGGCTCATTAGAAGGTTCTCCAACGGTTAGACTTGAAAATCTATATCTGAAAAACAGAGTTACGACCGTCCAGAACTATGTTGGCGGTGTTGTGGGACATACGCATGATGCTAAAATCGTCATGGAAGACTGTAAGTCCTATGGCTATGTTTATGCTATTGGAAGTGATTCTTACGGTGGCGCTGTGTTTGGATGGGGACATGGTGGAAGTTGGACCTTGCATCGTGTTTATGAGTATGTTAGTTTCAGTGGTATAAATCATACTGCATTCAGTTTTTGGTATAATCAAAGTAACAACACAATACATAAGTGGGGGTACAACGACGCCTCTACTACTTGTGTCTCATACCATGGTTTTGATGAGGTTAAGGCTGAGTATCGTAACACCTATGGCTCTGACGCACTCGGTATTTTTAATCGTGAGCTAAGCGGTTCATGGGATAATAAAAGTGGTGCTATCCTACCTGTCATGGATGTCCTGAATATAGGTGCAGATAATGATATGAATGCCGATGCTTTGCTTAACGCCTTTGGTGGCGGATGGAAGAAGGAAAACAACAGTGTTGTTCCTGTTGTTACGACTTTCTATGCATACTCGGCTACGTCAACACCAACATGTCCTACGTTCTACCATGAAAGCATGGGTAAGATAGAGCCGACCCTTAAGACTGAGACTCGTCAGAGCAGTGTGCTACTGACTTGGGAAACCGATGAAAATCCTGTGGACTACTTCATGGTGTTGCGTCGTGAGAAAGGTGCTGGCGACAACGACTGGACAACGGTTGAGAGCAACATCGACCAGAAAAACTATGAGGACAAGACGGTTTCTCCGTTGGTGGACTATGAATATAAGGTACGCGCGGTCAACGACTGTGAGGGAGTGAGCTATACGGAGACTGAAGTGAAGGAGGGTGCCTGCAAGCATACCGGACTCTTGGAGGGTTATGTGCGTTTCAATGATGGCACGGGTGTGGATGGTATTGTTGTGGAAATAGTCCCCACGTCGGAGGAAGACCGTGCGCAACCAGATGCCATCAGAAAGGTGAAGACCGACGAAAGTGGTTACTTCGTGGCCGACGACTTGTCTTACTTCGGAAAGACGAGTGTCTCTTACGAAGTGACTCCTATTTCCACGGGTAATATCAGGTTGGAAAACGGTCAGTCTTCCGTGACTTTCAATAACACGTCTAATCATGAAACGGTCAAAGAATTTACGATCACGAATGGTCTTCAGTTCAATGCCTATGTGATGTACGATGGTACGAGTATTCCTGTGAAGGGCGTACGCTTCCGTGTGAATGGAAAACTGCTTCACAATGCTAAGGGCGACTATGTAGAAACCGACTTCGAGGGACACGTTCAGTTCCAGGTGCTTAATAACACGCTTAGCAAGATTCAGGCCGTGATGGATAATCACACATTCACCAATGGCGGCTGGTATAAGAGTGCGGATGGCGTGGTGCTGACCGATAAGGTGGGAATGACCTATTTCTACGACTCTACGTTGGTGAAACTCACTGGTCGTGTGGTTGGCGGTAAGGACCAAGGCAACTTGCCTTTGGACAATAACCTGTCGCGCAACAACCTTGGAGATGACTTGTCAATGGTACTCACCTTGGAGGGCGATAATACATCATGGCTGGTCTATGACAACCAGAACACCGGCGTCACGAAGCGTAACATCACGTTCAATCATCCCGCTGGTGGCGGACATAAGACCACCGTTGAGATGCAGCGCAAACGTATGGTTGTAAAGCCCGACTCCTTGACTGGCGAGTATGTGCTCATGTTGCCACCTGTGCGATGGAAGGTGCAGCAGGTGTATTGCGAGGGCTACTCCACATTGTTCCAGGATGGCCAGGTGAGCGAGGTTATCGACCTCACGGAATGTCTTATCCCCGACACCATCAAGTATGAAGGCTCTTTCATCGATGTTGATGGACACGGCGTTTATCAGCCTACTGAAATCTACAACTATCGCTATAACCGCATCTATCATGCTCCTGTAGAGATTACTTACCGTCAGTTGGGGTATGATACGTTCGACTATTTCGGCGATAAGAGCTATATGGCCCAAACACTTGGCGGTGATAAGATAGAGGTTCCGCTAGCTGGTCAGAAGTATGACGGCTATTCGAATTACACAAACCCATTCGACATTTATACTCACACAGCTAAACTGAATGGACAACAGGCAAGCCATGCGGGAATAGGAACGGATATATATGCGAACCTGTTTGATGGAGATTCAAACACCAAGTGGTGTGTTGTCTCCAACTCTAGTAACTGGTGGGTCAACTTCAAAGCTGATAAACCTGTCAGCGTAAGCTCGCTCGACCTGACTACCGGCAATGATAGTCAACAATACGATGGACGCAATCCCAAGGGGCTGCGATTGCTGGCTCGTGCTGCAGAGACTGATGAGTGGACAACACTGTATGAAACCAACAATGCTGGCATAGAGGCCTACAATCTCAAAACCTATAGTTATAAGATTGCCAACCGCAATTTCTATCAATTCTTCCGTTTGGAAATTCTTACGACCAACTGGGGTAAAATCGGCACCTATGAGGGCTATGAGGTACAGTTGGGTGAGCTGGCGCTGACCTGTAGGGGAAATGCCGACAATAAGCCGGAAGAAGACCATGGACCAGAACCCTTGTTGAGCGCCAGTGCATACTATACCTTCGGTTATCCCGTATTCAGCCTAGAACGTAAGTATCCTATTCAGATTTCTGTTGTGGAGCGCTATCCGTGGAACGGCGTGAAGGGTAGTAAGAAGGAAGACTTGGTAAGAATTGGCGGTGGAAAGGTGATTGTTCACAACGGCATGAAGAACGGTCTTCATCAAGACTTTGTGATGCTTGATAGCCTAGGCCAGGGCGTGTTCCTGCTGGAAGCAGAACAAACCACGCGCCTATTGACTAAGGATGATGCCCTGCGTACTGTGACCATGACACTGGAACAAGACGGTACCACCTATGAGGCAGAACCTTTGAAGGGCTATATCCTGAACATGTTTGCCACCGGTGGTTCAAAGGATGCCATCTCTACAGACGAACCACTCCTGATCGATATCTTGCGTGACCCGCCAGGCGGCAGTTCCACTGCAACATTGTCGAAGGGATCAAAGCTGAAATACAACTATACCGTAGATATGAAGTTCAAGGCTGGTGTGGAACTGACATTTGGTACGGGTACCGCACTGGATAACTATTCGGGCATTATAGCCGGTGTAGCCGAGTATGGTCTGATAAACTCAGGCTCGTCGCAGAACTGGATAGACCTTAATATTATCTTCAGTGGCTCAGGTAAGAAGGGCTATTCCTACACGATGAACGTGGCCGAGGATATCACCACCAGTAGTGCTTCTACGATGGTGGGCGCTGATGCCGACGTGTATATCGGCGTGGTACAGAACATGATTGTTACTCCGATGTCCACGATTCGTGCAATCCCTGACAGTATCTACAAACACATGTTAGGACGACTGGGTGGCAGTACCTTGGCAACTGGTAATACGCTGAAGTACGGCTCTCTGGTACATATTGCAGAAGGACGTGACGCTTACAACTCTGTATATCACTTGGTACGCGACGAATCGCTGGCCTATGGTCCACAAGTGACATCGCAGTTTGCACACTCGCAGAAGTACATCGTGTCAGAGCTGCTGCCTAAGTTGGCAAACGAAATCCATGCAATGCTATTCACCGGTACAAAGGAAGAAGCACAAAAACAGGCTAATGCTACGGGCAAGGCCGTCTATTGGTCAAAGGTGGAACCCACACACGAGGACTTTGGCGTGGAATACGACGTTGTTCGTCCAACGGGCGTGACAGGAGGAATCGACGAACTGGCTCAGAAACAGAATGTGTTCTTGGCGTGGGTGAAGATGATAGGTGAGAACGAATATGAGAAGTTGAGCGCCTATGATTTTGTTGCTAACTACGACGTGGACGGTGGTTCCAAGGTGACGTATAATGAAACGTTCGAGAGCGAATATAGCGTAGCACAGAATATCAACTATCCGTTTACCACGGCCGACTATTTTGGCGATGATGGAACTGACCGTTACGACAGACTTGCAGCGGCTGGCGCTACCTTGTTGTCGCAACCCGCACTGGCATCTGTCTTTAAAATGCTGTCAAAGAAACTGGGCTTTGGCGAGGTTGCTAAGGATGGCGTGTCGGAGAATAACAAGGCTGGCATTGGCAGTGTAGAGATGAAATTTGCTGGCGTGTCTTTCAAGTTTGGTATCGTACCTGTGATCGACTACTCAAGTATCGGCACTTATGGGACAACCCATAACTTCACTCGTAAGGAGAGCTTTACAATATCAATGGATCCCAAGAGCCATCTGAACCTGGATGTGTTCCGTGTAAGAACACTGGCTAACGATACTTTGAAGTCAGTGAATGCAGATAACTTTGACGTGTTCCACAATGCTAATTTCGATGACTGGATGGAGTGTGTCAACCACCACGTGAGTGGGGGCGTTGACTATAGAGATGCGATATATCCACGCAGCTTCATCTATCGCACACGTAGTGGCGCAACCTGTAATCCATGGGAAGACGAGCGACGAACGCTGGCCTATCGTCCGGGAACGCTGCTCGATGAACGTACAAAGAAAATCAGTAATCCAAAGATTACGCTTGACCGACAGAGTTTGAGTGGTATAGCCATTAATGACCCAGCTCGCTTCAAGGTATATCTGACCAACGAGAGTGAGCAACCGGAAGCGGCTACTGGTGGCCTGACATTGTTCTCCTTCTTCCTTGATGAAACGTCGAACCCCAATGGCGCAAAGATTTACGTGGATGGTACACCGCTCAACGGCAATGGTATGACTGTGGTTCTTTATCCCAGCAAGGTGGTGGAGAAGACTATGGAGGTATATGCCGGTAGTGAGTTTGACTATGAGGGCATCACTCTTGGTGTGGCCTCCAACTCTGACTTCGCTAATACACAGAATAAGGTGAAGTTCGATGTACACTATCTGCGTCAGGCTGGGTCTGTGAATATCTCATCGCCAGGCGATAAGTGGGTCATGAATACCGATGCGCCATGGAACGAGAAGCGTGGCTGGTTCATTCCTATCACCATTGACGGATTCAACAAGCACCAGAAGAATTTTGACCACATCGAGTTCCAGTATAAAGAATCAATGCGCGGCGAAAACAGTTGGACGAACCTGTGTTCGTACTATGCCGACTCAACGCTGATGGCTCAAGCTAATGGCGTTCGTGAGATGATTCCAGAGAATGGCAACATCATTACACAGTTCTATGGCGAAGGAACGGTGATGGAAAAGGCCTACGACCTAAGGGCTGTGCTCTATTGTCGTGATGGTAACTCGTTCCTGACGACGCCTTCGAAAATCATTAGCGGCGTAAAGGATACACGTCGTCCGCAGTTGTTCGGAATGCCAGAGCCTAAGGATGGTATCATAACAAATGAAGACAATATTGTGTTCAACTTCTCTGAGGATATAGAATACAACTATTTGAACGACAACACCAATTTCGAGGTAAAGGGTGAGGTAAACAACGATAATATAACTGAGACGGTAAGTCTGGAGTTTAGCAATAATGCCAGCGTGGAGAGTGAGGCTCAACGCAATTTCAATGGTAAGAACCTGACCATTGACATGATGATTAAACCAAATGAGAGTGGTAAGGATATGCCGCTGTTCTCGCATGGTACCAATGGCAAGAAACTTCAACTGTGGCTGACAGGGGATTACCATCTGAAGGCTGTTGTTGACGACCAGACATACACATCGACCAAGGCCATCGCCAAGGGCGGCTTCACACAGGTTGCCATGACCATTAGTCAAGATAGTGTGCTGACATTCTACAATGGTGGAGAAGAAATCGGAACCTCTAAGATGACGACGCTTTATACCGGCACAGGACCACTTATCTTTGGTCGAACAAATGAGACAGACCGCACAAAGAGTCAATACTACGAAGGACGTATGATGGAGGCTCGCTTGTGGTATCGCGCCCTTACTGGCGGATTGCTGGGCTCGACCTATGGTAGTCGTCGACTGACAGGATACGAAGTTGGTCTTGTGGATTATTACCCGATGAACGAAGGACACGGTGACTATGCTATGGACCACACGCAGGGCGCTAATGCACAGTTGAAGGGTGCATCGTGGGCCATGCCACACGGATTCTCGCTCCACCTGGACTGGGAAGATCGTGGATTGGCACTCAATCAGAACACCTTGAACCGAACAGCTGAACAAGACTATACGTTGATGTTCTGGTTCAAGACTGACTCAAAAGGCCGAGGCGTATTGTTAAGTAATGGTGCTGGAAGTGCTGACGAGGACAATGCAAGGAACCAGTTCAATATCGCTTTTGAAGCTGAGAAACTGATGTGTAGAACTCATGGAATGGGTGTCGAAGTCCCTGGCGATTGGAGTGACAATCAGTGGCACCACTTTGCTATGACGGTGAACCGCTCGCACGGACTGGCAAACATCTATGTGGATGCAGCTCTTCGTTCTACCTTTGCCGCCGACTCTCTGGGGGGCATCAGTGGGGGACATCCTCTTATCGGTGCAGCGCTCTCGGATAAGAAGAATGAACAGGGAAAGATTGAAACAGTCGATACTCGCAATTGGCTGAGAGGTTATATCGATGAGCTGTGCCTCTTCGAGCAGGCTCTGCCGGCAACACTTATCAAGAACTACTCTTCGAAGAGTCCTTGTGGTGATGAAATAGGACTGTTGACCTACCTTTCATTCGATCGTCAGGAACGACAGGCGAATAATGATATCGAACTTGTGCCTTATCCTTATAGCAGGAGGATATATAAGGATGATAAGGGCGGCATTCGTTATGAGCTAGACCCACAGACAAAAGAGCCTACATCCACACCAGTGCGCGACTATCCGTTTGCCGACGAGGTGAGCATCGAGACAGCCAAAGCACATATTGATGGTACGACGGCTGCACCTGTGGTGCCATACGAGGAACTGAAGAACCTGACCTTCAGTTATGTGGGAAAAGACAATCAGGTACTTGTGAGCATCGATGAGCAGACCTCGCGCATCAATCGTTGTAACATCTACGTTACGCTGCGCGATATCGAGGATAAGAACGGCAATGCGATGGCATCGCCTCAGACAGCTTGCTATTATGTAAACAACAGTAATCTGGAATGGTGGCCTAACCGCGAGACAAAGACAATCTTTGCACAAGAAGATAGCTTTAATGAGATTTACTTGAGCATTATGAATAACAGTGCTGCGAGTCACACTTATACGATAGAGAATTGTCCGAAGTGGTTGCAACTGGAAAAATACAGCGATATCATCAGTCCGAATGACTTTGTGCTTATAACTGGTACGGTGAGCAGGGATCTGAATGTAGGTATGTATGATGAGATTATCTATTTCTCCGACGAGGAAGGTGTCAGGGAACCACTCTATCTGAACATCACCGTTGAGGCTGAGAAACCTGATTGGGCATTCAATGTTCCTGGCGACCTGCTTCAGCACTCTATGAATATCGCTGGTCAGGTGTACCTCAATGACGAGATTGATATTGACACGCGTGACATCATAGGCGCATTCGATCATGAGGGCCAGTGCCACGGCTTTGCTCATATCGGACATTCAACTCAGACTGATGATAATGGTCTCTATATGACTGTCTATGACAACAAACCAAGTGGTCGCAAGCTGCTATTCAAGTTGTGGCAGTATTCTACTGGTAGGGAACTGATATTGACAGCCGACGGACAGGATTCGCTGGAGTTTAAGAAATCTACAGTCATTGGTGTTGACAAGCCTGTGCGCTTCGAGGGAGGCAAGAACTTCGTTCAGACCTTCAACTTGAAACAAGGTTGGAACTGGATATCGTTCAATGTGTCCAGCGAGATACTCTTCAATCTGAACAATCTCCTCGACGGACTGCCATGGGTTGAGGGCGACGTGCTGACCGACATGAATAGTGACTTGACGCTGCTTTATACTAACGGACACTGGTTGTCGTCAAGTGGCGTGAAGAATATCATGCTCTCAACACGCAAGGCTTACGCCATCAAGGTTCAGAATGATATCTCCTTCCCTGTTGCAGGAAGTATCATCAAGGCAGAAGACCAACGAACCATCGAGCTTAAGAGCGGGTGGAACGGTATTGGCTATACACCGATGATGAACCTGAGTGTAGAGACTGCTTTGAGTGACTATTACGACAAAGCAGAGGTGGGCGATGTGGTGAAGAGTCACAATGAGTTTGCTTACTTCACACTTACCGGTGGCACGAGACGTTGGCGCGGTAGTCTGCAGTATATGAAACCTGGCGAGGGCTATATGCTACTTCGCAAGAACAGTACACCCGTAACCTTCCGCTATCCTTTCTTCGAGGTTGGAAGCACGTTTGTCGATGAGTGGAGCTACACCACAACGTTCAAGGCGCCTTCAGCTCCGCATCGCTCTACCATGAGTGTATCGGCTGTCATAGATGGCTTCAGTCTTGAGGAAGGTGATCGCCTAGTGGCTTATGCTAATGGAGAGAAGGTAGGAGAGGCCATTGCTTCCCAGTTGTTTGCAAAGGACCGCACGGATGTTCCGCTCTTCTATCTCAGCATCAATGGTGAAGCGCAGACGGGCGTATGGTTCGCTATTGAACGCGATGACGAGATCGTAGCCAGCACTATGGAGCTGATGTCTTTCCGTGCCAATGCTGTGGTGGGTACTCCCGACGAGCCCACAACTATCAGCTTCGCACGTAGTGACTATGCCGATGGCAAGTGGTACAACGTGAATGGCGTTCAGTTGCCAAAGCGTCCTACGAAGAAGGGTATTTATATATATAATGGTAATAAAGTCGTAATCAAATAAGTTATGAAACATCGTATATTTTATATTGTCGCTATTCTGCTGGCAGGTCTCGCAATGGGAGCCTGCGATAGTGATGACGATAGCAACAGCTCCAAGGGCTTTACGTTGGAGAACACAACGATGGCGCCCACGTGGCAGATGGATTGGAGCTTCAATCAGGAGGCTCCCCAATGGCAGGAACCACAATCGCAAAGCTACGAGAACTGGGTTGTCATACTGGTGAAGATAGAGCCTGAGCTGCAGGAATATACCAGTAAGGATGACTTGATGGCTCTTTTCGTGGACGACGAATTGCGTGGCTTGTCTAGTCCTGCTGTTAGTGTCGATGACTCTAACTCTGGTTACAATTCCTATCTGATGAAGGTATTTGGTAATGAAACTGACAAGGAGTGGATGGATGTTACATTGAAGTATTATAATAGTCGCTTAAAGCACGTGTTCTCACGTTCTGCGTCTTTCCTGTATAACGTAGATCAGGTGATAGGCGTTGATGAGGATTTGGTTCCAAACTTCACGTTAGGACCTGCTAAGTATCCCGTCGTCATGAGCCTGTCGCTTGATACCACTCCCTTGGCAGATGCCGATCTGGTCATTTCCAACAATGATATGGTGGGTGCCTTCGTTGGAGATGAGTGCCGCGGCGTGGCGCATGCCAACGGACGTATGGTTGTCTATGGTCGTGAGGAAGGCGAGAAGGTGACCTTGAAGTACTATGAAGCTGTAAATCATCGCGTATATACCTTCAATGATGCGGTGACGATAGAGCAATTACCAACAAATACCATAACAATTCAATAAAGTGATGAAAAAACTGAAATTAATCTCTTTGATGCTGATAGCAACCACGATGGCTGCCTGTTCCAGCGGCGACAACGACGCCACACCGCAGCGCCCTGAAGTGCGTGCGCTGTCTTTCGAGGTGTCTGAGACTCCTTATGCAATACCTAACGGGAGTCGTATCACGAGGGCTGCTATTGCTAGTTCGCTTGATAAGTTCTATCTGAACTATGTGTATCTGCTGGGCTCGGAGCCACAAACAAACGGCTCTTCTATGGAGACAACGAAAGACGGTGAGAAGGGCTGGAAGGTCGGCGATGGTAATACGGGATGGCCAGACACGGAAAACATGGTGAATTGGTATGCCTGTTCGGAGCATGTTCCTTTCTACAAGGGTGAGCAGGCTACCGGACCTTACATCAACTTTTCCGTCAACGAGACAGCTTCAGACCAGAAAGACTTGTTGGTAGCTAAAGCCAGCGGAACGTATGCTGAAACGGGTGGCAAACTCTCTTTTACCTTTAATCACGTATGCAGCGCTTTGCGTATCTATGTGAAGAAGGCAAATAATCTGGCTGACTATACGCTGACGGTGAGCGAGGTGAAACTCTACAACGTGGTGAGTCAGGGCGACTATTATTTCAATACCTCATCGTGGACGCTGGGTGCTACTAAGTCCAACTATACCCTCTATTCGGGAGCGGGCTTGACTCTGGGAACAAAATCCTTTGTGCTTTTGGGTGATTCCAGCGCTCCTTATCTCTTCCTGCTCCCTCAAACGCTCACGGCATGGAGTGGTGAGCCTGCCAATACCTATCTCGAACTGACTTGCGTTATCAATAAAGGTGGCGTGGTGCACAATGGCAAGGCCTATATCCCGTTTGGCGCTACACTGCAGCAGGGCTTTCAGTATGATGTGAATATTAACATAGGTAAGAATTCGCTTTATAAGGATGATGGAACTAAAATCATATCAGAATGAAACAGAAATATATAACCCCCACTTCGCATGTCATCCGTCTTCAAGGCCCAGTGCTGATGGTCTCTGGTTCTGTTGAGGTAAACGATTATAAGCATGATACGATCAGCATTGGAGATGTTGATTCTGAATGATAGATAGTACAGAAAACAATAAGCTCCGACCCGGACGAGTGCCAAGTCGGAGCTTGTTGTTATGAGTGATCTGCGACCTTCAAAATCATAGTTTGCCATAATGTTAGTATTCAAATTGATGATAAATGATTATTGTTAATTAGAAGAATTTTTTTGTGTGCAAATATAACGAAAAACATTGAAACGCTAGATGTTTGTCGGAGTGTTTTTTTAAATAAATGTAAGTTTTCGAGCGGAAATACACCTTAAAGTCATTTATTTTTCACAAAAACTTCATTTTTAACATAAAAAAATAAACGTATTTTAAGAAAACTTATTAACTTTGCAAAAAATCTATAAATTACAATCTGATGAATACAATAAGACAATGGATGATTGCCGCCATCCTGATAATCTGCGGCACAATAGATATACAAGCAGAGACTCTGCGTGGTACCGTGAAAGACGCTATTACCGGTGAGACGCTGATTGGCGCTACTGTGAAAGTTGTGGAGTTAGCTAATGCGGTCGCCGTGACTGACATTGATGGTAACTATACCATTAATATTAAGCAGGGCGGCCGCTACACCATTGAGACTAACTACATTGGTTATGAGCCAAGCATCATGAAGGAAATCCTGATCTCTGGTGTCAAGGAGGTGGTGCTCGACATTGCGCTGCGCGAGAACAGCACCGAACTGAAAGAGGTGGTGGTACGCCCGCGTGTGAATAAGGAGGCTACCGTGAATCCCGCCGTGCTGACTGGCGGTGTGATGCTGTCGATGGAAGAGGCTAGCCGATTTGCCGGTGGCTACAACGACCCTGCCCGCTTGGTGATGGCTTTTGCTGGTGTCTCGGGCGAGGCAGATGGCAGTGGCCTGTCTATCCATGGTAACGCACCTGAGCGTATGAAGTACCGCATTGAGGGTGTGGAGGTGTTTACACCTAACCACTTTAATGACTTGTGGAATGCTGGCTACGGACTGGTGAGCGCGCTGAACTCTAACGTGATCGGCAACTCAGACTTCTTCACTTCTACCTTCAATGCCAACTACAACAATGCTCTGAGTGGCGTGTTCGATGTGAAGATGCGTGCCGGCAACAACAACAAGCACGAGAACATCTTGCAGATTGGTACCGTGTCTGAGGAGTTGACACTCGAAGGTCCTATCTCACGCAAGAACAACAGCAGCTATATCGTGAACTACCGCTATGGCTTCACGTCGCTGGTAGATAAGTTGGGACTGGTTGATATGGACGGTTCGCACATGGGCTTCCAGGATTTCTCTGTCAAGCTGAACTTCCCCACCAAGCGTGCGGGCACGTTCTCGCTGTTTGGCGTGGCATTTCACGACAGCACCTATGATGATCCCTTGGATTTGGAGGACGTGAACTCTGTCTATGATGCCTCTGATAATGAAGGTAATCTGACACAGATCCTGGCGGGCGTGTCGCACAAAATACACCTTGACAACAAGTGGACCTGGCGCACAACAGCAGCCTACAACATGCAGCACTTGAAGAGCGATATGTTCTACTACGGACTGAAACGTGATTTGACGGATGGTACGCTTGCATCGCCATTGGCTTTTGAGGATGCCGACAATCCTAAGAGCAAAAAGTACCCCTTCAGTCAGCAACAGATGAACGAAGACCGACTGGTGTTCAACACTGAACTGTCGAAACAGCTGACGGCAAAGTGGCTGGTACAGTTAGGCGGTGAATATTCGCATCGTTTCTTTAATCTCTACTATCGTTCTCACGACCGACTTTATGATACCCAGAACCCAATGGCGGAATATGCCAAGATGAAGGATAATACGGGGCTGGCTAACGCATTCTGGCAGAACCTGATTACTGTGAATAACAAACTGAGCATCTCGGCCGGTCTTGCTGCTAACTATTTCCTGCTGTCGAAGGATTTCTTGATAGAGCCTCGCGTCAGCATGAAGTGGGATCCCACCGAAAAGCATAGCATCTCGATGGGGTATGGTCTGCACTCAATGATCGAGAAACTGGACACTTACTTCTATCGCGACGAGAATGATAAGCTGCCCAATAAGGAACTTGGTATGTCGAAGGCACACCATTTGCATGCTACCTATATGTATAAGTTGAACCCCAACCTGACACTGCGCATGAATGCGTTCTATGAGTACGGCTTTGACATACCTGTGGGACTGACTGCCAACAGCACCTACTGCGTCATCAACCGCCTGTTCTCTTATACGGATGAACCATTGGTGGGCAAAGGTAATACGCGCAACTATGGTGGCGACCTCACCTTGGAACACTATATGTATCATGGATTCTTCGGACAGGCTAACGTCTCTGTGTATAAGTCGCAGTACAGAGGACAGGACAAGGTTTGGCGCAATCAGCTCTACGACCGCGGCTTCATGGTGAAGGTGCTGGGCGGTAAGGAGTGGATGATTGACAAGAACGTGCTGAACGTCAGTGCGAAGTATAGCATCCAGGGCGGTCTGCGCTACACACCTATTGACATAGAACAGATGCGACAAAATGTGGCCAACGGTATCATCGACGACAATCCTATCTATAAGGATGATGAGGCTTTCACTAAGCGCTTCGACCCAACAAGCATCATTGACCTCACCGTGAGCTATAAGATTAACAAACGTCACGTGAGTCATACTTTCGCCTTCGAGGGCCTAAACATCTTAGGCACCAAGACTCCAATGTGCCAGCGCTATGACCTTGGCACCAACGATGTGCGTAACGAAAAGAGTAGCATCTCGCTGCCGAATGTCTTCTACCGCCTGGACTTTTAAGACATAATAACGGGGGGTAAGACATAATCGCTCGGCTCTGCCGCTTTCACCCGCTCGGCATCCCGAAGGGTGACGCTTGCAAGGCAAGAATGCGAAGCGACTGAAAGAACAGACGAACATACTTTTTTTACGAACATACTTTTGCGAACATGCTTTTGCGAACAAACTCATGAATTTATAAATTTTTGAGAAAAAAGTGTGATGGAAGAAAAATATTGTGTATATTTGCCAATGATCATACATCCTAATGAAAAGCGGTGTTAATCTGACGCAGCTAAAAAATAAATATATGGGCCTAATGATGGAGATTGAAACCTACTTACCGGAAGAAGACGAGGAAGCGCTGGACTTTGTGCACCGCGTCATAGACCTGCAGCCAGACAGGGTACCACTGCGCATCATTGAGCAGCTGGTGGAGATTGTCTTGGGCGAGCTGAAGGGTCGCGACTGCTTGATGAGTGCCGAAGGATCAGAGAAGTTCTTGACGGTGACCATGCGCCACGGTGGACGTGCTATCGACGATCGACTGGTGTGGGTGATGGGCGACCATACTGACCGCATCGAGTATCACCCCGAAGGTGATGAGTGGGTACTCAGCATCCGCCGGGATGTGCCTCCTCCATTCGTAAGCCGACGATAAATAACTGATATTGGGGCGCTATTCCGAAAGAATAGTGCCTCTTTTCGCCTAAAAATATGGGATGAAGACTATCAGCCAGGGAAAACAACTATCAGTAACAATGAAACACTAAAACAATATGCCAAATAAGCCAATGAACACGGATCTTCTTGACCGCGCCATCGTGTTTGCCGTACGGGCTCATGCTGGCACTGAGCGGCGTGGCAAGGGCTTCCCCTACATCGTACATCCGTTGGAGGCCATGGCTATTGTGGCCACGATGACACCCGACCAGGAGCTGTTGGCTGCTGCCGCGCTGCACGACACGGTGGAAGATACCGACGTGACCACCGAGCAGATACGCCTGGAGTTTGGCGAGCGTGTGGCAGCATTGGTGGCTGCCGAAACCGACATACGCATGGATGGCATGAAGCGAAAAGACAGTTGGCACGCCCGCAAGCAGGCAGCCATCGACCGGTTGGCGCAGGCCTCTACGGATGCTAAGATGGTGGCGCTGGGCGATAAACTCTCGAACATGCGAGCCATTGCACGCGACTATGCCGCACAGAACGACCGCCTGTGGCAGCTGTTCCGCACGGCCGACCCTCAGGAACATGCCTGGCACTATCGCGGACTGGCCGATGCCCTCCGCGAGTTGGATGGCACGACCGCCTATCAAGAATTTGAACAACTCATCAAACAAGTCTTTGGATGAAGAAACAGATACAATACCTCTTGTTGGCGGTAGCCCTGTTGCTACCCCAAGTGGTCAGTGCCCAAGACGAGGCCATCGTGTTTACGCCCCAGTGGACGGCGCAAGCACAGTTTGCCGGCTACTATGTGGCTGCGGAAAAGGGCTTCTACCGGGAAGCCGGCGTGAAAGTGCGCATAGAGCATCCCACCTCCACACAGCCGGCCATGAGTCGTCTGCGCAAGAACAAATGTCAGGCCACCACGCTGCAGCTGTGTCAGGCACTGGAGATTATCGATGCAGGAACACCACTGGTGAACATCCTGCAGACGTCGATGAACAATGCCATGGTCATCGTCTCGGCACGCAATCGCAACCCGCTGAAGCACAAAGGTGCACGCGTGGGCATCTGGAGCGTGGGCTTCGGCCAACTGGCTATCTGTATGAGTCAGAAGGAGCACCTGGACTATGAGTGGATACGCTTTGCGCAGAACATCAATCTCTTTGTGGCTGGTGCCCTCGATGCCATGCTGGCCATGAGCTATAACGAGTATTACCAGCTGGTGCAGGCCGGTGTGGTGATGACCGAAGACAATGTTTACCGCTTCTGTGACCATGGCTATAACGTGCAGGAAGACGGTCTCTACATGTCTCGTGAGTTCTACGAAGAGCATCCCGTTCTGGCGAAGAAGTTTGCCGAAGCCAGTAGGAAAGGGTGGGAGTGGGCTGCGCGTCATCCGGAGGAGACACTCGACATCGTGATGAAGTATGTGGAAAAGGACCGCATCGCCACCAACCGCGTGATTCAGGAGCTGATGCTCAAGGAGGTGCTGCGCATGCAGGTGGACCGCGAGTCCAAGCGACGTGAGTTCCGGCTGCGCCCCGACATGGTGAGCAAGGCCAACAAACTGATGTTGGAGAACCACATGCTGAAACGTGAGGTGACATTCAAGGAGTTAATCAGTGGAAAGTGAATACGGCCATGGAAGGAATCATATCATATATACGACGTAAACTCTCTGTCAGAGTTAGTCTGTGGGTGGTACTGTTTGCTGCCCTGATCTTCATCACGGCGCTGGGCTTCCTGTTCTATCAGTCGCGCGAAGCCATCCGTCAGGAGGCTATCAACCGCGCCACACAGATACTGGACAAGACCTCGCTGCGCGTGGAGGGTATCATGAACCGTGTGGAGGTGGCCTCGAAGATGACCGAATGGCTGGTGCAGCGCCACCCCGACAAGGCCGACTCGATGTTTGTGTACAGTAGGGCGATGCTGCTGAACAACCCCGACTTCTACAACTGTTCCATCGCCTTCGAGCCCGACTTCTTCAAGGACCGTGGGCGCTACTTCTCGGCCTACTCCAGACGTGACACACAACAGAACAACAAAATGGGCGACACCATACGCACGTCGCAGGGCGGCAGTGACAACTA
Organism: Prevotella sp.; assembly: GCA_024695815.1. GTDB lineage: Bacteria > Bacteroidota > Bacteroidia > Bacteroidales > Bacteroidaceae > Prevotella. The sequence goes on from JAILHK010000017.1 coordinate 20,457, forward strand.
TCAGTATTTCTATATGGACTGGTATCTGATGGCCAAGCTCTTTAAGCACGCCTGTTGGACGGAGCCCTATGTGGATGTGGATATGTCAACAAACACTGGTGAGATGGTGTCCAGCTATTGCTACCCAATCATGGACAACGAGGGAAAGGTGATCTGTGTTATCAATACCAGCTTATCACTGAACTGGCTCTCGCAGACCATCTCGGCGGTGAAGCCATATCCCAACTCCTATAGCATCATGATAGGTCGTGGCGGCACCTATTTCGTGCATCCAGACAGTACCAAGATCACCCGTGAGACCATCTTCACACAGACACTATTGGAGCCCGATACGGCTCAGACGGCTTTGGGCCACGCCATGCAGCGCGGTGAAGAGGGCATGAAGCAGATGACCATCGATGGGAAAGACTGTTACGTGTTCTATAAGCCGCTGGCAGATACCGGCTGGAGCATGGGCATCGTGTGTCCGGAGAGTGACATCTTCGGCGGCTTCGACCGTGTGCGCCATGCCGTGATGGGCATTGTGGTGGTGGGCTTGCTGCTCATGCTCTACATCTTTATCAACGTGATCACTCGCGAGCTCAGTCCGCTGCGCCGTCTGGCCCACGAGGCAGAGACCATTGCCTCGGGCAACTTTGAAACGCAGCTGCCCGACTTCCAGCGCACCGACGAGATAGGACAGCTGAGCCAGTCGTTTGCCGGTATGCAGAAATCACTGGTGAAATACATCGACGAGCTGAAGAACACCACGGCACAGAAGACCTCCATTGAGCGCGATCTTCACATTGCCAGCGCTATACAGAGGGGCATGTTGCCTAAGAACTTCCCCACCAAGGACGACCGCGACGATGTGCAGATCTATGCCTCGCTGACACCAGCGAAGGATGTGGGCGGCGACCTGTTCGACTTCTATATCCGCGACGAGAAGCTGTTCTTCTGCATCGGCGACGTGTCGGGTAAGGGAATTCCTGCCTCACTCGTCATGGCCGTGACGCGTTCCATCTTCCGAACGGTGTCGGCACGCGAGGCGATGCCAGACCGCATCGTGTCGAACATGAACGAGATTATTGCCGATGCCAACGATACCAACATGTTTGTGACACTCTTTGTAGGTGTGCTCGACCTGCCTACAGGGCGCATGCGCTATTGCAATGCCGGACACGACGCTCCGCTATTGGCTGGCGCCGGCTTGGGCTCGTTGACGTGCGATGCTAATATACCTATCGGTGTGATGCAAGACTGGAAGTACTCGCTGCAGGAAACACAGATCTTCACGGGTACCACCATATTCCTGTTTACAGACGGACTGACCGAGGCCGAGAATGCCAATCACGATCTGTTCCGTATGGAACGTGTCAACGAGGTGGCCTCACAGGCTTTGGCCCATCAGCAGCACGAGCCGAAGCAGTTGATAGACATGATGACCAATGCCGTCCATCAGTTTGTGGACAAAGCCGAGCAGAGCGATGACCTGACAATGATGGCGATACAATACACCAAGCTGGAGAGAGACGTGAAATTCAGTAAGCGCATCGTCTTGTCTAATGACACACAGGAGGTTCCAAAGCTGACAGCCTTTGTCGATGAGGTCTGCGAGGTGGTGGGCTTCAGCCCCGCCGTGACGATGCAAATGAACCTGGCATTGGAAGAGGCCGTGGTCAATGTGATGAACTATGCCTATCCGGAAGGAACGCATGGCGATGTCACTATAGAAGCTAAGACAAACGATGTACGTCTGAAGTTCACCATCATAGATAGTGGCACTCCCTTCGATCCTACAGCCATGGAGGATGTGGACATCCATCAGGATGCAGAAGACCGCCCCATAGGTGGACTGGGCATCCATCTGGTGCGTCAAATCATGGACTCGGTGAACTACGAGCGCGTGGACAATCTCAATGTGCTGACGCTGAGAAAGAAACTTAGAATAAATAATTAAAAGTATAAAAACAATGAAGACAACAATTCAAAAACAAGATGGAAATCTGATTGCCATTCTGGAGGGACGCCTCGATACTGCGGCTTCTCAAGAGGTGGAAAAGGCCATACAGCCTCTTTATGACTGCGATGGACAGGACGTCATTATCGACTGCACGAATATGGAATATATATCATCGAGTGGCCTGCGTATATTCCTTGGAATTCTGAAAAATACCAAGGCAAAGGGAGGCCATGTATATATTAAAGGTATCTCAGACGACATTCGTGCTGTCTTCGCCATGACAGGCTTTATTAATCTGTTTGAGTTTAAGTAAATCATCACGCAATGGGAAAGAATGTGACATTAGATTCGCATGGCGAGGCACTGATGCAGCAGTATCGCGAACGGCGTCCCTCGCTTGAGCTTTTGGCAAAAGAGGCCTACGAAGTTTTGAGTAGTGCGCTTCGTGAGCAGGGCATCTATGTCACTGCCATTGAATATAGAGTGAAGGCAGAGAACTCGCTGGCTGGTAAGCTGGAGCTGAAAGGGGCGAAGTATAAGAGTATTGATGATATTACCGATTTGGTAGGCATGCGCGTCATCACTTTCTATACTGATGATGTGGATAAGGTGGCAGCTATAGCCAAGAGTGTCTTTGACATTGACTGGAAAGAGAGTGTTGACAAGCGTAAACTGCACCAACTGGATTCTTTTGGATATAACTCGCTGCACTATATCTGCAGAATGAAGAGTGGTGGACCGCGTTTCGAACTGCAGATGCGCACAGGATTGCAGCATGTGTGGTCGACCATCGAACACGATATACGTTATAAGGGCGATGTGAAGATTCCCCGTGAGTATGCGCGGCAGTTTAGTCGTTTGGCAGGCATGTTGGAACTCATTGATGATGAGTTCAGTCGTCTGCGTATGGTGCTCACCGACTATAGGCGTCAGATTCGTTCGCTGGTAAAGGACGGACAGCTTGATGAGGTTCCTTTGTCGGTTGACTCGTTTCGCAGTTATCTCGACTTGGCTCCCTTCGACAGGCTGAATAAACGCATTGCTGCTGTTAATCAGGCAGAGATTTATCCCGTCTCTTTGATGCCGTTCCTACCGGTTCTTGAGTCTTTCGGACTTGTAACGCTCGGTGATGTGCAACGTTTCATAGAAGATAATTCTGATGAGGCCTATCAATTGGCTCTTTCACAACTGGCTGTTACCGACTTGGATATTCTCTCCTCGAGTGCTGCCTTGCAGTATCTTTGTTTGGTCCATGTGTTGAAGCACGATGGAGGGCGTGAAGGTCTGAAAGCTATTTTTGATACCATCAATGGAGAGAGCGCGGCAAATGCTGCGTTGGCAGATATGATGTTGGAACAGGCTAAGACACTGCCATTCATGCAGAGAATTGGTAATTGAAAAGCTTAACTTTTGCGGGCGAAAAGCATAACTTTTATACGGCAAAAGCATAACTTTTATACGGCAAAAGTGTAACTATTGATTCGCGTCTAGAGTCTAGAAAGCATCATTCTAGAGTCTAGACGTTGCAGTTCTAAAGTCTAGAATTGGTAGTTCTAAAGTCTAGAAACGGCATTTCTAGAGTCTAGAATCGATGCAATAGCATAAGAATAACACCGTCAAAGTAAAAGTTTAGCGGCACTATTCGGTGTGAATAGTGCCGCTAAACGTATAGAATAGTGTCGCTTTTATCTAAGTCCCATGCGGGCCTCTACCACATTAACCACATAGTCGCCAAGTTTCTCGCACTCGTTGATGAGGTCGATATAGATGGTACCCTCGGCATAGGTATAAGCGTGGTTGTTGACATCGATGATGTTCTGAGCCTTCAGCTGGTTGCGGTAGTTGTTGATCTCGTTCTCGATGTTGAACGTGCGGTTCACGTCGTAGGCTTCCTTGCGACCGCTCATCAGCTGGTTCATCTGCGTCAGCGCCTGATCGGTGAGACCCATCATCTGGTGCAGGTGATTGTATTGGTTCTCGATAAAGTGGTCTTTCTTGTCGCTGAACTTGCGGTTGATGGTGCGAGCCATGTTGAAGCACGAGTCACCGATAGACTCCAGCTCGCTGACCTCGCGAAGCATAGCGCGAATCTTTGCCTTGGTCTCGTCAGAGAGGTGAGCATCGCTGACGCTCTCCAGGTACTTGGCAATCTCGAGCTCCATATTGTCTGAGATGCTCTCGTATTTCTCGATGCGCGTGAACAACTTATTGAAATCGCTCTCGTTGTTTTTCTTGTTTTTGTTGGTGGTGCTAGACGACATGTTGAGCAGGTCTTGTACCATGCCAAACATGCGCTGCATGCGCTGACCGAAGGCACGAATCTCCTTTTGGGCTTCGAGCACGGAGAGCTCGGGGGTCTTCATGAAACCAGCGGTGATAAAGTGCAGACGGAAGTCTTCTTCCTCGTCCACCTTCTTGGGTTTGATGACCCAGCAAACGAACCTCTCAATCTGTGGGATGAACCAAATAAGGATGCTGGCGTTGATAATGTTGAAACCCGAGTGGAAGGCTGCCAGCGTGAACGTGAGCTTTTTGTCGGTAGCCATGTTGACCATATCCTGATGCAGGGCGTTGGTGCCAATATAATCTACGGCCCATACAACGCCGTCAACAAACCAATAGAACACGATAAGTATCCAGATGACGCCAAACACGTTGAAGAACATGTGGGCCAAGGCGGCACGACGGGCCTGCGTGTTGGCCGAGAGTGCAGCCAGGTTTGACGTGATGGTGGTGCCGATATTCTCGCCCAGCACCAAGGCAATACCCATGTAGATAGGCATGGCACCACTGCCGCAGAGCAACATGGTGATGGCCATGACGGCTGCCGACGACTGTACGCAGAAGGTCAGCATGCCACCTAAGAGCAGGAACACCAGGATGGTGAGATAAGAATCGGTGGGAAACGACTCGAAGAAGTTGAGCACGTCGGGGTTGTGGCCCAAGTCCATGGCCTGGCCGGTGAGACGCAGCGTGGTGAGTCCTAACAGCAGGAGGCCCAATCCAAAGAGGAAGTCACCGATGTAACGGTGCTTCTTCATGTAGATCATGATGATGCCGAGGAAGAAACCGATGTAGCTGACAATGCTGATGTCGAACGATGAACCCAGCGCCATAATCCATGCGGTAAACGTGGTTCCGATGTTTGCACCCATGATGACCGAGATGGCTTGTGCCAATGTGAGAAGGCCAGCATTAACAAACGATACAGTCATCACAGTGGTGGCTGTTGATGACTGTACAGAGGCCGTTACGACAGAACCTGTAAGAAGACCTGTAAGACGATTGGAAGTCATAGCTCCCAGTGCGTGACGCAACTGAGGACCGGCCATCTTCTGCAAGGCTTCACTCATGGACTTCATACCAAACATGAGAAGTGCCAGTGAGCCGAGCATCGTGAATAGTGTAATCACCATAAACGTTGAAATGTTTTTTTTGATTATGAATTTGGGGACAAATTTAATAAATAAATTTTAATTATGTGGTAATATGACTTTTTTTTTGTAATTTTGAAGCGTATTTTCCACTACTAATCAAAACGGGAAAGATATGGAGAAAAAGATAAACGTGTTCTGTAAGAACATAGGTAAAATGCTTGAAGTGCCCATGGGATGCAACCTGCAGGACATCTTTAAGATTTCAGGACTGACGATGGAGTATGGTCCTGTGTGTGCACGTGTCAACAATATAATAGAGGGCATCCACTTTCGCGTGTATAAGCCCAAGGAAGTGGAATTTCTGGATATGTACTCGCCCACGGCCATACGTACATATACGCGTACCTTATTTTTTGTATTATGTAAGGCTTGTCACGACCTCTACAACCCATGCAGGGTGAGCATCGATATTCCGGTGTCGAATGGCTATTATGTGGATCTGGACCTGGGACGCCCCGTCACGGTAGAGGATGCCGGCAAGATACGCCGCCGCATGCAGGAGATTGTGGATGCGGGCTATCCAATCCATCGCCATGAAACTAGCACCGAAGAGGCCATCCGCCTGTTCACCGAGTTGGGCTCTATGTCGAAGGTGAAGTTGCTGAAGAGTCGTGGCGAGATCTTTACCACCCTTTACGATATAGATGGTTACTATGATTACTACTACGGCTCGCTGCTGACCACCACGTCAAATCTATACCTCTTTGGCGTAGAGAAATACTACGATGGCTTGTTGCTGCGCATACCGCAGCCCCAACACCCTGATGAGCTGGGCGAGCTAGTGATGCAAGACAAGATGTTTGGTATCTTCAAGGAGAGCCACCGCTGGCAGCAACTGATGGGCATGAGAACCGTGGGCGACCTGAACGAGGCTATCCAGAATGGCTACAGCAACCTGCTGATACAGGTGAGCGAGGCCCTACAGGAAAAGAAGATTGCTAAGATCGCTGATGATATAGCCAACAGAAAGGGAGTGAGACTGGTGCTGATTGCCGGTCCGTCGTCGAGCGGTAAGACCACCACCTGCAAACGTCTGTCGGTGCAGCTCATAACGAATGGTATCAAACCGGTGCCTATCTCGCTAGACGACTACTTCCTGGATCGCGACCTAACGCCGAGAGATGAGACTGGCGACTATGATTTCGAGAACCTTCATGCCCTGAACCTGCCCTTGCTGAACGAACAGATGAATGCTCTCTTCAGGGGCGAAGAGGTGGAACTGCCTCGTTATGACTTCCCGACAGGAAAGAGCGTGAAAAGTGGCAAGAAACTGCGTCTGGCAGAAGACCAGGTGCTGGTGATGGAGGGTATTCATGCCCTCAACCCGGAACTGACTGCAGGTGTGCCGCAAGAACAGATCTATCGTGTTTATGCATCGGCGCTTACCACCCTGTTGCTGGATAGTCATAACTACATTGCTACCACCGACAACCGACTGTTGCGCCGCATCGTGCGCGACCATAAGTACCGTGGCGTATCGGCACAGGAGACCATTCGCCGCTGGCCCTCGGTGCGCAGAGGCGAGAACACGTGGATATTCCCATTCCAGGAACATGCCGACCAGATGTTCAACTCGGCCATGCTTTTCGAGTTGGCCGTCATAAAAAGTCAGGCGGAACCGTTGTTGGAACAGGTGCCCGAGAACTGTCCGGAGTACTCGGAGGCCTACCGATTGCATAAGTTATTGAAATATATTAAGCCAATACCAGAAGACCAAATTCCGCCAACGTCGCTGCTGCGCGAGTTCCTGGGCGGGTCGTCTTTTGAATATTGATGACTAAAACATTTTTTAACTAGAAATTAGTTCTCTGCAAAGTACGGATTATAGAAAGAATTTGTTATCTTTGCAGAGAATTTTTTTGATAACCATAAAACACTTTTTTCGAAGGTATTATGATACAGACAGTTGTGAAGCGCGACGGACGAATCGTCGGGTTTAACGAGCAGAAAATCATCGCTGCCATCCGTAAGGCGATGATGACCACCGATAAAGGTGAGGATGACAACCTGCTCAATCAGATAACAGATCATGTGGCCCAGCGTGGTGAGACACAGATGACGGTGGAGCAAATCCAGGATATGGTGGAACTGGAGCTGATGAAGTCAAGTCGTAAGGACGTGGCTCAGAAGTATATCGCCTATCGTAACCAGCGTTCTATTGCCCGTAAGGCAAAGACCCGCGACGTGTTCCTGGATATCGTGAACATTAAGAATAATGATATCACGCGCGAGAATGCCAACATGAATGCCGACACACCTGCTGGCATGATGATGAAGTTCGCTTCAGAGACCACCAAGCCCTTTGTCGATGACTATCTGTTGTCGGCCGAGAGTCGTGATGCCGTGGCACACAACTATCTGCATATCCACGATAAAGACTATTATCCCACGAAGTCGTTCACCTGTGTACAGCACCCGCTGGACCACATCCTGAACTGTGGCTTCATTGCCGGACACGGTGCATCGCGCCCCGCCAAGCGTATTGAGACAGCTTCGGTGCTGGCTTGTATCTCGTTGGAGTGTGCGCAGAACGAGATGCACGGAGGTCAGGCTATCCCTGCATTCGACTTCTATCTGGCACCCTTTGTACGTCTGTCGTATATCGAGGAGCTGAAATATCTGGAGGATTTGAACGGCGAGGACTACTCAGCCATCTATCAGGAACCACTGCTCGACTATGTGAAGCAGCCTCTGGACGGCCTGAAGGGACTGGACCGTGTGCGCCAGCATGCCATCAACAAAACGGTGGGACGCGTGCATCAGGCCATGGAGGCCTTTATCCATAATATGAACACCATCCACTCACGAGGTGGTAATCAGGTGGTGTTCTCGTCTATCAACTACGGTACAGACACCTCGGCAGAGGGTCGATGCGTGATGCGCGAGCTGCTGCTCTCTACCTACGAGGGTGTAGGCGGTGGCGAAACGGCCATCTTCCCCATTCAGATATGGAAGAAAAAGCGTGGTGTGAACTACCTGCCCGAGGATCGTAACTTCGATCTCTATCAGTTGGCATGTAAGGTGACGGCCCGTCGTTTCTTCCCGAACTTCCTGAACCTCGATGCCACGTTCAACCAGAGCGAGGAGTGGCGTGCCGACGATCCAGAACGCTACCTGCACGAGGTGGCAACGATGGGATGCCGTACGCGTGTGTTTGAGAACCGTTTCGGACCGAAAACCAGTGTGGGAAGAGGTAACATCTCGTTCTCGACAATGAATATCGTACGTCTGGCGCTGGAGTGCCGCGATATCAAAGACAAGGAACAGCGCATCGGTCAGTTCTTTGCTAAGCTCGACGACCTGTTGGAAATCACGGCCAAGCAGTTGGACGACCGCTTCCAGTTCCAAAAGACCGCCTTCACCCGACAGTTCCCCCTGCTGATGAAGAGCTTGTGGATTGGTGCTGATAAGTTGGGCCCCAACGATACGGTAGAGAGTGTGATTAACCAGGGCACACTGGGCATCGGTTTCATTGGCCTGGCAGAGTGCTTGGTGGCTTTGATTGGAAAACATCACGGCGAAAGTGAGGAGGCTCAGGAACTGGGACTGAAGATTGTGACCTACATGCGCGACCGTGTCAACGGATTCTGTGAACAGTATCATCACAACTATTCTGTACTGGCAACACCTGCAGAGGGACTGGCCGGACGCTTCACAAAGAAAGACCGTCGCGACTTCGGCAGTATTCCTGGCGTGACAGATCGCGATTACTATACCAACTCAAACCATGTGCCTGTGTACTACAAGTGCTCGGCACGTCATAAGGCAGAGGTTGAGGCTCCCTATCACGACTTGACTCGTGGTGGACACATCTTCTATGTGGAGATTGATGGTGACGCTACACACAACCCACAGGTGATTATGAGCGTGGTTGACATGATGGACCGCCTGAATATGGGCTACGGCTCGGTGAACCACAACCGTAATCGCTGTATGGACTGCGGCTACGAGAATGCACAGAGCGATCTGAAGGCTTGTCCAAAGTGTGGTTCAACTAATATCGACCGCCTTCAGCGTATCACTGGCTATCTGGTGGGCACAACCGACCGATGGAACAGCGGTAAGCTGGCTGAGCTCAACGACCGCGTGACACATATTGACGATGGTGATCAGAAACTGTTTTCATGATTAGCGTATTAAGCATTATAGAAGATACAATGGTGGATGGTCCGGGATTCCGGACCTCCATTTATTGTGCTGGTTGCAGGCATCAATGTTCTGGCTGTCATAACCCGCAGTCGTGGGATTTTGAAGGCGGACATACTATGACGACCGACGAGATTATGAGCGTCATAGAGGCTGACCCCTTTGCTAACGTGACCTTCTCGGGTGGTGATCCGATGTATCAGCCCGAGGGCTTTACCGAGTTGGCAAAGGCCATAAAGACACGTACAGACAAGGATATATGGTGCTACACCGGCTTTACCTTTGAGTCGCTGGTGAGCAATCCGCGCCAGAAGGCACTGCTTGAAAAGATTGATGTCTTGGTGGACGGTCCGTTTGTGAAGTCACAACGCGACGAAACACTTCACTTTCGCGGCTCACGCAATCAGCGTCTGATAGACGTGCCTGCCTCGCTGCGCGAAGGTAAAGTGTGTCTTTATAAAGAATAACTGACGGATTATTCTATTTTCTTTTGGGTTTTGCTGCGCACCTTGAAGCGGTCGAAACCTTCTCCGTAAACACCGATAACAGCACTTTGTGAAACAAAGGCATTGGGGTCTATCTCGTTGATGATGCGGAAGATGACATCGCTCTGGCGACGCTTGGCCAGCACGAAGAGCATCTTGACCTCTTTGCCGGAGTAAAAGCCGTGGGCATCGACAACGGTGCAGCCACGATGAGGCTCGCGGTTGATACGCTTGCCAATCTCCTCGTACTTGTCACTGATAATGAAGAACTGCACCGAACGGCGCATGGAGTTCACGACCTGGTCTATGCAGAAAGAGGTGACATAGAGCACGACGTAACCATAGATTACACGTTCGATATCTCCTAAGACAAAATAGCTGCTGGAGATGATAATAACGTCGCATATCAGGATGACGCGTCCCAGCGAGATATCGCGGTATTTGTTGATGATAGCCGCAATGATGTCGGTTCCACCGGTAGAACCATTAGCTGCTAGACCTAAGCCCACACCGCTACCACAGAACACGGCACCGATGATGGCTGCCATGAATGGCTGGTCGCTGAGCAAATGAACGGTGATATATTGAGGCATGATGGTCAGTGCGGTGGTCAGCACCGAGACGGCAAAGATGGTCTTCAAGCAGAACTTGAGTCCCAGGATGCGCAGGGCGATGAGCAACAGCACAGCATTGATGACGAAGTAGCTCACGTTGATGGGAATACCTGTGGCCCAGAACAAAATAGACGACACACCCGCAACCCCCCCCGTGGTGATATTGTTGGGCAAGAGAAATACGGTCCATCCTATGCTGTAGCTAATCATGGCAATAGCCAAGAGTGTGTAATCACGTATTTCGGTCCAGATGTTAACTTTAGAAAAACTCATCTTTTGTTGTTATTGTGTAATTCAACTGCAAAGGTACGAATATTTACTAATTATATATGTATAAAGGTGAAATTATTTTTATTAAAGTTCGTAATTCATAATTATTTCTTAATTTTGCAGTCGAAATTGAGAAATTAGCTAATGAAGAAACTTTTTATTGAGACTTACGGCTGCCAGATGAACGTGGCAGACTCGGAAGTGGTGGCATCGGTCATGAAGATGGCAGGCTATGAGAACTGCGAGAATATTGACGAGGCCGATGCGGTATTCCTGAACACCTGTTCGGTGCGCGATAATGCCGAACAGAAAATTTATCACAGGTTAGAAGCGCTGAATGCTGTGAAGCGTAAGCGTAGTTTGGTGGTTGGTGTGCTGGGTTGCATGGCAGAGCGTGTGAAAGACGACCTGCTCAAGAACCATGGTGCCGACCTCGTGGCTGGTCCCGATGCCTATCTGTCGTTGCCTGATTTGGTAGCTCAGGCAGAGCTGGGACATAAGGCTATCAATATTGAACTTTCTACAACCGAGACCTACCGTGATGTAGTGCCTCAGCGTATTGGTCTTGGACATAAGATTGGCGGTTTTGTCAGCATCATGCGCGGTTGTAACAACTTCTGTCATTACTGTATTGTGCCCTATACTCGCGGTCGTGAACGTAGTCGTGATGTGGAGAGCATCCTGCGTGAGGTGCGCGACTTGCGTGACCGTGGCTTTAAGGAGGTTACGCTGCTCGGACAGAATGTCAACAGCTATAACTTCGAAGGTATGGGATTTCCAAAGTTGCTGAAGGCTGTGGCTGAGGAGGCTCCCGAGCTGCGTATCCGCTTTACGACCTCGCATCCTAAGGATATGAGCGACGAGACCCTTCAGGTGATTGCCGATATGCCTAATGTCTGCAAGCATATCCACCTGCCGGTGCAGAGTGGTAGTGACCGTATCTTGAAGTTGATGAACCGTAAATACACGCGTGAATGGTATTTGGACCGTGTGGCTGCCATCCGTCGAATCATCCCTGACTGTGGCTTATCAACAGATATCTTTGTGGGCTATCACGACGAGACCGAGGAAGATCATCAGTTGTCACTGTCGCTGATGCGCGAGGTGGGTTATGATTCAGCCTTTATGTTCAAGTATTCAGAGCGTCCCGGCACGTTTGCCTCAAAGCATTTGCCTGATAATGTGCCAGAGGAAGAGAAGATTCGTCGATTGAACGAGATGATTGCGCTGCAGACAGAGATTTCTGCCCAACAGAACAAGAAGGATGAGGGCAAGGAGTTTGATGTGCTGGTAGAAGGCTTCTCAAAGCGTTCGCGCGAGCAGTTGTGCGGCAGAACAGAACAAAATAAAATGGTGGTCTTCGACAAGAAGAACCACCATATAGGCGAAACAGTCCGCGTGCGTATCACGGGTAGCACCAGTGCTACTTTGTTGGGCGAAGCCCTTTGATGCGTTCGGGATGACGTTTTCTATACGCTTCGATGCGTTCGGCATACGCCCGGTCTTTCTTTCGAGAGAGGTCGGGCGTAAATTTTGTATATTCGGGAATGGCCTTTCCGTAGTCTTGGATGTGGGTGTTTGCACCCTTCTTAATCACGCAGATGGAGTCGTAGAGCGTGTGCTGGTACACCTCGTAGGCAGCCATGGTTAGCGTGTCGCCAGAGATGTTCACGGTCTGATAGTAACGGCTAGAGATGCCAAATTTGTCGAAACGGTCGTCAAACTGTATGTAGTAGTTCTTTGGTGAGCAGTGGCTGACCGTATAGATAGGTGTGGTGGGCTGCCCATCGTCCGTGTGGCGCGTCATTCGTCCGTAGGCATGTTCGTGGCCTTGCAACACAAGGTCCACACCATATTCCTCTATGAGGTCGTTGAACATCCAGCGCTGAATCAAGTTATTGTTGCCTTTCAAAGAGAAGAGAGGGTGGTGAAGCACCACAATCTTCCAGCGGGCGGTGCTGTGCTTGAGCTGTTCTTCCAGCCAGTTGCGCTGGGTGAAGAGGTAAGGAAACTCGCGGTTGCTGTCTAACAAGAAGAACTGGGCGGGACCGTAGTGAAACGTAAACACTTGATTGTCGCCAACCTTCGAGTCGAGATAGTAAGAGTGGATGAGCGAGAAGCGGCGCTCCAGCGATACGATAACCCCTTTCAGGTAATCGTGATTGCCCGTGACACACACCAAAGGCAGGTACTGAGCCACGCTGTCTAGGTCGCGAAAGGTCTCTGTCCAGTGCTGGTTGGTGGGACGTTCCGTCAGGTCTCCGCCACAAACCAGGAACTCACTCCGTGGGTGTCGGTGGAGAGCCTCACGGAGGAAGCGGTTGGCCTCGCCGTAAAGGGTGTCTTGAACATCTCCCACGTAGAGGAACGAGAGGTCGTCGTGCGTCTGTTTGCTGGTAGTGAAATGATACCACTCAGAGACCTTGCCGTCTGTCACTGCCCGATAGGCATAGCAGGCGTTGGGTTGCAGGTTGCGCAGTCGGGCCACGTAATAAGCAGCCTTTCCGGCACGAGACTCGAAGACCTCGCCATTGACAGAAATCTGGATGGTGTCGCCATCGGGCAACTGTGCCAACTCCAGGTGCGACGGGCGTACCATGCTGTCGCCTTGCCAACTCACGTTGCGTGCCCATTCTGTGGAGTCGCCAAAGGTCAGTAGCACCCAGTGAGGTGTGCTGCTGGCGGTATAAGGCTCTTCGTCAGGGTTGTGGAACCATACGTTCCAACGGCTATAGACCCAAGACCCGAGACCCACCAATAGAAGGGTGGCGATGGTCCAGGTTACTTTCCTCTTCATTCTTTTCTGTTTCATTGGTCGCAAAATTACTACTTTTTCTTTGAAAAGTGCCATATTATATCCACTTTTTTGTAACTTTGCACTCGCTTTTAAAGACGAATATTATGAGAAGAACATTCTTTAGATATCCCGTTGTGGGCTTGGTTAGCAATTTATTTGTCATATTCTTACTGTTCACATTTTGCAGATTGGTTTTCTTGTTGGTAAACTGGTCGCTTTATGCTGATACAATGACGTGGGGCCATGCTGCCAGTCTTTTTGCTGCGGGTCTCATCTTTGATACCACTGCCATTCTTTATACCAATGCGTTGGTTATCTTGCTGATGCTGTTTCCCTTGCATTGGAAAGAGCGGAAAGGATATTACCAAGTGGTGAAATGGGTTTACGTGGTTTGCAACTCTGTGGCCATATGGGCAAACCTGTGCGACTGCGTCTATTTCCCATATACAGGAAAGCGAACCACCACCTCTGTATTCTACGAGTTTAGTCATGAGGGTGTGGGCGGAATGACAAAGATTATGGGCGAACAGTTCTTGGCAAACTGGTATCTGGTATTGTTGGCCTTTGCCCTGTCGTGGCTGTTGTGGAAGGTGTTCCGTCCGCAGCGGGTGTCGGCAGTGAAAGCGTCGTGGCGCTATTACGTCACCCAGACCGTGATACTCGTGGCAGCTGTTCCGCTGGTCATTGCCGGTATGCGCGGAGGCTTCTCGCATGCTGTGCGCCCTATCACCATCAGCAATGCCAATCAGTTTGTGGATCGTCCGGCAGAGACAGGTATTGTACTGAACACACCTTTCAGCATCTACCGTACGCTCAGCAAGAAACCCCTTGTGACTCCCAGTTATATGAGCGAGGAAGAGGCGCTGTCTTTCTATACGCCCATCCATGTGCCCAACGACTCGGTGGCCTTTCAGCCCAAGAATGTGGTGGTGCTTATACTCGAGAGCTGGGGCAAACAGCACATGGGCTACTACAACCAGACCTTGCGTGGCGGTGCTTACAAGGGCTTTACTCCTTTTGTAGATTCGCTGATTGCTCATGGCGCTATCACTTGGAGATATTCTTATTCGAATGGTCGAAAGAGTATCGAAGGAATGCCTTCCACGCTGTCGTCGCTGCCAAACTACGTAGAGCCGTTGTTCCTGACGCCTGCCTCCCTGAACCATATGTCAGGTCTGGCGCGTGAGTTGGGCGAGAAGAAAGGTTATACCACCGCCTTCTTCCACGGTGCTCAGAACAACTCGATGGGCTTCCAGGCTTTTGCCCGTGCCACCGGTTTCCAGCGCTATTATGGCAGGACAGAGTATAACGAGGATCCGCATTTCAATGGCGATAAAGACTTTGATGGCACCTGGGCTATTTGGGATGAAGAGTTTATGCAGTTCTATGTCGCTCAGATGAACAAGATGAAGCAACCCTTTATGACTGCTTTGTTCTCGGCAACCTCGCATACGCCTTTCAACCTGCCCGCACGCTACAAGAACGTGTTCCCTAAAGGCGAGATTCCCCTGCAAGAGTGTGTGGCATATACAGACCATGCCTTGAAACAGTTCTTCAAGGAAGCCAGCAAACAGCCTTGGTTCAAGAATACCCTCTTTGTGTTGACGGCAGACCATAGCAGTTCGCCCATAGACCCCTTCTACAAGACAACATTAGGACTGTTCAACGTGCCTATCATCCTGTATGCGCCAGGCGACGAGTCGTTGTGTGGCTATGACACCCAACGTGTGGTGGAACAGATAGACATCATGCCTACGGTGCTGGCTTATCTTCATTACGACCAGCCTTATCTGGCCTTTGGAAAAGATATGCTGCATACGCCAGCAGAAGAGACACATGCCCTGCACTGGGTGCCAGAGAGCAATGGCTATGAGTTTGTGAAAGGTCCATACGTGCTGGAGTTCGACGGACAAGAAGTGACGGCAGCTTACCGTTATCGCACCGACTCAGTCTTTAGTAAGAACATACTCAAGGAGGTGCCTGCCGACACGCTGCAGCACATGACCAGTCAGATGAAATCCATTATCCAGCAGTACATGTATCGTATGAATAACGATAAGTTGGTGATAGCTCCATCTGCGAAACATCAATAGGATAGGGCGTTTTCCTAATTTTACACGTTATCGTACCTGTTATTCGGATTAATATTCGTATCTTTGCAAACAAATAATATAATTAGAAAAAGAAGATGAAAGAATTCCTGCAAGTATTACGTAGGTTTGTTCCTCCATATAATCGATATCTTGCTGCGTCGGTATTTTTCAATATCATGTCGGCCGTTCTCAATATATTCTCGTTTGCGGCACTGATTCCCATCTTGCAAATCCTGTTCCAGACAGGTGAGGCCGATGCTGCGAGTGGCTATATGGCGTGGGATTGGAGCGATGT
Source organism: Prevotella sp. (assembly GCA_024695815.1). Classification (GTDB taxonomy): domain Bacteria; phylum Bacteroidota; class Bacteroidia; order Bacteroidales; family Bacteroidaceae; genus Prevotella. The sequence continues at coordinate 36,536 of JAILHK010000017.1, forward strand.
ACAGACCGTACTGATGAACAATCTGAATTATTTTGTGAATTGCCTGATTCGCGATTACGGTCAGACCACCACACTGTTGTTTATCGGTCTTTTCCTGGCCGTCACCACGTTGTTGAAAACGGGCGCCTATTTCCTCACGTCGGCATGTATCGTACCTATCCGTACCGGTGTGGTACGCGACATCCGCAATCAGCTCTATCAAAAGATTACCTCTCTGCCTCTCGGCTTCTTCTCCGAAGAGCGCAAAGGTGATATCATTGCTCGCATGAGTGGTGATGTGCAGGAAGTAGAGAGCTCTATCATGTCTTCACTCGACATGCTGTTTAAGAATCCCGTGCTGATTATCGCCTATTTCTGCACCATGCTGTTCGTGTCATGGCAGTTGACCCTGTTCACCCTGGTGATTGTTCCTGTGATGGGCTGGGTGATGGGTGTCGTTGGCAGAAAGCTGAAGCGCAAGAGTATCGAGGCCCAGGCCCTGTGGAGCGATACGATGAGTCAGGTAGAAGAGACCTTAGGTGGTCTGCGCATCATCAAGGCCTTCTGTGCCGAAGATAAGATGAACCAGCGTTTCGACCGCATCAATTCGCAGTACCGCGACAATCTGATGCGTGTCAACATCCGTCAGTCGTCTGCCCATCCTATGAGTGAGTTCCTGGGCACCGTGATGATTGTTATCGTGCTTTGGTTTGGTGGCATCCTGGTGCTCAACAACCAAACCATCACTGGTCCTACGTTCATCTACTACATGGTCATCCTCTATTCAATCATCAACCCGTTGAAGGAGTTCTCCAAGGCAGGCTATAATATCCCCAAAGGTCTGGCTTCCATGGAGCGTATTGATAAGATCTTGATGGCAGAGAACACCATCGTAGAACCTAAGAACCCCAAGCATATCACGTCGTTTGAACACGAGATAGAGTTCCGCAACGTGTCGTTTAAGTATGCCGACCAGTGGGTACTGAGAAATATTAACCTCGTTATTCCGAAGGGCAAAACCATTGCACTAGTAGGACAGAGCGGTGGTGGCAAGTCCACGTTGGTCGATTTGATTCCCCGTTACTATGATGTGCAGGAAGGTGAGGTGCTGATTGATGGCATCAACGTTAAAGATCTTGGTATTCACGACCTGAGACAGCTGATAGGTAATGTCAACCAAGAGGCCATTCTCTTCAACGACACTTTCCGCAACAACATCTCGTTTGGTGTTGACAATGCCACCGATGAACAGATTGCCGAGGCCGCTAAGATTGCCAATGCCTATGAGTTTATCACGCAGAGCGAGAATGGCTTTGACACGAATATCGGTGACCGTGGCGGACGCTTGTCTGGTGGACAGCGCCAGCGTGTCAGCATTGCCCGCGCCATTCTGAAGAATCCCCCCGTCTTGATTCTCGACGAGGCTACCTCTGCTCTCGATACAGAGAGCGAGCGTTTGGTGCAGGATGCCTTAGAGCGACTGATGAAAACACGCACAACGGTGGCTATCGCTCACCGCCTGTCAACCATTAAGAATGCCGATGAGATTTGTGTGCTCCACGAAGGACGTATCGTAGAACGCGGTACACACGATGAGCTTCTTAATATGGATGGCTATTATAAGAAACTGAATGATATGCAATCGCTGTGAAAAATAGACTGAGATATCTGTGCGGATACTATCTTACAACACTTTTCGTATTCTTTGTTGCTAAGATGGTCTTTATGCTTTGCAATGGCGCAGGGCACGATGTTCATGTTGTCGATTACTTCGCCGTTGTCTGGCATGGCTTGACGCTGGATGCCTCTACGGCACTCTATTTTCTCATCGTTCCCTATCTCTTATCCATGATATCCATTTGGCACATTCTGCCCAAATGGCTTTTCCGTGTTTATAGTGGTATTGTTGCGTTGGCATTCTCCTTGGCATTCGTAGCAGACACGAGCTTGTATCCGTTTTGGAATTTCAAGCTCGATGCCGTATGCCTGACCTATCTCTCAACACCCACCGAAGCGATGGCGAGCGTGTCTGTTGGTTATCTGGTGTGGCGTTTCCTCTTGTTGGTCGTCACGGCCATCATCATTTATTGCCTTTATGACAGAATAGCCAAACAACCAACAAAGGTCATCAAGAAAGGCCGTCTTGAGAAAACCATCTTCTCTTTGTTGCTGATACCCGTCATGGTGATAGGCATCCGTGGCGGCGTCAGAGAGTCAACCACCAATATCGGTCAGGTTTATTATTCCGAGAATCAGTTTCTGAACCATTCGGCCGTCAACCCCGTATTCAGCTTCCTCTACTCCTTGAGCCATCAGCTCGACGACCTGTCGCAATACACCTTTTTCGATGAGGCGCAGTGCCAGCAGTTGGTTCAGGATGTCTATACCACCGAGAGCGTGTTGACAGATACCCTGCTTAACACCACACGTCCCCATGTTGTGGTCATCTTGATGGAGAGCGCCAGCGAGCTGTTTGCCGACGCGATGCCCCATCTGCAGCAACTCAAAAACGAGGGCATCTATTTCGAGCGTTGCTATGGCAACAGTTGGCGCACAGATCGTGGCACGGTCTGCGCCTTGAGTGGCTATCCCTCTTTCCCCTCGTTCTCGGTGATGAAGATTCCCGAGAAGAGTCGCACGCTTCCCAGCATCGCACGTACGCTGAAGGTCGAGGGCTACGCCACCAGTTACCTCTATGGTGGAGACATAAACTTTACCAACATGCGTTCTTATCTGATCTCTACCGGATGGGATAAGATCACCAGCATGGACGACTATTCCCGTGAGCAACAGAACACGTCTCAGTGGGGCGTGCAAGACGAGATTACCTTCGAGACCCTTTATTCGCAAATCACCTCCACGCCAGATCATGCACAGCCACATCTTTGGGGCTATAGCACGTTGAGTAGTCATGAGCCGTGGGATGTACCTACGAAGGTGTTAGACGATGAGGTCAAGAATGCCTTCCATTATTTGGATGCCTGCCTGTTCCAGTTCGTTGAGAAGCTGAAACGTACCCCCCAGTGGGACAACCTTCTGATTGTGCTGGTCGCAGATCATGGCATCAACTATCAGCAGGTCACCCCGTCAACGCCTCTTCAGAAGAACCACATCCCCTTGCTATGGCTGGGCGGTGCCGTGAAAGAAGCCCGTCGCGTAAAGACACTCTGTAATCAGAGCGATCTGTCTGCCACCTTGTTAGGACAACTGCAACTGTCACATGCCGACTATCCTTTCAGTCGCGATGTGCTGTCAGCCACCTATCAGCATCCCACTGCTGTTCATAACTTCAATAATGCCCAGTGGCTCTATGATGCTTCGGGCGAGATACTGTACGATTTCGATGCCGAACGTGCTCTCATCAGTAACAGCACCGATGCTGCCCATCTTCTCAATGTGAACAAGGCCATCTTGCAAACCACCTCCAAAGACCTGATAAGCCGATGAAACGATTGTTATATCATATCCTCTATGCCGTTAGCTACGCCATATCGCTGTTGCCGTTATGGTTTCTCTATGGCGTGTCCGACTGCTTCTTCGTGTTGGTTTACCATCTGATAGGCTATCGCAGGAAGTTGGTACGCCGACAGCTCACATCATCATTCCCCGAAAAAGGCGAGGCAGAAATCAAACAGATAGAGCGCCAGTTCTATCATTGGCTTTGCGACTATTTTGTCGAGACCATCAAGCTGTTGAGCATCAGCAACGAGACACTGCTAAAGCATATCGAGTATCGTGGCGTGGAAGAACTCGAGAAAGCTTTCGACAACGGACAGAACTGTGCTGCCATCCTTGGCCACTATTGCAATTGGGAGTGGCTCTCTGCCGTAGGCCTGGCATTCCAACGCTATCCCAACGCGGTGATGGGACTCATCTACCATCCGTTGTACAACGATGCTTTCAATCAGCTCTTCATTGACCTTCGCTCTGCCCACGGTGGTCTTTGTGTGCCCAAGCAAGATATCTTGCGTCATCTCATCACGCTGAAACGCGAGCAGCGTCGTTCGCTTTTCGGATATATCAGCGACCAAAGTCCTAAATGGGAGAATATGCACCTCTGGGTTGATTTCCTCAACCACGATACCCCTGTGTTCACAGGCGCCGAACGAATCATGCAGAAGATGAACGATGCCGTGTTCTATGTAGATATGCAGCGTCCGCGCCGTGGACAGTATATCTGCACCTTCCGTTTGGTGTCAAGCGAAGCAGCCAAAGAAGAAGAGTTCGCTATCACCCGTCGCTTCTATCAGATGCTCGAGGAAAGTATCCGTCGCCAGCCGCCTTTCTATCTGTGGACCCACAACCGTTGGAAGCGCGGCCGTGAAGAGTTCAATCGGAAATACGACGTGATAGATGGTAGAATCATCCGCAAGGAGGCCTATAAATAGAAAGGAGGTGGAGGCATGATTAAGTTTCTGGATTTACAGGCTGTCACCCAACTACATGGCACGGAGATACGCGAGGCGGTCAACCGGGTCGTTGAGTCTGGCTATTATCTGCAGGGCAAGGAAAATGCTCGTTTCGAGTCCGACTATGCCCGCTTTATCGGCACACAGTATTGTGTGGGTTGCGGCAATGGTCTCGATGCGCTCATCTGGATCTATCGTGCTTATATCGAGATGGGGGTGATGCAGCCCGGCGATGAAGTCATCGTGCCAGCCAACACCTATATTGCTTCAATCCTCGCACTGACAGAAAATAATCTGGTGCCCGTCTTGGTCGAGCCGCGTCTCGACACGTTGGAAATAGACGATAGTGCCATCGAAGCACGTATCACACCACGTACCCGTTCCGTTCTGTTGGTTCATTTGTATGGGCGCTGTGCCTATACAGAGCAGATAGGACAACTGTGCCAGAAGTATCATTTAAAACTGGTTGAAGACAATGCCCAGGCGCATGGTTGCCGCTTTTCCGACGGACGTCGTACGGGCTCTCTTGGCGATGCTGCCGGTCATAGCTTCTATCCGGGTAAGAACCTCGGGGCGTTGGGCGATGGTGGTGCCGTGACCAGCAACGACCGCCAGCTTGTTGACACCGTCAGGGCGCTTGCCAACTATGGAAGCCAGCGTAAGTATGTCTTTAAATATACCGGGCGCAACAGTCGTTTGGATGAGCTCCAGGCCGCTGTTCTTGCCGTCAAGCTGCACTATCTCGACGAAGATAATGCCAGACGGCAGACCATCGCCGACATCTACAATACCGAGCTTGTCAATCCACTCATCACTCTGCCCGTCGTCATGCCTTCATCGCAGAATGTCTATCACATCTATCCTGTGCTGTGTCAGCATAGGGATGCCCTTCAAGAGTATCTGACGCAGCATGATATACAGACACTCATCCATTATCCCATTCCACCACATCAACAAGAGTGCTATCGCCAATGGAAGCACCTGTCACTGCCTGTCACCGAACAGATTCATCGTCAGGAGCTGAGCCTGCCGATCAGTCCGGTGATGACGCCGGCAGACGCCCGTCGTGTTGTTGAGGTGGTAAACCGTTTCAGCGTTTAAGAACCAGTCCCCCGTGTCTGGCAACATCGTGAAAATCAATAAAGCCCATGAGAATAATAGTTAGTCCTGACTACCAACAACTGAATGAATGGATTCAGCAAGTGCCAAGTCTGTTTGCAGCAGACAAGGGCGAACTGCTGTATAAAGGGCGTAATCAGGTCCGCTTATTTGAGGTCGGTGGCGAGAAACTGGTGGTGAAGCGCTTTAAGCGCAACGACATCATCAAGTCGATTGCCTATACGTTCTTCCGCGATAGCAAGGCGCGCCGTTCCTATGAGAATGCCGTAGCCCTGCGCCAACGAGGCTTCCAAACACCTCACGAGGTGGCCTATATCGAGCAGCACTTCATGGGCTTCACGACGCAGGTGTATTACATCTGCGCCTATACCGACAGCCAACCCATCCGTCCACGCCTGATAGAGCAAGACCCCTTCGACGAAACGCTGGCCGTTGCCTATGCACGCTTTGTAGCCTCCCTCCACGAGGCAGGCGTGTTGCACCGCGACCTGAACCCCACCAATGTGCTGGTCGATAGTCTTCTCCGTTTCGAACTGATAGACATCAACCGCATGCAGTTCTTCCAAGGTGCTGTACCCAAAGCCGAGTGTATGGAGAACCTCACCTTGTTCTATTGGCTCACCCCCGCCTATCGCTTCATCCTCGACGAGTATGCCCGTCAGCGCGGGTGGACACCAGACGATGTGGCCGAGGCTATCCGCGTCAAGGAGCGGCACGACAAACGGTGGATACGTAGAAAAAAGATAACTCATTTTGGCAGATATGAAGTATTATATTGAAGTAGGCACTAACAACAAGGCTAAGCAAGATATTGATGAGATATGCCGTCGTGAGGGTTTTCGCAATCTTACTCGCCATAACTTTGGCGAAGGTGGGGTAGGGCGATTCCTCACCAAACTGGTCAGCGTGACTAGCATCCTCTGGCGCCTGAAGAAAGATGATATGCTCTTCTTGCAATATCCCGTCAAGAAGTTCTATTTCATGGCATGCACCTTTGCCAAGTGGAAAGGTGCAAAGGTGGTCACCGTCATCCACGACCTGGGCGCCTTCCGTCGTCATAAGCTGACAGCCAGTCAGGAGAACAGTCGTCTGTCAAAGACCGATTTTCTCATTGTCCACAACCCCACCATGCGCGATTATCTCATTGAGCACGGCTTTAAGGGTGGCATCCATTGCCTACAGATTTTCGATTATCTCTCCGACAGTCAGAACCACCAGCAGGCCCAGCACACCCCAACCGTCGTCTATGCCGGTAACCTGGGCCGTTGGCGCAATGCCTTCCTCTATCTCTTAGAGCCCGTCATGAAGGGATGGCAAATGGAACTCTATGGCAAGGGATTCGATGACCAGGCCAACACCAATGCCTCTTTGCACTATCATGGTTTTATGGCCAGCGACGATTTCATCGCCACTGCTCAGGCCGACTTCGGTCTGGTGTGGGATGGCGACTCGCTCGACGAGTGTACAGGCGATTGGGGCACCTACCTGCGCATCAACGACCCCCACAAGACCTCTTTCTATCTGCGTGCCGGCATCCCCGTTATTGTGTGGAGTCAAGCCGCTATGGCACCTTTTATCGAAGCACAGAAAGTAGGCATCAGCGTTGACTCCCTGTCTCAAATCAGCGACCGACTTGCGCAGCTCAGTCCTTCAGACTACGAAACGATGCGACGCCATGCTGCCGAGATGAGCCGTCGTCTGAACGAAGGCTATTATATCAAACAAGGATTAGCTGCTGCCAACGAATACCTCATGCATCATGTATAAAGTAAGATTCATGCCCTATCGCGATGGTCTCGCCACCATCATGCACCGTCAGACCCCCGGTCACAACCTGCGTTCTCAGGACGGACGCTATGAGTTCTGTCTTGACGACTCCTTAGACGAAGCCGATTTCTGGGTGGTGCAAGGAAAAGGCGTGCGCGACCAGCAGACCTGTCGTGTGGCGCCCGAGAACACCATCCTGCTCACCACCGAGCCCCGTTCTGTGCTTGTCTATCCCCAGCGCTATATCGACCAGTTCGGTCTGGTCGTCTCTTGTCAGGAGCAGATGCACCATCGCCATGTGCAGTATGGTCCTGCCATTCTGCCTTGGTTTGTGGGCTATCAGCCGGCACCGCCATCAGCGGGCATCCCCTATACCTATTCTCAGGACTACGACTCCCTCTCTCAACCGTCAGATCCCGCCGAGAAGACCAAGCTTATCTCGGTCATCACCAGCAACAAGGCCTTCACCCGTGGCCACCTGGATCGCATCAAGTTTGTAGAGAAGCTCAAAGCCCGTTTTGGCGATCAGCTAGACATCTTCGGTCGCGGATTCCGTTCCTTCGACGATAAGTGGGATGTGCTGCGTCCATATAAGTATCACATCGCCATCGAGAACTCGTCCGAGCGCTATTACTGGACCGAGAAAATCAGCGACTGCTACCTCACAGGCACCTTCCCTATCTATCACGGTTGTACCAATCTGGCCGACTATTTCAGTCGTGATGCTTTCGAACCCATAGATATCCGTAAGCCCGAACAGGCCATTCGCATCATCGAGCAGCAGCTTCAGGCACAGCGCTACGAGCAGTCCGTGGCAGCGCTCGACGCCATGAAGCAGCGCGTGTTGGGCGAGTACAACATGTTCGAGTACGTGGCACGCCTCTGCGACCAGATGAATCCTGATGCGCCCAAGCAGACGGTCACCATTCATCCTTGTCGTTCGGGCATGGACTGGCGCAACATGGTGCATTATGCCTTTAGCCAGAACTACTACAAGCTACAAACAAAATTGCATTTTTTAAGATATGGAAACCAGTTACAATCCAAATGAGCAGGCTCTGGCGCTGCACGGTGACCGTGTTGACGAAGAGACCCGTCTGGTGCAAGCCCGCCTGTTGAACATACTGAAAGCGATAGATCAAGTCTGTCGCGAACATCATCTCACCTACTATCTGCTGTGTGGCACCATGTTGGGTGCCGTGCGTCATGGCGGATTCATTCCCTGGGACGACGATGCCGATGTCGGTATGCCTCGCGAGGACTACGACACCCTGTTGGCGCATGCCGACGAGTGGATGCCCAAGGGCTACGAGGTGGTAAGCGGTGGCTGCACCGAGGGCTATCCTTATCCTTTTGCACGCGTGCAGGAGGCCGGTTCCACTTATCGCATGCATCGCAGTTATGATTTTGTAGGTGGCCTTCCCATCGACTTGTTTCCCCTTGATGGCATGATAGAAGATTGCGGTGCCCGTCGCCGTCATTATGCGCGTTATAAGATGTGGTGGAAACTGCTGTATTTCACCCACACCGATCCCTATAAGCATGGTCGCGGTTTCCGCAGCCTGATTACCTTGCTGCTGCGCCGTTTGTTCAAGCCCGACTATGTGCATGCCAAGCTCGACAAGGTGCGCCGTCAGTGGCGTATAGCCGACAGTCCGTTGTTGGCCGATCACGACTATCGTCCGGAAAAGGGTGCCATGCCCAAGGAGTGGTATGGCGAGCCCGTCCCTGTTAAGTTCGAAGATTGTATGCTGATGGGCGTGTCAAAGCCCGATGAGTATCTCACGCATCTCTATGGAAAATATATGGAGATTCCCAGCGAGATACCCCCACGCAACTATCGTTTCCTTGACTTGAACAAGCCCTGGAGAGAATATGTTGCAGAACAAAAGAAATAGTGTTTCGTGCGAAGTGCAACTACGCTACTTCACACGTCCGAAAGTTTTTATGCTCACATACTTGCGCCACAGGTTCAGCTTGCGCTTAGCAGGCACACCGTGGCGCTTGATGTATTCTGCCACGCCTTGCAGCATGCGTTCAGCACAGTGACCGTCGGTGTAAGGGTCGTAGTTGGCAATAATCCATTGGCGCTTCTCTGTCAGCATCTGACTGCTGAACACTTCGTCGTAGGCGGCTGTCAACAGACCTACGTCGTGGATGTCTTTCCAGTAGGGGTCCTGACTCACGGTGTCCACCGTGATGACGGGCTTGTCCAGCAGCAGCATCTCGTAGATGGTCGAAGACGTGTCGCTCACCATGGCGTCGGCCATCAGCATATACTTGCTCACGGCGAAGTCATCCTCAAAGACGATGTTCTGATGACTGGCAGCCAACTGCCTGTATTCCTCCACCCATTCCTGGCGGGTCAGCGGATGAAGCTTTATCAGCAGCAGCACTCTCTTCTCGTCAACCAGTTTTACCAGTGCCTCTTTAATCTTTGGCAGCGATGTCAGGCGGGGCGAGAACGTCGGCGCATACAGCACGATGCGCTCACACTGATGCCTCTTTAGCAGCTCCTCTCGCTCCTGGTCGAAGTCATGCCGATGGCGGGCTATCCAGTCTTGGCGTGTCCAGCCCGTCTCCAGCACCTCAAAATCGCGGTACTTCTTCTGCAGCTTCAGAAACTCCTCGGTGAAGTAGCGGCCCTGCGTCATGTAGATGTCGAAGTAGTTACGGATATGAAACTGGTCGCGCTTCTCGGCTGCATAGCCATGAAAGATGCTGCACTTCACGCCGCTCAGGTAGTAAGGCACAATGTTGCCCGGTGCAAAGACCGCATCGGGATGGAAATCATAAGCCTCCTGCATGGAATGCGTCCAGCGCACCTCGTCCTTCAGTGGAAACTCAGGTATCTTCTTCTGGTGCACATACCACAACACCTCGTGTCCCCCTTGGCGGTCAGCTTCTGCTTGCAGTGGTCTGACGATATCCACGGCATATTTGTTCTCACAGAATAGCAGTATCTTCATGTTCAATAGCTATTTGATGATTTTCTTCCAGAGTCGTTGGAATACCGATTTGCTGTATTCCTTCTGAACCTCGGGCAGCACGTCGCGATAGTCGCGGTGCGCGTCGATAATCAGTTGTCCATGCATTGTGGGGTCTTTGAGCGGTATCATATAGTCTTCACCGTATTGAATGGTGAGATAGGTGTCCCATCCCACGGGCACAGGCACTTTGATATCCTCAAAGTCCAGCCAGAGTGTCTTGTCGTAAATCTCTTTAGGATAGACCAGCGATTTGCCGGTGAACGACAGCTCACCAACGTATTTGTTCGTTTCCACGGGGAACTGGCGGTACTGGTCTTCTGCTTCACGGAAGATGGTACTCCAGCCACGTTTCTTGACTGCGTGGCGGGCGCGCCACTTACGTCCAATCAGTCCGATGCGTCCCGACGCCCAGATGCGTGTGTTCTTTGCTTTCAGAAAGCGCAGAATGCGACGGCTCCGTTTCAGCGCATTGTCAACGCTTGTGTCGTCCATGGGAATACCATCGATGGGAAACACATCGATAAAGATGCCTTGGTGGAATGGCTGAAAGCAGTCGCTGGGACGAATGGCCGTTGTGCCATCCATTCGCAGTTGCGCATGACTGCGATAATAGTCGGTGTCGCTATACGCCGTCTGATAGAAATAGGGATGCTCGAATTCCTGTGCCGCAATCTCGTTCAGGCGGTCGTAGTCCTCGCGCATCATTGCTACGTCAATATCATCATCCCAGGGTATAAAACCCTTGTGGCGAACAGTGCCCAGCATGGTGCCTCCGTCCACCCAGCAACGCAGGTTATGACGGTTACACACATCTATCAGCTTCTGCAGCAGGTCCAGCTGTACCTGCCAGAGTTCTTTCAATGTCTCGTCAAGTTCGTAACCCGGTTTTTCTATTATTTCGTGCATGGCTAACCTTAATTTTGCTGCAAAGTTAATCATTTTTTCATAGATATGGTCCAGTGTTCAAAAAAGTTTTGTATTTTTGCAGTGAACTTTTCGTAAAACGAAAGCAGAGATGTATAATAACAATACAGACCCCACCCCCTGCCCCTCCCCTTGAAGGGAGGGGAGAACCTCAGAGGAAGCCGCCTCTTTTTCCTCCCTTCAAGGGGAGAACCGCAGAGGAAGCCGCCTCTCTCTCCTCCCTTCAAGGGGAGAACCGCAGAGGAAGCCGCCTCTTTTTCCTCCCTTCAAGGGGAGAACCGCAGAGGAAGCCGCCTCTCTCTCCTCCCTTCAAGGGGAGGGGCAGGGGGTGGGGTCTGTAACCTTAGTTATATAGAAGTGAAATAAAAAAATAGAAGAAAGAAAAATGCTGAATTTTACTGTAGGCCCCGTGATGTCGAGCGAAGCGGTTCGCGCCATTGGCCAAGAGCATGTACCTTATTTTCGTACCCCAGAGTTCTCCGAGGTGATGTTCGAGAACGAGCGTCTGGTTCGCGAATTTGCTCATGCGCCACACGACAGTCGCGTCTGCTTTATGACTGGTTCCGGCACGGCATCCATGGAAGCTACGGTGATGAATGTGTTGTCACCGAAAGACAAGGCCATTGTCGTCAACGGCGGCTCGTTTGGCCATCGCTTTGTTGAGTTGTTGCAACTCCACCAGATACCCCATCATGAAATTAGTCTTGACTATGGTCAGCCGCTGACAGAAGCACATCTGGCCCCCCTTGCCAACCAGGGATATACCGCATTCCTGGTGAACATGGGCGAGACCTCAACAGGTGTGCTCTACGATATGCCCATGATTGCACGTTTCTGTCAGGCCAACGGGCTGCTGCTCATTGTCGATGCCATCAGCACCTTCCTGGCCGACCCGTTCGATATGGAGGCGCTGGGTGCCGATGTGATGATCACAGGCTCTCAGAAAGCGCTGGCCTGTCCTCCGGGCATCTCACTCATTGTCTTGTCGCCCCGCGCCTTAGAGCGTGTGAACCAGAACCATTCTGTTTCGATGTATCTCGACTTGAAGTCAGCCTTGAAGAATGGCGAGCGCGGCCAGACCCCCTTTACACCTGCAGTAGGTACCCTGCTGCAAATCAATCAGCGCCTGCGCGACATCAAGGCAGCTGGCGGTGTCGAGAGCGAACTGAAACGCATGAAGATGCTCTCGCAGGATTTCCGTCAGAAGGTGGCTCCGCTGCCCTTTAAGATGTTCACCACTTCGCCTCAGAACGGTGTCACGGCTTTGTCGCCACAAGGCATCTCTGCCTATGATATCTTCACCACCCTGAAAGACGAATACCAGATATGGATTTGTCCCAATGGTGGCGACCTTCGTGATCGTGTCTTCCGTGTCGGACACCTCGGTGCCCTGACCACCGACGATAATACGACGCTGATTAATGCGATGTTAGATATGCAAAAACGCGGACTCATCAAATGAAGAAAGTCATCACATACGGCACCTACGACCTGCTTCACTACGGACATATCAGGTTGCTCGAGCGCGCCAAGGCGCTGGGCGACTATCTGATAGTGGGCGTCACGGCCGACAGCTTCGATCAGCAGCGCGGCAAGCTCAATGTCGAGCAGTCGCTCATGGAGCGTATCGAGGCAGTACGTGCTACCGGTCTGGCCGACGAGATTATCGTCGAAGAATACGAAGGTCAGAAGATCGACGATATCCGTCGCTACGGTGTGGATATCTTCACTGTGGGCAGCGACTGGCGCGGCAAGTTCGACTACCTGAAAGAATATTGCGAGGTGGTCTATCTCGACCGCACCGAAGGCATTTCCAGCACCGAGCTGCGTTCCGAGCAGCATGCACTTCGCTTGGGACTGATTGGCGAGTCGCCCATCTTAAATAAGATAGAGCGCGAGAGCCACTTTGTCAATGGCATGCAGATCAGCGGTGTCTGTACCGAAGATGCCACCATGCTGTCAGAGACCCTCCATCAGCTGGTGATGCCCATGAGTCAGCTCGATGAACTGATCAATAAGAGCGATGCAGTGTATGTCATCTCCAACCCCCGTAGGCACTTCGAACATATCAAGCAGATACTCAGCCAGGGCCGCCATGTGTTGTGCGAGTCGCCCATTGCCATTGCACCCGAGCAGCTCAGCGAGCTGCGTGCGCTGGCCAAGTCAAAAGGTTGTCTGCTGGTCGATTCCCTGAAGACCGCCTATTCCATGGCCTACTCGCGTCTGGTGCTGCTGGCCAAGAGCGGTGCCATTGGCGACATCGTGTCGGTAGATGCCACCTGTACCAGTTTGGCAGGCTTCGAGGCTACCGAGAAAAAGAAGGCAGCCCATCTGTGGAACAGTATCTGCGCCTGGGGCCCCACGGCCATGCTGCCCATCTTCCAGTTGCTGGGCATCGACTACTGCAGCAAGACCATTGCCACCCATCTGCTTGGCGACGATAGCGACTTCGATGCCTTCACGAAGGTCACCTTCACCTATCCCCATGCTGTTGCCTCGCTGAAGGTCGGTCAGGGTGTTAAGTCAGAAGGCTCGCTGGTCATCTCTGGCACCAAAGGCTATATCTATGTGCCTGCCCCTTGGTGGAAGACCGACTATTTCGAGATACGCTACGAGAATCCAGTCAACAACCGTCGTTACTTCTACCAGCTCGACGGCGAGGGCCTGCGCTACGAGTTGCTCTCCTTCATGAAAGCCGTTCAGTCGGGGCGCCCCATGGGCTATGTCGACGAACCCACGTCTGATGCCATCGTGGCGGTCATCAGCGATTTCTATCATAAAAAAAATACGGTCATCATCTGATGGCCGTATCTTTTTTTTCTATCTCTTTCCCTGCTTAGTATTTGGCAGGTATCTGAATACCCAGTTTCTCAAATCCCTCTCTCAGCACTTTAAAGAAGGCCTCGATGTCTGGCGTGTCTATCGTGCCCAGCGCACACAGGCGGAACGTGTTCGTGGTCGATATCTTACCAGGATAGATGGTGAAACCATGGTCGTAGCAGTAGTCGTGCACACGCTCAAAGTCCCAGTTCTCGTCGTTAGGGTAGAGCACGCTGGCCACCAGTCCCGACTGTATGTTGCGGTCAATCACCTCCTTCAGTCCCATCTCTTCCAGTCCCTTGTGGATAGCCTCGATGACGCGGTGATGACGAGCAAACTTCTCTTTCTCGCCAACCTCGAAGTATTCCTTCAGCGCCTGCATGGTGGCATAGATGGTCTGCACAGGTGGCGTGAAGTGCATCTCGCCCGTACGCTCGAAGAAGTCATACTGCAGATACAGGTTGCAGTAGTACGAACGCTTAGGATAGTCCTTGCTCTTGCGAATCTCGGCCTCGTTGCCGATGATGAACGACAGCCCCGTCATGGCCATCAGACCTTTCTGGGCCGACGCCATACAGAAGTCCACGTTGTCTTCCACCATGTCGAAGGGTATCATGCCCAGCGACGAGGTCGTGTCAACCACGAAGATAGCTCCGTGCTGGTGAGCCATGGCACCAATCTCGCGGATGGGGTTCAGCACGCCGGTACCTGTCTCGTGGTGGGTGGTGTACACCAGTGCCACGTCAGGATTCTCGTCCAGTGCCTTCTTCACTGCGTCCAGGTCAGGGCGCTCAAACACGCTCGACTTCAGGTCGATGTGTGACAGTCCGTAGTATTGGCAAATCTCTACCGCACGACTGCTGTAGGCGCCGTTGTTCACCACCAGCACCTTTTTGCCTTCAGGCAGCAGTGAGTTCAGACAGATGTCTATGTTGATGGTACCTGATCCGCAGAACAGTACAGTCGTAAACTTGTCGGCGGGTGCGTGTGCAATGCGCAGCAGGTCTGCACGCAGCTGCTTCATCATGCCGGCAAACTCCTTCTCTCGCGGACAGATGTCGGGCACCACCTGTGCCATCTTCACCGTATCAGTGGTGGTGGCGGGTCCTGGGTTCAGCAGGACATTTCTTTTGATATTCATAAGTATTGAATAATATGTTCTTCAGCAAACTTTAAATCGTCGATATCGTCAATCTCGTACCACTTCAGTCCTTCTTCGCACAGCACGAAGACGGGGCTGACGTGTTGCGACATGTACAGCAGCTGGTATTCGTAGCCCAGCTTAGGCAGCTCGTCCACCTTCTGTGCGTAGTCGGCACACATCTTCTTATAGAACGCACCGCTCAGCTTGTGGATGCCCACCAGCTCGCCCTTGTAGTTCAGCTCGTCTTTGTTCACCGAGCAGTTGGTCAGCACCCCTTGGTCGTTGCTCTCCACGTAGTACTGGTCCTGAAACTTCGTCACCGGTGTAATCAGCATCACGTCGGGGTGCTCACACGTCATCAGTGCCGTGATGGCCCGGCGTTCAAACACCAAGTCGCTCTCCAGCAGCAGGAAGTCCTCGTCGCCAATCATCTCACGACAGTTGTACAGTGTGTACATGCTGTTGGTCTCGGCATAGCGAGGACTGAAGCAGCATTCAATCTGTGGATATTGCTTTGCCAGCTCTTCGTAGGCTTCGCGCAGGTAGCCCGTGCCAATGATAATACGTTCTATGCCGCAGCTTATCAATGTCTCGATGCTTCGCACCACCATTGCCTTGCCGCCAGCCTCTATAAATCCCTTAGGCCGTTCCTCGGTCATAGTCCCAAATCTGGTCCCCATGCCCGCAGCCATAATTACAGCAGTTCTAATCATCTAAAAACATTATTTATCTCTCACCTCTCATCTCTCATCTCTCATCTTGCGCCAAAGGCGCACCCAGCTCCTCCATAAACGCCTCTTTATTCTGGATGGGTGTCGTGGTGGGGCGTCCCAGGTCTTCGCGAGAGTCAATCTTTACACGCAGCTCCAGCAATACGGGGCCCTCGGTGGTCTCCAACTGCTGCAGTGCAGCAATCATCTCCTCGCGGGTCGTTGCTCTCAATGCCTGCTTATAGCCGCTGGCCTTTGCCATGGTCACCGCATCCAGCTCATAGCCGATGGTGGGTTGTCCGCCCACGCTCTCGTGAGCATCGTTGTTAAACAAGATGTGGAAGTAGTTGCGAGGGTTCATGCTAGCCACGATGCCCAGTGCACCCGTGTGCATGATGAAAGCCCCGTCGCCATCGAAGCAGAACACGCGGCGGTTGGGCTTCTCCAGTGCAATGCCCAGCGCGATGCTGCTGCTGTGGCCCATCGAGCCCACGGTCAGGAAGTCGTGGCCGTGTCCCTGTTGCTTAGCCTCACGATATTCAAAGAGTTCGCGCGACAGCTTGCCCGTTGTCGATACAATGACGTCGCTGTCTTTCAGGTGGTCCACCACCAGCTTCATGGCGTCCTCACGGCTCAGCGGGTTATTGTTGCTGCGAGCGTTCTTCAGCTTGTAGCTGCCAAACGTACCTTTGCGAATCACGATGGCCGTAGGAGCCTTGCGCTCCAGCGACAGCTCCACCTGTGCCTTTATCTGGCTGGCATCCTCCAGGATGATGTAAGGAATCTGCATGGCGTCGAGCAGTGCCAGTGTCACCTCGCCCTGCTTCACGTGCTGAGGCTCGTCGTGAACACCCGGTTCACCGCGCCATCCAATCATCAGCACCATAGGGATGCTATACACCTTCTCGTCGGCCAGCGACAGCAGCGGGTTCACCGTGTTGCCCAGACCAGAGTTCTGCATATATACCAGTGCGGGTTTGCCGGTGGCCAGATAGTGTCCGGCAGCAATGCCCACCGCATTACCCTCGTTGGCAGCGATGATGTGCTTCTCGCGTGGTGCTGTGTCTGTGATATAGGCACAAATGTTCTTCAGCAGCGAGTCGGGCACACCAGTAAACATGTCGATGCCGCTCGCAATCAGTGCCTCGTAGGCTTCTTTTACGTCTATCATTTTGTTCCGGGAATAAGTTCAAGAATCTGTTTGATGGGCATGCACAGGTCGTTGGCATCGCTCGAGCGATGGTTTTCCAGGATGCTCGATGCCACCTTGACCATCGCGGGGTAGGCTGCACGCAACATATGGTTGGCATAGATCACCACCTTGATGCCCCACTCAGCCAGCTCCTCTTCGCGGAAGTGGTTGTAGGTGGTGGGCACAGCCACGATGGGCACGTAGGGGTGCAGCTCGTGGAAGCGGCGACAGAACTCACGGATGTCGTCGCCCGTCTTCTCCTTCGAGTGAATCATGATACCGTCGGCACCGCCCTGTTCTACGTATGCGCAGCAGCGCTCGATGGCGTCGTCAACGCTCTTGCCGGCAATCAAGCTCTCGCAGCGGGCAATAATCATAAAGTCGTCGGTCACCTGTGCGTTCTTGCCGGCACGAATCTTCTCGCAGAAGTGCTCTATGGTGTCTTGTGTCTGTATGGCGTCGGTGCCGAAGAGCGAGTTCTTCTTCAGCCCCACCTTGTCTTCGATGATGACTGCCGAGATACCGTTGCGCTCCAGTGTGCGCACGGTGAATACGAAGTGCTCCAGCTTGCCACCCGTGTCGCCGTCGTAGATGATGGGCTTGGTGGTACATTCCAGGATGTTGGTCAGGTCCTGCATACGGGTGGTCAGGTCCACAGCCTCGATGTCGGGCTTACCTTTCGATGTAGAGTCGGTCAGCGAGCTGCTCCACATACCGTCGAAGCGCTCTGTGTTCAGGCCGTTCTTCACCTCCAGGTTTTCGCAGATGAGTCCTGACAAACCGTCGTGCACCTCCAGGATGCGCACCACGTTCTTGGCCTCTATCAGTCGGCGCAGCGACTTCAGTCGGATGTCGGGTGTTGTGCCAATCTTTTTGATTTCCTTGTCGAGCGATGAAGACTCGATGCCTTTCGTATAGGGTATCTCGATCACTTCGCCGCCCCATTCCTTCATCACGTTGATGGCTTCTTCGCGCAGTTCCTTGTCGGCTCCCTGCTGCCAGTCATCGCCATGAATCATGTAGTCTGGCTTCAGCTTGCGCAGGTTCTCTGCATAGCTCCATTCGTCTTGTGGCACCACCTGGCTCACGCCTTTGATATTTTCCACCACGCTCTTACGCTGTTCGTAGGTGAGGTATGGCAGGCGTTTGTGCTGCGCAATGGCTTTGTCGGTGAACAGACCCACAATCAAGTCGCCGTGTTTTGCGCCCTCGTTGATGATGTTGATAAGTCCGGGGTGCATTATATCGGCAATCATGCCAAGGTAAATCTTCTTGCTCATATTGATGTTTAAAGTATTTTTATAGTGTTTATAGTTTGCAAAGGTAGTAAAAATATTCATGAAATAGGCAGGCTTAGCGCTTTTTCTACGATTGGCGCCATGTCATAGTATCTGTATTCTGCCAGTCGCCCGCCGAAAATCACGTTTTCGCACTGCTGTGCCATAGCTCTATACTGCTCGGCCACGGCATTGTTGCGTGCGTCGTTGATGGGGTAGTAGGGCTCCATGCCTGGCTTCCATTCTGTGCTGTATTCGCGCGAGATCACGGTCTTGGGCACGCTGTACACGCGGTCGCCAAACAGTTCGAAGTGCTTATGTTCGATGATGCGTGTGTAGGGCACGCTGGCATCGGTATAGTTCACCACGGCATTGCCCTGGTAGTTGGCGGTGTCCATCGTTTGTTGTTCGAAGCTCACGGTGCGGTATTCCAGCGCTCCGAAGCGATAGTCGAAAAACTCGTCCAGCTGTCCGGTGAACACAATCTGGTGGGCCTGTGCCTCCCAGTAGCTGCGCTCTTTGAAGAAATCCACGCCGGTGCGCGTCTCAATGCCTTCCAGCAGTCCGTCTATCAGTTTGTTGTAGCCGCCTATAGGGATGCCTTGGTAGTCGTCGTTGAAGTAGTTGTTGTCGAACACCATCCTCACGGGCAGACGCTTGATGATAAAGGCGGGCAGCTCCGTGCATGGGCGCCCCCACTGTTTCTCGGTGTAACCTTTTATCAGTCGTTCGTAGATGTCGCGCCCCACCAGCGACAGTGCCTGTTCTTCCAGGTTCTGCGGCTCGCCGTCCATGTGTGCCAGTGCTTCGTGGCGCTGCTGGTCGATGATGTGTCGTGCCTCGTCGGGTGTGCATACGCCCCACATCTGGTAGAAGGTGTTCATGTTGAACGGCAGGTTATACAGCTTTCCCTGGTAGTTGGCCACGGGCGAGTTGGTGTAGCGGTTGAACGCCACGATGCTGTTCACGAACTGCCACACGGCTTTGTTCGACGTGTGGAAGATGTGGGCACCATACTTATGCACATTGATGCCTTCCACCTCTTCGCAGTAGATGTTGCCGCCCAGGTGTGTCCTTTTGTCAATGACCAGACAGCGCTTGCCTGCTTGGTGCGCCTTGTAAGCAAAGGTGGCACCAAAGAGACCCGAACCCACTATCAGATAGTCGTAGTACTTGTCTGCCATTTTTTTTATCAGTGTTTTGTCATATTTTGCTGCAAAGTTACAAAATATTCATAATAATTTTCTAACTTTGCCGAAAATTTTAGCGTCCTTATGGAAAAGAAACATTTTGAACTCCGCAAACTGTTGGAGGCTGTAGAGAAGGAGTTGCTCAAGAAACCCAATCACAAGACGTTAGACCGCCTGGCGCTGTTGGCAGGCTTTCAGGATTGGGACACCTTCCGCGACGCTCTTCATGGCGAGGCCGACGGGAAGAGCAACTATGGTGAATAAAAAAAGCATCGACTCCATGCGGGAATCGATGCTTTTATTCTTTTCGAAGGGGAATGTCTTAATCTTCCACTTTGATAGCAGTACGCTTCTCCTTGATACGGGCAGCCTTACCCGTGAGCTTGCGCAGGTAGTACAGCTTGGCGCGGCGAACCTTACCAACCTTGTTTACCTCGATGCTATCGATGTTGGGCGACTCAATGGGGAAGATACGCTCTACACCAATGGTACCTGACATCTTACGTACAGTGAAGCGCTTCTTGTCTCCGTGACCTGCAATCTTGATTACTACACCACGATAGAGCTGGATACGCTCCTTTGAACCCTCGATAATTTTGTAAGCGACAGTTACAGTGTCACCAGCCTTGAATGAAGGGAACTGCTTGCCGGTTGCAAATGCTTCTTCAGCAACTTTAATTAAATTCATTTTCTTTTTAAATAAATTTGGTTGTTGTATCGTTCCAACGCAACATAACAGGCAACTCTCCTATCTTCCTGCCAGCGATTACGCGGAAAGCGGATGCAAAGGTACTGCTTTTTACCGACACACGATGCTGGAAAACAGGTATTTAACTCTGTGTTTATGATTTTTTAACTAAAAG
>JAILHK010000023.1 GCA_024695815.1 Prevotella sp.
GGCACCTCGTAGATGCTGGGCATGTCCTCGCTCTGCACCACACATTCCAGGTCGACATTACAGAACGAGGCCACCTTCATACGCATGGAGTTGTCCAGATGCTTCTCTGTGCGCAGCACCAGTATGTCGGGTTGTATACCCATGCCCTGCAGCTCCTTCACCGAGTGCTGTGTGGGCTTTGTCTTCAGCTCGTTGGCCGCCCTGAGGTAGGGCACGTAGGTCAGATGCACGCAGACGGCATCATGTCCCAGTTCCCATCGTAGCTGTCGTATGGCTTCCATGAATGGTGCACTCTCTATGTCACCAATCGTTCCGCCTACCTCCGTTATCACGAAGTCCAGCTTCTCGTCCTCCTCTTCCCTTAGCATGCGCCGTTTTATCTCGTCGGTGATGTGTGGCACCACCTGTATCGTCTTCCCTAAGTAGTCGCCATGGCGCTCGCGGTCTATCACCGTCTTGTAGATGCGTCCGGTGGTGATACTATTGTCTCGGGTGGTGTGTATGCCTGTGAAACGCTCGTAGTGTCCTAGGTCTAGGTCGGTCTCAAAACCGTCTTCGGTCACGTAGCACTCGCCGTGTTCGTAGGGGTTCAGCGTGCCTGGGTCGATGTTGATGTAGGGGTCGAATTTTTGGATGGTTACCTTGTAGCCGCGAGCTTGCAGCAGTTTTCCAATAGAGGCGGAAATAATGCCTTTTCCCAATGAGGAAACAACGCCGCCTGTGACAAAAATATATTTTGTGCTCATTAATATAAGATATAATATGTTTGTTGTTGTCCTTCAAAATGCTTTGCAAAGTTACCGCTTTTTAAGTAATAGCAGTTCTTTTTGCACTTTTTTGAATGAATAAAAATTACCGTGCTAACAGTTTGTAACAATTGTGGGCTTTTATAAAACGAATTATAATCACATTAATGCAGAATGACGCTGTTTTGTAACAAAGTGTAACTTTGGATGAAATTATTGATTTAAAAAGAAACTAAAAACACAGATGTTCTTTCGTTTTGATTTATCTTTGCAGCCGAATTTTGACAAAACAAAAGATAAAGCAAGGATAATATGACACAACGAAAACTAAACAATCAAGGTCTCTACCAGAGTGAATACGAGCACGATGCCTGTGGTGTTGGCATGGTGGTTAATATTCATGGTGGTAAGAGTCATGAATTGGTGGACAATGCGCTGAAGGTGCTGGAGAACATGGAACATCGCGGTGCCGAGACACGCGACAAGACTGGCGACGGTGCGGGTATCATGGTGCAGATACCCCACGAGTTTATTCTGCTTCAAGGTATCCCCGTGCCTGAAAAAGGTAAGTACGGCACTGGCTTGGTCTTCCTGCCGAAGGATGAGCAGGTTCAGCAGCAGATACTGAGCGTGATGATTGATGAGATAGAGCGCGAGGGCCTGCAGCTGATGCACATGCGTACGGTGCCTACCAACCCCGAGGTGCTGGGCGTGGCTGCCCGCGAGGTAGAGCCGGACATCAAGCAGATTTTTGTGAAGAGGGGACCCACCCCCCATCCCCTCCCTGTAATGGAGGGGAGTGATTACACTCCAGACGAAGAGGAGAAGACATTCGAGCGCACATTATATATAATAAGGAAGAGAATTGAGAATAGGGTAGCCAAAATGGAAGAACTATCTACTCCCCTCCCTCATAGGGAGGGGCAGGGGGGAGAGTCCGATTTCTACATTTGCTCCCTCTCTTCTAAGAATCTCATCTACAAGGGAATGCTCACCAGCGGACAGTTGCGCCGCTACTTCCCCGACCTGTCTAACGACTATTTCACCAGCGGACTGGCATTGGTTCACTCGCGCTTCTCTACGAACACGTTCCCCAAATGGAAACTGGCACAGCCTTTCCGTCTGCTGGCCCACAATGGTGAGATCAACACCATCCGTGGCAACCGTGGCTGGATGAAGGCCAGAGAGAGCGTGCTGAACAGCAAGGCACTGGGTGATATCAAGGACTTGCGCCCTATTGTGCAGGACGGCATGAGCGACTCGGCTAGTCTCGACAACGTCTTTGAATTCCTGATGATGAGCGGACTCTCGTTGCCACAGGCCATGGCCATCCTGGTGCCCGAGAGCTTTAACGATAAGAACCCCATCAGCGAAGACCTGAAGGCCTTCTACGAATATCACTCCATCCTGATGGAGCCGTGGGACGGTCCTGCCGCCCTGCTGTTCTCTGACGGTCGTTATGCCGGTGGTATGCTCGACCGTAACGGTTTGCGCCCCAGTCGCTACACCATCACCAAACAAGGCATGATGGTAGTGGCCAGTGAGGTGGGCGTGATGGACTTCGAACCCGGCGATGTGGTGTCGAAGGGTCGTCTGCAGCCAGGTAAGATTCTGCTCATCGACACGCAGGAGGGTAAGATATACTACGACGGCGAGATTAAGGAACAGCTCGCCAAGGCTCATCCTTATCGTGAGTGGCTCTCAGAGAATCGTGTTCAGCTGGAGAAGTTAAAGAGCGGACGAAAGGTTGACAACAGCGTGAGCAACCTCAACGCCAAGCTCGTCACCTTCGGTTTTGGTCAGGAGGATATCGACAAGACAATCATTCCTATGGCTACCGCTGGTCAGGAGCCTGTGGCTGCCATGGGTAACGACACCCCGCTGGCGGTGATTAGCGACCGTCCACAGGTGTTCTTTAATTATTTCCGTCAGCAGTTTGCCCAGGTCACCAACCCCGCCATAGACCCCATCCGCGAGGAACTGGTGATGAGTCTTACTGAGTATATCGGTGCTGTGGGAACCAACATCCTGACGCCCGATGCCTCCAACTGTAAGATGGTGCGCCTGCCACAACCCGTTCTGACCAACACACAACTCGATATTCTGTGTAACATAAGGTATAAGGGATTCAAGACCAAGAAATTGCCAATGGTCACCTCCCCCGGCCCCTCCGAAGGAGGGGAGCGGCTGCGCAATGCGCTTGACAAATTGTGCAAGGACGCGGAGGCAAGCGTGGATGAGGGCGTAAACTACATCATCCTAACTGACAAGGTTGAAATCACCCCTCCTTCGGAGGGGCAGGGGGGAGGTTTCTACATTCCCTCCCTCCTAGCCGTCAGCGCTGTTCACCACTACCTGATTAGCGTGGGTAAGCGTGTGCAGACCGCCTTGATTGTGGAGAGCGGAGAGATTCGCGAGGTGATGCACGCAGCCCTGTTGCTGGGTTACGGTGCCAGCGCCCTGTGTCCTTACATGACGTTTGCCGTGCTCGACGATTTGGTGAAGCATCATAAGATACAAGAGGAGTATGCCACTGCCGAGAAAAACTATATCAAGGCTGTGGACAAGGGCTTGAAGAAGATTATGAGTAAGATGGGTATCTCAACCATCCGCAGCTATCGCGGTGCCAAGATTTTCGAGAGCATCGGACTGGGCGAAGACCTGCTGCGCCGCTACTTCGGTACCGAGGTGAGCACCATCGGAGGTGTTGGGCTGAAGGAGATTGCTCGCGATGCCATCCGTCTGCACGAGGAAAGCCTCACCCCCAGCCCCTCTCCAAAGGGCGAGGGGAGTGGTTACCTGCCCAACAACGGACAATTCTCATGGAGAAAGGACGGCATCAAGCACGCCTGGAACCCAGAGACTATTGCAAAACTGCAACTGGCCTGTCGACAAGGCTCGTACGAGAAGTTTAAAGAGTGGTCAAAATTGGTTGACGAGAAAGAATCTCCCATCTTCTTGCGTGACTTCCTTCGATTCAAGAAAGTTACTACTCCCCTCCATGACAGGGAGGGGCAGGGGGGAGGGTCTTCCGTCTCCCTCGACGAGGTGGAGCCCGTTGAAAGCATCGTGAAGCACTTCGTGACTGGTGCCATGAGTTTCGGTGCGCTGAGCATCGAGGCCCACGAAGCTCTGGCGCTGGCCATGAACAAGCTGGGTACTCGCTCGAACACTGGCGAGGGTGGTGAGGACAATACCCGCTACCACACCGAGGTGGACGGCGTCTCGATTTCAAGTAAGACCAAACAGATTGCGTCAGGTCGCTTTGGCGTCACGGCCGAGTACCTGGTGAACGCAGAAGAAATACAAATCAAGGTGGCACAGGGCGCTAAGCCTGGTGAAGGCGGACAACTGCCCGGCTTCAAGGTGAACGACATCATTGCCAAGACGCGTAACGCCATACCCGGCATCTCGCTCATCTCGCCGCCACCACACCACGATATCTACAGTATCGAAGACCTGGCACAGCTCATCTTCGACCTGAAGAACATCAACCCCACAGCTGCCGTCAGCGTAAAACTCGTAGCCGAGAGTGGCGTGGGCACCATTGCCGCCGGTGTGGCTAAGGCAAAGGCCGACCTGATCGTTATCAGCGGTGCCGAGGGTGGTACGGGCGCTTCACCAGCCAGTTCGATGCGCTTTGCAGGTATCTCGCCCGAGATTGGCTTGGCCGAGACGCAGCAGACACTGGTGATAAACGGCCTGCGCAACCAGGTGCGCTTGCAGACCGACGGACAACTGAAGACCGCCAAGGATGTGGTTGTCATGGCAATGCTGGGCGCCGACGAGTTCTCGTTTGGCACGCTGCCCCTCATTGTGCTGGGCTGTGTGATGATGCGTAAGTGCAACACCAATACCTGTCCGATGGGCGTGGCCACGCAGAACCCCGAGTTGCGCAAGCACTTCGAGGGTAGGGCCGAGTATGTGGTGAACTACTTCACCTTCCTGGCTGAGCAGGTGCGCGAATACCTGGCCGAGATTGGTGTGAAGAGCCTGAAGGAGATTATCGGACATACCGAGCTGTTGGAGGTAGCTCCCTCTCAACTTGCTCATGGGGAGAAGTGTGCTGCCGTCGAGAAGTGGAAGACCATCGACTTCGGACGTCTGTTGCACAAGCCTGAAAGCGATAAGGCCCTGTACTGGGATCGTGGCGCCTACACCAAGGTAAATGGTGTGAAGGACGAGGAGATGATTCGAGCAGCTCAGAAGGCTATTGACGATCAGGAAGAGGTGACGCTCGACTATGCTGTCAAGAATACCGACCGTGCTGTGGGCACCATGCTCTCGGGTGTTGTTGCAAAGAAGTATGGTGAGGCAGGACTGCCCGATGCCACCATTAAAATCAAGTTCAAAGGATCGGCAGGTCAGAGCTTCGGCGCCTTTGCCGTGAAAGGCTTAGACCTGCGCCTGGAGGGCGAGACCAACGACTACTTCGGCAAGGGGCTTTCGGGCGGACGCATCTCTATCTTGCCTCCAGCTCGCTGCAGCGACGACTTCAAGGCTGAAGAGAATATCATTGCCGGCAATACCGGTCTCTATGGTGCCACCAGCGGTGAACTCTACGTCAATGGTAAGGTGGGCGAGCGCTTTGGCGTGCGCAACTCCGGAGCTATCGCTGTGATCGAAGGTGCTGGCGACCACTGTTGCGAGTATATGACGGGTGGTCGCGTGGTAGTGCTGGGAAAGACAGGACGCAACTTCGCTGCTGGTATGAGCGGTGGCGTGGCCTACGTCTATGACCCCGACCACACGTTCGACTACTTCTGTAATATGGATATGGTGGAACTCTCGCTGGTCGAGGACTCTGTGTCGCGCAAAGAACTGCTCGAGCTTATCCGTCAGCACTATCTGCACACGGGCTCGGCCCTTGCCGGACGCATGCTCGACGACTGGCACCGTTACATCGACGACTTCATACAGGTAGTGCCCATCGAGTACAAACGCGTGCTCGAAGAAGAGAAGATGGCACGTTTACACGAAAAAATTGCTGATATTCAAAGAGATTATTAATTATGGGAAACCCAAAAGCATTTTTAGAGATACATCGCCAGGAAGCTGGCTACCGTCCTATCAACGATAGAATACACGACTTTGGTGAAGTGGAACAGACGCTCAGCGTCCGCGAACGTAAGCTGCAGGCCTCGCGCTGCATGGACTGCGGCGTGCCCTTCTGCCACTGGGCTTGTCCGCTGGGCAACAAAGCCCCCGAGTGGAACGAGGCCCTGTACAAGGGCGACTGGGAACTGGCCTTTAAGTTGCTGAGCAGCACTAACCCCTTCCCCGAGTTTACCGGTCGCATCTGTCCGGCCCTGTGCGAGAAGGCCTGCGTACTGAACCGTTTTAACCACGAGCCGACCACCAACCGCGAAGACGAGTGCGCCATCATCGAGATGGCCTTCCAGGAGGGTTTTATCCAGCCCCGCACTGACATCAAGCGCAATGGTAAGCGGGTGGCAGTGGTAGGCGCCGGTCCTGCTGGTCTGGCTGCTGCCAACGATCTGAACCAGATGGGCTTCACGGTGACGGTGTTCGAGAAGAACGAGGCTGCTGGTGGTCTGCTGCGCTACGGCATTCCTAACTTCAAGTTGAACAAGGCAGTAATCGACCGTCGCATCGCCCTGCTGGAGCAGGAGGGTATAGAGTTCCGTTTTAATGAAGAATTAAGAATTAAGAATGAAGAATCACCTGCGGACGGTACTGCGGTAGCAAATTCTTCACTCTTCACCCTTAATTCTACACTTCGCGATTTCGACGCCATTGTCATCGCATCAGGCACCCCCACCGCCCGCGATCTGAAAGCCCCCGGCCGAGAACTGAAGGGTGTGCACTTCGCCCTCGAGCTACTGTCGCAGCAGAACCGTGTGCTGGCAGGCATCGAGTTTGGCAAGGATGAGCGCATCACCGCCAAGGGAAAAGATGTCCTCGTGATTGGTGGTGGCGACACCGGTAGCGACTGCATCGGCACGGCCCACCGTCAGGGTTGCAAGAGCGTCACCCAGATTGAGATTATGCCGCGTCCGGTAGAGGGCCCAGAAGACCCGCAGAACCCCTGGCCCAACTGGCCTCGCACACTCAAGACCACCTCGTCGCACGAGGAGGGCTGCACCCGCCGTTGGAACATCAATACGCTGGAGTTTCTGGGTAAGGACGGAAAGCTGACCGGTGTGAAGGTGCAGGAGATTGATTGGAAACCCAATCCCGAGGGCGGACGCCCCATCATGGTAGAGAAGGGTAAGCCCGAGGTGATAAAGGCCGAGCTCTGTCTGCTGGCCATGGGATTCCTGAAGCCCGAGCACCCCGAATATCCCGCTCATGTATTTGTTTGTGGCGACTCTGCCAATGGTGCTTCGCTCGTGGTACGTGCGATGGCCAGCGGTAAGGAGACGGCAAAGAAAGTTGAAGCATATCTCTCAACCCAATGACTAAGATACCTTTTACAAAAATGCACGGATGTGGCAATGACTATATCTATGTCAACACCATAGAGTATCCCATTGCCCATCCTGCTGAGGCTGCCATCCTGTGGAGCGACCGCCATAAGGGCATCGGCTCCGACGGTCTGGTGCTGATAGGCAAGTCGCCCATCCCCGAGGCCGATTTCACCATGCGCATCTTCAACGCCGATGGCAGCGAGGCGATGATGTGCGGCAACGCTTCGAGGTGCATAGGAAAGTACCTCTATGAGAGGACCAACCCCTGGCCCCTCCCAGTCAAAGAGGGGAGTGGATACAAGGAGACCGTCATACGCTTGCTGACGCTGTCTGGCGTTAAAGTACTGTATCTGCATATTGTGGATGATGTTGTGGAGAGCGTCACGGTGGATATGGGCGCACCCGTCTTTGAAGACGAAATTCTGTACAACCCGACTATAGGGAAAAGTCTATCGACACCCCTCCCTCACAGGGAGGGGCAGGGGGTGGGTCTCTTTGTGTCAATGGGCAACCCCCACTATGTGATCTTCACCGACGATGTGGATCAGGTGGGCGACACGGGTCGCGTGCTCGAGCATCATCCCGCCTTTCCGCAGCGCTGTAATATTGAGTTCGCCAAAGTAGAGACTATCAATGGCGAAGCCGCTGGCCCCACGACCATCCGCACCCGTGTGTGGGAACGTGGCAGCGGCATCACCCAGGCCTGTGGCACCGGTGCTTGTGCTACGGCTGTGGCAGCAGCCTTCACTGGCAAGGCCGGGCGCCTGTCGCACATCGTGATGGATGGCGGCACGCTCACCATCGAATGGGCCGAGGCCGACCGCTTGGTCGATGGGCGCCAGTATAAGAAAAACCACGTCTATATGACGGGGCCTGCAACCTTCGTCTTCGATGGCGAGATTACGGCCCCCTAAATTAGGGGGCAACAGGGGTCTGAACAGGCGCAGACTCCATGAAAAGTAATAATAAAAGGTCTGATAAACGCTTGTTCAGACCCCCATTCCCCTAACTTAGGGGGCTTAGATATATGGCACTAGTAAACGAACACTTTCTGAAACTGCCAAACAATTATCTGTTTGCAGATATCGCTAAGAAGGTCAATGCCTTCAAAGTAACACACCCCAAGGCTAATGTCATCTCGATGGGCATTGGCGACGTCACGCAACCACTGTGTCCGGCGGTCATCGAAGCCATGCATAAAGCCACCGACGAGATGGCCACCCATCAGGGCTTTCGCGGCTACGGACCCGAACAGGGCTATGACTTTCTGCGTGAGGCTATCCTGAAAAACGACTTTCTGCCGCGTGGCATCCACCTCGACATCGACGAGGTGTTTATCAACGATGGTGCCAAGAGCGACACGGGCAATATTCAGGAACTGATTCGCTGGGATAATTCTATCGGTGTCACCGACCCCATCTACCCCGTCTATATCGACTCTAACGTGATGATTGGTCGTGCCGGAACGGTGCAGAACGGCCTGTGGTCCAACGTGGTCTATATGCCTTGTAATGCAGAGAACAATTTTACGCCTGAGCTGCCCAAGCAGCGCGTGGACGTCATCTACCTCTGTTATCCCAATAATCCCACCGGTACGGTCATCACCAAGCAGGAGTTGCGCAAGTGGGTGAACTACGCCCTGAAGAACGATACGCTGATTTTCTACGATGCTGCCTATCAGGCTTTCATCACCGATCCCGACGTGCCGCATAGCATCTACGAGATACGCGGCGCCCGCAAGTGCGCCATCGAGTTTCATTCCTACTCGAAGACGGCAGGTTTCACCGGTGTGCGCTGTGGCTATACCATCGTGCCCAAGGACCTGACGGCCGCCACCATCGACGGTCGACGCATTGCCCTGAACCCCTTGTGGAACCGTCGCCAGTGTACCAAGTTCAACGGCACCAGCTACATCTCTCAGCGTGCAGCCGAGGCTATCTACACCCCCGAGGGCAAACAGCAGGTGCAGCAGACCATCGATTACTATATGCAGAACGCCAGCAAGATGCTGGCTGGGCTGCGAGCAGCAGGCTTTGAGTGCTACGGTGGCGAGAACGCACCTTATATATGGATGCGTACGCCCGAGGGTACCACCTCATGGCAGTTCTTCGAAGAGTTGCTCTATGGTGCCAACGTGGTGTGCACGCCCGGCGTGGGCTTCGGACCTTCGGGCGAGGGCTACGTGCGCTTCACAGCCTTCGGTACCCACGAGGCCACCGAAGAGGCACTGCAGAGAATCCATGATTGGCATTCTCTCACAAACAACCGCTAATTTGATGATAATCTGTAAGTAAAACGTGTGGATAAAATAACAGATTGTTACTTTTGGAAAAATTGAAGATTAAATGTGTTTCGTTTATCCCCGTTTTGCTTTCTTATTGTCGTACCTTTGCACCGAATTCATTGCATCGTGTAATTTAAATGTGTAACAAGCATAATATATAATGATTATGGAAGCATTAAGATTTCAGGTTGTCGGCGAGGCTTTCAAGAAAAAGCCACTCGACGTAAAAGTACCAAGTGAGAGACCTTGTGAGTATTTTGGCAAGAAGGTCTTCAATCGTGAGAAGATGTACAAGTATCTGCCCAAGGACGTGTACGAGAAGATGATCGACGTCATCGACAATGGTGCCCGTCTGGAGCGCAACGTGGCCGATGCTGTGGCTGCAGGCATGAAGCAGTGGGCCACCGAGAATGGCGTCACCCACTATACTCACTGGTTCCAACCTCTGACCGAGGGAACTGCCGAGAAGCACGACTCGTTTATCGAGCACGACGGCAAGGGCGGTATGGTAGAGGAGTTCTCGGGCAAGTTGCTGGTGCAGCAGGAACCTGATGCTTCTTCATTCCCCTCTGGTGGTATCCGCTCTACCTTCGAGGCGCGCGGCTACTCTGCATGGGACCCCACTTCTCCTGTCTTCATCATCGACGATACACTCTGCATCCCCACTGTGTTTATCAGCTACAGTGGCGAGGCACTCGACTATAAGGCTCCGTTGCTGCGTGCGCTACATGCCGTCAACGTGGCTGCCACAGATGTTTGCCATTATTTCGATCCTACAGTCAAGAAGGTGACCTCGAACCTCGGTTGGGAACAGGAGTACTTCTTGGTGGACGAGGGTCTCTATGCTGCACGCCCAGACCTGTTGCTGACGGGTCGCACCCTGATGGGCCACGACTCTGCCAAGAACCAGCAGATGGACGACCACTACTTTGGTGCCATCCCTGAGCGTGTGCAGGCCTTCATGAAAAACTTGGAGTTCGAGGCGCTGGAACTGGGTATTCCCGTCAAGACGCGCCATAACGAGGTGGCACCCAACCAGTTTGAGCTGGCGCCCATCTTCGAAGAGACCAATCTGGCTGTTGACCACAACATGCTGCTGATGTCGGTCATGAAGCGCATTGCGCGCAAACACGGCTTCCGCGTGCTGTTGCACGAAAAGCCTTTCGCAGGTATCAACGGTTCGGGTAAGCACAACAACTGGAGCCTTTCTACCGACAACGGCATCCTGCTGCATGCACCTGGTAAGACGCCCGAGGCCAACCTGCGCTTTGCTACCTTCATCGTCGAGACGCTGATGGGTGTCTATAAGCACAATGGTCTGCTCAAAGCCAGCATCATGAGTGCCACCAATGCCCACCGTCTGGGCGCCAACGAGGCACCTCCTGCCATTGTTTCAAGCTTCCTGGGCAAGCAGGTGAGCGAGCTGCTCGACCACATCGAGAAGGCCGACGTGGACGATGTGCTGGCCATGGCTGGCAAACAGGGCCTGAAGATGGATATCCCCGAGATTCCTGAGCTGCTCATCGACAACACCGACCGCAACCGTACCTCTCCATTTGCCTTCACAGGCAACCGTTTCGAGTTCCGTGCTGTGGGTAGCGAGGCCAACTGCGCCAGCGCCATGATTGCCCTGAACGCAGCTGTCGCCGAGGCTCTGGTAGAGTTTAAGAAGCGCGTGGATGCTCGCATCCCCGAGTTCGCCGAGAAGCTGAAGGGCACTGAGCACAGCGCCACCTTCCACGCCATCATCGACGTGCTGCGCGAGGATATCAAGACCTGCAAGCCCATCCGTTTCGATGGCAACGGCTATAGCGACGAGTGGGTGGCTGAGGCCGAGAAGCGCGGACTCGACGTTGAGAAGAGTTGTCCAAAGATCTTTGAGCGCTATCTCGACGAGGCCAGCATCAAACTGTTCGAGAGTCTGGGCGTGATGACTAAGAAAGAGCTGGAGGCCCGCAACGAGGTGAAGTGGGAGACCTACACCAAGAAGATTCAGATTGAGGCTCGCGTATTGGGCGACCTGTCGATGAATCATATCATCCCCGTGGCCACTCGCTATCAGAGCGAACTGCTCACCAACCTTAACCACATGGCTGTGGTATTCCCCATCGATACTGCCGACAAGCTGTCTGCTCGCAATAAGAAGATTATCGAGGAGATTGCTGAGCGCACCTTCGCCATCGAAAAGGGTGTGGAGGATTTGGTTGAGGCTCGCAAGAAGGCCAACAAGATTGAGAGCGAACACGACAAGGCCATCGCCTACCACGACGAGGTGGAGCCTAAGCTCGACGAGATTCGCTATCAGATCGACAAGCTGGAGCTGATTGTCGATGATGCCCTGTGGCCATTGCCTAAATATCGCGAACTGTTATTTATAAGATAACCTTTTTAATTTCATCCAAGGTATATCCTTGCAATGTATGACTGAGCCCCGAAGCTGTGACAGCTTCGGGCTTTTTGTTTGCTCATTTTTCGACGCCGTCATCACTGCCTGCCGCCTTGAAGGCACTGCTTTCCACTTGCTATAGCACTGCTTTTCATTTGCAATAGCACCGCTATTACTCAGCAATAGTGCCACTATTGACTTATGATATCATTGCTTTTGAGTGGCAATAGCGCCACTTTTATTCTCGTTCTAGAGTCTAGAAATGAAGATTCTAGAGTCTAGAAAAGGTGATTCTAAAGTCTAGAAAAGGTGATTCTAAAGTTTAGAAAGCTACATTCTAGAGTCTAGAAATAGTGATTCTAGAGTCTAGATTGATATCAAAACTTAAACTATTGCATTGCAAAAGCTACACCGTTGCACTTCAATAGTACCCAAATAGCGATGCAATTCTATAGCTTTTAAGAGATTATGGGTCTAGGGTGACATCATGGTCTGATAAAAAAACGTTGTGATAATTTGGAAATTACAAAAATAGTTTATACAATTGCAATTGAATTACAGAAAGTAAAATAACCCCAAATGTGTAGCTGCCTATGATATAGACATTACTACAAAGGGACATATAGGATGAATATCCACTTTTGATTCTTGTTCTCTGAAACCGGCAAAATTCAAGAACAGCAAGAACTGAAGTAGATGGTTCACGCCGTTTGGCGTGGGCATTTGCTCGTTTAAGCTGTAAGGTGTTTGCCGATACCTAGAGAACATAGACGAAGCGATTGTCCACGTTTTTTGTGCAAATTACTAACATAATATAAATATAGACATAATTATGGAGAACAAAAGATTTTGGAACGCCCTTTTGCTCACAGTATTGGTTTTACCCTTGATGTCTTCATGCAGTAAGGATGATGAATCGGAAAATGATGGCTACACTTTAAATGTAGTGGTGAAGGAGGATGGTACTACCTCGAACGGAAGTATTTTCTCTGCCATTGACGACAAGAACTATTACCTTGACTACATCAAGTACACTGTAACTGCAGAGCATTTGGTTGTCTCTGGCTATGACGAGACAGGGTTCAATGGAAATGCTAAAATTGTTTCTAGCATCACGTACAAAGGAAATACCTATGAAGTATTAGAAATTAAGGAGAATGCCTTCTCTGGTTGCAGCGGTCTTACCTCCATCACTATCCCGAATAGTGTAACCAGCATCGGCTCAGGTGCCTTCTCGTTTGTAACGAATGGCTGGGTGTGGTTGGAGCCATCCTCGCGATGCTTGGTGTGGTGGCGGCTCCTATCACCAGTGGCGATACTGCCTTGCGTTCTGCCCGCCTAATCGTGGCTGAGTGGCTGAAACTGGACCAGCGC
>JAILHK010000001.1 GCA_024695815.1 Prevotella sp.
TGGTGAGGTTTTCTTTGGTGAGGCAGTGGTGGAGCATCTGACGGTGGGCCTTTTGATAGAGGGCCTGGTGGGCTTGGGGTGTCCATTTGCCGGATTCGTAGAAGGACTTGGTTTTGGCTTCGTCGATGAAGTCGTTATCCAAGAGGGTGACTTTGGGGAACGTGGCCTGGAGGGTGTCGCTTTGGACGCGTATCGCGTCCTCGCTTAGGTTTTGCATGTTGATGCCCAGACGGAGGGTGCCGTAATAGATGCGTACCAACTCATCATCGCTAAAAAATCCCTTACGGACGGTATCGACCATCTCTTCGGCTGAGACGGAGAGAAACTCCCACTCACCAATATCCCTGATGGACTGTATCTGCGTGGGGGTGGTATCAATCTGTTCGTTGGAACCTATCTCGACATAGTTGCTCTTGAGGGCACTCTTGACCCAAAAGAAAATAGCGACTACCGCTACCAAAACGACTGCACCTATAATAATCTTAACCTTATTCATAAACTCGAGTTAATTCGCGGAATCCGTGTCTAAAATCCAAGTCCTTACGGAAGGCGATGGTAATATCCTGCTCCTCGTAGCCCAACTGGGTGAGCATGGGCACCAACACCTTGGCGGCATTGGCACGGGCCGTTTCCTCGATACCCATGTCGGGGATGCTCTGCAGGATGGCCTCCCTACCCTGCTGCTGGTAGCCAGCTAACTCCTCGTCGCTGAAGTGGGCACGGGTTAAACCGACATATTGTTTGACGTTCTGCTGGTCGATCTTTGAACTGGTCATCACCACCTGCGGGTCGGGCAGGATGATGGTAATCTGACGACCATTGCGCTCGATGTTCTGTTCGGAGAACTCGGAGAAATCGATATACGCCTTGATTTTAGCATCCATGGGGATGGCAATCTTTCGATCAGCCAGGGGCACCTTGAGGTTGAACTGCTTACTCATGAGCTGGCCTTTGAGGCGCAAGGCATCGTCGTGGGTGATAATCTTATGCACCCGATACTCGGCGGTGTAGAGCTTGGAGCATTTCTGTACCTGCATGATGAGCATGGGTACTGTGTCGATGCCCTGGGCGATGCCTGCCTGCACACTGGTGGGCTGCTGAGACGAGCAGCGCACACAACCGAAGGTGAGACCGAACAGCATCAGCACCACCAACACACCACCTGCGACCAGCCACTGTTTACGTTGTTTCATAACGCTTATTCCAAATCCTGATCGCGCGAGATGCCTACCTCGCCAAAGTTGCTGACGGTAACCACCAACGGGATATACTCATCGGTCTGGGGATGGCATACGCTGGCAGCAAAATACAACTGGTTGCCCTCGGCCTTGTCGAACACAAAGCCTTCGAGGATTCCCGTCTTACGATAGTCGTCGTCGAGACAGCCTTCGAACGCTGCCTTGGTGAACGACTTGCTGCAGAACTCGCTGCCATCGGCACGGATGACCTTGAGGGTGATGCGGTTATCGACAAATTTCTGACCGTTCTCGTCCTTCACCATACGCAGAGAGTCATCGGCTGTGCGCGACACCTCCACCTGGTACTGCTTGCCCAACCACTGCACATCCTTGACATCCTTGTAATCCTGCATGCGGATGGGCGACTGGGGTTTGGGCGTTTCGGTTTGCTGTACGATAATGTCATCGTGCTGCTTTTTCTGACCGCAACTTGCTAACAAGCAAGGCACTGCTATAAGGGCTAAAATCAAATTCTTATTCATCTTGCTTTCTTTAATTCGCCTGCAAAGATAAGCATTTTTAGGCACGGATTACACGGATTACACGGATTTTTTTATTTTAATGATAAAAAATGGCAAATTTATTTGGTAATTGTGGAAAAGTTTGTACTTTTGCAGAAAAGAATACCGACTAACCTAAGATATATGAATATAGGACGAATCCTATTGGCTACAGCGCTATTACTTGGAACGAGTGCCAGCCACGCAAATGTAGATTATAAGAAAGACGCGAAATACATAGAACTTCGCGACTCGATGAGTCATGCGTTTAACGACGGCGACAGTGCCCGCTTTTACACGCACCTGAAAAACCTGCAGCAATACCTGTTGGACCACAACGACCTGCACGGCTACTACACGCAGCGGTGCAACGACATTGTGTTTGAAATGAACCAGCAGAAGATTTTTGAGGCTTACAGCAAAGCCATGCAACTGTCGAAGGAGCTGCGCGAGAAGAAGCTCTATAAAGAGATGTATATGGCCGTGAACATGATGGGTCATATCAACCGCTACTGCGGTAATAAAGAGGCTGCCAAGCAATGCTTCTACGAGGTGATAGAGCTGATGAAGCAGAACGGCTACTACGAGAGTATCCCACCTATCTATATGAATATTGTGAATGTGGCGTTGGATGACGACCCGCAGGAGGCGTACGCCCTGCTTGACAAGGCCAAAGCCATTGCCCAGAAATACTCGCCCGAACGGGTGTTCGACATCGAGACCCGAAAGACACTGACCTACTATAACGAAGGTAAGATAGACCAGTTCCTGGAGGGTTACAAGGTGTATAAGGAGGGCGAAAAGAAAGGCCTGTCGTCTGTTCACGGGCGCAGTATGGAGGCTTATTACCTGGCATGTACAGGAAAAGTGGACGAGGCCGTAGAGTATGCCCGCAAGGAGCTGGGCGACGATGGCGCTGATGCCATCCCGCTGATTTACGAGCGCGCCGGCAGATGGAAGGAGGCCTACGAATCGTTTAAGAAGGAATCGCTGCTGAGCGACTCGATAGACAACGTGGTGCTGAGCAACAGTATGCAGGGTATTCAGGACCAGATCAAGCTGTTTGAAGCCGAAAAGAAGGCGGCGACGGTGCGAACCACGGCCCTGCTGGGTGCCATCTTCCTGCTCACCCTGCTCATCGTGGCGCTCATCTATATCGTGCAGATACGCAAAAAGCACCTGCGCGAGCTGCACAAGGCCTATCACAAAGCCCTGGAGTCGGAGAAGATGAAGACCGCCTTTATCCAGAACGTGAGTCATGAGGTGCGCACACCAC
Source organism: Prevotella sp. (assembly GCA_024695815.1). Taxonomy (GTDB): domain Bacteria; phylum Bacteroidota; class Bacteroidia; order Bacteroidales; family Bacteroidaceae; genus Prevotella. The sequence goes on from JAILHK010000001.1 coordinate 3,015, forward strand.
TGAACATCATCACTGGTTTTGCACAGGTGATTGCCGACCCTGAGCTGGCGGGCAACCCCGAGGAGCGCAAGCATATATCGACCATGATGCAGCGCAGCACACGACAGGTGACCATCCTGATAGACGAGATTTTAGGATTGTCGCTGATTGAGAGCACGGAGAAGGTGAGTCAGCACGACACGACCCACGTGAACCAGTTGCTGCGCGAGCTGCTGACAGAATACAAAGACTACGTGACCAGCGAGACGGAGCTGCAACTGGATACGACACTGGCTGACGACTTTACGCTGAAGACCAACCAGACGATGCTGCACCGCATCCTGTCGTGCCTGATAGACAATGCTGCCAAATATACCGAAAAGGGGCGCATCACCATCCATGCCACGCAGACGGACAACCTGTTGCAGTTGACCG
>JAILHK010000007.1 GCA_024695815.1 Prevotella sp.
ACTCTCTGCTACGCGCTCTTCCCAGTACTGTTGGATTTTGGCTTTGTTGGTGACGTAGTTCCAGTCTTCGTTGTTGCCATTCCAGGGGGCATGGCGCCACTCCCACTCGTTGTCGCGCAGCATCTGTTCGCAGTGGCTGGAGCCCAGCATGATGTCGTACTTGCGCGCCACGGGCAGGTTGTCCTTGTTGGCCCAGAAGGCTTCTGAACACAGGTGCATGGCTGGCCATAGCGTGTTGGCACGCAGGCGCAACAGCAGTTCCATCACGCGGGCATAGGTGTTGGGACCGATGTTGTTGTACTTCTTGTCGATGCCCTTAGCTGCCCAAGGGAATAGAGCGAAATCTTCGTCGTTGATGAAGATGCCGCGATACTTCACAGAGGGCTCCTTCGACAGGGTCTGCTGACCACTGGCATAAAGCACATCAGACGGTGCCGGCGCCACATCGGCCCACCACACATAGGGCGAGACACCCATCTGGCGTGAGAGTTCAAAGAGTCCGTAGGCGGTGCCACGGGGCGTCGAGCCATAGACCACCAGTGCACGGGCGATGCCCTCAACGGGCTGTTCGACCAACTGGAGGCCATAGACCTCCCACTTGCCAGCCACCATCGTGGCATCAATCTTGCCGGCGGCAGCCAGCTGATCAATGATGGCAGACTGTCCCACGGTGCCGACGATGATAGGCTGATCGCCCGCAGCCAACTGGTTCTTGACAGGAAGAGACTTGCCGGTGACGGCCTTGGCATCGTCAGAAAGACACTGGGCCACGGTCTTCACGACCTCGGCATCATTGTCGGACACAATGATGGGAGCCGCAGCATCGGCTGTAACGATGGGGAAGCCATCGTCAACAACGGTTTTACTGAGCGTGACGTTCTGTGCAGACATCGTTGCTGACAACAACAATGCCGCTAAAAAAGTAATAATTGGTTTTGACATAAATAATAATGATTGTTAGGTTATGTTTCTATGTTGCCGTTAGTCTTTGGTTATGGATCGAAAAAGTAGTGTTACTTCACCACTACTTTGCGATAGATGCCATCGGAGAAGCGAAGGATGCGAATGCCCTGACGGGAGACTTCACCGCGACCCGACAAGGAATAGGCCGGAGAGGCCGCTGCACAAGGATGCAAAATGGAACTCGGGATGACGGCCATTGGGACATCGGCCGACTCACTGACACGCTTGATGCGGAAGTTGTCGCACTTGAACCAACCGGAATTGCTGCCGTCGGAAGTGCCATTGCCGCGCTGATTGCCCGAACGAATGCCGAAACGCAGGTTCTCGTCTTTGGCCACATCGACATAGACCACCATGTCGTGCATCACCAGATTGTTGGTTCCCGTACCGCTATAGCCGGCAAAGGTAGCCGTCTCACCTTCGGTCTGATTGGAAAGATAGTCGGCGGCAGTACCGAAATACTGTACCGACTGATTGGCAAAGAGACGACACTTGCCAAACAATCCACTCTCGTTCCATAGCTGACAACGAATCTGATAGCAACCGGGAACAAGCTTCTCGGCAGGTATCTCCTGATAGAGTTCGAAGTTATTGGGCATTGGGCCCTGCTGGTTATTAAACCAACATACATTATTCTGATGGCGATTGACGGCATCACTGTTGACACCAAACGACGTGCCTTTGAATTCGGTGGCCAGGTGCCAACCGTAAGGACAACCGCGTGAAGTGGTGCCTTGGGGGTTCGGGGTTCCATCGACAGCCAGTTCGAAATCGGGATTGATGATCAGTGACTCGGTCAGCGACAGGTCATCATCGCCATTGTCGGCAGGAATACCATCGACCTTGTCAAGGCGGAAATAATCTACCTTGAACCAACCGGTTCCATCGCTGGCACGCGTACCATTTGACTTACGACCATCGGAACGAATGCCTAAACGCAGATCCTCGCCATCGGCAAGGGTGACATAAACCTGCATATCCTTGAGAAGAAACATGCCATCGGGTGTTCCGCCATAGCCTGCATAGGTAGCCGATTCGCCTTCTACCTGATTATTGGCATACTCGTCTTTACAACCGAAATACTGCACATTCTGATTGGCAAACAGTCGGCAATTGCCTTTCTGGTTGTGGTTATTCCACAACTTGCAACGCACACGATAGGTGCCAGCACCCAGTTTTGAGGCTGGCACCACTTGATAGAGTTCGAAGTCCTGTGAGAATGGTAGCATGCGAAACCAGCAGATGTTATCACCATGAGGATTCTGAGCATCGCTGTTGATGCCATACGACTCACCATTAAGCTGGCCTTGCACGCTCCAGCCATAGGGCACCCATTTCTTTTTCTCGGAACCGCCGGCATTATAGGTCTCGGCATCGACCATCTCGAAATCGGGATTCACAAGCAGTGATTCATCGGGGATATCATCGGCATGTACTTCTGGGAACACGGTGAGACGCAGTTCGGTGCAACCATAAGGCACAAGGGTAATGGTTTCGGTCTTGTCGGTAGCAATCACATTGCCAGCACCGGGCAGGAAGGGGTTGCGACCATTCTGAATGGACCAGTGAATCTGGCGCACAGGCAGACTGATGGTGACGGGGGCATCCTGAAGATCGAAAGGATAGGCGCCCTCGGGGATCGTTTTGGTGGTGACGGTGAGCGAGGATTCATCGGTGAGCAGTGCGGGGTCGAAACCGTAGTTATAAGGACCGTTGGGGGTGATGCTCCAGCACTTGAAGTCGGCATTGTCGGAATGCTTGCCGTTCATATTGCCATAGACCTGAGTGTCCTCGACTTTGGTCTGCGGGATGGCATAAGTGAAGAGCAGTGGACCACGCTCGACATACCATCCTTGTTGATTGGCTGCCTGACGAACCTGCACATCCATGGGCAGGCGCAACTCGATGACATCGCCATTGTGGAAGGTACGGTTAAGGGTGATAAAGGTGGATGGGGTCAGCGGCATATCGACGGCAGAGCCATTGACCTTAAGGCTGGCCTGCTGGCACCATCCGGGTATGCGAAGTGACAATGGGAAGGTGACAGCCGACTGGGAAGTGATGACAAAACGAATGACATCGGAGAAAGGATAGGCGGTCTGTTCGCTGATGGTGACAGACTGGCCGTTGACATCAAGGGTGATGTCGCTGGGCGAGTAGAGGGCGGCAACAACGGCATCGTCGTGACCTCGCAACCACAGGCGCGAGGCGAAGTTGGGCATCATACGGTTGACATTGCCCACACAGCACTCTGTCTCGTGGACGGGGCGATAGGCCATCCAGGTGCTGCCACGCTTGAAGGCGTTATTGTCTGACGTGCCGGTGCATATCAGCTGATTGACAGACGAGAAATACTGCAGGGCCTTGAAGTCCTTGGTGATAGCACCCAGACCGGCATTAAAGACGGCGCACTCGATGCGATCGGCCCACTCGGCCTGACCAGTGACCTGCAGGAAGTAGCCCAGCGACCAGGTGTAGTCGGTGATGTCGCAGGTTTCGTGTGCATTATCGACATCGAGGCCGGCGGTGAACTCGGAACTGGAATAGAGACCATCTGGCAGAAGATGGTCGCGTTCCAACTTGCGCTCTGCATTCATAGCGATATCCAGGTATTGCTGTTTGCCGGTATAGGCGTAGAGAAGCAAGGGAATCTTAAGCATCTCGGCATAGGTAACGCCGTGCATGGTGATGACATCGGGTGAGGATGCCACTGGGGCATCGAGCTCGAAACCGCCACGATTATATGCAGCTTCGGCCATCTGCAGCAACTGACTATTGCCGGTGTGACCATAGACCCAAAGCATACCCTCGACATTACAGATGTGGCGACGACCATTGACGAGCAGGTCGGTACTCAAACTGAGATAGTTACGCTCGAGTGCCTTGACAATATCTTCGTTGCCAGTGGCCCAATAGTCGGCCTGCATGGCACGGAAGAAAACTGCCATAGGCCAAAGGGACTCTATCTTACTGTTGCCGAGGCGACCATTGGTTTGGGCATTTTCGATGGTAAAACTGATACCACTTTCGCCTTTCTCAATGAAAGTGCGGTCGTTGATGAGGTAACCTAAGCGCAACAGACCATCGGTATAATAGGCAGTCTGCTCGTAGCGCCACCAATCCTTGGCATCGGGATTCTCATTGATACGAGGAATATCGCCAGCCCAAAGACAGGAGTTGTAGGGATAGGCCATAGCTTCTGGATGACCGGTGAGACCATCACGCTGTCTGAACAGAAACTCTTGCAACCATCCCTTGGGCGAGATGCTTTGGATAAGTCCCTCATGATAAACACTATAGTCTTGTGACAGAATCGGACCACAAGATAGAAATGCTAGTAAAAGTAAGTATAAACGCTTTGACATGAGTTAGGTTTTTATTATTATCAACGCATGCAAAGTTATTCAAAAAGCAGAAACTACAATATCAAATCTTTAAATATTGATATCAAACTATAATATTTGATTAGGATTTTTCCTCTGTTGAACAATTTGTTTTGCTAATCGAAAAAGAAAGGTGGCACAAAACAAAAAAAAGAGTATGCGCAAACACTGCGCATACTCAAGAAAAAGTGATTATATATATGTTTTCAGATCATCCTGCATCACTGCAGAAAATAAAAAATGGACTAGATAGCAACAATCTGTGCAGCTGTCTCGTTGGTAGGATCAACCTCAACGAGTTTAGTTGCAAAGACCTTAGACTTCTCTACATCATCCTTAATCTTCAGGTAGTAAACCATGAGGAAGTTACCAGACTCCTTCAGACGAGCAATATCGCTCTTGTCCTGCTCGGCCTTGGCAACGATGATGTCCCACAACTTCTCATAGTATGGCTGGGCCAGACCCTGTGAAGCATCGGGGTCGAGCATGGTGCCTACACGACCACGCCAGAAGAGTGAGTACTCCAAAGCATCGGGATTCTTCTCGGCCAGGTCTGCATAAATCTTGTCGGCCTTCAGCAGGTAGGCGGTCTTAGCATCACCCTGAAGCTTAGAAGCATACTGAACATAAAGGCGACCGAGGTCTGCGAAATCATTCAGAGAAGGAGATGAAACGGCTGCCAGATAGTCGTCGTAGTACTTCAAAGCATTATCGAAATCGCCAATGCCTTTGTAAGCATCGGCCAACTGCTTGATAACACCAGCACGCTTGTCTTGTGAATCGAACTCCTGATCGAGCGCAAGCTTATAGATATCGATGGCCTCCTGGTGCTTCTTGGCACCATTCAGTGCATTACCATAATAAACATAGTCACGATAGTTCAGCTTCACACTGTCCTTATCAATCTGATTGAACATCATGTCGGCACGACCAAGGGCCTCAGCAAACTGACCGCTCTCTGTGTAGCAGTACATAGCCAGACGGTTCAGAGTGGCGTTCTTTGGCTCAATCTGCAATCCACGGTTCAACATATTGATGCCCTGGGCATACTTCTGAGACACGTAAGCAGAGAAGCCATACTCGATGATGTCCATCTTTGACATCTGGTCAGCAGGTACCTTCTCGAAAGCCTCGATAGCCTCGGGGTAACGATTTGACAGGTAGTTGATGTGACCGATAAGGGCATCAACGGGGAAATCGGGACGTACGGTGCGAAGCTCTTCGAGCTTGTTGACAGCACCAATGGGGTCAACGACACGATAAACAGAAGCATAACGACGGTAAGGCTCGGGATCCTCACGATTGAAGAGGATGGCCTGCTCGTAGTTCTGAGCAGCTGCACCTGGATCGTCTTTCATAGCAGCGATATCGCCCAACAGCAGGTAGGCGGGACCGAAAGCATTCTTCTTGGCAGACAAAGCCATGGCAGCCATGCTGGCAGCGCGGTCATAGTCCTTCACTTCATAGAATGCACGACCAAAGTCAACCAGGTTGTCTGCATTCTTCTTGTTCTTACTCAAATAGGCCTTCAACTGCTTGTCGAGGTCGGCGGGATTGTTCTTGATAATCTCTTTCACGGCAGCAACGTCGGCCTTAGTGCCGTCCTGTGCCATTGCCGTTGTGCTGAAACCTGCCAGCACAAGGCTCATTGCTAAATATTTAATTGTCTTCATAATCTTCTTATTTAATAATTATTGAATCTGTTGTATAGTCCATTTGACGCATCAAACGGCCAATGGTTTATTTTACCGAGACTTCACGTACATTCATGTTGGCCTGAATAGGCAGAAGACCTGCTTTCAGGATAACCAACTGACCCTTGGGCAGGCGACAGAAATGGGCAAAACCGGAAGGCACGCCGCTGCGGGGCTCATTGAGCAGAGCATAGATGGTACGAATGAGAGGATAGTTGCCGTTGTATAGGTAGTACTGATAAGGACGCCAGCTGTTTTGAGGAGTGGCTGTGTCCATACGTGATACCTTCATGACTGTGACGTTCTTATTGAATGTCACATTGGTAGTGTCGCGTTTATCATTGAGCCAGTTAGACCCGATGATGCCAATAGCATTTTGGTGTTTCTCTACCCAGTCGATCACCTCGCTGCTCTTCTTCACAGCACCAATGTTCTTACTGTTAATGGGCTTTCCACCCAAGATAGAGTCAACACACCAAGTCACCGTGCTCGACTTGGCATTATCGAACACCACATCAATCTCGCCTAACTTAGAGGTGGGATAGATGTCTTTCCACTGAGAGACCTCGCCCGTGAGAATACGTGCAAAGTCCTTAACGGTGATACATGTGTCAGGATTGCTGTTGTTGACAATGATGGCCAGACCATCATAGGCAATGGGGATGATGCGAGGAACGAACTTACGGGCTTTCAAATTCTCCATCTCACGCTCACTCAACTGGCGCGTGGTGAAAGCAAGCCAGGTCTCGTTCTTCATCAACTTTGTGATGGCTTCCTCCTGATTAGTGTAGATTGGTTTAAGCACTCCCTGAGAATGGAGGGCTTCGAAAATCTCAAGTTCTTCGTCAAGAATAGGGAAGAAACTTTCGTCGGCGGCAAACACCATAGCTGCCGATTCGTAGTCATAATCAGTTTTAGGCTTGTTCCCACAAGCGAGGAACAAGCCTAAAATTAGAGATAATCCAATAATATTGAATTGAGTTCTATTCATACTTTGCGTGTTAGCTTACTGAAGTTTGAAGGTTACAGGTACAGTGTACTTCACACGTACTGCAGAGCCATTCTGCTTACCAGGAATCCAACGGGGCATTCCCTTCAGCACACGGATAGCTTCACGGTCCAGTGAGGGGTCAACACCACGCATTACCTGTACATCAGTGATAGAACCGTCGCGCTCAACCACGAAGGTTGCAACGACACGACCCTGAATACCATTCTCCTCGGCAATAGGAGGATACTGGATATTCTTGCTCAGGTAAGCCATCAGGGCTGCGTCGCCACCAGGGAATGATGGCATCTGCTCAACCACAGTGAACACCTTGGTGTCCTCTACTTTGGCCTCTTCCACAGTCTGCTGGTTTGCCTTCAGCACCTCACCTTCAGCATCGTCATTACCTTGAACGTCGAACACACCGATGGCGGTGTTATTCTGAGCAAGTTCCTCTTGCGATTTCATCTCTTCCTCAGGTTCAACCTCCTCCTTAATGACAGGAGCTGTAAACTTCACAGAGCTTTTTACTTTCTCAACAACCTGCTGTTGCTCAACCTTAACTTGCTCCTTGCGCTCAACCTTGGTTTCCTTCTTCTGCTCGATCTTAGAGAGCTCTACATCGGCAGTGTTGACAGAAGCCTTTGGAAGGGCGTTTTCGATAGCAACCTTGGCAATGGCAATGACGAAAATCAAAGCGATAACGGTGATTACCGTCACCAGAGCCTTTACATTTCGTGCACCAGTTTGTTTGCGGAGCTTATAGGCACCGTAAGACTGGTTTTTACCTTCAAAGACGAGGTCGACCCAGCTATTGTCTATTAGATCTACTTTTGACATAGTTCTTTTCTGTTTTTAAATTGTTAGCCATCATTACTTAACCCCCCTCAAAGCGAGAAGCTTCTCGTCGTCGGGATTAATCTTGTCGATGACATACTTACCAATAGTACAAATCTGCATCTCGTCCAGAGCACCTACCATGTTATCGTAGGTTGCAGTGTCAAGTGGCTTGATAATAACGGTGACAGTAGGTATCTTCTCTCCACCAATCACACCATTACGGATTTCGCTCAGTTGTTTCTGATACTCTTCTTCCGTCATCGTGCTACCAAAAGCCGTTTTCTTCTCGTCAAGAGCCTGCTTAGCCTTCATGATACGAGCAACAGGAGCGATACCAGCACCAGTGGTGTGGTGAATCAGCACGTTGCGGAAACCATCACGGCCGTAAGTAGTCTCTTTCAGACAAGTAGGATCATCATACTTGGGCAGGCCCTCGATATAATAAAGCTTATTGTCGGCAGCCAGATAAACGGTGATAGTCTGGTCAGCTTTTGTTACCGACTTATCCTGATCTTGCATGTTCTCATCGTTGCTAGGCATAGTCAACTGCATAGCCTGAGGCTTACTCAGTGTAGTACAGAGCATGAAGAAGGTGATCAGAAGCATCATCATATCTACCATCGGCGTGAAATTCACGCGGGTATCCATTTTTTTCTGCTTGCTAGCTTTCTTTTTAGCCATATACTAATCCTCCGATGATGTTTTAAGATTGGTAATCAGTTGGTAACGGTTCTCATTCATATCCTGGAGCTCTGACATCATTGTTCTGATCACACGGTATGGTGTTGTGGCATCACATTTGATAGCCAACTTCATATCGGGGTCAACCTGATGTGCAGCCTTGATCCACTCCTGGAACTCGCTCATACCACCATCGATACTATCGGTGGGGATACCGAGCTTCTGGACAGCTTCAGACATTTTTTCGGGCTCAAGATTGTAATAAGCATCAAACTGACTTAATGCAGCGCCGATCATGGCATCCTCCTTGAAGTTCTTCATCTGCTTTGCTGTAAGTGAGATATCAAACTTTGAAGTAACTTCCTGCATCATAGCCATCATGGTGTTCTTATTCTCCGTGCCCACAAATATCTTACCCTCAGGGCTTACAAGGATATTGAGGACATTCTCGGGAATCTTGACCTCTGACACCGAACTTGGCGTATTGACTTTGATAGGCTCTGGCGTCAGGAATGTTGAGGTCAACATAAAGAAGCAGAGCAACAAAGTCATCACGTCTGACATTGGTGTCATGTCAATCCAGATGTCTTTTTTCTCAATTTTTATTTTACCCATAATCGTTTAAGGAATTAAAAGGTAAAACAAATTATGCCTCGACGTGATTAGAATCGTATGTAGCAGCGATTGTGTAACCTACCTCGTCAAGTGCAAATGTCAACTTATCAATCTTGTTTGAGAAGTAGTTGTAAACAACAGTAGCAACCCATGAAGTCAAGATACCAGATGCGGTATTAACCAGGGCCTCAGAAATACCAGCAGACAGAGCCATAGAGTCAGCACCACCACCAGCAGACAGAGCCTGGAATGATCCGATCATACCGAGCACAGTACCGAACAGAGCGGTCAGGGTACCCAGAGATACGATAGTTGCAACCATAGGAAGGTTCATTGTCAGAGTAGGCATCTCCAGCTGAGTAGCCTCCTCGTGAGCCTGCTGGATCTTAGAGATCTTCTGAGCCTTCTTCAGAGTTGAGTCAGACTCAACAGTCTGATACATGTTGATTGAAGCCAATACTACGTTAGCTACAGAACCCTGCATCTTGTCGCAGAGAGCCTTAGCCTCGTCGAACTTCTGAGCCTTGATAGCTTCCTTAACCTGAGCGGTGAACTTAGCCAGGTTCATCTTACCAGATGCACTCTTGATAGCGAAGAAACGCTCTACACCGAGTACGATAACGGTGAGCAGCAAGGTGATGATCAAACCTACTACGAAACCACCTTTATATACGGTACCCATCAGGTCAGCGGGATGACCAGTGCGGTCGCCACCCTGGAAGTGACTGGGATCACCGAGTACAAAGAAGTAGAAGCAATAAGCAATAGCGCAGCAGAGTACGAGAATGATCCATGCATCCTTTACGCCCTTGAAGCCAGAATTTTTCTTAGCTGCTGTAGCAGCCTTTGTTGTTGTTGCCATAATTTTAAAAATTTAGTTTTAAGTTATAAATTAAGTTGAATTAATTGCTATTTAATGCTTACTTAGCGAGCGAAACATTGCAAACTGAGTAGAATTCAGCATGCCGTTCAACCCGCAAAGGTAGCAAATAATTGGATATTCCAAAATAGATTAACCACTTTTAACGTATCAATATGCGTTTTTATTTCAGTTTTCCCAACGCCTCAGCAATGCGTCTCATCGACTCGCGAATGTTGTCATCGCTAGTGGCATAGCTCATGCGGAAGCAATCTGGATCACCGAAAGCGTCACCACCTACAGTAGCCACATGGCCCTCTTCGAGCAGATACATAGCCAAGTCGGTGGAATTGTTGATAACGCGGTCGCCTACTTTCTTTCCATAGAACGAGCTACACTTGGGGAAAAGGTAGAAAGCACCCTGAGGCACATTAACCTCTAAACCTGGAATCTGGCGAGCCAGCTCGACTATCAGGTTGCGGCGACGCTCGAAAGCCTGACACATCTCCTCTACACAAGCCTGACTTTCAGTGTAGGCGAACTCGGCTGCCTTTTGGCTCACAGAGCAAGGACCACTGGTGTATTGACCCTGGAGCTTATTGCATCCCTTGACAATCCACTCGGGAGCTGCGATATAACCAATTCGCCAGCCTGTCATGGCATAAGCCTTAGAAACGCCATTAACGACGATGGCGCGCTCTTTCATGCCAGGGAACTGAGCGATAGACTCATGACGGCCTGTATAGTTGATATGCTCGTAAATCTCGTCAGCAAGCACGTAAAGATCCTCATGACGAAGGATAACCTCGGCAAGAGCCTTCAATTCCTCTTTGCTATAGACAGAACCTGTAGGGTTGCTGGGTGAACAGAGAATCAGCAGACGGGTCTTTGGAGTGATAGCAGCTTCCAACTGCTCGGCCGTCATTTTAAAATTCTGCTCGAATCCAGCCTGTACAAAGACAGGCACACCACCAGCCAACAGGGCCATCTGAGGATAACTAACCCAATATGGTGTGGGGATAATAACCTCCTCACCGGGGTTAACCAAAGCCATCACTGTATTGCATACACTCTGTTTTGCACCATTAGAAACACAGATTTCATTGACGGTATAATCGAGTTGATTCTCACGCTTGAGCTTGTCAACAATAGCTTGACGCAGGTCTGCATAGCCTGCGACAGGTGAATAGCGAGAGAAATTCTCGTCAATAGCTTTTTTAGCTGCTTCTTTAATGTGGTCAGGCGTATTGAAGTCTGGTTCGCCCACACTCAAGTTAATAACGTCAATGCCTTGCGCTTTCATCTCAGAGCTTTTCTGCGACATAGCCAGTGTTGCTGATGGAGCGAGGCGTTGCAAACGGTTGGATAATTGTGCCATAAATCTTGTCAGTTTGTTTGTATCAACGTGCAAAATTAATCATTTATTTCGTGACAGCGAAAAATTCACTTCACTTTTTCATAAAATCCATGGATTTTCACATTATTTTGATAGTTACATAATAACATCAAAGGTGAAGTGTATGTCCCATGCGCTGCTGCTTGGTTCTTAGATAGCGAAGATTATACTCGTTGGGGGTAATCTCGATAGGTACATTCTCGACAATTTCAAGGCCGTAAGCCTCGAGGCCAACACGCTTCACGGGATTGTTAGTCATCAGGCGCATCTTGTGTACACCGAGATGGCGAAGCATTTGAGCGCCACAACCATAATCGCGCTCGTCTGCCTTGAAGCCAAGACAAAGGTTAGCATCTACTGTGTCATAGCCTTCTTCCTGCAACTTATAGGCTGCCAGCTTATTCATCAAGCCGATACCCCTACCCTCTTGTTGCATATAGACGATAACGCCCTTTCCTTCCTCATCGATTTTCTGCATGGCACGATGCAACTGTTCGCCACAATCACAACGACGTGAGCCGAGAATATCACCAGTCATACAAGAAGAGTGTACACGTACGAGGATTGGCTCGTCCTCCTTCCATTCACCTTTGATGAGTGCGAAATGCTCCTGACCATTACTCTTCTGACGGAAAGGAATGATGCGGAAATGACCGTATTCGGTGGGCATATCAGCTTCAACACCAACTTCGATAAGTGACTCCTGACGCAAGCGATAGCTAATCAAATCCTTAATCGTAATAATCTTCAGCCCGTGTTTTACTGAGAATGCTTGCAGCTCGGGCATGCGAGCCATTGTGCCGTCGTCGTTCATAATCTCCATCAGTGCACCTGCAGGATAGAGACCTGCCAGCTTACACAAATCGACAGCAGCCTCAGTATGTCCGCTACGACGCAGTACACCATTATCCTGTGCGTAGAGCGGATTGATATGACCAGGACGACCGAAAGTCTCGGGTCTTGAGTTCGGATCAGCCAGTGCATTAATCGTGGCGGCACGATCATGGGCACTAACACCCGTGGTGCAACCTTCCAGTTTATCAACCGTCACCGTAAAAGGCGTGCCAAGCATGGAGGTATTATCACTCACCTGACGAGGCAAATCCAATTCTTCACTGCGACTAATGGTGATTGGCGCGCAAAGCACGCCGCGAGCTTCCTTCAGCATAAAGTTCACCATCTCTGGCGTAATCTTTTCGGCAGCACAAATAAGGTCGCCCTCGTTCTCACGGTCTTCGTCATCGACTACAATCACAAACTTACCATCACGAAAATCAGCAACGGCTTCTTCTATACTAGACAGCTTATATTCCATAATACTTAGTTTTAATCTGATTTAGAATTTTCACGTTAGTTTGTTCCACTGCTTTCAAGTCGCGATAGAGTCGCACTCTAAAGCGCAACATCCTGATATAAAAGAAGATGCCTAACGGTAGGAACAAACCAGCCACGATATTCAACCAACGACGTTCAAAAGGTCGGGTGTGAGCATGTGTGGCCATGATTGGATAGTTATTCAATTGATGCAGAATCACTTTGTCACGGGTATAGGACAGGTCTTCAATAACCATCTCAAGCTCTTCGTTGATATGTGCAATAGCATGATCGTCGCCAGGTCTGAAGAACACCTTGATGGGCGACGGCCAGCGCAGTAGCTTATGTTGCTCTGTATATAGCAAAATATCCTGCGAGATGCGGGTCAACATCTCTGCATCCTTAGTATATGTAGGATCCTCGATGATTACCTCCTTACGCGTGATATTTCGCTTTAATCGCAGTCCCAGCATACGCATGACCGCCATACGATAAGCATCCATATTGAACACCGTCGAATCGCCATTTGCCTTATACGTAAAGAATACGGCTAAGGGCGACAACACAGCGGTAGATATCAGCTTACCAAACCAGATGGTCCAGTTGCCATCACGTGCCATACGCATGCCAGAGTTCTCAAAAATATAATAGACAATGAAGACGACAACCGAAATAATGACCGGAACACCCAGACCGCCCTTACGGATAATAGCTCCCAAAGGAGCACCGATAAAGAAGAAAATGACACACGATAGCGACAAGGTAAACTTATTGATAGCCTCAATCTGATGACTTCTCACCTGCCTGTTCATCCAACGGGCATAATCGCTTTTCATGGCCAAGTCGTTGGTCACATTCTGAGCAGCACGAGCAGCATACTTTACCACCTCCAGCTTCTTCTCTTCACTCAGTTTTTCATAGATACTATCAGGTTGCGGCATCGGCTGGGCCAAAAGCGTCTTCAGCCGGACTGAATCTTTTTTAGCAAGCTGGGGAACATTAAGAATATACGTTTTTGCTTCTTCGTAGAATTGACGACCCACAGAGTCGTTATAGAGACGGATAGAGTCTATGTCGTGCAAGATCTGACGTTCCGACTTCTCAACAGCCCTACCACCAATCTCTGCAGCATCAGCCAGATTAAAACCGCTATCGAAATCCAACAAAATGCGTTTATTGCCGAATGTTTCGCGACGATAAGGTACTTCAGCCGATCCACCAAGCTCCTGCGAACGCATATTCTCAAACCACTCGCCACTCCACAAGGTGAGTAGCAAATGCTTTTTCTCGGCCGTGGTCTGCATCATACCCGAGTCAGCCAAGATTATGGCCTGATCCTCATAAGACCCTGTCTGTCGGTAGATCATAATGCCATAAAGCTTTCCTGTATCTAGGTTTTTCCTATGCACATATATATTTGCATTAGGAATGCCATCATAGAAAATACCTTCTGGAATTTCGAGTTCCGGACTCTTCTGCTTCATCGAGACTAGCAATTGCGCAAAGGCCTTATTAGTAAATGGACCTATCACATCTTGAAAATAGAAAGAGATACCAGCAATCATCAGCGTAATGACAATAAGAGAACGCATAGATTGCATCAAAGAAATACCCGCAGCTTTAATAGCTGTCAGCTCGCTACTCTCACCCAAGTTACCATAAGTAATCAGTGAAGACAGCAAGATAGCCAAAGGTAAAGCCTGAGGTATCAGCATCAGTCCCATATACCAGAAGAACTGTGCCAGAATATCTACCGACAATCCTTTTCCTATCAACTCGTCCACATAGCGCCACAAGAACTGCATCATCAGCACAAAAAGGCAGATGAAGAAAGCACCAGCGAACAGCACACCAAACTGTTTTGCTACGAATATATCTAATTTTCTAATCCGAAACATACAAATTTGGCTGCAAAGGTAGTGATAAAAATCGACAATAAGTAATTGAGAATTAATAATTACCTATACTTTTTACATAAATTATCAATTCTCAATTACACATTATATATTATAAAGACAGCTAAAAGCCGCTTGACTGATGCAGTCGTTCTAAGTTTCCATCCCAAAGTTCATGAAGGTCTTCTATATCGTCTGCATAAGCATAATCAACCACACACAAGCATAGTTCATTAGTCAGTTCGCTACGCACAATACGCATTTCCCAGAAGGCATCAGGGTCGTCTTCATCAGTCCACCTCAGACGTATATGATTATTTCTGCTTTTTTCCAGCACATTTGCATGCATCGTATGATGATCACCCCATGGGTCACCCCAAGTCAGATGCATCACACCATCTTGTTCATCAACCTTATCTGCCAGCCATCTCTCTAAGCCGTGATCCGTGCTCAACAATTGCCATAGCAGTTCTTGCTTGCCAGCATGCAAAGGGTATTCAAGGGCCAGTTTCTGTTTCCGCATAAAATATGGTTAGTTTACAATCGGTTTCAGGTTCCGTTTTACAGCCGCAAAGATAATAAAAAGATTAGATACTAACGAAGACATGACTCTTTTTTTTCTTATTTTAATAAAAAATGTTAAGCGAAACGAAAATATTCACATTACTTTCATTATTTTGAAATAAAGTTTGTACCTTTGCACCCGCTTAACAAAAAGATGATGGCGGGATAGCTCAGCTGGTTAGAGCGCATGATTCATAATCATGAGGTCGCCGGTTCAATCCCGGCTCCCGCTACAAACAACGAGACTATAGGCAATCCTATCAGTCTCGTTTTTGCTTTACGAACCTAAAAACGAACTAACATGACAGACATCAAGAGGACGTGGACATACTTATCAGACAGCAGGAAACGCACCATCTGGTTTCGTGCTATACGTGTTTGGCAACACCGGCCGCACCAAGTAAAACCTATCGCAGACACCCTCCACCAATGTTCCACATGCAATACTACCTACCAAGGTAATTACTGTCCGCGCTGTGGACAGTCTGCCGCCATCGGACGTTTCTCTTTCAAGAATGCCTTTCTGCTCTTTCTGGATGTCTGGGGACTGGGCAATCGCGGCATGTTCCGTAGCATTCGCGACTTGATGCTACGTCCTGGCTATATGATCCACGACTACCTTCGAGGCATGCAATCAGCCTACTTCCCTCCCTTTAAGATGTTCTTTCTGTTCACCGCCTTCTCTTATCTAGCAGAACACGGTATCAGCCTCAGCAAAGAGCCTGATACCACATCATCATCCGTCAACATAAGTGCCGTCTCCGCAGATAGCGAGATCATCCTACAGAAAGCAAGCGAAGCAATCACCACCCTTCAAAGACTCAGTGAGATTAGCCCCGCTATCTTTGCTTTGGCTATACTTACCATTTTTTCTATACCTTTATATTTATTATTCCGTCGTTCTCCCCGAATACCTGATTTAAGATACGCAGAATTTGTCGTAACACTGGTCTATACGGTCAATGGCTATACCATTTTTTCTATTATAGGAGAACTAACACACCTAGCATTCATACAATGGCTGGCCCCACTGATGTTCTTTATCACACTCAAGCAATTCTCTGGCTACTCCAACATCCGGACCGCAATAAACATTCTGTCGGCAGCAGTCATTGTAGCCATTACCGGCATCATCTTCATTGCAGTATCGCTAACCATCACTGCACTCATCTACATGTGAACTTCCAAAAACAAGAAAAACGAAGTACTCACCTACAGGCAAACGGAAAGGAGTAATTATGTATGAACATAATCATCTTTCCGCCTCAATTCGATAGGTAAAACTATCAGCGCGGTAGTACCCCACATTGTATTCTATGGGTTTACCAGCCACATCATAAACAAAGCGTTTGCGAACTAAAATAGGATCCGTAGCATCAATTTCAAGTTTATCGGCTAGTTCTACGCCAGCCAATCGTGCAGATATTTCCTCCTTACTCGTTTTTACCTCGATATCAAATTGTGTTTCCAGCAATTCATATAGCGGCTTCGTAAAATCCTCTTCACCTGTCAGAGGAATATCCGGATTAAAATAAGAAACAAAGTACACAAAAGGATATTCCTTATTACCTCTTAATCTTTCCAGCACCACACAACGACTTGGATTCTCTGTATTCAAATCGAAAAAATTTGCAATCTCGGTATTCGGAAGTTTCAAGGATACATGCAGTTCAAAATTACGAATCTGAATACCCAACATCTTCATCTCTTGCGAAAAACTCAACCAGTTTTTCACACCACCAACAATGGCTTTTTTCACCACACGCGTACCAAAGCCTTTCTTTCTGACAAGCCTACCTTCAAAAACAAGCTTATTAATTGCTTGTCGCAATGTGTTCCTAGAAATATTCAATTGTTCAGACAACTCCACTTCGCTAGGAAGAAGTTTACCGTTTTGATAAGCCTCATCCTCTATTAATTCACGAAGCAATTCCTCTGCTTGCACATGAAGCGGCTTGGTGCTATTGGGATCTAATTTCATACTATTTAAGTCCTTTTTCCATTGCAAAGGTAGCCATTTTTCCTAAAAACGCAAATAATTCAAACTTTTATTTTAAAAAATGCAAATTTATTTTGTTTATTCAATACATCATAATACTTTTGCACATAAATTAATATGTTCATACATATATACAAATAGAAGTAATAATGAGAAAAGCGAATTATGATAAGTTTCCCTCTACTAAATTCAGCGGAACTATCATACAAGGGTGGGACGCCATCATAGCCCAACTAAAGCGTTCAATGCAGGGTCATGTTTTGTGCATTGACACATACACAGGCGTTTATGAGACTGAGATTATCAATGCCTTTTCAGGTATGGGTACAGTTATCAACACACGCAATCTGATGAAGTCAGAGACAGAAATCAGACAAATGACCGACCCGTTCATGACCGACGATGTCTTGTTTGGCTATATCACCAACCTGAAGATGGACGACTTCTTCTGTCAGGACAAGCTGCAGGCTGCTAAGGAGCAACTGGCAGCAGCAACCGATACAATAATTATAATAGGTATAGGAGCCTGTCAAGTAGCCCCGGCTAACGCTCTTAAGGTGTACATAGACATGGCTCGCTGGGAGATTCAGCAACGTTTTCGCCGTCACGAAGTGAAAGCATTGGGCGTTGACAACCACGACGATGCCATATCCATTCAGTACAAACGTGGCCTCTTCATTGACTGGCGCGTGCTTGATAAATACAAAGACAAGCTTTTCGACAGTATTGACTGGTGGATAGACACCCATGTAGCCGGTCAGCCAAAAATGATAGACAAGGCAACATTCTTCGATGGTATCGAGAAAACATCAAGAACACCTTTCCGTGTGGTACCGTTCTTTGACCCAGCTCCCTGGGGCGGCCAATGGATGAAAGAAGTCTGTGACCTGGATCGTTCCAAGGCAAACTTCGGTTGGTGTTTCGATTGCGTTCCCGAGGAAAACAGTCTATTCTTTGAGGTCAACGGCATCCGTTTTGAGTTGCCTTCGGTCGATTTGGTACTACTAAAAAGTCGATCACTGCTCGGTGAACCCGTTGAAGCCCGTTTTGGCAAAGACTTTCCCATACGCTTTGACTTTCTCGATACGATGGGCGGTGGAAACCTCAGTCTGCAGGTACACCCCACCACACAGTTTATCCGCGAGAACTTCGGTATGTATTACACCCAAGACGAAAGCTATTACCTGTTGGATGCAGGCGAGAATGCCGTTGTATATCTTGGCTTAAAAGAAGGCATCGACAAGGATGCCATGATAACCGACCTGCGCAAGGCTCAGAAAGGAGGCTTCGTTTTCGATGCAGAGAAGTATGTCAACAAGATTCTCGCCAAGAAGCACGATCACTTTTTGATTCCTGGAGGAACCGTCCACTGCTCTGGTTCCGAGAGTATGGTACTTGAAATCAGCTCAACTCCCAACATATTTACCTTTAAACTATGGGACTGGCAGCGTCTTGGACTGGATGGCAAGCCCCGTCCAATCAACGTGGAGCGTGGCAAGGACGTGATCGATTGGAGTCGCGACACCAAGTACGTGTATGAACATCTTCGCAACCAGTTCGAAGTTGTTGCTGAAGGCGATGGCTGGGTAGAAGAGCGCACTGGTCTTCACCGAAACGAGTTTATCGAGACGCGTCGTCACACGTTTAGCAAGCCTGTGACGCACCACACCAACAACGGTGTCAACGTGTTCAACCTCCTTGAAGGTGAGGAAGCCATCATAGAAAGTCCCACCAAAGCCTTTGAACCGTTCGTTGTTCATTACGCAGAAACCTTCATCATTCCGGCCTGTGTAGGCGAATACACCATTCGTCCCTACGGACTTGCCGAGCATCAGAAGTGTGTAACCATCAAGGCATACGTGCGTTGTTAGTAGCACTGTTTTTCCACCTTATGTAGCATCATCATTACGTCCTAATAAGAAATGACACAGGATGCAGAAGAGGCCCATCGCTTCTTTCTGCATCCAAGGTGGAGAAACACACGCTTCTATCCCGCGATGCCCCCTTAAACTTTAGCACAACCTCTTTGATATTAACTTATTAATAACTTAAAACCTTGTTTTATGAAAAGGACCAAGCAAACAAAAGAACAATTATGTAACTTGCTTGTAGGCAAACACCCGTTTGCATCACAGCTATTAGCAGTCATCATGATTGTAGTGATGAATCTGGTTGGCATGCCAGCATTTGCACAGACAAGAACTGTGACTGGCCATGTTACAGCCGAAGGCGAACCCGTCATCGGTGTCACTGTATTGGTGAAAGGCAGCAATACAGGCACAGTCACCGACCTGGACGGCAACTACTCACTGCAAGCCCCGACAGGTGCGACACTCGTTTTCTCTTATGTGGGTTATGAGACCGAGGAAGTACAAGTCAACAACCAACATCAGATTAATGTCAGCATGAAGTCGGGCGTCTATCTTAAAGATGTCGTTGTTGTGGGCTATGGCGTACAGAAGAAGATTAACCTCACCGGTGCTGTTACTTCCGTATCTACCGATGATCTCGCCGGCAAGCCCGTATCCAATGTCTTAGAGGCTATGCAGGGTACCGCTGCCGGTCTTATCATCCAGCAAGGTTCGTCAACACCTGGTAGTGCACCATCCATCAACATCCGTGGTCTCAACACCATGAACAACAACGACCCTCTGGTAATCATCGATGGTATTGAAGGTTCACTAGCCAACCTCAACCCTAACGACATTGAGCAGATCTCAATTCTGAAGGATGCCTCATCTACCGCCATCTACGGTTCGCGTGCATCCAATGGTGTTGTACTGGTCACCACCAAAAAAGGAAAGGCCGGCCATGTTGAAGTGGCCTACGACTTCCTGATGGGTGTTCAGCAACCCACTCAGCTTGCCGACATTGCCGACTCTTGGAAATATGCCGAGATGTACAACGAGGCAGCCGTCAACTCAGGACGTTCCACCAAGTTCACCGCTGAGGACATCGCCAGGTTCAGAACCGAGGGTCCCAACATCAACTGGATGGACGAGCTGTATAAAGAGTCTGCCCCTCAGAGCTCTCACAATCTATCGGTCACTGGCGGCAACGCCCAGTTGTCGTACCTTGCCTCACTGGGTTACACCGACCAGGAAAGCATGTTCAAGGGTCCCGACTATGGCTATCAGCGCTACAATGCCCGCTTGAATGTCAGCCATAAGTTGAGCAACAACTTCACACTGAACCTCACCTCACAGTACGCCCGTAACGATATCAAAGAGCACGCCTACTGGACCGATTGGATTATAGAACAGGCCAACCGTATGCCACCAATCTATAACATTAAAAACGAGGATGGCACCTACACCTACCCTTCTGGCAGTAACTCCAACTCTTTGCAGCGCCTAGAAGAGGGAGGCTATCGCAAGAATGCCAACGAAGAACTGTTAGGTACCCTGCAGGCCGAATGGGAAATTATCAAAGGGCTGAAGCTCATTGGCAGCGTTGGCGGACGTGTTTGGAACAACCACATGCACGAAAACCGCAAGGCCTTCGAGGGCACCGGCGATGCAGAGAACAAGCTCACCGAGAACTTCTACCGTTCAAAGAACATCACCACCAATGTGATGAGTACCTATAACACCCAGATTGGCAAACACG
The DNA here is from genome assembly GCA_024695815.1 of Prevotella sp. Taxonomy (GTDB): domain Bacteria; phylum Bacteroidota; class Bacteroidia; order Bacteroidales; family Bacteroidaceae; genus Prevotella. The sequence goes on from JAILHK010000007.1 coordinate 20,801, forward strand.
CCATTGGCGCCCTGCTGGGTTACACCTATGAAGGTTTCTCTGACCACAGCTTCAACACTGCCCGCATCACGCCCGACAGCAAGTACGACATCTTAGTGGGCGGTCAGAGTGGCAACGATGTCAGCAACAGTGGTGGTGCAGGCGACTGGTCAATCTATTCGGTCTTTGGACGTGCCACCTACAACTACGACGAGAAGTACCTCTTCGAGTTCAACATGCGTAATGACTACTCTTCATATTTTGCCAAGGGAAATCGCTCAGGCCTCTTCCCCTCGTTCTCTGCTGGCTGGCGCCTGTCTGAGGAGAAGTTCTGGGACTACGTAAAACCCTACGTGCAGTCCATGAAGGTGCGCGGTTCTTGGGGTCTTGTGGGCAACAACCGCATCGGCGCCTATCAGTACATGCAGACCGTGTCGGTCACCAACGGCATCTCTTTCGGCAATAAGTTGGCACAGACAGCCTACTTTGCTTCTGCCAACCCCGATATCAAGTGGGAGACCACCCGTATGCTCAACCTTGGTGTTGAGATGGGCATCCTCAACGACAAACTGAAGCTGACGTTCGACATCTTCAACAACCGTACTAAAGACATCCTTGTCAACTTGCCTGTTCCCGGCCTGTTTGGCAACGGTGCTCCCATCCAGAATGCAGGCGAGGTTGAGACTCGCGGTTGGGAACTCTCTCTGGACTATCACTTCACCACTGGTCCCGTACAGCACCACATTGCAGGTAACATCTCCGATAGCTATAACGAGGTTGTCAACACCCACGGCGAGGAGATTATCGGTGGTTACGACGTGAATACCATCATCAAGGAGGGTTATCCCCTGTATTCATACTACGCTTACAAGTCTGACGGATTCTTCCAGACCGAAGAAGAGTGTGCCAAAGGTCCTCATTTGGAGGGCATCACACCCAAGCCCGGCGATATCCGCTATGTCGATAAAAATGGCGACAATATCATCAAGCCAGACGATGACCGTTTCGTGGTAGGCAACAGTTTCCCACGCTACACTTTCGGTTTCACCTATGGTGCCACCTATAAAGGCTTTGACTTCTCTATGATGTGGCAGGGTGTCGGCAAGCGCAACCACTGGATGCGCGGTGAGTCAGTCGAGGCTTTCCACAACAACAACGAAGGTCCCGTCATGAACTTCCATCTGGATCGCTGGACTCCCACCAACACCGATGCCTCTTATCCCCGTCTGACGATGGGTGCTGAGTCAGCCAACAATGCTGCCAAGTCCGACTTCTGGATTCAGGACACCAAGTACCTGCGTCTGAAGAACGTCCAGATTGGCTACACCTTCTCAGACAAGTTGCTGAAGAACACCTTCATCAACCACCTCAGAGTCTTTGCCACCGTCCAGAACCCATTGACTTTCACCAAGATGAAGGGCGGTTGGGATCCCGAATACAACGCCGACGGCAGTGGTCGTGCTTATCCTGTTGCCCGCGTTTACTCATTTGGTCTTAATGTTAAATTCTAAAATCCGTAAAGCAATGAAATACTCTATCAAACATATCGTCGTCATGGCTTCGGTTGTCGTGGTTAACGCTTCGTGTATTGACTTGGATACAGCCCCATACGACAGAGAGACAGACCTGACTTTCTGGAAAGACAACAAAAACGCTGCCATCGCCGCGCTCAACACCTGCTACACTCAGCTTTCCAGTATGGACGAGCAGTTGTATGCCGAGTGTATGTCAGACAATGCCTATACTAAGCAACCCAACGACTACACACAGAACATCGGCAATGGCTCCTTCTCTACCGCCGACCGCTATGTAGCCAGCATCTGGGACAGTCGCTATGCCGCCATCCGCAGCTGTAATCAGTTGTTGGACAACATCGACAAGGTATCATCGCTGACGCCCGAACTGAAGCAACGCTATATTGCCGAGGCCAAGACCATCCGTGCTTATCATTTCTACGAGCTCTACACACGTTTCGGTGCTATACCTTACCCAGAGCACGTCATCAGCATTGCTGAGAGTCAGACCATGAAACGTACACCACGCGAGACCGTTGTCAACAATATCATCGCTGATCTGACCGAGGTCATCAACGACAATAGTCTGCCCATCAGCTACGATGCAGACAACAAGGGTCGTATCACCTGTGGTGCTGCCAAGGCCATCCTAGCCAAGGTATATCTGTTCGAAGGTCAGTGGGACAAAGTAGAACAGCTCACTCAAGACATCATCACCAGCAACACCTACCAGCTGTTCCCCAGCTATAGCGGTCTGTTTGAGGTGGCCAACGAAGGCAACAGCGAGGTAATCCTTGACGTTCAGTACGCACCTTCTACCCGCGAGCAGGGCACACAGTACAGTTTCTTGCCTCCAACCCTCGGTGGCTACTCACAGTTATCACCACTGCAGGAATTGGTTGACAGCTACCTCATGACCAACGGCAAAGCCATCGACGAGGCCGGCTCAGGCTTCAATCCCGCCAAGCCCTACGAGAACCGCGATCCCCGCTTGGCTGCCACCATTATATATAGTGGCAACAGCTATAAGATGGCCGATGGCTCCGAGGTCATCATCAACTGTGATAAAGGTGCCGACAAAGACGGATACGGCTTCAGTTCCGACTGCTCAGCCACAGGCTTCTATGTCAAGAAGTACTGGGACAATCAGTACCGCTCGTCTGTAGGAACATCGAGCCTCAACACCATTTTGATTCGCTATGCCGACATTCTGTTGATGAATGCCGAGGCTCACGCAGAGTTAGGTTCGCTCAACGAGACCGTATGGAACAACACCATTGGTGCCATCCGCAGCCGCGCTGGTTTCACAGCCGAGGGTACGTCTTTCCCCACAGCTTCTAAAGACGAGCTCATCAACATCGTGCGCCAGGAGCGCCGCTCAGAGCTTGCCATGGAGGGACTTCGCTATAAAGACATCATCCGTTGGAAGATTGCCGAGGATGTGCTCAATGGCTGGTGTCACGGTCTTCAGACTGGCGATGTTGTGGGTGCCGACAATGGTTTCATCCGCGTAGAACAGCGCAAGTTCGACGCCAAGAAGCACTACCTATGGCCCATACCCCAAAAAGAGAGAGACCTGAACAGAAACTTGGATCAGAATCCTAACTGGTAGTGATGAAATAACTGAATGTTAAAAGAAAAAAAAGAGTCTATGAAAAAGATATTTCTCGCTGGCGCTCTACTGCTCGCTTTGGTGAGCTGCCAGGAAACCTACGAACTGAACACCGATTTCACAGTTCCAACCGAGCTCAGTGGTCCATCCAACCTCGTACTCGACGTCACCTCACCTACCCCCGTAGAACTGTCGTGGACAGGTGGCGGTGCATCCGACGGCGGCATTGTGCTCTACGAAGTGCTTTTCGACAAACAGGGAGGCGACTTCACCAATCCATTAGCTGTCATGAAGAGTGACCAGGGTGCCTTGCCAACACTCACACTGACACAGGCAGCCATCAACACCATGGCACGTAACGCAGGCATTAAGCCCGAAGCCACCGGCACCCTGTTATGGACGGTCCGTGCCTCTAAAGGCGGCATCGTCAAGAACTGTCAGCAGGTGGGCCAACTCACAGTAACACGCGGTGAGGGCATTGACAACATCCCCACCAAACTATTCCTCTATGGTTCTGCTGCCGAGACTGAAGGCCAGGCATTCCGCATTGTAGAGGAAGGTGTTTACCAGATATTCACTCAGTTGAAGGATGGTGTCATCTACTTCAAGTCGGGTACCACCGACGATGCCTTTGCCTACTACATCGACACCACCGGCAAGTTGAAGGAAGGCGTCTCGTCCACCACTGCCAGTGCCTCGACCGGGGTTTCACGCATCACCGTGGATTTCAACACCATGAGCATGCAGATTGACGCCATCGGTTCACAGGTGCGCTGCATCTGGGGTGCCACGTTCAACAACATCGCCGTGCTCGACTACATCGGCAACGGCCGCTTCCAGGGCGAAGGCGACATTATCTTCATCGACCAGTCGCGTCCCGACACCAATCCACCAAGCTGGTTGGGCTGGACCGAAGAGCGCTACTACTTCATTGCCAATGTCAATGGCAGCGACATGTGTTGGGGACGCCATGACAGCGTCAGCCCCGAACGTCCTGTTGGTGGCGAGGATCCCTCGTTCTACTCACTCTATGAGTTCAGCTGGAGTCAGTGGGATCACCTATGGAAGATGGCAGGCAGCCTGGACTACAAGCATGCCACCATCACCATCGAGACCAACAAGGACAACCTGTTCATGCACACATTTACAAACATCACATCTATTTAAACACGCAGCAATATGTTGAGAATCAAAGTCCTACTTGTGACTTTAACAACGGTATTAGTATCTTGCGGCGGATCAGGCGTGGAGGAGTTCACTCCTCCCGCCAATCCGATTGATCCCGAAGAGCCCGCAGAAAAGATTGTATATCACGAACGAGCCAAAGCCCTGTTCGACCTCATCAACCAGTACTATCAGGTAAAGAATGGTCCCACCCGCGGACTCTACAACGAGAACTATCCCAAAGCTGCTGGCGACTTGTCGGCCTCGTTTCTTTGGCCCTACGACGGACTTGTTTCCGGCGCAGCCAACCTCTATGCCTTGGGCTACGACTTCGACTACAAGGGCATGGTTGACCGATTCGAACTCTATTGGCGCACCTCGGGCGATGTCAACATCGGCGGCTACAGTTCACAGACCAACGGTGTGAGTGGCAGTGGTACCCGTTTCTATGACGACAATTCCATTGTGGGCATTGACTTAGTGCATGCCTATAAGCTCACCGGCGATCAGGTCTATCTGGAACGTGCCAAGCGCATCATCAGTTTCTTGAAGTCGGGCGAAGACAATGTGCATGGCGGTGCACTCTGGTGGAATGAATCACAGAAGAACCAAGCCGGTGTAGGCGACTCCAACAAGCCCGCCTGTGCCAATGGCTATGCCACTCTGTTTCTGTTGGAATACTACAGCGTTTGCACACCAGAAGAGAAAACCGACGTTTTGAGCTTTGCCAAACGTCTCTACAATTGGCTCTATACCAACCTGCGCGACCCCGAGGACAACAACTACTGGAACGACAAGCAGGCCACGGGAGCCATCAACAAGACCAAGTGGACCTACAACACCGGAGTCATGATTTCCAACGGCGTACGACTCTATAAGATTACCGGCGACGAGAAATACCTCAACCACGCCAAGGCCTCGGCCGAGGGAGCCTACAACTATTTTGTGCGCCCCGCCAACGGTATGGCGCTGGCCTATCCTGCCAACGACCCCTGGTTCACCATCAAGCTCATCAATGCGTTTGTTGACATCCAGCCTTACTACAAAACCGCCAAGACCTATATCGACACCTTTATCAACTTCACTGACCATGCCTACGAAAAGGCACGCAACCAGACCGGCTTCTTCTACGAAGACTGGACCGGCGGTTCGCCCAAACGCATCGAGAGTCTGCTCATGCAAGCAGCTGCCCTCGACGGTCTGAGCCTTATCGCACTCTATAAAGGAGAAGTGATAGAACAATAAAGATGCAAAAAAAACGATATAATCATATATAGTATAGTAATAATGAGAAAAATCAGATTCATCTTTGGCATCCTGTCATTAGCCTGTCTGACAGGCTGTTCTACACAGCAGAAGTCACAACTCGACACCACCCTGCTAGGCTACGTCAAGCCCAACCTGGGTACGGTACACAGCCGTTGGTTCTTCTACACCCCCGCTGCCGAACCCTTCGGTTTAGCCAAACTGAGTGCCTCTACCAATGGCACCTATGGCAACAACCAAGGCTGGGAGGCCGTAGGCTACGAGGACGGCCACACCTCCATCGACGGGTTTCCCTGTCTCCATGAGTTTCAGGTGGGAGGCATTGCACTGATGCCCGTCACTGGCACAGTCAAGACCATCCCTGGCAAGATGGAAACACCCGACGAAGGTTTCCGTTCACGTTTCGACAAGGTTGACGAGAGTGCCCATCCCGGCTACTACTCCGTCTTGTTGAAAGACTATCAAGTACGTGCCGAGCTGACGGCCACTGCCCGTGTTGGTTTCCAGCGCTACACATTCCCCGCCTCAGACCAGTCGCACATCCTGTTTAATATCGGCAATCGTCAAGGCGAGAGTGGAGCCGTCAAGGACGCCTACATCCGTCAGGTGGACAGCAAGACCATCGAGGGCTATGTCATCACCGAACCCGAGTATGTCAAGAAGTACCAGGCTGGTGCCACCGTGTCGATGTATTTCTATGCCGTGCTCGATAAAGCCCCTGTCTCGGTAGAAGTATTCCACCAGGGAGGTCAGCTTCAGAGTGGCACCGAAATACACGGTCCAGGTGCCATCATGAGTCTGAACTACGCCACCAAGCAGAACGAGCAGGTGACTGTGAAGATCGGTCTTTCATACACCTCTATCGCCAATGCCAAGCTGAACCTGCAGACCGAGGCACGCCAGCTGACCTTCGACCAGGCATTAGCCGCCACCACTAAGAAGTGGCACCAGGCTCTGAACCGCATCAAGGTGTCGGGCGGCACCGAAGAGAACAAAGTCAAGTTCTATACAGGCCTCTACCACGTACTGCTGGGTCGCGGTCTGGCTAACGACGTCAATGGCGACTATCCCAAGAACGACGGCACCATAGGCACCCTTCCCAAGAACCTGTCTGGCAAGCCCGCATTCAACTTCTACAACACCGATGCTATCTGGGGTGGCTACTGGAACCTCACCCCGCTGTGGGCAATGGTCTTCCCAGAGTACTACAACGATTGGGTCAACAGCCAGTTGCGCATCTATCAGGATGCTGGTTGGCTGGGCGACGGCGTTGCCAACAGCAAGTACGTCTCTGGCGTAGGCACCAACATGACCAGCATTGCCATTGCCGGTGCCTATAATAGTGGCATCCGCGACTTCGACATTGCCACGGCCTATGAGGCAGCCTTGAAAAACGAGTTGGGTGCCGACCACCGTATCGAGGGTGCTGGCAAAATGGACGTCGGACAGTTTGTTGCCAAGGGCTATGTGCCCTTCGACGATAGTGTCTTTTATGGCACCCACACCGGTGGCTCACAGTTCTCTGTATCACATACCCTGGAGTACAGTTTCAGTGCCTATGCCGTGGCACAGTTAGCCAAGGCATTAGGCAAGGAGGCCGACTACCAGAAGCTGATGTCACTGTCTGACGGTTGGGCCAAGGTATTCGACGACACACTGAAGATGGTTCGTCCACGTGTGGCCAATGGCAACTTTATCGACCATTTCAATCCGCTAGAGTCATGGCGCGGTTTCCAGGAGGGCAACGCCTTCCAGTACACCTTCTTTGTGCCCCAGAATCCCGAAGGCCTCGTAGCCCGTGTGGGCAAGGACATGTTCAACCAGCGTCTTGACTCCATCTTCACCGTGGCCCGCGAGACCGTCTTTGGTGGCGGCAAGGTGACCAACGCCTTCTCGGGCGTGTCCAGTCCCTACAACCACGGCAACCAGCCCAGCCTGCACATTCCCTGGCTGTTCAACTTCTCTGGCAAGCCCTACCTCACCCAGAAGTGGACACGCCTCATCTGTGAAGAGTTCTACGGCACCACAGGCGAACACGGCTACGGTTATGGCCAGGACGAAGATCAGGGGCAGTTGGGTGCCTGGTTTGTCATGTCGTCAATGGGTCTGTTCGACGTGCAAGGCGGAGCCTGTCAGCGCCCCACCTATCAGTTGGGTAGTCCGTTGTTCGACCGCATCGAGATACAACTCAGCGACCGCTATGCCTCTGGCAATACCTTCGTCATCGAGACCGAGGGCAACAGCAGCGATGCCTACTACGTGCAGTCGGCCCAGCTGAATGGCAAACCCCTGAACCAGTGCTGGCTGTTCCGCGACGAGCTCTACAAGGGTGGCACGCTGAAGCTCCAGATGGGAGCTAAGCCCAACCAGGCATGGGGCACTGCTGCGCCCGTGCCCTGTCCACAATTAAATTAGGAATACATATTGGGAGTTGCTTGGCTCGACCAAGAACTCCCTTTTTAACTTTTCTGACGAAACAATGAGAAAAACCCTCCCCGTATTATTTGCCTTCTTCGTGATGGGCTTCTGCGATATTGTCGGCATCTCGTCCGACTACGTGCAGCGCAGCTTCGGCTGGTCGCCCGTCATGACAGGCTTTGTGCCTTCGCTGGTATTCATCTGGTTCTTGTTCCTCGGCATCCCCATTGGCAACCAGATGAACAAGTGGGGTCGCAAGCACACCGTACTGCTCAGTATGGGCATCACCGTGGTAGGCATGTTGTTGCCACTGCTCACCTACAACAGTATCACCTGCATGCTGGCCTACGCCTTGCTGGGCATTGGCAATGCCATCCTACAAGTGTCATTAAATCCATTATTAAACAATGTTGTGAGCGATGGCAGGCTCCTGACCAGCAGCTTGACTGCTGGTCAGGTTATCAAGGCACTCTCCTCACTGGTAGGTCCCGAGATCGTGTTGTTGGCAGTCAGCTTTGGTGGCGAGGACAAGTGGTACTACTGTTTTCCACTGTTAGGACTCATCACATTGTTGTCTGCTCTATGGCTGGTGCTCACCCCCATCCAGCGCGAAGTGCCAAGCACCGAGCAGCAGGTCTCACTATCCAACTCGTTTGCGCTGTTGAAAGACAAGACCATCCTGCTGCTGTTCCTTGGCATCTTCTTCATTGTGGGTGTCGATGTAGCCACCAATTTCATTAGTTCCAAACTGATGGCCATACGTTTCGGTTGGAGCGAGAGTCAGGTAAAGTTTGCTCCCCAGACCTACTTCTTCTGTCGCACCGTAGGTGCCTTTATTGGCGTGTTTGCCCTGGCGCGCATGTCCAGCATCCGCTATTTCAGGGTCAACATCCTGTGCTGCATAGCCTCACTATTGGTCATGACCTTCTGTCACCATGCCACGGTCAACATGGTGTGCATCGGTGCTGTAGGCTTCTTTGCCTCATCCGTTTTTTCGATTATCTATTCCATGGCATTACAAGCCAAGCCCGATAAGGCCAATCAGATTTCCGGCCTTATGATTACAGCAGTAGCAGGCGGTGGCGTTGTCACCCCTGCCATAGGCTTTGCTATAGGTACGGTAGGTATCGTAGGTGGCATCATGGTCACACTGTGCTGTGTGCTCTATCTCACCTACTGTGCATTCTTTGTCAAGAGTGTTTCTTCTAATTAAATAAACTTTGCAATCGTATCCAGACATTTCCTGCTGTTGACAGGCTTCGTCAGGAATTCATTGCTTCCCGCGTCAAGTGCCAGCTGCTTATCGGTTTCGAAAGCATTTGCCGTCAGTGCAATAACAGGAAGTTCTGGATGCGTTTCCTTAATTTTCTTGGTAGCCTCCAATCCATCCATCACAGGCATCTTAATGTCCATCAGCACCAGATCGATGCCACCGGCATTCACCCTCTCTACGGCCTCCAGTCCGTTGGCTGCACGTACAACTTGATAGTCTCTTTTCAAGATATAAGTCATCAGGAGGTAGTTACTGTCGTTGTCTTCAGCTACGAGAATTGTTTTCATATTCGTTAGTATGTTCGTTAAAGTGTTACAAAAGTAGTCATTTTTCCGTAAATGATTTGTTTCTTTGTCTTTTTTTAACTAATTTTGCATGATAAAGGTCGTAAATGACCAAAAGACAATCGAATAATCCATACAACTAACTATTTATATGAAACTAAAACAGATCTCCTGCACCATGTTACTTGCTGCATCGCTGACTGCCCATGCGGGTCATGTGATGGATGTAAACACCAAGAAAATGGGTGCACCCGTATCGCCGACCATGTACGGCATCTTCTTCGAAGACATCAACTTTGCTGCCGATGGTGGCCTGTATGGCGAACTGGTAAAGAACCGTTCGTTCGAATTTCCGCAGTCATTCATGGGCTGGCGCGTGTTTGGCAACGTGGCGTTGAAGGACGATGGTCCTTTTGAGCGCTGTCCTCACTACGTGCTGCTCTCCGACCCTGGTCATCGCGAGCGTCGCACCGGTCTGCAGAACGAGGGTTTCTTCGGTATCGGTGTTGAGAAAGGCAAGGAATACCGTTTCAGCGTGTGGGCCAAGGCGCCCAAAGGCAAATCGCAGATTCGCGTACAGCTGATAGACCAGAACACCATGGAGGAACGCCAGCAGTTTGTTGAACAGAAGCTGGACATCACCTCATCCGAGTGGCAGAAATACGAAATCGTTCTGAAGTCAACGCGCACCAATGCCAAAGCCCAGTTGCGCATTTTCCTGAGCAATGGCAACCCAGTAGCGTTAGAGCACATCTCACTATTCCCCGTTGATACCTATAAAGGACGCACTAACGGTATGCGCCGCGACCTGGCCGAGGCACTTCACGACATGCATCCCGGTGTGTTCCGTTTCCCCGGCGGTTGCATCGTCGAGGGCACCACACTGGACACCCGCTACCAGTGGAAGAACACCATCGGTCCCGTTGAGAACCGTCCGCTGAACCGCAACCGTTGGGAGGACACATTCGACTACCGCTATTATGCTGACTACTACCAGAGCTATGGCCTTGGCTTCTTCGAGTTCTTCCAGCTCTGCGAGGACATCGGTGCCGAGCCACTGCCCGTGCTCAGCGTTGGTCTGGCTTGTCAGTTCCAGAACAACCTCAGCGCTCATGCGCAGATGGACGAGTTACAGCCCTTCATTGACGACTGCCTAGACCTGATCGAGTTTGCCAATGGCGACCCCGCCACCTCTAAATGGGCCAAGATTCGCGCCGAGATGGGCCACCCCGCACCATTCAACATGAAATATATTGGTGTGGGCAACGAGCAGTGGGACACCCCCTACTTCGAGCGTCTGAAGCCCTTTGTGACAGCCATCCGCAACAAATACCCCAACATCAAGATTATCGGCACCAGCGGTCCCGACTCCGAGGGCAAGATGTTTGAAAAGGGTTGGGAGGCCATGAAGACCCAGAAGGCCGACCTGGTCGATGAGCACTTCTACCGTCCCGAGGAGTGGTTCCTGGCCACCCCCGAAGCAAAGAAGAAATATGGCAACTGCGGTGCCATGCGCTACGACAGCTACGACCGTAAGGGTCCCAAAGTGTTTGCCGGCGAATATGCCTGTCATGGCAAGGGCAAAAAGTGGAACCACTACGAGACATCACTCTACGAGGCAGCCTTCATGACAGGCATTGAGCGCAATGCCGACATTGTCGAGATGGCTACCTATGCCCCCCTCTTCGCCCATGTTGACGGTTGGCAGTGGCGTCCCGACATGATCTGGTACGACAACCTGCGTTCGTTCAAGTCTGTGAGCTACTACGTGCAGCAGATGTATGCCATGAACAAGGGCACCAATGTGCTGAAACTCACTATGAAAGATCCCGCCGACACCAAAGGCAAGAAGTCACAACCTGTGGCCGGACTCGATGGCCAGGATGGTCTGTTTGCTTCGTCTGTCTTCGACAAGACCACTGGCGAGGTCATCGTGAAGGTCATCAACACCGCCAAGCAGGCACAAGACATCACCCTCAACCTGCAGGGCATGACAGGCGCCCCCGTCGCCACCACACTGACGCTGAGCCACAATGGTTCCATGGACGACGAGAACACGCTAGACAATCCCACCAAGATTACTCCGGTGGCAGGCACAGTGCAGTGCCAGACTGCCAAGAAGGCCGTAGTGCTGAACGACCAGTTGCCCGCCATGTCGTTCCGCCTCTACAGAATCAAGAAATAAGTACTGTTCAAACAACATAAAAATAGCTATCATCTCAACGGTGATAGCTATTTTTTTCTTCAGCGAGAAGTTTCCATGCCGCCAGCGCCATGCACAGCACGGTAGGCTGCAGGCGTCACCCCATAGTATTTCTTAAAGTTTCGACGGAAAGTACTGTCGTCATAGAAGCCCGAACGCATGCCCACATCCTTTGTCGATGCTGTCGGTTCCGTCAACAACAGTTGGGCAGCATAGACCACACGTTTCTGGTTCAGGTAGTCCAGACGCGTGTTGGAACTGGCATACCGATGAATCAGTTTCGTTGACGTTCTACGGCTATACCCCGCTTTCTCCATCACCATTTCGATGTTTGCCGACGGATTGAGGAACACCTTCTGTTCGTTGATCAAGCGTTCCATCTTCAAGTATTCCTTCATTTCCTCATCGTCAGTATTCTGCTGTGATGGTGTTGTCGAAGCAGTCATTGTATCCGGCAGTGGTGTCCGCCGCTCCAACGATTTGATGATATGATGCAGTTGACGGTTTTTCTTTTGTATGCGAGAAATACAAAAGAACAGCACTGCAATAATACAAACAATCAGCGCCAGCACGAATCATTGAACAACGATATGACTATGCTGTAAGACAATCTGCCGTCGGCAGTTTGATTCTTGCAGGCTATAGTCGTCAGTAAAAGGATGACGGCAGTTATTACCAGTTGGCAGCGTAGTTTCATTTCAAGTTTATTCTGATGGTAAAGACACATGAAGCCCAATGCAAATCACTGCAGCTTTATTCTGATTATTTTCAGTCGCAAAGTTACGAAAAATCGAGAATCAAACAAATATTTTGCACGTTTTTTTTCACTAAAACAAAGCAAATTACGTATATTTCCGTTCAACAAAAAAAAGACAAAACCAACAATGTATTGTGCAAAAATGCCCATACGCGGTGCAAAAATGCCTATATAATAATTTACGACATACACATTAATTTATATAACTTTGCAAATTAAAAGCAATCTTATAAAAAGAAAAAATTTACCTGTCTAGAGAACTATTAACACTCCGGTCAACGATTGACTGACTAAAAACGAGAAAAGAAAACCTAATAAATAACAAACCTTATGAAACATTATCAGAAAGAACAGATGTGCAACAAGATGCACCAGATTTTCAAGGGGAGACGCCTATCTTTCCTGATGGCAGTCTTGTTGTCTGCAATCATGTGGATGTCACCGTCATCGACATGGGCAGCCGATCCTAACGACGATGTAGTTATCGTTGACGGAGTCAGCTACCACGTATTGCGTAACGAGAACGACTGGAACTACTTCCGAATGTTGGTGGAAGAATCTATGGCCGAGTATGATGTGAATGCCATCATGGATGCCGATTTCAACGTGACCAGCAGCGTTGGCATCCCTGACAATAAACCCTTCCGTGGCATATTCAACGATAACGGCCACACGCTGAACGTTGCCATCAATGGAAACGACTATTACATGGCTCCGCTCCGTCTATGACATCGTGCTAGAGAAGGGCCTGATGACCCAAGAGGCACTCAACGAGGCACTCGATCCCAAGAACATGCTGAAGTCCAGATAGATGTATATCGCCCCCCATCGTTCTTTGACATACTGAGACGAACGGATATCAAAAAACCGAGGGAAATTGCGTTAATTTCGGAAAAAGTTGTATCTTTGTAGCCGTGAAGCAATATAAATAATAACGATTATGGCAACAACAACCGCAAGAAGACGCAGTGCGCACCCCATGAGCTACTACCGCAACTTGTTGAAGGATATGGACGACAGCCAGAAGCTGGAGTTGGTGACAATGCTTATCGATAGCATCAAGCCCATACAGACAGCACCGCTGGACGACATCCCCCTGAACGAGGAGTTTGCTGACATGGACAAGGAGCTGTACACGCCCGAGGAGGCCTACGAAATGACGATGAAGGACATCAAGGCTATCTACGACGATGCAACAGTATAAGTATCTGTATACCAAGCGCACCGTCGCCAAGATAAGGTCGTTCTACAAGAATGTGGCCAAGAAGTACCGCCACACCTACTCGCTTGAGGACATGGAACGCCGCTCGGCTTTGCCGCTTGCCTAAGCAAGAACGTTCGCGACGCCTTCTTTGCCATCTACGCCATCGAGCGCTCGTTGCCGCGCCGCAAGCCTACCCTCAGCCGATGGGCTGGCTACCACATGGCGAACACCGACAAATGGTACTACGCCTACGTCATCGAGGGCGACACGATTAAGGTGGTAGATGCATGCCACGCGCAAAACATGAGGTAGCAGCGAGAGCAGAGTCAAGCTTGCTTGAGCTATGCCGAGTCGCGTCTCATGTCGACACAGTCAATATGCACGACTAATCTCCCGCACACTTATTCCCCTCAGAAAATCGCGAGTAAGCGAGAGCCATGATGCTCGCATCAATGGCCGAGCGTGAGCGATTTCGGCCGAAGGCTAATAATATCCGCCGAGACATCGAAAGATGAACTCGGCGGATTGCGTATTCTACCCGGCGCGCGGAGCGGCGGGGCGATATCCGTTTGGCCTCAACGAACGAAAGACAAAGGGGGCCTGATGACCCAAGAGGCACTCAACGAGGCACTCGATCCCAAGAACATGCTGAAGTCCAGATAGATCCGCCTCAGGTAGAGCCTGTTTCTGTGGTGAAATAACTTTTTTGGTTCAAGTCTAAAAAAAACTAAATAAAATGTTGCATATTTAAAAAAATGTTATTTATATTTGCAGCAGAATCATGAATAGCGTAACTAACCGATGCTGACATCTTAGACAAAACCTGAGATTCTGCTGAGGAAACAAATATATAACATAGTTTTTATCTTTATCATTTTAGCCACTTCCTATGAATGTTTCACCAATGAATAACTTTCTCAGGACTGCCATCCCATTTATCGGGATGACAGTCCTGATTATTGTATTTGTATTACAACAAATCACAAAAATCAAGCAAAACATCATAAAAATCGTATAACTAGTGTCCACTAAAAAATGGACGAGTTTAAAAAATTAAATAACGATTTTTAGTGGACAGCAATGATTCAAGCAAGTTACTAATATGCACCTATCCAGCTGCTCGACAATTACGCCAAGATGCTGCCCGGACACGTCACCGGCAGCACCCTACAGCTGCAGGACAGCGAGAAATCGCAGAGTGAGGCTGACTCACGACAGTTGGAATGGTAGCGACCCTCCGCCAGGGTGGCGCAGAATAAGAACGTTATTCATGATCTTAAGTTTTTTATAGGTAGTTCAGGATGACCTTGTCGGCGCACTCACTTCGTGTGGGTGCGCCGAATTTGTGACCCCACCCCATCCCTCCCAAGGGGAGGGGGTAATACAGACCGTGCCGCCATTCGCAAAGAATAGCGGCACAATTTTGTTTGCCCCTCCCCCTTGGGGAGGTTGGGAGGGGGTTATTGGGGAGGTTGGGAGGGGGGCCCGTTACTCTTCCTCCTCTTCCCACACATCGTAGTGACGAGAGAGGTTGTTTCCCGTTTCCTCAGTTGTCTTGTCGAAGTCGTCCTGTGTAGGACTTCCAGCGGTGTTGAGCAGCGATGATGCCAGCATCTGTCGAGTTTCAATCACCGTGATTGCCATTTCCGGCGCAATATATTTCTTTTTCATAATATCTAAATATTTTGACCCCACCCCATCCCTCCCAAGGGAGGGGGTAAAAGGGGTCTTTTGGTTTATTAACCCCTCCCCCTTGGGGAGGTTGGGAGGGGGTCGGGTTGGTTTATTTTTATTTAATTACCTTCTTTCCGTTTTGGATATAGATGCCCTTTGTTGGCTTAGCCACACGGCGGCCGCTGAGGTCATACCATGCTCCCTCGCCTTCGGAGAGGGTTGGGGTGAGGTTCTCGATACCCGTAGTCTCGTCGTCCAGAGA
>JAILHK010000051.1 GCA_024695815.1 Prevotella sp.
AGACCTGAAAGAGTACATTGACTATTATAATAATGAGAGAATAAAGCTCAGACTAAAAGGAATGAGCCCAGTACAATACCGGACTCAATTCCATATGAGCAATAGTGTTTAATCCGTCCAAACTTTGGGGTTCACTTCAAAGTGACCATTCTAGGGGCTAGAACAGAAACTATTGTTTTGATTCAAGACTTTAAAAGTGGCGTTTCTAGACTTTAGAACTAGTGCTTTTAGACTTTAGAATGACCGTTTCTAGAGTCTAGAAATGACCTTTCTAGACTTTAGATGAACATCAAAAGTATAACTATTGCAAGCTGAAAGGGGAACTTTCGGTTTGCAATAGTTGAAAGATTGGAGTTGAAAAGCGTAACTTTTGCGTGCTAATAGTGGCTGAACGGGTGGGAGAGACGACCTTTATTCGTTCTTAAGAATGGCTGCACGCATGTCTTTCAGCAAGTCGCTGGCAAAGATAAAGTCGGTGAGCTTCTGGTTAGTGCTGTGCATGATGTCGCTGCTGACGCCCTGCCACTCCTTGTGGCCTTCGTAGATGAACACGATGTTTTCGCCAATGCCCATCACTGAGTTCATGTCGTGGGTGTTGATGATGGTAGTCATCTTGAACTCCTGTGTGATGCTATGAAGCAGGTCGTCGATGACCAGCGAGGTCTTTGGGTCAAGACCCGAGTTAGGCTCGTCGCAGAACAGATACTTAGGGTTCATCGAGATGGCACGCGCAATGGCTACGCGCTTCTGCATACCACCACTGATCTCGCCTGGATATTTTTCTTCTGCACCAACCAGGTTGACGCGGTCTAAGCAATCCATGGCGCGCTTCTTGCGCTCGCGCAGGGTCATGGTCGAGAACATGTCCAGAGGGAACATCACATTCTCGAGCACGGTGAGCGAGTCGAAGAGGGCCGCACTCTGGAAAATCATGCCCATCTCGCGGCGCATCATCACCTTCTCTTCCTTTGTCATGCGCACAAAGTCGCGCCCGTCATACAGTATCTGTCCGCTGGTAGGCTCAAAGAGTCCCACCAGGTTCTTGATAAGCACGGTCTTGCCACTGCCACTCTGACCGATAATCAGGTTGGTCTTACCATCCTCAAAGACGGTGCTGATGCCCTTTAAAACTTGCTTCTCGTCGAAAGACTTACAGAGATTCTTGACTTCTATCATGACAGCAATTGGGTTAAGAATACATCACTAAACAGAATGAGCATGCTGGATGCTACGACCGCATCGGTCGATGCCTTGCCCACATTTACCGAACCACCTTCTACGGTGTAGCCATAGTAAGCGGGCACACTGGAGATGATGAAGGCAAAAAACTGACTTTTGATGATAGACATCCACAAAAACCAAGGGATAAAATCGTGCTGCAGGCCCAGCGTCAGGTCGTCGGGCGTCATGATATGTCCGATGAAAGCGGTGCCGTAAGCACCCCCAATGCCCATGGCCGACGAGAAGATGACCAGGAAAGGCATGATGGTGAGCATGCCCAGAATCTTGGGAAGGATGAGATAGCTGGCCGAGTTGATGCCCATGATGTCGAGTGCATCAATCTGCTGGGTGACGCGCATGGTGCCCAGCTCAGAGGCAATGTTAGAGCCAACCTTGCCTGCCAGAATCAGACACATGATAGACGACGAGAACTCAAGCAGCATAATTTCGCGCGTTGTGAATCCCGCCACCCATCGAGGCATCCAAGGGCTCTCAATGTTCAGCTTCATCTGGATGCAGATGACAGCACCGATAAAGAACGAGATGAGCAATACGATGCCAATGGAATTGACACCCAACTGTTCCATTTCCTTGACGTATTGTTTCCAGAACATGCGGAAACGCTCAGGGACGGAAAAGGTGCGTTTCATCAGCATCAGGTAGCGTCCGAAGGTTGTCAGATATGAATGAATAATCATTGAATCAATGTTTGTTGTTGGGTGCAAAGATACAAATTTTATTTAATATTGGAGCAATGTGAATTTAATTTCGTACCTTTGCAACAAAATTTTAGCACTATGGCAGAAGAAAGCATTGTACTCAGAGCTGAAGGACTGGTGAAGAGATATGGCAAGCGCACCGTGGTGAACGGTGTGAACTTCGACGTGAAGCAGGGCGAGATTGTGGGACTGCTAGGACCTAACGGTGCCGGAAAAACCACCTCGTTCTATATGACGACCGGCCTGGTGGTGCCCAACGACGGACATATCTATCTGGGCGACCATGAAGTGACCAAGGACCCTGTCTATAAGCGTGCACAGGCAGGTATCGGCTATCTGGCTCAGGAGGCATCGGTGTTTCGCAAGATGTCGGTAGAAGACAATATCCTGTCGGTGCTTGAGATGACGGGTAAGCCGCGCGAGTACCAGTTGGAGAAGCTGGAGAGTCTGATCAAGGAGTTCCGCCTGCAGAAAGTGCGCAAGAACCTGGGCGACCAGCTCAGTGGTGGCGAGCGCCGCCGCTGCGAGATAGCCCGCTGTCTGGCCATCGAACCCAAGTTCATCATGCTCGACGAGCCCTTTGCCGGTGTGGACCCCATCGCTGTTGAAGATATTCAGTTCATCGTCTGGAAACTGAAAGATCGCAACATTGGAATCCTGATTACCGACCACAATGTGGAAGATACCTTGTGTATCACTGACCGTGCCTATCTGCTCTTCGAGGGCCGCATCCTGTTTCATGGCACTCCAGAAGAACTGGCAGCCAATCAGATTGTGCGTAAAAACTACCTCACAGACTCGTTTGTGCTGCGTCAGAAAGACTTTCAGAAACTGGAGGCCGAACGCATGAGTGCCGACGAAGAATAGTAGTGGCCATTCGTTAAAAAATCGTAATCATGATAATTTTACGCTAATTATGAGTAATTTTGCACGCTCAAAACGATAGTATATAATTAATAAGGTATATAAAACAATGAATATTAAGTTTGAAAGTGCCGATAAAATCAATGGTTTGATGACTATCACCGTTGAGAAGGCAGACTACCAGGAGGCAGTGGACAAGAAGTTAAAGGACTACCGTAAGAAGGCTCAGGTGCCTGGTTTCCGTCCTGGTATGGTTCCTATGGGACTGATTAAGAAGCAGTATGGTACAGCCGTGAAGGTTGACGAGGTAAACCGCATCTTGGGCGAGAAGCTCTATGAGTATGTTCGCGAGAACAAGATTCAGATGCTGGGCGAGCCCCTTCCCAACGAAGAGAAACAACAGCCCCAGAATCTCGAGGGCGATGGTCCTTTCGAGTTCTTTTTCGATATCGCAGTAGCTCCCGAGTTCAAGGTAGCGCTGAATGGTAAGGACAAGATTGATTTCTACACCATCAAGGTTGACGATAAGCTGATTGACGATCAGGTTCAGATGTACGCATCACAGGCCGGTGAGTTTGTTGAGGCTCAGGAGTGGAGCGGCAACGACACCCTGAAGGGCGACCTGCGCCAGCTGGATGCTGAGGGCAACACACTCGAGGGTGGTATCACCACCGAGGGCGGCATGATTATGCCCAGCTACATCAAGGGCGAGGACGAGAAGAAGAAGTTCGAGGGTTGCAAGCCCGGCGACATCATTGTCTTCAATCCTAAGAAGGCCTATCCCGACAACGATGCTGAGGTTGCAGCTCTGCTGAAGACCGACAAAGAGGCTATCAAGGATATGGATGCTGACTTCAGCTTCCAGGTAACCGAGATCCGTCACTTCCAGCCCGCTGCTGTTGACGCTAAGCTCTTCGAGCGCGTATTCGGCGAGGGTGTGAAGGACGAGGCTGACTTCCGTCAGCGTATCGCCGACAGCCTGAAGGGTCAGCTGGTGGCTAACAGCGACTACAAGTTCCTGCTAGACGTACGTAAGCACGCAGAGAAGAAGGTAGGCGACCTGCAGTTCCCCGAGGCTATCCTGAAGCGCGTGATGCTGAACAACAACAAGGATAAGGGCGCAGAGTTCGTAGAGAAGAACTTCGAGGCTTCTATCAATGAACTGAAGTGGCACCTCATCAAAGAGCAGCTGGTAAGCGCTGCCGGTATCAAGGTTGAAGACGACGACCTGAAGAACGTGGCTAAGGACGCTATCCGTGCTCAGTTCGCTCAGTATGGTATGACCAACGTTCCTGAGGACGTGCTGGAGAACTATGCTGCCGAGCAGCTGAAGAAGCGCGAGAATATCGAGAACTTCGTTGACCGTGCCGTTGACGTGAAGCTGACAGCAGCTCTGAAGGGCTCAGTGAAGCTGAACGAGAAGGAGGTAACACTTGACGAGTTCAACAAAATGATGCAGGAAGCATAAGAAAAGAATATTATAATTCTTTAACCAAAAAATACAGTCGGGATGTATCGCATCTCGACTTTTTTTCGTAATTTTGTATCAAGAAAGCACAAAAGAAAAGAAAAACTATGAATGATTTTAGAAAATATGCAACCCAGCATTTGGGATTGAACGGACAGGTATTAGATGATGTTGTGAAGGCACAAGCGCAGTATTTGAATCCTTATATTTTGGAAGAGCGTCAGTTGAACGTGACGCAGATGGACGTCTTCTCGCGTCTGATGATGGACCGCATCATCTTCCTCGGTACGCAGATTGACGACTATACAGCGAATACCCTGCAGGCACAGCTGCTCTATCTGGACTCAGTAGATCCAGGTAAGGATATCTCTATCTATATCAACTCGCCTGGCGGCAGTGTGTATGCAGGTCTTGGTATCTACGACACCATGCAGTTTATCTCAAGTGATGTGGCTACCATCTGTACTGGTATGGCTGCTTCGATGGCTGCCGTGCTGCTGGTGGCTGGTCAGGAAGGTAAGCGCTCGGCGCTGACCCACAGTCGTGTGATGATTCACCAGCCTCTGGGAGGCGTGCAGGGTCAGGCTTCCGACATTGAAATTGAAGCCCGCGAGATTCAGAAGCTGAAGAAAGAACTCTATACAATCATTGCAGACCATTCACACACCGACTATGACAAGGTGTGGAAGGACTCTGACCGCAACTACTGGATGACGGCAGAGGAGGCAAAGGAATATGGCATGATTGATCAGGTATTGGTGAAGAAATGAAGAAAAAACAGTGTGATTTCTGTGGCCGTTCGGACAAGGACGTAAAGTTGCTGATATCTGGTATTGGAGGAGTAAACATCTGCGAGCACTGTGCGGAGCAGGCATATCAGATCCTTCAGGAGGCTGGCATTATTGGTGGCGCTAATGGCAAACAAAGTGAATATACCCCCAAGGGTTCTGTGCCAAAACCGGTAGAGATTAAGGCCTATCTGGACCAGTATATCATTGGTCAGGACGAGGCTAAGCGCTTCCTGTCGGTAGCCGTCTATAACCATTATAAACGTTTGCAGCAGCCTAAGGCCGATGATGACGGCGTGGAGATTGAAAAGTCGAACATCATTATGGTGGGTTCTACGGGTACTGGTAAGACACTGATGGCCCGTACGATAGCCCGACTGCTGGATGTGCCTTTCACGATTGTTGATGCCACGGTACTGACCGAAGCCGGTTATGTGGGCGAGGATGTGGAGAGCATCTTGAGCAGATTGTTGCAGGTGGCCAACTACAACGTGAGTGCAGCCGAGCGTGGTATCGTGTTTATCGACGAGATAGACAAGATAGCCCGCAAGAGCGACAATCCCAGCATCACTCGCGATGTGAGCGGTGAGGGCGTACAGCAGGGCTTGTTGAAGTTGCTGGAAGGTACGATGGTCAATGTGCCGCCAAAGGGTGGACGCAAACACCCCGACCAGGACTATATCCATGTGGATACACGCAACATCCTGTTTATCTGTGGTGGCGCTTTCGATGGCATCGAGCGAAAGATTGCGCAGCGCATGAACACACATACCGTGGGTTATAACTCGGTACAGAATGTGCGGAAAATTGATAAGGACGACTTGATGCGCTATGTGCAGCCACAGGACTTGAAGTCCTTTGGTTTGATACCCGAGATTATCGGTCGTCTGCCAGTGCTGACCTATCTGAATCCGTTGGATCGCGAAGCGCTGAGAAAGATTCTCGTGGAACCAAAGAATTCTATCGTCAAGCAGTATATCAAACTGTTTAAGATGGATGGTATCAAATTGACTTTTGACGAGGATGCTTTGGACTTTATCGTGGATAAAGCCGTTGAGTTCAAGTTGGGTGCTCGCGGATTGCGCTCTATCGTAGAGGGTGTGATGACAGACGCCATGTTTGAAGTTCCTTCTTCAGATGTTAAGAATTTTAATGTGACACGCGAGTATGTGGAAAAACAGCTTGCCAAATCGCATAGCCTTTGATTAAAGATATGAATAATCTGACAGATGCCTTAAAACGATATTTCGGCTTCGACACGTTCAAGGGTGATCAGGAAGCAATCATTCAGAACTTGTTGAATGGACGCGATACGTTTGTGTTGATGCCTACGGGCGGTGGAAAATCATTATGCTATCAGTTGCCTTCGTTGTTGATGGATGGCGTGGCCATTGTAATCTCGCCCCTGATAGCACTGATGAAGAACCAGGTGGATTTTATCTCGCACCTGAGTGAACATGAGGGAACCGCCCATTTTTTGAATTCTTCATTGAATAAGGCCGCTGTTGATCAGGTAAAGAACGATATCCGTGCCGGTCGGACTAAGTTGCTCTATGTGGCACCCGAGTCGCTGACAAAGGAAGACAACGTCGAGTTTCTGAAGACTTGTAAGATTTCGTTTTATGCAGTCGACGAGGCTCACTGTATCTCAGAATGGGGGCACGACTTCCGTCCTGAGTACCGGCGCATACGGCCTATCGTCAATGAGATAGGCAAGGCGCCCATCATTGCTCTGACGGCTACTGCCACAGACAAGGTGCGCACGGATATCAAAAAGAACCTGGGCATCACTGATGCCGACGAGTTTAAAAGCTCGTTTAACCGACCAAACCTGTACTATGAAGTAAGACCTAAAACAAAAGATATCGACAAGGATATCGTTCGTTTTATCAAGCAACACTCTGGAAAAAGTGGCATCATCTACTGTCTGTCGCGTAAGAAGGTAGAGGACCTGGCTGAAGTGCTGCGTGCCAACGATATCAAGGCGCAATGCTACCATGCTGGTCTTGACTCGGCAACGCGCTCGCAGACGCAGGATGACTTCCTGATGGAGAAAATTGACGTCATTGTGGCTACCATCGCCTTTGGTATGGGTATCGATAAGCCCGACGTGCGTTTTGTGATCCACTACGACATACCAAAGTCGCTCGAGGGCTATTACCAGGAAACCGGTCGTGCCGGACGCGACGGTGGCGAGGGTATCTGTCTGGCCTTCTACAGCTATAAGGACCTGCAGAAACTGGACAAGTTTATGGAGGGAAAGCCTGTGGCCGAACAGGACATTGGCCGACAGCTGTTGCAAGAGACGGCTGCCTATGCCGAGACCTCTGTATGTCGCAGAAAGATGTTGCTGCATTATTTCGGAGAACAGTACGACAAGGACAACTGTCATAACTGCGATAACTGTCTGCATCCGGGCACGAAGATTGAGGCACAGAAGCAGCTCTGCATCGTGCTTGAGGCTGTGATAGCTGTCAAGGAGAATTTCCGTGCTGACTATGTCATCGACTTCATCCGCGGCCGTGGCACCGACGAGATTGTGGCACATAAGCATCATGAGCTGGAGGCCTTTGGCGCCGGCGAGGAGTTTGATTTCAAGATATGGAACCCCGTGATACGTCAGGCCTTGATAGCCGGTTATTTGAAAAAGGAGGTAGAGAACTACGGTCTCTTGAAGGTGACGGCTGCCGGAAAAAGGTTCCTGAAGAACCCTACGCGCTTTATGGTTGTTGAGGACCATGAGTTCAACGAAGACGAGGATATGATGAATGCAGAGGGTAACACCAGTGCACTGGATCCTACGCTGAGCGCCATGCTCCATGACCTGCGCAAGGAGTGGTCGCGCAAACTGGAACGTCCGCCTTATGTCATCTTCCAGGATGTGTCTTTGGAACAGATGGCCACAGACTATCCTGTGACGCTCGACGAGCTGAAGAACATACAGGGTGTGGGCGATGGTAAGACCCGACAGCCCTATGCCAAGGCTTTCGTGGATCTGATTAAGCGCTACTGCGAAGAGAACGAGATTGAGCGTCAGTCGGACTTGCGCGTCAGGACGAAACCGAAGGATTCGATGAAGAAGCTCAAGATTCTTCAGAATATCGACCGCCGTATTGCACTCGACGATATTGCCAATGCACTGGGCATTGAGTTTGACGAGTTGCTGGATGAACTGGAAGGCATCGTGCTGTATAGTGGCAACAAGGTGAACATCGACTATTTCCTCAATGATATCATGGATCCTGATGATATCAACGATATCTACGATTATTTCGCAGAACAGGAGAAAGACGATATCGAAGCAGCCTTCGAAGAGTTCGGTGGCGATTTCTCGGAAGACGAGATCCGTCTGGTGCGTATCAAGTTCATTTCGGATATGGCCAACTAAGCGTGGCTTATCTGTCAGTGGAATGCGCGTTAAATCGTATTAATAAATAAGAGAAAATGCGTGAAAGATGTCTGCTAAGTGAGGAAAAATGAGTATCTTTGCACGCAATAAATTCAAAAGTACCATATTATGTCATCATTTATTGCAGATAAGATTGTGATGGACGGTCTCACTTTTGACGACGTCCTGTTGATTCCCGCTTATTCAGAAGTACTGCCAAAAACGGTAGAGTTGCAAACACGTTTCTCACGTAATATCGTGTTGAATGTGCCCTTTGTTACTGCAGCTATGGACACCGTTACGGAAAGTCAGATGGCTATAGCTATCGCACGTGAGGGAGGTATCGGTGTGATTCACAAGAACATGTCGATCGAGAACCAGGCACGCGAGGTGGCTATCGTTAAGCGCGCAGAGAATGGTATGATCTATGATCCTGTCACCATTCGTCGTGGTTCAACCGTTGCTCAGGCTCTTGCCATCATGTCGGAATATCACATTGGTGGTATCCCTGTGGTAGATGACGAGAACCATCTGGTTGGTATTGTGACCAACCGTGACCTGCGCTTCGAGCGTCGCTTGGATCGTCCCGTTGACGACGTGATGTCAAAGGAGAACCTGGTGACCACTCATCAGCAGACCGACCTGGCTGCTGCTGCACAGATTCTGCAGGAAAACAAAATCGAGAAGTTGCCCGTTGTTGATAAGGATAACCATCTGGTAGGTCTTATCACATACAAGGACATCACCAAGGCTAAGGATAAACCCATGGCATGCAAGGACGAGAAGGGTCGTCTGCGCGTGGCTGCTGGTGTGGGCGTCACCGTCGATACGCTGGATCGTATGCAGGCACTTGTAAATGCCGGCGCTGATGCCATTGTGATCGATACTGCTCACGGTCATTCAAAGGGTGTTGTCGACAAGCTTCGTGAGGCCAAGAATGCATTTAAGAATATTGATATCGTGGTAGGTAACATCGCCACTGGCGCAGCTGCAAAGATGTTGGTTGACAACGGTGCAGATGCTGTGAAGGTGGGCATTGGTCCTGGTAGTATCTGTACTACACGTGTTGTGGCTGGTGTCGGCGTGCCTCAGCTGAGCGCTGTTTACGATGTGTTCAGCGCCTTGAAGGGTACTGGTGTGCCCTTGATTGCTGACGGTGGTCTCCGCTACTCGGGCGATATCGTGAAGGCACTGGCCGCTGGTGGTTCAAGTGTGATGATCGGTTCGCTGGTGGCAGGTACCGAGGAGAGCCCTGGCGATACAATTATCTACAACGGACGTAAGTTCAAGAGCTATCGTGGCATGGGTTCACTGGAAGCTATGGAGCACGGTTCTAAGGACCGTTATTTCCAGGCTGACACCAAGGATGTGAAGAAACTGGTGCCCGAGGGTATTGCTGGTCGTGTGCCTTACAAAGGAACTGTTCAGGAGGTGATCTATCAGCTGACTGGTGGTCTGCGTTCAGGCATGGGCTACTGTGGTGCTGCCGATATCGATCATCTGCACGATGCTAAGTTCACCCGCATCACCAATGCCGGTGTGATGGAGAGCCATCCTCATGATATCACTATTACGAGTGAGGCTCCCAACTATTCAAGACCTAATGATTAAAAAACTCATATGAAACTAAAAATGCTTTTTGCAGCATGCATGATGTGTGGTGCTGCGCTCGCTCAGACAACCGACGACCCCGTTGTGATGACCATCAATGGTGAGCCTGTGTTGCGTTCGGAGTTTGAGTACTCTTTTAATAAAAACAACTCTGATGGTGTCATTGACAAGAAGACGGTAGAGGAATATGTGGACTTGTTTGTGAATTACAAATTCCAGATTGCTGCCGCACTTGAAGCAAAGATTGACACGCTGAAGTCTTATAAGGATGAGTTCCGTCAGTACCGTGACCAGCAGATCAGACCTCTGCTGGTTACGGATGCTGATATGGAGCGTGAGGCACGTAAAATCTATGATGATGCTGCCAAGCGTGTTGGTCCAGACGGACTGATCCGAACAGCTCATATCTTGATTCGTGCTAACCAACAGGCCCCACAGGCTGAATGGGATGCTGCAAAGGTGCGCATAGATTCTATCTATAAGGCTTTGAAGGCTGGTGCCGACTTTGAAGAACTGGCTAAGAAGGTGTCGCAAGATCCCGGTTCTGCTCGTCAGGGCGGACTGTTACCTTTCGTTCAGCGCGGACAACTGGTGCAGGAGTATGAGAATGCTGCCTTTGCACTGCAACCCGGTGAGATGTCTGGCGTTGTACAATCGCCTTTCGGCTATCACATCATCTTGATGAAGGAACGCAAACCGTTTGAGCCGTTCGAGTTCCACCGCAATAGCATCTTGCGCTTTATGGAACAGCGTAACATGCGCGACAATATTGCTAATCAGAAGATTGACTCGCTGGTGGCTGCCAATCCTAATGGCTTGACCAGAGAGGAGATGATGGATCAGAAGTCCGACGAGTTTGCTGCGAAAGATATGGAACTGAAGTATTTGATTCGTGAGTATCATGATGGTCTTCTGCTCTATGAAATCAAGAACCAGAACGTGTGGGACAAGGGTGCTAAGGACGAAAAGGGACTGGCACGCTATTTCAAGAAGCATAAGAAAAACTATGCATGGGATGAGCCCCGCTATAAGGGTATGGCTTATCATGTGAAGGACGTGGCTGACATCAAGGCCGTCAAAGACTGTGTCAAGAAACTCGATTTTGATAAGTGGGCTGACAAGTTGCGCACCACGTTCAATTCTGATTCAGTTCTCCGCATCCGTGTGGAAAAGGGCATATTTAAGAAAGGCGACAACGCCTTGGTAGATAGTCTGGTGTTTAATAAGGACACCACCGTGACGAAGGTGAAGGACTATCCCTATGATGCTGTCTATGGAAAGATTCTGAAGAAGGGTCCTGAGTCTTATCAGGACGTACGCGGACAGGTGGTTTCTGACTATCAGGAACAGCTGGAGAAAGAGTGGATTGCTCAGTTGCGTCGTAGATATACGTTCAGCGTAAACAAGGATGTTCTGAAGACCGTAAATAATCACTGATGAAACTGAAATGTCTTTTTTGGTCGCTGGTGGCTATGACACCAATGGCTATGATGGCCTCGGCACTCGGTAACGACTCTATTGGTACTGTGGTGGACGAGGTCGTATGGGTTGTTGGCGATGAGGCCATCCTGAAAAGTGATATCGAGGTGACCCGTATGCAGGCTGCTATGGAAGGTATGCGCTGGAAGGGTGACCCCGATTGTGCTATCCCTGAGCAGATTGCTGTTCAGAAGCTGTTTCTACATCAGGCTGCGATAGACAGTATCGAGGTGACAGAGGCTGAGGTGGCTTCGGCCATCGAGCAACGTATTGAATATATGATTCAGCAGATTGGCTCGCGCGAGAAACTGGAGGAGTATAAGAAACAGAGCATCTCGCAGATTCGTCAGTCTATGCACGACGATCTTCGTGACCAGATGATGATTCAGCGCATGAAGGAGCATCTGGTGAAGGAGATTGCGGTGACACCTGCTGAGGTGCGCCGCTATTTCAAGGACCTGCCTTCAGACAGTCTGCCCTATGTGCCTACCGAGGTGGAGGTGCAGATTATCACGCAGACACCGCGTATCTCTGCCGAGGAGATTAACCGTGTGAAGGATGAGCTTCGCGAATATACAGATCGCGTGAATAAGGGTGAGACGTCTTTCCAGACGTTGGCTCGTCTGTATTCTGAGGACCCGGGCTCACGTAGAAATGGTGGTGAGCTGGACTACACCGGACGTGGCATGCTGGACCCAGCCTTTGCTGCTGTGGCTTTCAATCTGACAGACCCAAAGAAGGTCTCAAAGATTGTTGAGTCGGAGTTTGGCTTCCACATC
The DNA here is from genome assembly GCA_024695815.1 of Prevotella sp. Taxonomy (GTDB): domain Bacteria; phylum Bacteroidota; class Bacteroidia; order Bacteroidales; family Bacteroidaceae; genus Prevotella. The sequence continues at coordinate 12,318 of JAILHK010000051.1, forward strand.
ATCCAGTTGGTTGATAAGCGCGGTGAGAAAATCAAGGTGCGCCATATTTTGCGTAAGCCTGTTGTCTCTGACTCGGCTATCGTACAGGCTACCAACCGTTTGGACTCTATTGCCAAGGATATCCGTGCCGGTCTTTTTACATTTGAAGAGGGTGCTAGTGTGATTTCCGATGATAAGGATACTCGCAACAACAAGGGTTTGATGGCGAATCGTTCTGAGCGCGGTCAGACTTCTAAGTTCCAGTTGCAGGACCTGCCATCAGAGGTGGCTAAGGTTGTGGATACACTGAAGGTGGGCCAGATTTCGAAACCGTTTGTCATGATTAATAATAATGGTAAGACGGTATGTGCCATTGCTAAGTTGAAGAGCAGAACGGAGGGACATAAGGCAATTATCACCGAGGATTTTCAGGTGATGAAAGATTTGGTGACCGAGAAGCGTCGCGAGAAGAAACTCCATGACTGGGTGGTTAAGAAGATCAAGGATACGTATGTCCATGTGGCCGACAGATATCGTGACTGTCAGTTCGAATATCAAGGTTGGATTAAATGAACATTAAGACCATAATACAACATGTTATGCACAGAAGTATCATGATGATGCTTCTGTGTGTGCTCTGCATGCCCTTGGTGTTTGCGGCATCTATGACAAGTGCCAAACCCAAAGCTAAGAAGAAGACAGACAAAAGGGTCTATCTGGTTCATGCCGACGAGCTGCGCTATGATCGTTGGCAAAACAATGATGCCCAGGTGTTGCGCGGTCATGTGCAATTTGAACATGATGGTGCAAAACTCTATTGTGACAGTGCCAACTTCTTCGAGGGTAATAATTCGTTTGAGGCTTGGGGACACGTGAAAATGTTGCAGGGCGACACGCTGTCGTTGGTCAGCGACTTCGGCTATTATAATGGCGATGACCAGATGTTAGAGGCTCTTGATAATGTGGTGCTGAAGCATCGTGGTACGACGCTCTATACGGATTCGCTCTATTTTGACCGAATCTGGAATCAGGGCTATTTCCAGAATGGCGGTCAATTGGTGGATAAAGAAACTACTCTGATAAGCGACTGGGGTGAGTATCACACGGATACGAAGATGGCGATGTTCTATTATCATGTGGTTATGGATGATAAGCGTTTCCACCTGACCACCGACTCGTTGTATTACAACACTCGTACCAAGCAGGCACAGATCATCGGACCTTCAAACATTGTTTCTGGCGATAGTAAGATTTACTCGGAACTGGGTTTTTATAACACCGATACCGAGGTGGCGGAATTGTTAGACCGCTCGGTGTTGAGAAACGAGGGACGTGTGCTGACGGCTGACAGTCTGTGGCATAATGGGAAGACGGGCGTTAACGAGGGATTTGGAAACGTGGTCTATACCGACTCTGTGAACAAAAACCGGCTACTTTGTAACTATGGTCATTATGAGGATAGTATAGGCTATGCCGTGTGTACGGACAGTGCTGTGGTGGTTGACTTCTCGCAGCGCGATTCTCTTTATATGCATGCCGACACTTTCAAGGTGTTTACATACAATATCAATACCGACTCTGTCTATCGCGTTATACACGCGTATAATAAGGTACGTGCGTATCGATTAGATGTGCAGGCCGTTTGCGACTCGCTGGTGTATGAGTCGAAGGACTCTTGCATGACGCTCTATCACGATCCAATCGTGTGGAATCAGAACCAGCAGTTGTTGGGCGAACGTATTCAGGTCTTTATGAAAGACTCTGTGCTGGACCATGCTAATGTGCTGGGACAGGCTCTTTCCATAGAGAAGTTGCCGGAGGATAAACTCTACAACCAGGTGTCCTCAAAGGATATGTTTGCCTTCTTTGAGAAAGGTGATATTCGCGAGGGTAGGGCTGTGGACAATGTGGAGGTGGTCTATTACCCCGTTGAGGAGTCGGACAGCTCGTATGTGGGTCTTGTGAGCATGCAAACCAGTGAACTAAAGATGTTTATGGAGAAACGCAAATTGCAGAAGATATGGACACCTAAGGCCGATGGAACCATGTATCCGATGTCGCAGATACCTCCCGCAAAGCGCTTCCTGGAAAGGTTCGCATGGTTCGACTATGTGCGTCCGCTGTCGAAAGAGGATATTTTCAACTGGCGTCCTAAGAAGGCAGGCACCGAACTGAAAAAACAGAAAAAAAAGGAGGCACCTCGTAAGGGGATTTCCCGTTAATTAATGAATAGGAGAGAGAGTATTATATGAGTGATGTTATTCAACTGTTGCCTGATTCCGTTGCTAACCAGATTGCTGCCGGCGAGGTGATTCAGCGTCCTGCTTCGGTCATCAAGGAGCTAGTAGAGAACGCTGTCGATGCTGGTGCAAGGAATATCCGTGTGTTGGTGGTTGATGCAGGCAGAACATCCATACAGGTCATCGATGACGGATGCGGTATGTCTGAAACGGATGCCCGTTTGGCTTTCGAACGTCATGCTACATCGAAGATCCGCCAGGCAGATGATCTCTTTGCACTTCATACCATGGGATTTCGTGGTGAGGCACTACCTTCGATTGCTGCTGTCTCGCAGGTTGAGCTGACTACACGTATGCAGGGAGAGGATATCGGTACGCACCTGACTCTGAATGCCTCGCGTGTGGTAGGGCATGAGCCCGTGGCTTGTCCGGTGGGTTGCAACTTCAAGGTGGAAAACTTGTTCTTTAATGTGCCAGCCCGCAGAAAGTTCTTGAAGACCAATGCCACGGAACTGAATAATATCCTCACAGCATTTGAGCGTATCGTGCTGGTTTATCCTGCCATTAACTTTGTGATGTATAGCAATGGTCAGGAGATTATGAACCTGAAGGCTGGTTCTCTGCGTCAGCGTATCACCGATGTCTTTGGCAAGAAACTCAATCAGGAACTGTTGCCGGTGTCGGTAGAGACGGCCTTGTGTAACATCACTGGTTTTGTGGGTAAGCCGGAGTCGGCCAAGAAAAAAGGTGGAAACGATTATTTCTTTGTGAATGGCCGTTTTATGAAACATGCCTACTTCCATAAGGCCATCATCACAGCGTTTGAACGTCTGATACCTGTTGGTATGCAGGTGCCTTACTTTATCTATTTTGATGTGAGTCCTGCTGATATCGATGTGAACATTCATCCTACTAAGACAGAGATTAAATTCGAGAACGAGCAGAGCATCTGGCAGATACTGGTGGCTGCTGTTAAGGACTCTATCGGTAAGTTCTGCGAGGTTCCATCTATCGACTTTGATACCGAGGGACGTCCGGAGATTCCTGTGTTTGATGCGCAGCGTGATGCCATCCAGATGCCTAAGGTTTCGTATAACTCTTCTTACAATCCTTTCAGTAGCGCACCCGAGAAACCGGCTGTAACGCCCGATTGGGAGCGACTATACAAGGAATCTCTTTCGAAACCGGTGGCAGAAGAAACGGAATTGTTTTTTGATAGAAAAGAGCCTCTCTTCACAGAGGAAAGTAATGCTTTGCTGGTGGAAGAGAAATCGCCTGCTCACTATCAGTACAAAGGCCGTTATATCATGACCGCCGTAAAGTCGGGATTAATGATTATTGACCAGCAGCGCGCAGATATCCGCATTCGCTATGAACGCTATATGGAACAGTTGAAAAATCAGACGGGCAAGAGTCAGCGTATCTTATTCCCTGAGGCTGTGGAATTCTCGCCTTCGAATGCTGTGGTTCTGCAGACCATGATACCAGAGCTAGCATCTATGGGCTTTGAGATTAGCGATCTCGGTGGAGGCAGTTTTGCCATCAATGGCGTTCCTGCCGAACTCGATGATGTGGAACCAGTCAATCTGTTTCGTAGTGTTGTGTCTGATGCCATTGAGCATGGGGTAGGCTCAACCGAACAAATGCATGCTTCGTTGGCACTCAGCATGGCGCGCCATTCGGCTGTCTCGCAGGGACAAGTGCTCTCGAACGACGAGATGGAAGGCATTGTCAACCAGTTGTTCGCTTGCAGTAACGTGAATTATACGCCCGATGGACGAGCCATCTTGTGTATATTACCACAACACGACATAGAGCAAATGTTAGGTTGAAATGTTAAAAAATTAGCGGAAAAGCCCGTATTTGCATATTTTTTAAAGGAAATTAACATGTAAAATGCATTTTGTTATGCTTTTTTGTTGGAAGTTCTAATTATTTTATCTACTTTTGCAGCGAATTATGAAATAAATTATTATCGTTTCTAAAATAAAAATTGTATGAAAAAGCTTTTAATGGTACTGGCCTTTGCCAGTGTTTCTGTAGCTGGTATGGCACAGGACGAGCCTACACAGAAGTTCAGTGTAGCAACCAATTCATTCTGGAGCAACTGGTTTGTACAGGCTAACCTCGTTGGAACATCTTTCTATAACGATGGTGAGTCTTATCGTGGTCTGCTGAAGGACTACCGCACAAACCTCGGCGCTTCTGTTGCTATTGGTAAGTGGTTCACTCCTGGTCTCGGTCTTCGTACCAAGTTGAATGGTATTTGGGGCCGCACCGTAATCTCTGAGGATGCTGAAACCAATGCAAATAAGTATTGGACTGCTAACGAGCAGGTTCTGTTCAACCTGAGCAACATGTTCTGTGGTTACAATCCCGATCGTATCTGGAACTTCATTCCTTACTTCGGTGGTAGCGTTTCTCGCAACATGAGCTACGATCAGTATGCTGCGGGTCTGAACTTCGGTATCCTGAATACTTTCAAGGTAAGCAGAAAGTTGGCAGTCAACCTCGACCTCGCATTTGGTGGTAATGAGGTTGACTTCGACGGTGCTAGATTCCCACGTGAAGGAAAGCGCTGGAACCTCGAGCAGAAGGACCGTACCGTTAGCGTTGAGGTTGGTTTGACCTACAACCTGGGTAAAGGTACATTTGATAAGGTTCCCGATGTTGCAGCTATCAAGGCTCTCATGCAGAGCGAGATCGATGGTCTGAACGACCAGCTCCGTGCTGCTGGCGAGGAGAACGATCGTCTGAACAACATCATCAAGAACCACAAGTGTCCTGAGGCTAAGACTGTTACCGTTAAGGAGGTTGCTGTTGCTCCCGTATCAGTATTCTTCAACATCGGTAAGTCTAAGGTTGCTTCTAAGAAGGACCTCGTAAACGTTAAGAACCTCGCTGAGGCTGCTAAGGCTAACGACAAGACTATCGTCGTAACCGGTTATGCTGATGCTAAGACTGGTAGCGCTGCTTACAACCAGAAGCTTTCTGAGAAGCGTGCTAATACCGTTAAGGCTGAGTTGGTTAAGATGGGTGTTGACGCATCTAAGATCGAGGTTGTTGCTAAGGGTGGTGTAAAGATCCTGAAGCCCGCTTCTTACGATCGTCGTGCTACTGTTGAGATTAAGTAATCTAATCATAACATAGTATTCCTGAATCCCGTGTGGTTTTCCGCACGGGATTCTTTTTTTGCCTTTTATTGAACTGCTTTTTTCTTTTATTGACTGTATTTTTGTCATTGTTTTGTTTCTTTGGTCGTAATTTTGTGGCGTGAAACCATAACTTAAAATTGATGAAACAATTATTACTTCTTTTGATGGTGTTTGTTTATGGCACCCTAAATGCGCAGGAAACAGAACAGACCAAGTTGTTGTCAACGCTCATAGATGGACCTTGGCTTTGCGCTTACTATCTCTTAAATAGTAATGATGAGTTAGCCGACTTGTCTTCCGATAAATGGGCAGGCCGCTGTGTGGATGAAGAAGAGTGGATACAAGGGGTAGGTCCGCTCAGTAACAGTCTCGATCAGTTTATGACGACAGAGTGGGGAAGTCAGCTACAACCAATATTGGTAAGGCGCCATTTTACGCTTACTAAGCAACAGGTGGAAGAACTTCAGGACAAAACGATTGTGTTGACTTGTAGTTATGATGAGAATCCCAGTGTCTATTTAAATGGTAGGCTCATCTGGAACGCCTCAGGGTGGAACGATAATGATTATGATAGTTTTGTACTGATACCTCGTCAGAAAAAGTTATTTGTTGAAGGCGATAATGTGTTGGCTGTATCCTTGAGGCAAGGCGGTGGTGGTGGCCATATTGATTATGGCTTGTATTTCAATGGCTCGTTTAGTACTTCTGGCATCTGCGATGTTGTTCCAGAACAGCAGTTGCGCCAGTGTTTCAACCTCTCAGGACAACCTGTCGATGTTCCGGGGAAAGGCATCTCTATTGTCCGCGATGGTACTATAGCAAAGAAAATAATCAGATTCTAAAATAAAAACCTTACAAGAAATGAAAAAGAAATTAGCATTGTTCTATGTATTGTTGGCGTCATTGCCGTTGGCTGCTCAGCAGAAAGTGTCTGTTGTTGATCGTCCGGCGATGGGAATGTTGGCCAACTATTCATCCTATCGTGCACCCTTACATGGCGGCCGGTTGTTGAAGTTGCCTGTGGGAAAGGTGCAGCCACGCGGTTGGTTGCGCGAGATGTTGAACCGTCAGCGTGATGGTCTGAATGGCCAGTTGGGTACGGTGAGTGCCTGGTTGGACAAACGCAATAACCAATGGCTTTCTGATAAAGGGGATCATGGATGGGAGGAAGTGCCCTATTGGCTCCGTGGCTATTCTTCTCTGGCCTATATCCTGGATGATGAGACGTTGAAGGCAGAAGCACAGGTATGGTTCGATGCCGTGCTGTCTCACTTGAAGGCCAACGGTGAACTGGGACCAAGCGGCACCGATGGCGATCCTAACACACCCGACCTTTGGGCTAAGATGCCAATGCTATGGGCGTTACAGACCTATTATGAATATAGCGGTGACGAGCGTGTGCTGACAGCAATGACCAATTATTTCAAGTGGGAACTGACCATTCCTGATGATCACTTCCTGAAAGGGCTGTGGCAGTCAAAACGCGGCAGTGATAACGAGTGGAGTGTGGTATGGCTTTATAATCATACCGGCGACAAGTCTATTCTTCCCCTTATTGATAAGTTACACCGTTGTGGCGTTGACTGGACATTAAAGAACGACCTTCCCAACTGGCATGGCGTGAATGTGGCGCAAGGATTTCGTGAGCCTGCCACCTATTATATATATAATGGTGATGACCAGATGTTGCAGGCTGCTTACGAGAACCATCAAACCATGCGCCAACGCTATGGTCAGGTGCCTGGCGGAATGTTTGGTGCCGATGAGAATGCCCGCTTGGGTTATACTGATCCGCGTCAAGGCGCTGAGACCTGTGCTGTTGTTGAACAGATGGCAAGTGACGAGATTATGATGGGCATCACGGGCGACCCGTTTTGGGCAGACCATTGTGAGGAAGTGGCTTTCAATACCCTGCCCGCAGCCTTGACCAGCGATATGCGTGCACTGCGATATATCACCTCTCCTAATATGGCTATCAGTGATGGAAAGAATCATGCTCCAAGTATTGATAACAGTCTGCGCGGCATGCTGTCGATGAGTCCTTTCAGTAGTCGCTGCTGTCAGCATAATCATGGTATGGGCTGGCCTTATTTCACGGAACATCTGGTGATGGCCACAACCGATGGTGGACTTGCAACGATGTTGTATTCAGAAAGTGAGACCACTGCGCTTGTTTCTAATGGCCAGGAGATTCGACTTACTGAAACGACTAAGTACCCCTTCGAAGAACAAGTGGTACTGAAGATAGCGACTTCGAAAGCTGTAGACTTCCCGCTCTATCTCCGAATCCCTGCATGGTCAGACCAAACGGCAATCAGCGTCAACGGCACCCCGCTGAGCAATCTGACAGCTGCCAATGGACGTTTTGTATGTATCGAACGCACCTGGAACGATGGCGACGAGGTTGTGCTGAAGATGCCCATGAGCATCACAACACGTACTTGGCAGAAGAACAAGTCGAGTGTCAGCGTGAACTATGGTCCACTCACGCTCTCGTTGAAGATTGCTGAGCGCTACCAACAACGAGACAGTCGTGATAAGGAGATTGTACAAGATGACTCTCATTGGCAGGAGGGCGTGGATGCCGGCTTGTGGCCTGCTTATGAAATCTATGCTGCTTCCGATTGGAACTATGCACTGCAGATGGACGGACAGTTGCCAAAGGATATCCAGGTGGAGCATCGTCCTTGGCCAACTGATAATTATCCTTTTACGCTCGAGAACGTTCCTGTTCAGTTCAGTGCCAAAGGACGCCAGATTCCTTCTTGGGGGATGGATGCTACAGGCATGACCGATTTGCTGCCCACCTGTTTCGCAAAACGCTCGGATGAAGTGAAGCCATTGCAGCTGGTACCTATGGGCGCTGCACGTCTTCGTATCACTTCGTTCCCGAAAGCAGATGTGAAGACCCGCATTGAAGGATGCGAATAAAAAGTGATAATACAAAGAGATTTTGGTTGCTCTCACCCAGAAAAACAGGGTGAGAGCACTTTTTTTAGGCATTTATTGAAAAAACTTTGGAATTTATTTGGTGGAATCAAAAAAACTCCTTACCTTTGCACCCGCTTACGAAAAGAAAGGGCGCTTAGCTCAGTTGGTTCAGAGCATCTGCCTTACAAGCAGAGGGTCGGGGGTTCGAATCCCTCAGCGCCCACTCGAATAAAAAACCTTTTTCTTTAAGTAAGTTAGGGCGCTTAGCTCAGTTGGTTCAGAGCATCTGCCTTACAAGCAGAGGGTCGGGGGTTCGAATCCCTCAGCGCCCACAAAAGAAGTTGCAATCGTGAGGTTGCAACTTTTTTTGTTGTCTTAAAACAAAAAAAATACTAAATCCTGTACATTTCTTAAATCTATCTTCTTCATTTATAATAATTATGCTTACCTTTGCAACCAGAAAGATAATTATCTATAAAAGTATCATGGAATTTAATTTATTGACGGCCATCTCGCCTATTGATGGTCGCTATCGGGGTAAGACAGAGCCACTGAGCGAGTATTTCTCAGAATATGCGTTGATTCGCTATCGCATTCGTGTGGAAATAGAGTATTTTATTGCGCTATGTGAGCTCCCTTTACCAGGTCTTCAGGATTTTGATCATTCGCTTTTTGAGACGTTGCGCGGCATCTATCGTCAGTTCACACCAGCCGAAGCACAGCGTGTGAAGGAGATTGAGTCGGTGACGAACCACGATGTGAAGGCCGTGGAGTATTTCATCAAAGAGAAACTAGACGCCATTGGAAATCTTGACCAGTACAAAGAGTTCATTCATTTCGGCCTCACCTCGCAGGATATCAACAATACGAGTGTGCCCCTCTCTATCAAAGAGGCCCTCGAAAATGTTTATTGCCCCCTGCTTGAAGAACTGATAGAACAGTTGCATGACTATGCCGAAGAGTGGAAGACGGTGCCTATGCTGGCAAAGACACACGGACAGCCTGCATCTCCTACACGTCTTGGTAAGGAAGTTATGGTATATGTTTATCGTCTGGAAGAACAGCTTCGCTCTTTGAAAGAGACACCTATGACTGCCAAATTCGGTGGCGCAACAGGTAATTATAACGCCCATCATGTGGCTTATCCTCAGTATGACTGGCGCGAGTTCGGCAATCGTTTTGTTAGCGAGAAGCTGGGACTTGAGCGCGAACAATACACCACACAGATCTCTAACTACGACTGGCTTGCAGCCATCTTTGATGCTATGCGTCGCATCAACACTATCATCATTGACCTTGACCGTGACTTCTGGATGTACATCTCTATGGAGTACTTCAAGCAGAAGATTAAAGCTGGCGAGGTTGGTTCAAGTGCGATGCCTCATAAGGTTAATCCTATCGACTACGAGAACTCAGAGGGTAACCTCGGTATGGCTAATGCCGTGCTTTGTTTCTTGGCTCAGAAGTTGCCTGTAAGTCGACTGCAGCGCGACTTGACCGACTCTACCGTTCTTCGTAACGTCGGTGTTCCCATGGGTCATGCGCTGATTGCTTTCCAGAGCACGCTGAAAGGTTTGCGCAAGCTGATTCTCAACGAGGAGAAGCTTCACGAGGATCTTGAGAATACATGGGCTGTTGTTGCCGAGGGTATTCAGACCATCCTTCGTCGTGAGGGCTATCCCAAACCTTACGAGGCTTTGAAGGCTCTGACACGTACAAACCAGAAGATGACGGAAGCAACCATCCATGAGTTCATCCAGAACCTGAATGTCAGCGATAGCGTGAAGCAGGAGTTGATGGACATCACCCCATGGACCTATACAGGTATTTAATATTCAACACAATAGTTTTTTATTTAACGGAGCCGTGAGGTTCCAATTATTAACATCATTAAAGATTCATTTATTATGGATTTCGAAAACGAAAAAAATCATGAAGGGCTGTCAGCAGAACAGCAGAGCACAAGCCGTGAAGGCTTCCAGAAAGAATTTAGACCAGTAGGTCGCTCACCACGTCCACGTATTCATGCGCGTCCTGTAAGTAATAATTACGAGCGTCCTAGTTACAACAAGCATAATCAGGATGAAGAAGGCGGTTTCCGTCCAGAAGGCTTCGGAGCTGGTTTGCAGAGTCAAGCTCCACAGCGAAGCTATCGTCCTCGTACCAATAATTATGGTAACAACGATTACCAGCAGCGTCCACAGGGTGGCTACGGTCAGCGTCCACAGGGTGGCTATGGTCAGCGTCCTCAGGGCGGTTATGGTCAGCGTCCTCAGGGTGGTGGTTACCAGCAGCGTGGCGGTTATGGTCAGCGTCCTCAGGGCGGTGGTTACCAGCAGCGTGGCGGTTATGGCCAGCGTCCTCAGGGTGGTGGTTACCAGCAGCGTGGCGGTTATGGTCAGCGTCCTCAGGGTGGTGGTTATCAGCAGCGTGGCGGTTATGGTCAGCGTCCTCAGGGCGGTTATCGTCCCCGCACAGCCGATTACGATCCTAATGCAAAGTATTCAATGAAGAAGCGCATTGAGTACAAGGAGATTAACTTTGATCCCAACGAACCCGTACGCCTGAATAAGTTCCTGGCAAATGCCGGCGTATGCAGCCGTCGCGAGGCCGATGACTTCATCCAGGCAGGCGTTGTTACCGTTAATGGCGAGGTTGTTACCGAGCTGGGAACAAAGGTAATGCGCACCGATCTCGTGAAGTTCCACGATAATCCTGTTACACTCGAAAAGAAAGTCTATGTACTTCTCAATAAGCCCAAGGACTATGTGACTACTAGTGACGATCCCCAGCAGCGTAAGACTGTGATGGATCTTGTCAAGGATGCATGTCCCGAGCGTATCTATCCTGTAGGTCGTCTCGACCGCAATACCACTGGTGTTCTTCTGCTCACCAACGATGGTGATATGGCTTCTAAGCTCACTCATCCAAAGTTCCTGAAGAAGAAGATTTACCACGTATATCTGGATCACAACGTAACTGCACACGACATGCAGCGTATTGCTGAGGGTGTGATGCTCGACGACGGTGAGATCAAGGCCGACGCTATCGAGTATGCCGATCCCGTTGACAAGAAGCAGGTAGGCATTGAGATTCACTCAGGTAAGAACCGCATCGTTCGTCGTATCTTCGAGAGCCTGGGCTACAAAGTTACCAAGCTCGACCGCGTACAGTTCGCTGGCCTTACCAAGAAGAACCTGCGTCGTGGCGACTGGCGCTTCCTTACCGAAGAGGAGGTTGACCGCCTGCGCATGGGTGCTTACGAGTAATACAAGTCCCCCAAGTTAGGGGACAACAGGGGTCTGAACAGGCGCAGATCCCAACAATAAAGGAGCGTAATGGTCTGATTTCGCTTGTTCAGACCCCCAACCCCCTAATTTAGGGGGCTTAAAACAATGAAAAGAACTAAGATAATCGATGTGCTGAAAAGCACAGAATATGGCAAGGAAGTCTGTGTGAAAGGCTGGGTGCGCACGCATCGCAGTTCGAAGGCAGTTGACTTCATTGCCCTCAACGATGGTTCTACCATCAACAACGTGCAGGTAGTGGTTGACCCCACAAAGTTCGACGAGCAGTTGCTGAAAGACATCACCACAGGAGCTTGCATTTGCGCTGAGGGTACACTCGTAGAGAGTCAGGGCGCAGGTCAGAGCAGCGAGATTCAGGCCACCAAGCTGGTGGTTTATGGCCTCTGCGGCAACGACTATCCCATGCAGAAGAAGGGACAGAGCTTCGAGGCTATGCGTAAGAATGCACATATGCGTCTGCGCACCAATACCTTTGGTGCAGTCATGCGCATTCGCCACAATATGGCGATGGCCATTCACACCTACTTCCACGAACATGGTTTCTTCTATTTCCACACGCCATTGATTACTGCCAGTGACTGTGAGGGTGCAGGCAACATGTTCCAGGTCACCACCAAGAACCTCTATGACTTGAAGAAGGATGAGAACGGCAAGATTATCTACGACGATGATTTCTTCGGAGAGCAGACCTCACTAACCGTTTCAGGCCAGTTGGAGGGTGAACTGGGTGCTACAGCTCTGGGAGCCATCTATACCTTCGGTCCTACGTTCCGTGCCGAGAACTCAAACACGCCTCGTCACTTGGCCGAGTTCTGGATGGTTGAGCCCGAGGTTGCTTTCATCGACCAGGAAGAGCTGATGGATCTGGAAGAGGACTTTATCAAGTATTGTGTTCGATGGGCACTTGACCATTGTAAGGACGATCTTGATTTCCTTAACAAGATGATTGATAAGACTCTTATTGAGCGCCTTGAGGGTGTCTTGAAGGAAACCTTTGTCCGTCTGCCTTATACTGAGGGTATCAACATCCTCCAGGAGGCTATCAAGAATGGTAAAAAGTTCGAGTTCCCATGCAACTGGGGCGACGATCTCGCTTCTGAGCATGAGCGCTATTTGGTGGAAGAACATTTCAAGAAACCCGTTATCATGACCGACTATCCACGTGCTTTCAAGTCGTTCTACATGAAGCAGAACGAGGATACTGCCGATGGTGGTTCTGTTGGTTACAAGGGTGCCGTTGCTCCTGGTCCCACCATGCAGGGCACCGATGTGCTGTTCCCACAGATTGGTGAGATTATCGGTGGTTCTGTTCGTGAGGAGAGCTACGACAAGTTGATGAGCGAGGTTAACCGTCGCGAGATGGATCAGACCCATCTTTGGTGGTATCTCGACACCCGTAAGTGGGGTTCATGTCCTCATGCCGGTTTCGGTCTTGGTTTCGAGCGTCTCATTCTGTTCGTTACAGGCATGCAGAACATTCGTGACGTGATACCTTTCCCACGTACACCAAAATCAGCAGAATTCTAATTTCCAACGATAGGGGGTGTGTCAGCATTGGCACGCCCCCTCTTTTTTTTAACCATAAACTAATCAAGGATGAAAAAATATTCATTTCTAAAACTATATGTCCTTTTCTTGCTCCTTTTGGGGGGAAATATAGGTGGAAAGGCTATAACTTACAAGCTAACAAAAGTAACTTCCGTTTCTTCAGGCAATAAATATGTGTTTGAGAGAAATGGACGAGTACTGACAACCGTAAGTTCATCTGCGATTCAGACAACTGATCAATATTCCATGACGGGGTTATCGGGTAACGAATCGTATATTTGGCAACTGAGTTCTGCTTCAGGTGGCTATTATATGAAAATGAGTGATGGTAAATACTTGAAGAATACGAGTCTCAGCACAACAATGACGAGTGTGAATAATCCGGATTATCTTTCTATTTGGACGTTTACTTTCTCGGATGGAGTGGCCCTGATACAAAATAAGAACAATGATAATCGCTTTTTAGGTGATAATGGCTCAGATGCTTATAAAGCTTATCAAAAAAGCGATTTAAGTACGCATGGCAATGATATTACTGTATATAAACTTGAGAAGGAAATAATAATTATTCCAGGTGTGATTATGCATGAAACCTTTACTGATGTTCCTGATGCAACGTTAGGATTAGTTAATACAAGCTCGTTTGATAATGATGGTTGGACAATGGACGATGATGTTTTTGGTGTTGCTGGAGGTGGTAGTGTCCGTTTAGCCAAACAAGATGGTCCTGGCTCAATCACTACTCCTGTGCTTTCTTCTATGACGACAGATGCAATCATGACGATAAACGTTAAAGGATGGGATGCTGACGAAAGGACACTTTCTGTTGTTGGTGAGAATTGCACGGTTACACCTTCTGTTCTGGATGATATTCCTTCTACCTACACCAACTACACACTCAAGATAACAGATGTAGGGGAGAATCCAAGGATTACGTTTTCTGCAGCAAGCGGTTGCCGTATTATTATCGACGACGTTAAGATTATGACTCACGTTGGTTTGAAACTTGCTGCCAGCGGCTATGCCACCTATTGCAGTCCCCATGCACTCGACCTGACGCCCACTGACGACTATGCCGCTTATGCCGTATCGTCTGTATCGGGTGCAATAGTCAACTTTGCGAAGATACAGGGTAGGGTAGCTCCTCAGACACCCATTGTGCTTTACAATCCAGAGAAGGCCGGCCAGACCATTCTTCTCCCCATTGCTACCGATGGCGAGACCCTCGCTTCCAACCTGTTGCGTGGCACGCTTGTTCCCACCCCCATCACAACCGTTGATGGCGACTATACCAACTTCGGTCTCAGTGGTGGCAAGTTCGTTCGCATCAACGACGGCACCATCAAGGCCAACAAAGCCTACCTGCCTCTTCTCACATCCAGTCTTCCCTCAACCTCAAATGCTCGTCTCAGTGTGACCTTTGTTGACGAGCCCGCCGAGGTCAACAAGACCAATGAGACCACTGGCATCCGTGCAGCCGTTGCTTCGCCCAGTTGTGATGAGCTCTACGACCTGCACGGCCGTCGTGTCGTGCGTCCAGGCAAAGGCCTCTATATCATGCGCTATGCCTCGGGAAACCAGCAAGGCAAGACCGTTAAAGTAATGATTAAATAGTACATTTGACAATGAAGAAAACCTATCAGAACCCCACCATAACTGTGGTGTGCCTCCATACAAATACACAGATGCTCTACGCATCCAATCCCCAGACCACGGCCGATCCAGACGACACTCCCGTCGATGCTAAAGAAATAGAGTCGCGTCAGTCCACTTTCAATATGTGGACCGACGAATAATCCCCCGTGTCTTATTCAACTATTATTTTGTGTATTCCAAAAAAAATGTGTAATTTTGCAGCATGAAACAGGCAATGGTATTTGCAGCAGGTCTTGGTACAAGACTGAAACCCCTCACCGACACAATGCCTAAGGCGTTGGTGAGAGTAGGAGAGCGCCCTCTGCTGTGGCATATCTTGACTAAGTTGACGGCTGCAGGCTATGAACGCGTGGTAGTCAACGTGCATCATTTTGCCGACCAGATTGTTGACTATCTCAAGACCAATGATTTCGGTATGGACATTCGCATCAGCGACGAGCGCAGCCAGTTGTTAGAGACTGGCGGTGGCATCAAGAAGGCCGGTCCGCTGTTCGACGATACCGCCCCCATCCTGATCCACAACGTAGATATTCTGAGCAATGTAGATTTCCAGTGGTTTGCTCAGCAGCACGAAGCCGACGAAGAAGCCGTTCTGCTGGTCAGCCGTCGCAAGACCAAGCGCTATCTGCTTTTCGACAATGCCATGCGTTTGATGGGATGGATTAACAAAGAAACCGGCGAGATCAAGTCGCCCTACGAGTATGTCCGTCGCACCGGTCTCTCGCAGTATGGCGAGCCCCTCAACGAGTATGCCTTCTCTGGCATCCATAGCTTCTCGCCCCGCCTGTTCACCCTGATGGATCGTTTTCCCGATCGTTTCCCCATTATCGACTTCTATCTCAGTATCTGTCACCGTTCCAAGGTTGTTGGCGTGGTTAAGGACGACCTGCGCCTTATGGATGTAGGCAAGTTGGATACGTTAGACGAAGCAGAGACATTTATCACATCATTATAAATCATATGCAACAGAAGATCATCATCTTAGACTTTGGCTCACAGACCACGCAGCTCATTGGCCGTCGTGTGCGTGAGTTAGACACCTTCTGCGAGATCTTGCCCTACAACAAGTTTCCCGTTGGCGACGAGTCGGTGATTGGTGTTATCCTGAGTGGTTCTCCCTACTCAGTCCACGATCCCGAAGCCTTCAAGGTTGACTTGAGTCAGTTTGTAGGCAAGGTGCCCGTGTTGGGCATCTGCTATGGAGCACAGTTCATCTCGCACACACTGGGTGGTAAGGTAGAGAAGGCCGACTCTCGCGAGTACGGACGTGCCAACCTGGAGACTGTCGATACGACGAATCCCCTGTTCAAGGGCTTCGAGCAGCACTCTCAGGTATGGATGTCTCATGGCGACACCATCACTGCCATCCCCAGCGACTTCAAGGTTATCGGTTCTACCAAGGACGTTACCAATGCAGCCTTTGCCTCAACCAAGCAACCCATCTGGGCCGTTCAGTTCCACCCCGAGGTGTTCCATTCACTTCAGGGCAAGCAGCTGCTCCAGAACTTCGTGGTTGACATCTGTGGCAGCAAGCAAGAGTGGAGTGCTGCCTCGTTTGTCGATTCTACCGTAGCCGAGCTCAAGCAGCAGTTGGGCAACGACCGTGTCATCCTGGGTCTCTCGGGTGGTGTCGATTCTTCCGTTGCCGCCGTTCTGCTCAACAAGGCCATCGGTTCTCGTCTTACCTGTATCTTTGTGGACCACGGTATGCTTCGCAAGAACGAGTTCCAGCAGGTTATGGACGACTACAAGGTGTTGGGCCTGAACGTGATTGGTGTTGATGCCAGCGAGAAATTCTTCTCAGACCTCGCAGGTGTTACCGATCCCGAGCAGAAGCGAAAGATTATCGGTCGCGACTTCGTCGAGGTGTTCAACGCCGAGGCCAAAAAGATTACCGATGCTAAGTGGTTGGCACAGGGTACCATCTACCCCGACCGTATCGAGTCGCTGAACATCACCGGTAAGGTCATCAAGAGCCACCACAACGTGGGCGGTCTGCCAGAAGAGATGCACCTGCAGCTCTGCGAGCCCCTGAAGTGGTTGTTCAAGGACGAGGTGCGCCGTGTAGGTCGCCAGATGGGTATGCCCGAGCATCTCATCACCCGTCATCCCTTCCCAGGTCCCGGTTTGGCCGTACGTATCCTTGGTGACATTACCCGCGAGAAAGTTCAGATTCTGCAGGATGCCGACGACATCTACATCCGTGGTCTGCGCGACTTCAAGGTTAAGCTCAGTGGCGAAGAAGCCCGCAAGGTGCTGGCCGCAGGTATTCCTGCAGATATGAAAGACGGCGAGATTGAGGTTTCGCTCTACGACCAGATTTGGCAGGCCGGTGCCATCCTCCTCTCTACCGTTCGTTCGGTAGGTGTGATGGGCGACGAGCGCACCTACGAGCATCCCGTTGCTCTGCGTGCCGTTACCTCTACCGATGCCATGACTGCCGACTGGGCTCATCTGCCTTACGAGTTCATGGCTAAGGTCTCTAACGAGATTATCAACAAGGTGCGTGGCGTCAATCGCGTATGCTACGACATCTCGTCAAAGCCACCTGCAACCATCGAGTGGGAGTAAGATTGCTTTCCCCAGTTGCTAATTCCCGCACTGTCGGGACAGAGCAATACCTATAATAGAGTATAATGAGACTGAGATAACATTATTTCAGTCTCATTTTTTTGTGCCTCCCTCCTTTTTTTGTACCTTTGACGCATGAATTTACAAAGTTTTCTTTCTTCACTATTGATGGTGGTGGCCGAGATGGCCCCCTACCTGTTGTTGGGCTTCCTTATCGCTGGTGTGCTGCATGTTTATGTGCCACAGCGCTTCTATGCCCGCTATCTGTCGGCCGACAACCGTTGGTCGGTGCTTTGGGCAGCCCTGTTGGGCGTGCCCCTGCCACTCTGTTCGTGTGGCGTCATCCCTACAGCCATTGGTCTGCGCAATGAGAAAGCCTCCAAGGGCGCCATTGCCTCGTTCCTTATCGCCACGCCACAGACGGGCATCGACTCTATCCTGGCCACCTTCTCGCTCATGGGACTGGGCTTCGCCATTGTTCGTCCGGTGGCCGCTCTCATCACTGGTGTGTGCGGTGGTCTGCTGGTCAACCGCCTGATTCGTCACGATGACCATGCCGACGATACCACAGCCACCTGCTCTGTAGAACAAGGCAGTAAGCTGTGGCGCGTGCTGAAGTACGCCTACTACGACATGATTCGCAACATCGGTTTACGCCTGCTTATAGGTCTGGTCGTGGCTGCCCTCATCCAGGTGGCCGTGCCCGACGAGTTCTTCCTCAGCTTTGGCAGCGAGCCATTGCTCCAGATGCTTGTCATTCTGGCCATTGCCGTGCCCATGTATATCTGTTCCACAGGCAGCATCCCCGTGGCCGCCGCCCTCATGATGAAAGGGCTCTCGCCCGGTGCCGCCCTGGTCATGCTGATGGCCGGACCAGCAGTTAACCTTGCTTCAATCCTTGTGGTCCACAAGTCCATGGGTCGCCGCTTCACAGCCATCTACCTAGCCACCATCGTAGGCTTCTCGGTGCTGTTCGGCCTGCTGCTCAATGCCAGTGGTCTGAACCTCTTCACCCCCGTGGCTAGCGATGCCTGTTGCACCAGCGACGTCATGCTGCCCAGTCCCTTTAAGCTCGTCTGCGCCGTCGCCCTGACCCTTATGATTGCCTTCGCCCTTACCATGAAGTGGCGCGACCGAAAGGGCGATGCCCAACCCGCCGAGGTCGACGAGGTGATTTATCGTGTAGAAGATATGCACTGCAGCCATTGTGAGGCTGCTGTGGTGCGTGCCGTCGAGTCACTCCCCGGTGTCACATCGGCCAAGGCAAATGCTTCGGCCTGCACCCTCACTGTCAAGGGCGCTGCCACCGAGGCCGACGTCCAGCAGGCTGTCGAAGGCATTGGCTACACCTTCAAGGGTCGTCGTCAGCAGCAAGCCTGAGTCTGGTTACGGCAAGCCTCAGGTTTCCTTACGGCAAGCCATCCCTTTCGTTACGGCATATCCGAGCTTTCCTTACGGCAAAGTCAAGGTGCCCTTACGGCAAAGTGATTGTATGCTCGCAGCGCCTCATTTGTTTAGTGCCTCCAAATGGTCCGTTTGGGGCCTCCAAACGCACCGTTTGAAGCCTCCAAACCAGTCGTTTGGGGGCACCAAACGTTTTGTCGCCCACAAAAACTCCCGCAATCGCTTGTTGGTGTCGAAAAGAATTACTACCTTTGCTGCAAACTTATAACTACAAGTAATTTACTAACAACATGTGCTCATGATAATCCGTACAAACAACTGTTGTGCTGTGTCCCATAGGGCGTGGCAACGACTCGCATTGATGGTCTTACTGTTGACCTTTACCGTCAGCACCATACATGCCAACCCCATTACTCGTCAGCAGGCCCTGAAACGAGCCGCTGAATTCATGACCCAACAGAACGACCCGCGCCAACTGGCCCCCGTGGCCGCTAAGAAGTTGGCTCCACGCCGTGCGGCTGCAGTCACAACGGCCGAGCCCTATTATGTCTTCAACCGTGGCATGAATGGCGGCTTCGTCATCGTGTCGGGCGACGATAGCACCATTCCCGTGCTGGGCTATACCGACAGTGGCGAGTTCGACTACACCCAGGCGCCTCCCAACCTGCGCGACCTGCTCGACGACTATGCCCGTCAGATCACTCAGATACAGATGGGTGCCCCCGTCATCAGCGCCACCATTCCCACTCACCCCAAGGTAGAGCCACTGCTCACCTGTAAGTGGAGCCAGGGCTATCCCTACAACATGACCTGTCCAGAATACTTCTCGCTGGGACGCTCTGTGACGGGATGCGTGGCCACCGCTATGGCACAAATCATGTACTACCACCGCGAAAAGTCCGTCACCGAGGTGCAAAACGCCATCCCCGGCTACACCACCTGGACCGCTCACCCCACCTATGGCAACTTGAAGGTGGAAGGTATTGCCAAGGGCGCTCCCATCGACTGGGCCAACATGAAAGACACCTATGGTACTGCCAGCGACTTACAGCGCCTGGCTGTGGCCGACCTGATGCACTATTGCGGCGTCAGCGTGAAGATGGACTATACCAACAGCTCTTCGGGTGCCCAGTCCTATGAGGTCTATAATGCCCTGAAAGCCTACTTCGGTTATGGCAGTTCCGTTCGCTATGTTGACTATACGCAGGTCACCACTGATGTTGGTTGGGACGATGTGGTCTATACCGATATTGCCGCCCGCCGCCCCGTCTATGTCAGCGGCTCCAACGCCACCGTGGGCCATGCCTTCGTGGCCGACGGCTACGACGGTAACCTGCGCTATCACATCAACTGGGGATGGGGTGGCCAGAGCGATGGCTACTACTACCTCACCAACCTGACACCCGGTCAGGGACAAGGCACTGGTGGTAGTGACGACGGCTATAATGGCTATAAGCAGATTATTGTAGGCATCGAACCCGAGAATTATGGTGAGAAAGCCATGACCTTTACCGACAGCCGCGTAAAAACGGTGTGTCTGGAAAACTGGGATGCCGACCACGATAGCAAGCTGACCTACAATGAGGCCGCTGCCGTGACCGACCTTGGCACGGCCTTTCAGAACGAGAACACAATCACCAAGTTCCCCGAGCTCTATTATTTTACCGGTCTGAAGCACCTGGCCGACGATGCTTTCAGCGGTTGCACTAAGCTCACCTCCCTGCGCTTGCCCCGCAAGTTGCAGACCATTGGCGCCCGCACCTTTGCAGGTTGCCAGTCGCTCAGCGAGTTTGTGCTGCCCGACTATATCACCGCCATCGGTGCCGAGGCCTTCAGCGGTTGTGCCGCATTGACGGCTCTGTCGCTGCCCGAGTCCATCACCGCCATCGAGGCCGGCACCTTCCGTGGCTGCACCTCGTTCACCTCCTTCGAGTTGCCCGTGGGCATTGTCCGCCTGGGCGATGGAGCCTTTGCCGGTTGCACCAAGTTACAGACCTTCAAGGTGAACACCTACAATCCCGCCGCTATTACAATGGGGCAGGGCGTCTTTGCCGACGATGACCTCAGCGCAGCTACCCTCCACGTGCTGCAGGGTACAAAAGACTATTTCTTGTCCACCAGTCAGTGGCGCGACTTTGGAACCATCTTCCAGGCCCGCGAACTCTCAGGCGGTCGCTTCACCACCATTCAGGCCGGTCAGCAGTACTATCTCTACAATGTAGGTCTTGGTCGATACCTCACCCGTGGCGAGGCCTACAACACCCAGGCTGTGGTCGATCGTCAGCCACTGCTCTTCAAACTCAACGACAAGTCGTCGGTGGGCACCGACGTCTATACCATCACCTGTGAGAACTCCGGTCTCAGCGGCAAGTACCTCTTTCGCACCCAGTCCGACTCGAATGTGGGCAAGGGCATCAAGGCCGTCTTCATGGACGGTGCTTCGCTCGACAGCGCCTACTGGTGCCTCAGCACCGCAGGCGATGCCGTTTATACCATTCAGATACCCTCTGGTGGCGTTGACTATGTGGCCGGTCAGTACCTCGGCGTTCAGACTAGCCATGCCAGCAATGCCGCATCGCCGACCTATGGTGTCTATTACGACATCGACTATGCCGCCTATCCGCAGAACTGCCTGTGGAAGTTCGTGGCCTACGATCCCCTTCAGACCCAGATTTATAATGAGGCAACCGCGCTGCTCAACCTCATCACCATGGGCAGAAAGCAGGGCCGCAATGTAGAGCAGGAACAGGCCGTTTACGACAACCTTGATAGCAGCATCGACGATATTAAGGCAGCCGA
Organism: Prevotella sp.; assembly: GCA_024695815.1. Taxonomy (GTDB): domain Bacteria; phylum Bacteroidota; class Bacteroidia; order Bacteroidales; family Bacteroidaceae; genus Prevotella. The sequence continues at coordinate 33,909 of JAILHK010000051.1, forward strand.
AAGCTCGTTGCGCCAGAAACTGAACCTCATCGAGTTCAAAGACGATGCCCTTGGCAGCTTCTGTCGTCAGCGTTGGGACATCTCTAACGATGGTGAGCTGAGTATTGCCGAGGCTGCTCAGGTGAAAGACTTCAATGTTAGCTTCAAGTCGTGGTCTATAGTCAGCTTCGATGAGTTCCAGTATTTTAAGGCCGTGCCCTACATCTACAACAACACCTTTGCCGACTGTGCCAGCCTGACCTCCATCATCCTGCCCGACGGCATCGAGAAACTCTATTATTATGCCTTCCGCAACTGCAGCAGTTTGAAGAGCATCAACCTGCCCGCCGGTGTCAATACCATCGGTGCACAGTGCTTCGGCTACTGCACCGCCCTGCGCGAGGTCACCCTGTGGAATCCCGATCCCGACGTGATCGACATCAACCCAAGTGCCTTTATCGGAGTCGATCTGTCTCTCTGCACGCTCTATGTGCCCTATGGTTCGAAGGCCCTCTACGAGCAGTCCAATGTATGGCGCAACTTTGGTACCATTCGCGAGTTCCGTGGCAAGACACAGCCCCGCTTCTCTGACATCACGACCGGTGTGCCCGGCTACCTCTACAATGTGGGCAGTCGTAAGTATGTGGCCATGGGCGAGGCCTACGGCACCCAGTCGGTGGTTACTAGCGTTACGCCTATCAGTTATTGGTTCCAGCGCTCAGCCACCATGCCCGCCAATGTGTACTACATCCAGGAGTCAGGCAGCAGTAAAGTTATCTTCCGCGTGTCCACCGATAATAAGGTGGGCGACGGCGTGAAGACCTGTTTCGGCGACGGCTCTCTCTCGACCAAGGCCTATTGGCAGATAGAGGAGGCCGGCGACCACCTGTTCCGTCTCAGCGTGCCCACCGGCGACAATACCCGTGTGGAGGGCGAATACCTGGGCACCGACGAGAGTCACACCAGCAGTGCGGCCAGTCCTACCTACGGTCTCTACTGGGACCAGTTGCCTGTCGACAAGCGTACGCTCTGGGGCTTCGTCTCTGCTGCCGATATGCAGGAAGCCCGCCACACCGACCTGTTGTTGGACAAGATGCGTACCATGCTCGACGAATGCCTGGCTCAGTCTATCAATGTGGAAGCCGAACAGGCTGTCTATGACAATATGGGCAGCAGCTACGACGACATCAACCAGGCCGTGCTGTCGCTACGCCGCAAGTTGCACTACATCGACTTTGCCGACAAGTACGTGCAGGCCATCTGTCTTGCCAACTGGGACATCAATGAGGATGGCGAGTTTACACAGGATGAGGCTGCACAGGTCACCGACCTCGGCGTGGTGTTCCAGAAGAACCTCAACATCCGTCGCTTCGAGGAACTGCAGTATTTCTCGTCACTGAAACATATTGCCGATGGCGCCTTCACGGGCAACTCAGCCCTGCAGGTGGTTCATCTGCCAGCCAGTGTCGAATCGCTGGGCGAGAATGCCTTTGCCAGTTGCTTCAACCTGAAATATCTGGTCATCCCTCACGAGCAGGGCGTCGTGGCCCGTGGTCAGAGTGGTGTGCAGTCTCAGGTCACCCTGTTCGTTCCCGCTGCCCTGCTGGATGCCTATGCCGACTCCGACTGGAAGAACAAGTCCACCCAACTGGCCTATACCGGTATTCCCGTCGTCACAGCCACTGGCTATCGCAACTATGGCCGTACCATTGGCACGGTGAACTTTGAACTGAGTGGTGCACCTATCGATGGCGAGCCAGCATATGCGTGTGATATCATCGAGGCACCCACCACACCAGTGGGCGACTATCCGCTGACGGTGCTGCCCGGCACCATCACCACGCCCGGTCTGGTCTGCCAGCCAGGTGTGTTCACCGTCAGGAAGTCGCCACTCACCATCACGGCGCTCAACGCCACTCGCGAGGTAGGACAGCCCAACCCCGAATTTGAGCTGAAATACAAGTCGTTCCGCAACGACGAGACTTCCGATGTCTTCATCAAACAGCCAGTGATCACTTGCGATGCTACACCCGAAAGTCCTGTCGGCACCTACGAGATTCGCGTTGGAGGTGCCGAGGCACAAAACTATGAGATGACCTACGTCTCGGGCACCCTAACCGTGGTCCAAGCCACAGGCATTGATAGTGTCCAGGCCGACAGCCGTAGGCAGACCGTTTTCGACCTGACAGGACGTCGTGTCACCGCTCCTCGTCGTGGAATTTATATCTCCGAGGGTCGCAAGATGGTGGTTAAGTAGTGTTTCTGTCGTGAAAATTTGGCAGAGTCGAAAATTCTATATACCTTTGTCCGCTGACATCAACGTATGTCGGCGGACAATTTTATTTGAAAACTTCTTATAAGGGAATAATAGATGAAGATAGAGTTATTTGAGCCACAAGCCATCTATGAATTGGGTGCACGTCCTAACCAGGAGGATAATATCTATCCTGCTAAGGGTCAGGCCACCAGCGAGAGTCGCGTGTTTCTGGTGTGCGACGGCATGGGTGGCTGTGACAAGGGCGAGGTGGCCAGCAAAATAGTCTGCGACACAATCAGCGCCAATGTAGAAGCGGTGTTGCAGACCGGTGAACCACTCACGGACGGAGCTTTCAACCAAGCTGTGACTCGGGCCTATGAAGCCCTCGATGCTGCCGACGTAAAGAACGAGGGTGAAATGGGTACCACGCTGACCTTCCTTTGCTTTCATCGTGGCGGTTGCTTGGCAGCCCACATCGGTGATAGCCGCATCTATCATATTCGTCCTTCATTGGGCCCCGACATGGGCATGCTCTATCGTTCGCGCGACCACTCGTTGGTGCAGCAGCTCTACGAGATGGGACAGTTGTCTTATCGCCAGATGAGCACTGACCCCCGCAAGAATGTCATCCTGAAGGCGCTGCAGCCCCATCAGCCCGAGCTCACCATGGCCGAGGTGACCCACATCACCGACATCAAGGCTAGCGACTATTTCTTGATGTGCTCCGATGGTATGCTGGAGCACATGGATGATGCCTTGCTGCTCTCTATCATTGGTGCTAACTGCAGCGACGAGGAGAAGGCTGCCCGTCTCATCGAGGCTTCGCACGACAATCAGGATAACCACTCGGCCTATCTCATCAAGGTGAAGAGCGTAGAGCGCGAGGCCGGCGATAAGGACCTGCCTGAGGACGAGTTCGAGGCACGTGTCAAGAACAAGGCACTGAACGATCCCTCGCGCAAGGTCATCATGCCGCCACCCCCATTCCCCGAAGGCAACAACGCCACACAGGCTGCGCCCCCCGTGCAACCTGCTAAGTTTGCCACCAACCATCAGTCTATTGCTTCCGCTCCCGCTACAGAGCAAGATTTGTCGCAGTCGGGCAGTCCGATGCTGAAGGTGTTGTTGGCTGTCGTTGTGGTGGCCCTTCTGGCTGTAGCTGGCTATTTCCTTTATCCTCGTCTTGTGGCTTCTTCACAACCTGAGGTGGCAGCACCCGTTGTCGAAGAGAAGATGTCGATGGCCGATGCCTACCATCAGTTGGGTACCGTCGATGTGACCTTCGACGTGGTGCGACAGATAGAGCAGGACGTTGATCCGAATGGTACTGCTGCAGAGGCAGAAAACTACTCCAACCGTCTTATCGCCATGAAACAGATCTTTGTGGATGGCTTCATGGCAAAGCAGCACAGCGTGGACTCGCTGACAAACATCTACGAGTTGCGTGCGGCTTACTTCTCGCCCGAGCAGCGCGAGGTGATGCAGTGGTTCCTGGAACTGCCTAAGCATCAGCAGGAGTTGTGGGAGACCTCGACAGATCGTGTGGTCAGCTTCCAGGATTTCAAGCAGTGCATGACCACGCTGATATATTATTAATGTAACGAACAACTGATAGTTAAAATAACAACGTATGAAAGCAATTAAGATTTTGATGTCGGCTGCTGTAGCAACAGCCCTCACATCGTGTGGCGGCGGTAGCGAAAGCAACTGGCAGCAGGAGCGTGACTCTATCATGGAGGTAAACGAACAGCAACAGCAGGTACTCGACGACCTGACCTCGACGTTGGTCGAGGTGTCTGCCAGTCTCGACTCTATAGCTCAAGGCGAAGGCATGTTGCGCAGCTCTAACGAGTCGCCAGTAGTCACTAAGGAACAGATGTTGAAGAACCTGGAAGCCTTCAAGGCTACGCTGCAAGAAAATAAGGAACGTATGGCTAAGTTGCAGAAGCAGTTGGCCACGCGTACTGACCAGCTGGGACAGCTGAGCAAGTTGGTGGACCACCTGAATGCTGAGATTGCCACCAAGGAGGCCCGCATTGCCGAACTGGAGGAGCAACTGGCACAGGCTAACGCCGATATGGACTTGTTGCGCTTGGACATCAACTCGCTGAGCAAGACGGTGTCGTCACTGCAGGACGAGAATGCTGAACAGCGCCAGACCATGGAGGCACAGACGGCCGAGGCCAACAAGGCTTACTATGTAATAGGTACCAGTCGCGACCTGAAAGAGAAGGGACTCTTGACGGGTGGTTTGTTGAAGAAAAAGAAGGTGAACTACGAGTCGTTGAACCAGGCGCTCTTCACAAAGATCGACATTCGCAACACCACTCAGTTCAACATACCCAGCAAAAAGGCAAAGGTGCTGACGGATGCACCCTCTGACTCTTACACCATCACTCAGAATGGTAACAGCTGCACACTGCGCATCACTAATGTCACTCGCTTCTGGAGCATCAGTCGCTACCTGATTATCCAAGCCGATTAAGACATAATAACTGGATAAAGACATAATCGCTCGGCTTCCGCTTTCACCAAGCGCAGCCGGGCGATTGTGTTTTAAAAGGACTGCTATGATGTCTTAAAAACATAGGTTTGACGGGCTTTTTCCCCTGCTTTGCAGGGCTAATAGTTATTGTGTTGTTTTTCGTCTAGGGGCTGGAATGGTCATTTCTAGGGGCTAGATTTGCTGTTTCCAGGGGCTAGATTTGCCATGTCTAGGGGCTAGACGTACCAATTCTAGGGGCTAGAATCAGATCAAAAGCGTAACTATTGCGTGTCAATAGTTGCCCTTTAACGTCGTCAAACCTCCCCTTTTGCTGTGCAAAACTAGCGGAAAGACATACTCTTGCCCGAGTAATACTCGGGCGACATGCGAAGAAGATCTTCTTGGGGAGCGACATGCGAAGAAGGGGAGCTCGGGCGACGTGCGAAGAAGGGGGACTCGGGAAGGGTGGGGGGAAAATGTGAACAGGCCAGGAGGCTTGTTCGCTGTTTTTTTGTATCTTTGCAGAGGAATCTTTAAATCTGTATAGCAGGTCTATGCACCGTATTGACATAGTCTATCCATCGACAGATCCGAAGGGCAACCCCACGGAGATGAGTGGGTATCTGGCGATTCCTAATGATATCTATAAGGATAATGCGCCTGTAGATGGTATCTTGCTAAACAGTCATTACACGCAGATGGGCTATGATGGTGCGCCTACGAGGGGTTATGCTCAGGGCGAAGACTATGTGATGGCTAATCCGCTGAGGCTGAATTATATCGTGGTGTGCAGCGACCAATATGGATATGGCGTGACAGAGGGTAAGGGCTACTACTACTGCTATGGCGATGCCAATGCACAGGCAGGTATAGACTGTCTGCTGGCAGCCAGGGAACTGCTCGATGCACGTGGCATCAGTCAGGGAAAACTGCTGATTAATGCGGGCTACTCGTCGGGTGGCTACGAGGCGATAGCTATCCAGAAGTTGCGCGACATGAAATATCGCGATGTGATCTCGTTTGACAAGACCGTTGTGAGCGGTATCGCCTACTATTTAAATCTGGCTGCGATGATGGCTGCTTTACCTATATTATATTATGATGGCGAGCTGAACACACATTATGCCGACCTGGTAAAGGATGCAACACCGATGACCATCATTCATAAACTGGAGGAAAAGGGCATCGACCTGAAGAAGATTGTGAAAGAACGAATGGCCAGTGAAGGTGGTGGTTCGGGCAACATCTTCTCGCTGTTGACACAGTTGGACGAGAAACTGCAACCGTATGGTTTGAACTCCTTGGAATTGCTGCAGATGGCAGACGCTGGACGTGAACAAAGACGGACCTAAGTCGGACGGCAGCTTGGCTATCAGTAGCTATCTGGCTGAGAAGAACTGCGATATCATTGCTATGCAGGAAGACTTTAACTACCGTTGGGAGATATGGTCGCAGCTGTTTGCCAACTACCAGCACGATGAATGGACGGGTGGCATTATCTATGAGGACATGCAGGACTGTGACTTCTTGCATCCGCAGAATATCAAGTTGAGTTGTGATGGACTGAACATGTCGTGGAAAAATGGCAAACAATCGAAAGGCTATGAGCGAGTGGCATGGCAACAGAGTTTCGGAAAGTTCAGCCACGACTTCGACGAAATGGTGACCAAGGGCTTCCGACGCCATGAAATGGTGCTGGAAGATGGTTCCGAGGTGGTGGTCTATAACATGCACATGGATGCCAGCAGCTATCTTGACGAAAGCAATGGCAACGATGTGAGAGACCGTGAGGCCCGACTGTCACAGTGGACTCAGCTGAGAGATTATATCATGGCACATTTGGATAAACGTCCTGTCATTGTGATGGGCGACATGAACACACTGTACCACCGGGATGATGTGAAAAAGGTGTTCTTTGACGAGATAGAGGCATCTGGACTGGCTACTGCTGCCGATGTATGGGTTGAACTACAGTAAAACGGAGTGTTCCCAGAGATGGGCGGCGATCGACAGGCAGACGAACTGCTCGACAAGGTAATCTATATCAATCCGAAGGATGCAGCAACAACCATCGTGCCGCTGAGTTACGAAGTGGATAGGGAAGGTTATGAGGTCAATGGCGTGGCGCTGGGTGACCACTATCCTGTCATCGTACGCTTTGCTATACAGACCACCAAGGATACTAATGGTGTGAAGTCGGTAGAGAAGGGTACAGAAGATCAGGAGTGGTACACGCTTCAGGGTGTGCGTAAGGATGATCAGAAAAAGGGTATCGGCATCAATCGTCAAGGACAAAAGGTGCTGTTTTAATTTGAGCTGAATAGTCGGTCTGTTTGGACCATCTTGCAGATCAATAGTTGAGCTTTTATGTTCCAAGAGTAAAGCTTTTGATCCGTATCTAAACTTTAGAAACGATGTTTCCAGACTTTAGAACGACTGCGTCTAAACTTTAGAAACGATGTTTCCAGACTCTAGAATGCACATTTCTAGAGTCTGGATTTTGTATGGTATTTATCGTTTTACATCAGTAAGGTGCCAATATCACTTCCTTGAACAAAGACTATTGACCATCTATTGTGCCACTTTTACTCCACTGACCATTTCGTTCTATAGTGGCGTATATACTGATGTTTTGGTGTATCATTGGAACAATTTTTGTGGGTTTTTGTTTCAATGACTCTTATATGCTGTTGATTTTTTAGGATATGACTGAATAAATGATTTTCTTTGCAATTGTAGATAGCTAATGATGTTTACAATACCTAAATATTAACCCTAAAACAGTGTAATATGGCTTTAATAACATGCCCTGAATGTGGTAAGCAGGTGTCTGATCGTGCTGCTACGTGTCCACAATGTGGCTGCCCATTGCAATCGGCAGCCCCCACCGGACCTGTTCCTCCCCCAATGCCCGGGGGGTATCAACCTTCTAATGCAATGCCGTCAAACGCAATGCCCTCTAATCCGCAACCCTCAAACCCACAGCCTTTCCCGCCGAAACCTCAGGCTGCTGGCAATCAAGAGATGAGCGCCTCGAAGATGGCGTGCCCTCATTGTGGTGCTGATCTTGGACCAAAAGACTTGTTGAGCAAGGACTGGGCTAAGTGTCACCAGTGTGGTAAGGCTATTCTGTTGGGTGGCGGTGGTAATGCTTTCGACGATAACCTGATTATTGAGCTGCTCGCCAAGTTTACCATTACAAAAGACGAGTATCACAAATTCTTTATGCAGTTCCTCATGGAAAATGCGCCTGTGGACGTGTTCGACAATATGAAGATTGTGGATATTAAGAGAAAATATTTCTGGGCTCGTGAGTACGGACAGGCCACCGAGCGTGCTATCTTTCCGCTGTGTAAGTATGGTAAAGAGTTTTTCGAGAAACTGTGCGGCACGCCCTATATGCTGATTGCTGACTATGAGGAACACTTCAATACGAAGGAGATGGTGCCATTCGCAAGCGATTATATTCGCGACACGGATGTAATTCCTAAGGAACAGTCGGCCTCGGAGAACCGTTTTGAGTTCTCGCACACAGACATCGGCTCGTATATCCCAACACCAGCCTACTACTGTCTGCCGGTGGTCGAGGAGGTCGTGGAGTATAACGGACAGCAGTACACCTTCATCGGCACAGCAAGTGGCGATCGCTGGTGGTACGAGTTTGATAATTTCCCGAATGCTGAGTTCTTGAAGCAGAGTCCCGATTATACCAGCATGAAGCCGGTGACGTGGATTGTGACTGCCATCCTCATATTGATACTGTTGCTGATTGTCTTTGCACTGTTTAAGGCCGGCTTCTGGACTGGTGTTATTGGTGTGGCAATCTTGGGCGCGATAGGCTACTTCCTCGGACTGATTGTCTATGGACTGATAGCTCTTGTCACTGGCGGTATTGATGCCATCATCCGTGCCATTGTCAATCGTATTATCCGTAAGAAGTTCCGTGCACGCTGGCAGGAGTTCCAGGAACATAAGCGTCAGGCTGCTCAGCGTAATTTTAAACTGGATTTGAAATACGACGTTCCTGAGTTCCCAATACCTTAATGTATCATTAATAAACAGAATTATACGACTATGGGATTTTTTAAGAGAGATCCAAAAGAGGCCAACTATGTGGGTGGCGAGAAGCACTGGGCTGAGTCTATAGAGAATGTTGGCTTTGGAGGCGATATGATTTCGCTCCATCCTGATCAAGACTTTAACACCAATTCTACGCTGACAGTACACCCCGGAGAACAGGCTATCTTCGAGAAAAACGGACAAATATACCAGATGTTCACCGAGGGACGCTACCAACTGAAAACGGAGAACTATCCCTTTATCAGCCGTCTGCGCAATGCTTTTACGGGTGGCGTGAGTACCTTCAACTGTAGGGTGTTCTTTATCCGAACGGCCACAAGTATGGAGGTGAACTGGGGAGCTGGCGATATTCAGGTGCGCGATAAGAAACTGCGCGTGGCTTCGAAAGTGTTTGCACGTGGTGCCTATCGCGTGAGTGTGGAGGACGGTGGAAAATTCCTCTTCAAACTGATAGGCAACGGCATCAGTTCGTTTGGTGCTGAGGAGTTGCAAGACTACTTCCGCAATGAGTTTTTGGAACATATCAAGACGGAAATAGCCACCGTCTTGGTGGAACTGGAAGGCGAGATACTGGGCATTCAGGCTCGACAGCGCGAGATTAGTCAGAAGATTTCACCGCTGGTAGCTGAGGTGCTGTCTGACTATGGCGTGAAACTGGAACGCTTTTCGATTTCTGCTCTGGAAGTTGATCTGGACGACGAGGTGCGTAAGGCCTATGAGGCTAAGCTCGGTAATGCTTCTGCCGACTCGGAGGTGATGGATATCCTTGGCGATAAGTGGGCTGCCCAGCAGCAGGTGGACATCATGAAGACCATGGCCGCCAACCAGGGCACGGCATCAATAGGTGCTGGAATCGGTATGGGAATGGCTGCGGCAGGTTCTTTCTTCGGTATGGGACAGCAAATGATGGGACAACCGATGGGACAGCAACAACCTATGCAGCAGGCTGCTCCGCCTCCCATGGCGCAGTTCTGGCTCTTTGTGAACAACCAGCAAGTGGGACCGGTTCCCATGCAACAGCTTGCTCAGTATGTGCAGACTGGACAGCTGACTCCTGATACGATGGTGTGGAAAGAGGGCATGCCGCAGTGGGCTGCCGCTAAAACGGTGCCCGAGCTGCAGCAGTTCTTTGCAGCGGCTGGTGCGACTCCTCCACCCATGCCTCCGACACCTCCAACCCTTTAAACGTAATTAGAAGATTATGAGAATCAATCAAATGACTTTTGTGGCACTGATGGTGTTGGTGCTCATTGTGCTGAATGTATTGTTCTTTGTCTGGACTGATGTCGAGACACGAGGCATTGTAGAGTGGATGTCGTATGGATTTGCCATGTTTTCTTTTGTGGTGGCGTCTATAGCGGTGTTGCGCGTGAGCAAGGATAGCGATGAGGTGTATCACCTGACCACAACATTTCTGCCTCTCTCTTACTTCTGTGTGCAGACCGTGCTGAGTGCCGTGGCTATTGGCTATGGCATGGTGCTTCGCAGGACACAGGAAACGGCGCAGAGTTTGACAAGCAACATGCAGGATACGGTGAATAAGGTGGTGGAGAGTCTGCCTGACAGTGTGGCTGGCATTGCTACCGACAGCATAGGCTCTGCGATAGGAAATACGGTAAATACGACGACTGAGACGGTTGTCGGAAGGTCGATGTTCCTGGCGGAGAACTATACGGTGATTGTCCTGTCTGTATATCTGCTGGTGCTGCTGTTCTATGCTTTCAATTTGGGCATACACAAGACTGCTAATGATGCCACAAGGGAATCATTGGCCGAACAGGCTGCTGAACAAGACTCGAAGATGCAGTTGAGTCAACGCTTGCAACTGTTGGAGGTCAAGGTGAAGGATGCTGCTGCGAAGAAAGAAGTGAACAGGCTCTATGAAACCATTCGCTATGGAGCCAACCATACGACGCCACAGGGAAAACAGATAGAAGGCGCGATCACAGCTGGCCTGGACGAACTTTCAGCGCTTATTGACCGTGCAGACTGGGAGAAAGTGAGGGAATTGGCCCAGGAACTGACCGTCAGGGCAAAGATGCGTTAAAATATTAATATTATTAAGGTAGATAATTATGAAAAGTGGATTTGCAAGATTCTTAACCTCTGGCTTCTATACTGAGGTTACAGCACTAAAGGCGCTGGGATGGACGATATTTATCTTTTTGCTGGGATTCTTTATCGTATATTGGATTATCAAAGGAATTATCCGTCTGTTCTCTAAGAAAGATAAAACGCCTGAGGAGTAATAAACCGATATCGGATTAGTTTCTAAAGTCGCCGTTTATGGCGCAAGAAGAGAAAAAAAAAGAAAGTACACAAGCAGACTAGTGCTGTTTGTGTACTTTTCTTATGGCATTTATACGGCCTGATTAAGGTCGTTACTTCGACACAATTTCATTAGCTCTTGACAGAGCCAGGTCGATGTGGTTGCAGATGTTTTCTTCGCCAAGCAACTGAACAAATCCGTTGCGACGCAGCACAGAATCGACCTTTTCGTTGACGCCCGACAGGACGATGGCGATGCCTTCACGCTGACTCATCAAGCACATGTTCTCCAAGTTGTGGAGACCGGTAGAGTCGATGAAGGGAACCTTACGCATGCGGATGATACGTACCATAGGACGGTCGCCGAAGTTGCCCATCAGTTCTTCGAACTTATTACCTGCACCAAAGAAGTAGGGACCGTTGATCTCGTAAACCTCAACGCCCTGAGGAATGGTGAGGTGCTCAAGATTGCCGCTCTCCATATCGGCATCTTCGTTTAGGTCAATCTCATCGCAAATAGCCTTGACATCGGTGGTCTCGCTCATGCGGCGCATGAACAGCAGACATGCACAGATGAGACCTACCTCGATAGCTACGGTGAGGTCGAAGATGATGGTGAGGAAGAAGGTGAGCAATAGTACGGTGACGTCGCTCTTAGGATTGCGCATCAGGGCAGAGAACGAACGCCATCCGCTCATGCCGTAGCTCACAACAACGAGTACGCCGGCCAGGCAGGCCATGGGGATGTACTTGGCCAAAGGCATGAGGAACAGGAAGATGAGCAGCAGCACAACTGCATGGATGATGCCAGCGATAGGTGTGCGACCGCCATTGTTGATGTTGGTCATCGTGCGGGCAATGGCACCTGTGGCAGGGATACCGCCAAAGAGAGGCGATACGATGTTGGCCACACCCTGACCGATAAGCTCGGTATTAGAATTATGATGGTCGCCAATGACACCATCGGCCACGGTGGCAGAGAGCAAACTCTCGATGGCACCAAGGATGGCAATGGTCATTGCTGGGGCAACCAGACCTTTGAGGGTGTCCCATGACAGTTCGGGAACAACGGCTTCGGGCAACTGCGAGTTGATGCTGAAACGGTCGCCGATGGTCTCAATGCTAGTGATGCCTGCATACTGCTTCAAGAGCAATACGGCCACGGTCATGATGATGATGGCAATGAGCGAACCGGGAATGCGCTTGCTGAAACGTGGGGCGGTGGCAATGATGGCCACGCTGATAAGACCTACAGCAGTACTCCAGGGATCAATGTCCTTGAGATGCTGGAAATAAGCACCCCAGCGAAGCAGGAAATCGCTAGGCACAGGTCCGTCTATCTGCATGCCAAGCAAGTCTTTTACCTGCGTGGTAAAGATGGTGACGGCAATACCGCTGGTGAAACCCACGATGATGGGGTAGGGAATGTATTTGATGATGGTACCCAGGCGCAACAGGCCGAAACCGATGAGGAAGACACCTGCCATGAGTGTGGCAATGGTGAGACCCTGCATGCCATATTGGTTGATGATGCCAGCCACGATGACGATGAACGCACCGGTGGGACCACCAATCTGTACCTTACTTCCGCCCAGGGCAGAGATGATGAGACCTGCAACGATGGCGGTGATAATACCCTTCTCGGGTGATACACCAGATGCAATACCAAAGGCAATGGCCAGTGGTAATGCCACAATGCCGACGATGACTCCCGCCATCACATCGGCCATAAAGGTTTGTCGGTTGTACTTTTTAAGAGCCGAAAAAAGTTTCGGTTGGAAATCTAATGTTTTCATCTTTTGTCTTATTATCCTTGAAAAACGGGTGCAAAGGTACAAAAATAATATAAGGTGACAAAGAATTGCCACCTTATATTATATTTTTACATAAATATTTCTTGATTTACTTCTGCTTCAACAGGTCGCGAATCTCGGTCAGAAGCTCTTCCTGAGTGGGACCCTTCGGGGGCTCGGGAGCTGCTTCGGCTTCTTCTTTCTTGCGGAGGTTCGTGAGTTTGTTAATGGCCTTGATAAGCAGGAAGATACAGAATGCAATGATAATGAAATCAAGCGTGGTCTGTATGAACTGACCATAGTTGATGGTAACAGGCTCCTGTTCAGGCGTTAGTGGATTTACGGGCAGTTTTGCGGTGAGGTCAGTAAATTTAATACCTCCAATGAGCCAGCCGATGGGGGGCATAATGATGTCGTTAACCAATGAGCTGACGATCTTGCCAAAAGCACCACCGATGATCACACCGACTGCCATGTCGAGCACGTTGCCACGCATGGCGAACTCTTTGAATTCTTTAATAAATCCCATAGTTTTACTGTTTAATAGTTTAACGATATTGATAATATTGTTATAGTTTCCTTTTTGTCAAGTGAACGTTGCAATCTCGACTTTCCCGTCTTGATATACCTCACTTTTCACTTTGTGATTTTCACTTTTATCTTAAAAAACTTTTATTTCGTTGCAAATATAGGAAAATAATTCGTAACTTTGCGCTCGAAACATCGAAAAAATGATTTTTGAACGCAAAATTGGTTGAATTTTATTATTAAACCCTTTAAATAATTAAAGCAAAATGACAAAAGTAGCTATTAACGGTTTCGGCCGTATCGGTCGCCTCGCATTCCGTCAGATGTTCGAGGCTGAAGGTTATGAAGTAGTAGCAATCAACGATCTGACCAGTCCTAAGATGCTGGCTCACCTGCTGAAGTATGACACTGCTCAGGGTGGTTTCGCTGGTAAGTTTGGTGAGAACAAGCACACTGTAGAGGCTGGTGAGGATTACATCGTTGTTGATGGAAAGAAAATCACTATCTACGCTATTCCTAACGCAGCTGAGCTGCCTTGGGGTAAGCTGGACGTAGACGTTGTTCTCGAGTGCACAGGT
>JAILHK010000040.1 GCA_024695815.1 Prevotella sp.
AATATCTTCGATATTTCTACGAGTCTCCGTCGTCACTCGGCAATTGAAAGCAAGCTTTCATTGCGCTCGTTCCTAGGAGCCTTGTATATTTAATCATTATCTGATTCAGAATGACTATCCAAAAAGTATCAAGTCTATCAATCTATATTAATATAGTATTGACGGTTCGTTTACTGTTACCCAAGTACCACTCCATAAGGATTAGTACTCGCTTCTTGTACTACTTCTCTGTCTATGTAAATCTTTCAAAGAACTCTTTAATGCCTATCGGCTTTGACTTCTCTCTCGACTCGGAAACCCAAGTGAACTTGTCTTTCTCTCGCTGATCAAGAAGTTCTTGTTTTGCTTGTGAGGAGGTGTTCCTCGTAAGCGGATGCAAAGGTACGGCTTTTTTCGGAACCACCAAAACTTTTTCGGGAAAAATTTAAGAAATAATGCATTTTCTACGTTTGTCTTGATATATATCAATGCCGGTATTATACACTCTCCTTATATTATATATGCGCGCGAAATGACGCCCCACCCTAAGCCGCCCGAGAAAGAGACGACTTTTACCTTGTTTTTTCATCGAAATCGAAGTATGAAGCTACTCACAGGCCAAAAAGAAACAAAGAATCCCGGCATCCGACCCCAGATTCGTGCCTTCGCAACACAGAACGAAAAGGATGGCGGTGTGAAAGCACAGCTCTCGCAACCTAATACTTACGCTTTTGTAACTTACGACTTAAGTCAACAGATCTTTCGACTTAAGTCAACAGATCTCACGACTTAAGTCAACAGATCTCACGACTTAAGTCAACAGTTCTCACGACTTAAGTCGAAAGATCTCACGACTTAAGTCGTAAGATGCCAAAGTACCACTATTGAGTCAGTACAGGGCAACTCTTATGGTAGAGAAGCAGTTGTTTCAGGGCCCAATACTGAGTAAACATACCACTAACAATGCCTTTAAGGTGCTGGTGCGGCATACCACAGTGAGTGTATAAATAACATTTTTTGTTGTTTTTTTCCCTAAAAAGTTTGCACGTATTAATAAATATTGTATCTTTGCACCAAAATCACTAAAACGAAACGACTAACAGTTACTAACACAGTTATTGACTACAAACAACTATCTATATACATTATATTATTAACTAACATTTACTAATTATGATCAAAACATTACGTTTATCATTGCTCAGTTTGTTTGCTGTGCTTTGTGGTACGATGTTTGCGGACACCTACACACATGAATTTGTGAAGGATGAGATTACTGCAAGCGGTACCGTTACACTCAGCGACGTAGGTTGGGACATTTCTGCTTGCAATTATTTTGGCTGGGACAGCCAAAATGGCAAAGGTTTTCAATTCGGCAGTGGCAGTAATCCATGTGCTACGCTCAAAGTTAGTACCAACGGTATTGAAGGTACAATTACAGAGGTTAAAGTAACGACGAGTGGAGCAAAAGACATTGCCGGCACACTTGACGTCACCGTTGGCGGAGCTGCATTTGGAGAGCAGTACACATTAACCAAGACGTCAACTGAAGTCACCTTCACAGGTTCTGCTTCAGGCGAGATTGCGCTCAACTATGCTCAAACTTCTTCTAAGGCTATTTACATCAAGAGCATCGCAGTAACTTACACGACTCAATCACAGCCAACAGTCAACTACTACGTTGTTGGTAGCATGACCGACTGGGGTGTAAATGACGCCTACAAGATGACCCTCAACGAGAAGGCTGAAGTAGAAGAGTACGTTTACACCATGGCTCTGACCACCGAAAGCCAGTTCAAGGTTGTAAAGCAGGACGGTTCAAACCAGACATGGTACCCCGACGGCATGGGTAACAACTATGGCGGGAATGGTGAAATTACCGCTGATGGCAACTACAAGATTTCTTTCCGCCCCAATGGCCAAGATGGTTGGTTCTACAACTACATCAAGGTAGAAGCATACGCAGAGAGCACTCTGATGGCAGAGGCTAAGGAACTGGCTAGCGATGCTGACGCTGTGGCCGTAGGTAAGCTGCTTGCTGCTATTGCTACTGCTGAAGCTACTGGCGACGAGACCGAATTGCAGGCTGCAGTTAATCAGTTTAAGGCTGACAATGCAGACCAAGAGAAGGACGAAACCGCTAGGGTTGCCACCAACGGTTGGAAGAATTTTAATGGTGGAAATGCCGGTGTCTGTGCCACACAGTTTGCACCAGCCATCACCACCTATGACGGACGTAATGCTCAGCTGGCCGAGGTCTATGAAGAAGGTACTACTGAAGGCACTGCAGTCAATCGTATTGGTACAATCATCTATCAAGACATCACAGGCTTGACTAACGGAAAGTACAAGGTTGGCTTCTATGGCAATGCATTTTTCACCCCTGGCCGTGCAGGTATGACTTCAGACATGGCTGACGGTGCTAATGATGTTGCCTACGTATTTGCAAACGACCAAAAGGAGTTTATCACTGCAAATATTGCCACCTCTACTACAGAAAACAACTTCCGTCAGTTTGATGTGGAAGTGACCGACGGAACCATCAAGCTGGGTATGGGCAAGGATAAGCCCGGCACCAACTGGCACACCATGCAGATCTATCAGCTGACTTGGTTCACCACCGCTAAGGAAGTATATGCCTCTCTGAAGGCCAATATGACAACCGAAATTGAAGCTGCCAAGGCTTTGAAGACAGAAGAACGCACACAGGGGCTCGAAGCATTCGATGCTGCTATTGCAGCGGCCGAAGCCACACTGACAAGCAACATGCTGAATACTCAGGAACTTGAAGCTGCCATTGCTACTCTGAAAGCTGCTGAACACGCATTCGAGTTTGCACAGTACACAGCAGATAATCCATCTGCAGATCTGCTCATTAATGGCTCATGCGATGCGGCCAATCTGGGTTGGACACTGACCAACATGAAGTATCAGGCAAACAACGAACGTCCTACTCGCTATATTGAACAGTGGACTAATGGTGCCAACGACGGACACCTGGCCGATGGTTCTGCAAAACAGACACTAAAAGGCATGCCAGCAGGTGCATACGTATTGAAAGCTACTGCAAACGCACAGCAACAGAGCCATAGCGACTGGACCATCAACGGTGCTAAACTCTTTGTGAACACTGCAGAAGCAGAAGTAAGCGGTGCTTGGAAAGACTATCAAATCGTTTACAACCATCAGGCAGAAGGTGACATTGAAGTCGGCTTCAAGATGGAGAGCACCAATGCCAACTGGGTTGGTATCGACCAACTGTCACTCGTTTACTATGGCGACTACGCTGCATACGTCATTGCTGCTCCTAAAAAGGACTATCAAGCAGCCTTGGCAGAAGCACGTGCTGCCCTGGAAGCAGAGAAGAACGTGAGTGGCACTGAAAAGAGGAATCTGGAGGCAGAGATTGCCAAGGCCGAGCCTACCAGCGCAGAAGGATACACAGCTGCAACAGCTGCACTGAAAGCAGCCACCAAGACCTTCACCGATGCAGCACCCGACTACAACAATTTGGCTGCTGCTAACGCATTGGTTGTTGACCTGCTCTATGCAAAAGCAGACAAGAAACCCGCAACTAAGACTGCTGAGACTGCTGCTGATGCCAAGACTGCAGCCGAAGAACTGTACGCTGCACTGCGTGCCTACTACGAGTCTAACGCCAAGGCTGAAGGCGTAGAGGATGCTGTTGACCTGACAGAAACGATTGTAAACCCTGCTGGCAACGACGGAACAAACGGCTGGACCACCACCAACGGTGAAGGTTCTACCGGCAGTATCGATATCAAAAGCAACGAGCCTTGGGTAAGCGCTGACGGTACTGCTGCTCACAACTACTTCGACGGTGGCGACTGGAATAAGGCAGCATGGGACGTTTCATTCACTCAGGATGTAACCCTGGAGCCAGGTAAGTACCTGCTCTCTGCCATTTCACGCGCTTCTGCCGACGTTGAGCTGAAGCTCTTCGCTGGTACAGACAGCGTGAAGACAGCCAGCATCGGTGCCGCAGGTGGTGTGTTCAACCGCGGTTGGAACATCCACAACGTAGAGTTTGAGGTAGCAAAGGCTGGCGCCGTTACTATCGGTATTCGCGGTGTGACAAGCGCTATCCACAACTGGATGTCGTTCTCTGACTTCCGTCTGGTACAGCTTGACGACAACGCCATCAAGGGCTTCATTTCTATGGCAACCACAGTGCCTACAAATCCTGACACTCCAGTTCAAGGCATTACAAGAGCTGAGCAGAAAGTGACCATTACCGAAGGCGAAACCGAGAACAGCGTCAACGTGACCTTCTCTGGATTCAACTTGCAGATACCTCCAACCGTTAAGTTTGAGAACCTGACCCTCGCTGCAACTGCAACACCTGAAATGGACGGTTCTATCTCATACAGCTCTGAAGAGCAGAACATCACTGTACAGAATGGTCAGATGATCATGAACTACAAAGCCACGGTAGAGGGTACGCAGGCTTCTGCAGATGCAACACCGGAACTGGTGCTGATTCTGAAACAGGGAGCAGCTACCATCATCACCTTTGCAGAGACCGAAGAGGTTGCAGACTCACTGCTCGAAGTAACTCTGGCTAAGCGCGGACTGGTAACTGTTCCTGAAACAGCAACGATTGAGAGGAACTGGATTCTTGACGGTGCCTTCCAGGATGTTGATAGCCAATATCTTATTCAGGACTCGACAATGGTAGCTTTCGACGGCAACGACATCTACGTGAAGGGGCTTGCTTACTACTTCGAGGATGCATGGATCAAAGGTACCATCAGCGACGGTAAGGCTATCTTCAAGAACTGTCAGACCGTGGGCGTTGACGAGTATGGCGTTGAGTATTTGGCTGGTGGAACCGATGGGGAAGAAAACATCATTCCTGCAGAAAACATTATTTTCAGTTACGATGCAGAGAACCACAAGCTGACACTTGAGACCGACTATATCCTGGAAACAGGCGACAAGACTGGCACTGACATGAATATGCTATGGGGCATCTGGTATGATGTAGATATCTATCAGGGCGAATTGACCAAGCCACAGGTAGTAGAGGTTCCTGCCAATCTGGAAACAGAAGACTACACACTTGAATGCCAGAAGTATGTTGAGCCAGAAACACAAGGTGAGAAGGGTAAAATGGAAGACTACGCTGCCGCAATTAAGATTGGCTTCAATGGCAACGATGTTTACGTACAAGGCCTGTGTGAGGATCTTCCCGAGGCTTGGATAAAGGGTACTATCGCTAATGGTAAAGCAACCTTTGCTACCGGACAGTACTTCGGAGCTATCGAACTGACCTTCTATGAAAAGAACTACTCATTCCCCATTTACTTCCTTGGCATCGATCCCGTTACTGGAATCAGCGACCTAGTCATGGACTACGATGCCCAAACTGGCGACTTCACTTCTTCAGCAATCATTATTCTGAACGATTACGAGAAGAAAGTCATCTCTGAAATTGACGCTTACTACTTACCAAGCTTCAAGAAGGGAAATATTGACGGTATCCAGGAGGTAAAGACCGAGAACGAGAACATGGTTATCTTCAACCTGAACGGCCAGAAGCTGAACAAGGTTCAGAAGGGTCTGAACATCGTGAACGGCAAAAAGATTCTTCGCAAGTAAAAACACACGGTAGCTTGGCGCAAACCAAGCCATCTATACACCCGAAAGAACGGCCCCACCAACATGGAGCCGTTCTTTATTTATGCAAGAAATTTTCAATTATGCAAATAAATACACTTTTATTTGGTTATATGCAAGAAAATATGTACTTTTGCACCGCGTTAGTGAATAAATATACTTCTTAACACAAAAACAATGAAAGAAAAAGACTACCGTTTGGAAGCACTGAGACTCATTATTTCAAGTCAACAACTTGGAAATCAGGCAGAACTGCGTGAAGCCCTGAGAAAGGAAGGATTCAACCTGACCCAGGCCACACTGAGCCGTGACCTTAAGCAACTGAAGGTGGCCAAAGCATCGACCATCAATGGCGACTATGTTTACGTGCTGCCCAACGAGACCATGTATAAGCGCGTGACCACACCCACCACCGCCCGAGAGATGATGGAGATTCCCGGTTTTGTAAACATCCACTTCTCTGGCAACATGGGCGTCATCAAGACACGCCCAGGCTATGCCAGCGCCATTGCATGGAATATTGACTGTGCCAACATCACCAGCATACTGGGAACCATTGCTGGCGACGACACAATATTTATTGTGATAAAAGAAGGAACATCCCAGCGTGCACTGATTAACGCGCTGAGCGAGGTTGTTCCAAACATCAAATAAAACATGGAAACAAGTAAAGACATCAAGGTGATGGTGGCTGGCCCCGAGCACGAGGTTTATGTGGACACCATCTTAGAGACTATAGCTGAAGCTGCTAAGGTTAGAGGCACCGGCATTGCTAAGCGCACACACGAGTACGTGGCCAAGAAGATGCAGGAAGCCAAGGCTGTGATTGCGCTGCGCGAGAGCGACGGCCGCTTTGCCGGTTTCAGCTACATCGAGACATGGGGCAACAAACAGTATGTGACCACTTCGGGTCTGATTGTTCACCCCGACTTTCGCGGTTTGGGACTGGCCAAGCGCATCAAGGACCTGACGTTTACGCTGGCACGCACACGCTGGCCACACGCCAAAATCTTCTCGCTGACCAGCGGCGCTGCCGTGATGGCTATGAACACACAGTTGGGCTACAAGCCCGTGACCTTTGCCGAACTGACCGACGACGAAGCCTTCTGGAAGGGATGCGAGGGTTGCATCAACGTAGATGTGCTGCACCGCACAGGGCGTAAGTACTGCATTTGTACCGGCATGCTGTTCGATCCCACCGAACAACTGCCAGCCAAACTGACGCCACAGACCATTGCGCGCATCAAACAACTAGAAGAGATTGAAGAGCACAGCTCGCAAAACTAACTAAAGAAATGAAGGGACTTTAAGCATGGAACAGAAGAAGAAAAAAGTAGTAGTAGCATTCAGTGGTGGTCTGGACACATCATACAACGTGATGTACCTGACCAAGGAAATGGGTTATGAGGTGTATGCCGCATGTGCAAACACCGGTGGTTTCTCGGCAGAACAGCTGAAGAGAAACGAGGAGAACGCCTATAAATTGGGCGCGAAGGCTTACGTTACGCTCGATGTAACACAGGAATACTACGCCAAGTCTTTGAAATATATGATTTTTGGCAACGTGCTGCGCAACAACTGCTACCCTATCTCGGTAAGCTCTGAGCGCATCTTCCAGGCCATCGCCATCGCACGCTATGCCAAGGAGATTGGTGCCGATGCTATCGCACACGGTTCAACAGGTGCGGGCAACGACCAGATTCGCTTCGACATGACCTTCCTGGTGATGGCACCGGGCGTGGAGATTATCACACTGACACGCGACCGCAACCTGACGCGTAAGGAGGAAGTGGACTATCTGAATGCCAATGGCTACTTTGCCGACTTCACCAAGCTGAAGTATTCATATAACGTAGGTATCTGGGGCACCAGCATCTGCGGCGGCGAGCTGCTCGACCCCACACAGGGGCTGCCCGAGGAGGCATACCTGAAGCACGTGACGGCTGCTGAGAAAGAGGCCACGCTGAAGATTACCTTCGACAAGGGCGAGATTGTGGCTGTGAACGGTGAACAGTTTGACGATAAAATCAAGGCTATCCAGAAGATTGAGGAGATTGGTGCCTCGTATGCCATCGGTCGCGATGCTAACGTGGGCGACACCATCATCGGTATCAAAGGACGCGTAGGTTTCGAGGCTGCCGCACCTAAGCTGATTATCGAAGCTCACCGCCTGCTAGAGAAATCGACACTGTCGAAGTGGCAGCAGTACTGGAAGGACCAGGTGGCCAACTGGTATGGCATGTTCCTGCACGAGAGTCAGTACCTGGAGCCCGTGATGCCCGACATCGAGGCTATGCTGACCAGCAGTCAGCGCAACGTGACGGGTACGGCCATCCTGAAGCTGCGCCCCTACGGTTTCGAGACGGTGGGCATCGACAGCGACAATGACCTGACCAAGAGCAAGCTGGGCGAATATGGCGAGACCCAGACCGGTTGGACTGCCGACGAGGCCAAGGGCTTCATCAAGGTATCGAGCACGCCGCTGCGCGTGTATTATGGGATACATAAAAACGAAAAAAGATAAAAGCCCCCAGCAGCTCCAACCCCACCCCGACCCTCCCAAGGGGAGGGGGATATTTATACTATAGATGAGTTTTCAATTCATATACAACTACGCATCACCTGATAGATACGAGATGCTACTGGAGTTTGCAAAGAAAAATAAGCAATTCCAAACTGATGCGGAACGTTTACTATGGAACTACATACGAAATAGTCAACTGGGCGTGAAGTTCAACAGACAATACATCATAGGTGACTATATTGTAGACTTCGTATGCTTACAAAAGAAACTTATCATAGAAATAGATGGAGGATATCATTCTGAGTATGAACAGATACAAAAGGATGAACAACGCAGCGAAAGACTGGAGGAGATAGGATTTAGCGTCATTCGATATAAAAATGAAACAGTTTATTCAGATGTTAATGGCGTATTAAACGATATAAAAGAACAATTATATAAAAAAACATGAACGAACAAACTAGCAACAATCTCCTCCCCCTTGGGGAGGCCGGGAGGGGGTCCATCCGCGTGGGGGTTTTAGGCGCCGCCGGCTACACTGGTGGCGAGTTGATTCGTCTTCTGCTGAACCATCCCGAGGCAGAGATTGTATTTGCTAACTCTGAGAGTAATGCTGGCAATCTGGTGTCGGACGTACACGAAGGACTCATCGGCGAAACTGACTTGAAGTTTACCAGCGAGATGCCTTTCGACAAGGTGGACGTGGTGTTCTTCTGCTTCGGACACGGCAAGAGCGAGGCGTTCTTGAAGGAACACGACATCCCTGCCAACGTGAAGATCATCGACCTGGCACAGGACTTCCGTATCAAAGGCGACCACGACTATGTATATGGTCTGCCCGAGACGCACCACGACACCATCAGCACGGCACAGCACCTGGCAAACCCGGGCTGCTTTGCCACATGTATCCAACTGGCTATGCTGCCGGCACTGAAAGCGGGCATCATCAGTGGCGACATTCACATCAACGGCATCACGGGTAGCACCGGTGCCGGACAGAAGCCTGGCGCCACCACACATTTCTCCTGGCGCAACGACAATATCTCGGTCTATAAGACCTTCAAGCACCAGCATCTGCTGGAAATCAACCAGACGGTGCAGGAGTTGTTCCCCGGCTACGACGGACGCTTACTGTTCATTCCACAGCGTGGCTGCTTTGCCCGTGGCATCTTCGTTACAGCCTACGCCAAGTGCGACAAGTCGCTGGAGGAGGTTCAGCAGATCTATGCTGACTACTATCAGGATGCTGCCTTCACCCATTTCACCACCAAGAGTCCCGACATGAAGCAGGTGGTGAACACCAACAAGGCTGTGGTCTATGTGGAGAAATACGAGGACCAGCTCCTCATGATCTCGTGCATCGACAACCTGCTGAAGGGTGCTGTGGGACAGGCTGTGCAAAACATGAATATCATGTTCGGCCTCGACGAGAAAGCCGGACTGAATCTGAAGGCTTCTGCTTTCTAACCAACAAAAAAGAAAGGAAACAATATGAAACTATTCGACGTCTATCCTCTATTCGATGTGAACATCGTCAAGGGAGAAGGTTGTAAGGTATGGGACGAGAAGGGACAGGAATACCTGGACCTGTATGGCGGTCATGCCGTCATCTCGATTGGTCATGCACACCCCCATTATATTAAAAAGGTGTCAGAGCAACTACAGAAGTTGGGCTTCTACTCAAACTCGGTGCATAACAACCTGCAGGTGGAACTGGCCGAGAAGTTGGGCAAGCTGTCGGGCTATGAGGACTACCAGCTGTTTTTGGTGAACAGCGGTGCCGAGGCCAACGAGAACGCCCTGAAGCTGGCTTCGTTTAAGACGGGTAACACCCGCGTGCTTTCTGCCCACAAGGCTTTCCACGGTCGTACGTCACTGGCCGTAGAGGTGACCAACAACCCCAAGATTGTGGCTCCTATCAACGACAACCACCATGCTAAATTCCTGCCTCTAGACGACATCGAAGGCTGGGTGCGCGAGATGGTGAAAGGCGGCGTGGCTGCTGCCATCCTGGAGTGCATCCAGGGCGTTGGCGGCATTCGCATGGCTACACCTGAGTTTGCCCAGAGTCTGGCTTATGCCTGCAAGCGATTCGGTGCGGTGCTGATATGCGACGAGATTCAGTGTGGCTATGGCCGTAGCGGTAAGTTCTTTGCACACCAGTGGCTGGACATCAAACCCGACATCATCACCGTGGCCAAGGGTATCGGCAACGGCTTCCCCATGTCGGGCGTGCTGATCTCGCCAGAGTTCAAGCCTCAGTTCGGACAACTGGGTACCACCTTTGGTGGCAACCACCTGGCTTGTTCGGCAGCACTGGCTGTGCTCGACGTGATTGAGCAGGAAGACCTGATCGAGAACGCCCGTGTGACCGGCGACTACCTGATGGAGAAGCTGCGTTCGCTGAACCACCCCATGATTAAAGAGGTACGCGGTCGCGGTCTGATGATTGGCATCGAGCTGAACGAGCCTCAGAAGCCTGTTCGCGAACGTCTGGTTTACGAGCAGCATGTGTTCACGGGCTGTTCGGGCGAGAACGTGCTGCGCTTGCTGCCACCACTGACCTTCAGTAAAGATATGGCCGACGAATTCATTATACGTTTAGAGAAAGCATTATGAAAATAGCAGTTATAGGTGCTGGCGCCATGGGTGGCGCCACCGTAGAAGGCATGATAAAGGCCGACTACTTCGACAATAAGAACATCACCGTAAGCGACCCTTCTGAGGCCGTATTGAATAAATTTGCGGCAAAGGGCATCAACGTGACCACCGACAATGCGAAGGCTGCAGCCGAGGCCGACGTGGTGATGGTGTTTGTAAAGCCTTGGCTGGTGGAGCAGGTGCTGAAAGGCATCGCCCCCTCACTGACGGCAGAGAAAATCTTGGTGGTCATCGCTGCTGGCGTACCCTCGGCCAAGATCAAAGAATGGATTGGCATTGAGATGCCGCTGTTCCTCTGCATTCCAAACATCGCCATCGCTGAGCTGGCCTCAATGACATTCCTGGTTGCCGCCGCAGGCGAGCCCGCCCACACCAAGACGGTGAAGGATATCTTCGATGCTATGGGCAGCACGCTGATGACCGACGAGCAGCACCTGGCTGCAGGTACCACACTGGCCTCTTGCGGCATAGCTTACGCCATGCGCTACATCCGCGCCGCTTCGGAAGGTGGTGTGGAGCTGGGCTTCAAGGCCGACCATGCCAAAGAGATTGTGATGCAGACCCTGCTGGGCGCCGTGAAGCTGTTGCAAGCCAGCGGCATGCACCCCGAGGCAGCTATTGACCTGGTGACTACACCTGGCGGACTGACCATCAAGGGACTGAACGAAATGGAGCATGCTGGATTCACATCGGCTGTGATTCGCGGATTGAAAGCAGGAGTTTGAGTCCACCTCAGTGAGGGGACTACAGGGGTCTGAACAAGCGCAGACCTCCATAATAACAAAAAAAGGTCTGATAAACGCTTGTTCAGGCCTCCATCCCGAACTTAAGGGGCATAGAATTATGGATGAACAACTAAAACAAATTGGTGAGCGTTTGCGCGGACTGCGCGATGTGCTTGACATTCCCGTCAGCGAGATGGCCGAGACCATCGGCATCGATGCTGCTAAATATGAAAAGATAGAGAAGGGCGAGATGGACATCACCATTTCGAACCTGATGAAGATTGCCCATAAGTATGGCGTTTCTACCGAGGAGCTCATCTTTGCTGAGGCACCACACATGACCTCATACTACGTGACACGTAAGGGACAGGGCATGAGCATTGAGCGTACGAAGGCCTATAAATACCAGTCGCTGGTAGGTGGTTTCGTGGGTCACAAGGCTGACGTGTTCGTGGTCACGGTAGAACCAAAACCAGGTGCACGCACCATCTACAAAAACAACCACCCCGGACAGGAGTTCAACCTGGTGCTGGAGGGCAAGATGGAACTGTATATTGCTGGCAAGACCATCATCCTGGAAGAGGGCGACAGCATCTACTTTGATGCAACAAAGCCTCACGGCATGCTGGCCGTTGGCGACAAAGCAGTAAAATTCCTGGCATTCACAGTAGAATAAGAGGAAGGAAGACACAAAACGCAAAATAAATATGGTAGAGAGATTTTTAAAACAAACTCATTTCGAGTCTGTAGAGGATTACAATAAAAACTTAGAGTTCATCATACCTGAGCACTTCAACTTTGCCTACGACGTGATGGACGCATGGGCTGCAGAGGCGCCCAACAAACTGGCACTGCTGTGGACCAACGACCAGGGCGAAGAGATTCGCGCCACCTACGCCGATCTGAAAGAGCAGAGCGATCAGGCAGCCAGCTACTTGCAGTCGTTGGGTATCGGCAAGGGCGACCCTGTCATGCTGATACTGAAGCGCCGCTATGAGTGGTGGATTGTGATGCTGGCACTGTGTAAGATTGGTGCCGTGGTGATTCCCGCCACCCACATGCTGACCAAGCACGACATTGTGTATCGCAACACGCGCGCCTCAATCAAATCAATCATCTGCGTGGACGATCCTTATGTCTGCGAACAGATTCGTCTGGCTATGTCCGAGAGTCCTTCTGTGAAGGAATACATCACCATCACCGATCACGGCAAACCCATCCCCGAAGGCTTCCGCGACTATCAGTCGGAGGTGGTGAAGGCTCCTAAGTTCGAACGTCCGGCCTTCGTCAACAACAACGAGGACACGATGATTATGTACTTCACCAGCGGTACCAGCGGTGAGCCTAAGATGGTGGCACACGACTACCTCTATGCCATGGGCCACCTGACAACAGGTGTGTTCTGGCACAACCTGCACGAAGGCTCACTCCACCTGACAGTGGCTGATACCGGTTGGGGTAAGGCCGTTTGGGGTAAGTTCTACGGTCAGTGGTTTGCCGGTGCTACGGTCTTCGTGTTCGACCACGAGAAGTTTAATGCCGACACACTGTTGCGCCAGATGGAGAAATACAAGGTGACCTCATTCTGTGCACCTCCCACCATCTACCGCTTCATGATTCGCGAGGATCTGTCGAAGTATGACCTCAGCTCATTGCAATACTGCACCACCGCAGGCGAAGCACTGAACCCCGCAGTATATGATAAGTTCTTCGAGAAGACAGGCATCCGCATGATGGAAGGTTTCGGTCAGACCGAGACCACGATGACACTGGGCACCTTCCCCTGGATGACACCGAAACCTGGTTCAATGGGTATTCCCAATGCTCAGTACAACATCGACTTGCTGCGTGCTGATGGCACACCATGTGAGGACGGTGAAAAGGGCGAGATTGTGGTTCGCGTAGGCGACAAGAAGCCTGTGGGTCTGTTCAAGGGTTACTACCGCGATGAGGAGAAGACCCGCGAGGCGTGGCACGACGGTATCTATCACACCGGCGACATGGCTTGGCGTGATGAAGACGGCTACTACTGGTTTGAAGGACGTATCGACGACGTCATCAAGTCGTCGGGCTATCGCATTGGTCCGTTCGAGGTTGAGAGCGCACTGATGACCCACCCCGCTGTGGTTGAGTGTGCCATCACCGGTGTGCCCGACGATATCCGTGGCATGGTGGTAAAGGCTACCGTGGTACTGGGCAAGGAGTGGAAAGACAAGGCTGGCGACGACCTGGTGAAGGAGTTGCAACAGCACGTCAAGAAGGAGACCGCACCCTACAAATATCCCCGTATCGTGGAGTTTGTTGATGAGTTGCCAAAGACCATCTCGGGTAAGATACGACGCGTTGAAATCAGAAAGAAAGACGCAGAGAAATAATCAGAAATAATCACAAAAAACGGGAACCGCAATAGTTCCCGTTTTTTTATTCCCAACACTCGAGCTCCTTCTCCAACTCTGGAATCTGGCTACGATGGAACACCGGTTCCTTGACACCGCGACGCTTCTGACTGCGATAGTCGTCTAGGAGGCGGAAGACATAGCGGCCCAACAGGACAATGGCAACGAGATTGCAAAATGTCAGGAAGGCCATAAAGAAATCAACGATATTCCACACCAATTCGAAACTGGCCAGGGCACCGAAGATCACCATCACGCCACCTGAGAAAATGCGATAGAGGGTCATCACCTTGGTATTATTGGTGATAAAACGGATGTTGGCTTCACCATAATAATAATTACCTATGATGCTGGAAAAGGCAAACAGGAAGATGGCCACAGCCACAAAGACAGGGCCTGCGCTACCTATCTCCGACTGTAGCGCCGACTGCGTCAGGGCGATGCCATTCAGTTCGGGATTGCTATAAAGACCACTAATCAGGATGATGAATGCGGTGCACGAGCATACCAACAGGGTATCGGTAAACACGCCCAGCGCCTGTATCAGTCCTTGTTTAACAGGGTGACTGGTGGCTGCCGTGGCTGCCACATTAGGTGCACTACCCTCACCGGCCTCGTTAGAAAAGAGTCCTCGCTTGACACCATACATAATCGTGGCTCCAATACCACCGCCAGCTACCTGATGAATGCCAAAGGCATCCGACAGTATCACCTTCATAACAACGGGAATCTTTTCAATATTGGCCAGAATAATAAAGACAGCTAAAGCCACATAGCCAACAGCCATCACTGGGACCAGCACAGAACTAACCTTTGCAATGCGCTGGATGCCACCAAAGACAATGAGCAAGGCCATCAACGACAGGGTAAGGCCGACCCAAACGGGCGACCATCCGAAGGCTTCCTGCATGGCGCCACAGATGGTATTGGACTGTATGGAATTGTTGGAAAGACCAAACTGACAGGTGATCAGCACGGCAAAGGTGACAGCCATCCAACGCTGATGAAGACCACGCTGAATATAATAGGCTGGACCGCCAATGAACGAGTCCTTATGTTTCTGCTTAAACAGCTGGGCAAGCGTTGACTCCACAAAAGCGGTAGCCGAGCCAATCAGCGCAATGACCCACATCCAGAACACTGCACCGGGACCACCGATGGCAATGGCCGACGCCACACCGGCCAAGTTACCAGTACCTACACGCGTGGCCACCGACACGGCAAAGGCCTGGAAAGAAGAGATATGCTTCACGCCATGTGTCGTATCAACAGCAGATTCTGTTAGAAGGCGAACCATCTCGCCCAACATGCGGAACTGCACAAAACGCGTACGCCAAGTGAACCACAACCCGCAGCCCACCAAGGCACCAATCAGCACATAAGTCCAAAGGGCATCGTTAACCTGAGTAATCAACTGATTTATATCCATCGGAATTTTACTTATTTACTTATTTTTTCGATTATACGCTGCAAAATTACAAATATTATTCGTAAATTTGCAGCAGATTGTTATTTTTATTGAGAAAAAGGATACACAATGAAGAGAAGAATCGTTATCAAAGTGGGATCGAACGCCCTGACACGCACTGACGGGCGCCTCGACGTGACACGCATGTCGGCGCTGGTGGACCAGATTGCCTGGCTGCGTCAGCAAGACTTCGAGGTGATACTGGTATCGTCGGGTGCCGTGGCCTGTGGACGTCGTGAGTTGAAGGCCACCCACGAGCTGGACTCCGTAGAGCAGCGCCAGCTGTTCTCCGCCATGGGTCAGGCCAAACTGATAGGTCTGTATTACGACCTCTTCCGCGAATATCATATTCATGTAGGACAGGTGCTGACGATGAAAGAGAACTTCAGTCCGGGCGAACAGTACAAGAACCAGCAGGCATGTATGCGCGTGATGCTGGAGAATGGTGTATTGCCCATTGTCAACGAGAACGACACCGTGAGCGTCACAGAGCTGATGTTCACCGATAACGACGAACTCTCTGGCCTCATCGCCCAGATGATGGAGGCCGACACACTGATACTGTTGTCGAACATTGACGGCATCTACACCGGCAACCCAGCAGACCCACAGTCGCAACTCATCAAGGAGGTGGCTCCTGGCAGCGACCTCTCACAGTATATCCAGACCGAGAAGAGCTCTGCCGGTCGTGGCGGCATGCAGTCTAAATATGCCACGGCATCGAAGATTCAGGCCGCAGGCATACGCGTCATCATTGCCAACGGCAAACGCGACAACATCCTTATCAACCTCATCGAAGATTCTATCCACACACCACATACAGAATTCTTAGTCCATGCAACTCACTGATACTTTCAAGCGAGTGAAGCAAGCCAGCAAACGACTGAGCCTGCTCACCGACGAACAACGTAACGAGATACTTCTTGCAGTCAGCAATGCCATTGTGCAACAGCAACAGCGCATCTTGGAGGCCAATGCCAAAGACCTGAGCAAGATGGAGAAATCGAACCCGCTCTACGACCGTCTGCAACTGACGGAGAGCAGACTGGAAGGTATTGCTGCCGACATGCGCAACGTGGCCATGCTGCCTTCACCGCTGGGACATGTGACTAAAGCCAAGACGCTGCCTAACGGTTTGCGTCTGTGCCGTGTGTCTGTGCCCTTCGGTGTGATTGGCATGATCTACGAAGCACGCCCTAACGTGACGTTCGACGTGTTCTCGCTTTGCTTCAAAAGCGGCAATGCCTGCGTGCTGAAGGGTGGCAAGGATGCCGACTGCAGCAACCGTGAGGAGGTGGCACTCATTCATGAAGTGCTAGAACAATATGGTATTTCGAAGGATGTGGTGGCCTTGTTGCCTGCCACCCACGAGGCTACGGGCGAGATGCTGAACGCCGTGGGCTACATAGACCTGTGCATACCTCGCGGCGGCAGAAAGCTTATTGACTTCGTACGCGACACAGCCCGCATCCCCGTTATCGAAACAGGTGCTGGCGTGGTGCATATCTATTTCGATAAAGATGGTGACCTTGAGAAAGGCAAAGCCATTGTCAATAATGCCAAAACACGTCGCGTCAGTGTATGCAATGCGCTCGACACGCTGCTTATCCACAAAGACAGGGAGGGCGACCTAGATGAGTTGTTGGCTCCAATGAAAGGAAAGGTAGCGTTTTACTTCAATGACGAGAGTCGCTACGACACAGAGTTCATGGACTACAAGATGAATGTCGTCATCGTCAACTCCTTGGAGGATGCACTCGACCATATAGACCAACACGGCAGCGGGCATAGCGAGGCCATCATCACCGAGGATGAAGCAGCCGCGCGTCAGTTCCAGGCTCATGTGGATGCAGCCTGCGTCTATTGGAACGCTCCTACCTCGTTCACCGACGGTGCACAGTTCGGACTGGGCGCCGAGATAGGCATCTCTACCCAAAAGTTAGGCCCTCGCGGTCCGATGGCCCTAGAAGAAATCACCACCTACAAGTGGCTTATCGAAGGCGAAGGACAGATCAGACCATAAGAACAGTCAGACCTTTCTGACCAACAAAAGCCGCTAAACGCCGTGCATAGTACCCCTATTCACGGCGTTTAGCGGCTTTATCCGTCAAACTATAAGCTATAAGCCCTATAATTATTACAAATTAAAAGCTATTGCAGCTATTTTACTTACAATTAGTCACATAATCACAAAATGAAGATTCAATTTGAATAAAAATCAATGTGTATTCTATCAAAATGAATTAATTTTGCAGCCGAAAGCTTTCATAATGGACTCCCTGAAAGCGGGGACTAGTTATTAACAATAAGGTAAAAAAGAATTGAGTTATGAAAAGGATTGAAGCTATTATCCGTAAGACGAAGTTCGAAGACGTGAAAGAGGCACTGCTGCAATCAGACATTGACTGGTTTGAATACCACAACGTGCATGGCATCGGGCAAAGTCGTGAAGAGCGCATCTATCGCGGCGTGCAGTATTCAACCGACGTGATTGAGCGCGTAGCACTGACCATTGTTTGTCGCGACCAGTTTGTAGCCCCCACTGTAAAGGTGATTCTGCAGGTAGCACACACAGGCGAGGTAGGCGATGGACGCATCTTCGTCAGCGAAGTACTAGACACATGGAGTATCCGCACAGGCGAAAATGGCGATACAGTGCTGAGAGACAAGAAATAACGAGAAAACAAAGAGATGACATTTAATTGGTAATCAACACAAAATTTTCAGGATATGAACGACATTGCTTTTTCACTTGACACCGTATGGATGCTGTTGGCAGCCATGTTGGTATTTTGGATGCAACCAGGATTTGCGCTGTGCGAGGCCGGTTTCACACGAGGCAAGAACACAGTCAACATCTTGATGAAGAACTTTGTGGACTTTATGTTCGGCTCACTGCTGTTCTTCTTCATCGGTTTTGGATTTATGTTTGGCAGCGATGGCGCTGGCTTTGTAGGCATGCCCAACTGGGGTGACCTCTCTTTCTATAATGGAGACCTGCCCGTAGAGGGTTTCTTGATTTTCGAAACGGTATTCTGTGCCACCGCAGCTACGATTGTCAGCGGTGCCATGGCCGAGCGTACTAAGTTCTCGATGTACCTCATCTACAGTGCCGTTATCTCTCTGATCATCTATCCCATCGAAGGTCACTGGACATGGGGCGGTGGCTGGTTGTGCAGTGATGCTGCCGACGGCTTTATGATGAGCACCTTTGGCGATGTATTCCACGACTTTGCCGGTTCTGCCATCGTTCATAGCGTAGGCGGTGTGCTGGCTTTGATTGGTGCCATCGCACTGGGTCCCCGCATTGGCAAATACACCAAGGACGGCAAGAGCCGTGCCATTCCTGGTCATAACCTGGCCATGGCTGCTCTGGGTGTCTTCATCCTTTGGTTAGGATGGTTTGGCTTCAACCCCGGTTCTCAGCTGGCAGCCAGCGGAGAGGTGAACCGCATTGCCATCTCACACGTGTTCCTGACCACAAACCTCGCTGCCGTTGCCGGTGGTATGGCCACCATGTTTGTCACATGGTTTAAGTATGGAAAACCATCACTCTCACTGACGCTGAACGGTGTGTTGGCAGGTTTAGTAGGCATCACAGCCGGTTGCGACCTCGTATCGCCCGTCGGTGCAGTCATCATTGGTCTGGTATGTGGCATCGTGCTGGTCTATGCTATTGAGTTCATCGACCATAAGTTGCACATCGACGATCCCGTTGGTGCCTCTTCTGTTCACGGCGTTTGCGGTATCCTTGGCACAGTGATGACCGGTTTACTCTCTACCACCAACGGTGTATTCTATGGTCACGGTTTCGGATTCCTCGGTGCAGAGGTATTCGGTGTACTGGTGATTGACCTCTGGGCAGCAGTCTGCGGTATGATACTGTTCTATAGCATCAAGAAGCTGCACGGTCTGCGTGTAAATACTCGCATCGAGGAAGAAGGACTGGACATCTACGAACACGGTGAGTGCTGCTACAACTAAGCCGCAAGTCCGCAACAGAACCAACCACAACATATCATAGCCGACAGCATACGGCTATCAAACATCAACAAAACAAAAACAGACATCATATGAAAAAGACATTAATCATAGCAATGAGCATGGTGCTTAGCAGTACAGCCTTTGCACAGGACGCAGTAGAAACAACGGTTAGCAGTGACATCGTGAGCAGTTACATCTGGCGTGGTCAGGACCTTGGCAGTGTGTCAGTACAGCCCACGTTGGGTGTGAGCTACAAAGGACTGTCGCTGACAGCCTGGAGCAGCGTAGGACTGAGCGAGCCCAACGACACCAAGGAGTTTGACCTGACATTGGGTTACACGTTAGGCAAGCTGAACATCGGCATCACCGACTACTGGTTTAATGCTGGATTAGACCCACAGAACAGATACCTAAGATATGACGCCCACAGCACAAACCACCTCTTCGAGGCCAACATCGGCTATGACTTCGGACTTGCCTCGGTACAGTGGTTCACTAACTTTGCGGGCAACGACGGTGCGAACAAGGACGGTGAACGAGCCTATAGCAGTTACCTAGAGTTTGTTGTACCTTTCAAAATTGCCACGGTTGACTGGTCTGCTACGGCAGGTGCCGTCCCCTTCGCCACCACCGCGTATGGTACTTCTGGGTTTGCCATTACTAACCTTTCATTGCGTGCGACAAAGGCGATTGAGGTGACCAACTCCTTTACGATTCCTGTGTTTGCCCAGGTCACAGCCAATCCCTGTAGCCAGAAAGCGTATCTGGCATTTGGCATTACATTGCAACCCTAAGGAAACAAGACCGTTTCTTTATTATTCTCTACGATTATTTGGTGCTGACGAAATTATTTAGTAATTTTGCCAGCACTTTTATTATATTTATGTACACGCATAAGAACGAAACAAAGAACGATGAAAAGCTTTATTAACGTACAGGACATCGGCCCTCTGGAGAAAGCATTGGCCGAAGCATTTGAAATCAAGAACGACCGTTACAAATATCAGCACCTGGGTAAGAACAAGACCCTGATGATGATATTCTTCAATAATAGTCTGCGCACTCGACTCTCTACACAAAAGGCTGCCATGAACCTAGGCATGAACGTGATTGTGCTCGACGTGAACGCAGGTGCCTGGAAACTGGAGACCGAGCGCGGTGTCATCATGGATGGCGACAAGAGCGAGCACTTGCTGGAAGCCATCCCCGTCATGGGCTGCTACTGCGACGTGATTGGCGTACGCTCGTTTGCGGGTCTGACCGACCGTGAGTACGACTATGCCGAGACCGTTCTACAGCAGTTTATCAAGTACAGCGGCAAGCCAGTGTTCGCCATGGAGACTGCTACTGTTCACCCGCTGCAGGCCTTTGCAGACTTGATCACCATTGAAGAGCATAAGACGGTGAAGAAGCCAAAGGTGGTACTGACCTGGGCGCCTCACTGCCGTGCCTTGCCTCAGGCTGTGCCCAACAGTTTTGCAGAGTGGATGAATGCTGCCGAGGATGTGGACTTGGTCATCACCCACCCCAAGGGCTACGAGTTGGATCCTAAGTTCGTGGGTAATGCCCGTGTGGAGTACGACCAAAAGAAAGCCTTCGAGGGTGCCGACTTTATCTATGCCAAGAACTGGTCTAATCCTGGTGTTACGAACCTGGCCGACTATGGCAAGATCACCTGCGAGGACCGCTCATGGACAGTGGACACCGAGCACATGTCATGGACCAATAATGGCAAGTTCATGCACTGTCTGCCCGTGCGTCGCAACCTGATTGTCACCGACGATGTCATCGAGAGTCCCAACTCTCTAGTCATTCCCGAGGCAGCCAACCGTGAGATTAGCTGTTCGGTGGTTCTGAAACGTATACTTGAATCATTATAATAATATATGGAGATATTACCCCTTTGGGCGTGGATTGTGTTCTACGTTCTCGTATTTATCATGCTGATAGCCGACTTGAAGATGTTCGGCAAGAAAGGAGAGCATGAAGTAAGCATCAAAGAAGCACTGAAGATGACAGCCATCTGGATTGGCGTGTCGCTGGTCTTCTGTGCCGGTATCTATCTGTTTTATCCAGTGGAAGCGCACGAAAAGGCAACAGAGTTCCTGGCAGGTTATCTGATAGAGAAATCGCTATCGATGGACAACCTGTTCGTGTTCTTGATGCTCTTCTCGTTCTTCGGTGTTGAGCGCAAATACCAACACGAAGTTCTGTTCTGGGGAATCTTTGGTGCATTAGTGCTGCGCAGCATCTTCATCTTTGCCGGTGCAGCCGTCGTAGAACGCTTCGAATGGGTGTTAGGCCTCTTTGGACTGTTCCTGCTCTATACAGGTGGAAAGATGTTCTCACACAACGACGAGCAGCAAAGCGACCCATCGCAAAACATCGTTGTCCGTCTGTTTAAGAAGTTCTTCCCCGTAACCACCGAGATGCATGGTGATAAGTTCTTCATCAAGGAAGGCGCCAAAAGACTGGCCACGCCATTGTTTATCACCCTGTTGGTCATCGAGACTACCGATGTGGCCTTCGCCGTGGATTCTATCCCTGCCGTATTCTCTGTCAGCCGCGATCCATTCATTGTGCTGACCTCCAACATCTTTGCCATCCTCGGACTGCGTGCCCTCTATTTCGCACTGGCAGCCGTGGCCCAATATTTCACTTATCTGAAATACGGTCTTGGCATCATCCTTATCTTTGTTGGTGTAAAGATGTTGCTTGCCATGAACGAATACATCAATCAGTTGGCAGCATGGATAGGACTGGAACTCAACATGCCTCACATCGAGGTGCCTACCGTTTGGTCATTGGCATTCATCTTCGGAGTACTGGTATTGTCGATGGCAGGTAGCTTCATCACGAAACGCGCGCCACGCTCATAAGTGGTATCAAGGATTATATCGCCGCCAAGTCGGCGAACTACAAAACGAACCATCTTCCATGGTTCGTTTTTTCTTTCTACCAAAAACTACAGCCTACCCTCTTCACGGTAAGAATAGTAGATGCCGTCAGCCACGATGACATGATCGGCGAAATGGATGCGCATCAGCTGACAAGCCTTACGAATGCTCTCCGTCAGTGCGTCGTCCTGCTTGCTGGGGCGGATGCTCCCACTGGGATGATTGTGACAGACCGCCATGATGGTGGCATTCGACAAGACAGCCTCACGCATGATGATACGAATGTCCACGCTCACCTCGCTGATGCCGCCATGCGCAATGCGCACCTTCTTGATGAGACGAAAGTTCTGGTTCATCAACAGCACCCAGAACTCCTCCACATCCAAATCCTGCATCACCGGATGCATGTGGTTATAGATAAGAGTTGCCGTCCCCAGGTCTGGCCGTTCCTCGGCCGTCTCCAACTGCCGGCGCTTTCCCAGTTCGCAGGCCGCCATGATGGTGATAGCCTTTGCCGGTCCGATGCCCTTGAACTGACACAAGTCGTTGATGGTCTTCTTGCCCAGCGTGTTCAGATTGTTGTTGCATTCGCTGAGTATTCGTTTCATCAGCGACACTGCATCCTCCTCCGGCGACCCTGAGCCCACAAGAATAGCCAACAGCTCGGCATCACTCAGAGCCTGAGCCCCTTGCCGTTCCATCTTTTCGCGTGGACGGTCTTCCTCGGCCCATTGGTTTATGTTCAGTTTATGAATCATTTATAGAATGTCTCCTCAAAAGCAGAGAACTCGTTTCTTTTCAACACACAGCGCTTCCACCACGACTCAATGAATCCCAATCCGTAGCCCATCAGTTGTACAAATGCAGCAGGAATGCTCAGTATCCCCACCCACAGGCTCTTATGAATGACCGTTGAATCCAGGCAGAGCAACAACGCATAAAGAAACAGTGGCAGCAGCGACCACCCGCAGGTCCATGGTGCCAAGAGCAGCAAGCCGAAGACGCCGACGGTGAACACCGTGGGCAGCAGATGCACCAGTTTCATCGTGCCGGGATGTCTCTTCTCCAAGTTCACACGTGCAATGCCACTGTTGTAAACCTGGCGGAAGAACTTCCTAAAGTCTGTACGACGCTTATGCCATACCCATGCGGTTGGCAACAGTCGTGTTTTAAAACCCGCCTCTACGATGCGGTACGAGAAGTCGATATCCTCGCCGAAGCGCATCTTCGAGAAACCCTCCAACTGCTGATACACCTCACGACGGATGCCCATGTTGTAAGAGCGCGGAAAGAATTTATCAAGTTTAGTTTTTCCACCACGGATGCCTCCGGTGGTGAAGAAAGAAGTCATCGAATAGGATATGGCTTTCTGCACAGGCGTAAACGACGGATGTGCGGCATCGGGACCTCCCCATGCATCGCACTCCTGCTGTGCCAGTGCCTCGTCCACAGCTTTCAAGTAGCCGTCGGGCAGCACCACATCGCTATCCAAGACAATCAGCCAGTCGCCATGAGCTCTGGCCGCACCATAGTTGCGACTCTGCCCCGGACCGCTATTGTCTTTATAGTAATAAAACAAATCAAGGATGCCTGCGTATTGATCGCAGACATCCTTGCATGTTATGTTCGAACCATCTTCCACCACGACAACCTCAAAATCTTTCAGTTCCTGACGACCGAGGCTATCCAACAGCTCACCGACCTCATCGGGGCGGTTAAAGACTGGAACGATGATTGAATATTTCAATTTCTCAATAATCAAAAGCTATTAATTACTCCTTAGCACGAGCCAGGTAAGAACCGTCGCGGGTATCTACCTGAATCAGGTCGCCCTCGTTGATGAACAGGGGAACGCGCACCTCTACGCCAGTCTCCAGTGTAGCGGGCTTCAGGGTGTTGGTAGCAGTATCGCCTTTGATTCCGGGCTCTGAGTGAGTCACGCGGAGGATGGTCTTCACAGGCATCTCAGCATAGAGGATAGTACCATCGGTGGTGTCAGAAACAACCTCCACGATGTCGCTCTCCTTCATATACTCATGACCAATTACCAGCTCGTTGTCGATGGGAATCTGCTCGAAGGTCTCCTGGTTCATGAAGATACGACCAGAGTTATCCTCGTAGAGATACTGATAAGGACGACGCTCGATGATGACGTCCTCCAGTTTTTCACCGATGTTGAAACGACGCTCCAACACGCGACCATCACTAACGTTCTTCAGCTTGATGATCATGATGGTGTTTCCCTTACCTGGCTTGCGATGCTGGAAATCGATGCAAACCCAGATGCTACCGTCCATACGAATGGCGGTGCCTTTCTTAATGTCTTGTGAGTTAATCATAAAATTATAATGTATATATTAATTTCCGGGTGCAAAGTTACGAAAAAAAGTGAAAAGTGAAAAGTGAAAAGTGAAAAAATTAGCATTTAACTTGCGTAATTAAAAAGATTTATGTAATTTTGCAGCCCAAATCGAGACGATTTCGAGAAAATAAATACTAATAAATAAAGATTCATTGCAATGAAAAGAACATTTCAACCCCACAACCGTCGCCGCGTGAACAAGCATGGTTTCCGTGAGCGCATGGCCACTAAGAATGGACGTCGCGTACTCGCTTCACGTCGCGCTAAGGGCCGTAAGAAGTTGACCGTTTCTGACGAGAACCACGGAAAATAAATTCCACTTGTCATAAACAGATAGCTTAAATGGGATGAACCGAGAGGTTTCATCCCATTTATTTTTTCATTTTACTTGCAAGATTCGTAGAATCTTTTTATCTTTGCATTCAAATCAAGAGTACAGAACACGTAGAAATGAATTTCAAAGAAATAAAAGAAAAACTCAAAGCACCTATCATCTGGGGCAACCTACTGGCAGTCTTTATCACCATCATTGTGCTATTCATTGCACTGATCTGCTGGCTGAATGCCTACACGCACCATGGTGAAGGCTTCGAGATGCCCGACCTCTACGGTGTCAACTATCAGAAAGCGCAGAGCGACCTGGAAGAGAACGGTCTTTTATTGGTTGTCAACGACTCCAGCTACAACAAGGCACTGCCCAGCGGTTGCATCCTGAATCAGCAACCAGAAAAGGGCATGATGGTCAAGCAGGGACGCATCGTTTACGTGACCATCAATTCTCTGACCATGCCCCGCGTCGCCATCCCCGACCTGATTGACAATAGCAGCTACCGCGAAGCAGAGGCCAAGCTATCGGCACTCGACTTCAAGATGCTGCCACCCAAACTGATTGACGGCGAGAAAGACTGGGTCTATGGCATCCAGCTCGACGGCCGCAACCTCTCGGCAGGCGACATGGTGGCTAAAGAGTCGCAACTGGTACTGGTCATCGGCAATGGCACCCTCGGCGACCGCGACGACATGGGTGGTTGGGGCAGCGCCGACAGCTCGGGCGTCAAGTCATCTGACAACGGTGCCTCGAACGACGAGATCGATGATTTTCTAGAAGTGGTTGAATAAACAAAGCATTACACATTGAACATAGATAACTACATCAACGAAGACGAGGAACTTGACCTTTTAGAAGGTGAAAGCGAAGCGACCGACGATCAGCAACTTTACGAGCACATGCGCTTGGAAGTTGACCGCGGACAAGTCCCTCTTCGTATCGACAAATACCTCACAGAGCATACCCAGCATTCCAGCCGCAATCGCATTCAGCAAGCGGCTGATGCTGGGTTTTTGTTTGTCAACGACCGACCTGTCAAGAGCAACTACAAGGTGCGTTCGGGCGACATCATCACCCTGATGCTCAACAGCCCCCATTACGACACCACCATCGAACCCGAGGAGATTCCCTTGGACGTGCGCTACGAAGACGACGACCTGATGGTCATCCACAAGCCTGCCGGCATGGTGGTGCATCCCGGTTGCGGCAATTTCCATGGCACACTGGTCAACGCCATCGCCTGGCATCTGCGCAACCTGCCCTCCTACGACCCCAACGATCCGCAGGTAGGACTGGTACACCGC
Source organism: Prevotella sp. (assembly GCA_024695815.1). Taxonomy (GTDB): domain Bacteria; phylum Bacteroidota; class Bacteroidia; order Bacteroidales; family Bacteroidaceae; genus Prevotella. The sequence continues at coordinate 26,269 of JAILHK010000040.1, forward strand.
ATCGACAAAGACACTAGTGGTCTGCTGGTGGTGGCCAAGACCCCCGAGGCAAAGTCGCACCTCGGTAAGCAGTTCTTCAACCACGACACCCACCGTTCGTATAATGCGCTAGTATGGGGCAACTTTGTGGAAGACGAAGGACGCATCGAAGGCAACATCGGCCGCGACCCGAAAGACCGTCAGCGTATGGCTGTCTTTCCACCCGACTCAGAGATAGGCAAACCTGCTGTCACCCACTACCGCGTGCTGGAGCGCTACGGCTACACCACGCTGGTAGAGTGTCGCCTGGAGACAGGTCGCACCCACCAGATTCGTGCCCACATGAAGCACATCGGTCACCCTCTATTCTCCGACGAGCGCTATGGTGGTTGTGAGATTCTTCGTGGCGAGCGCACGGCATCCTACAAGGCCTTTATAGCCAACTGTTTCAAGCTCTGTCCACGCCAGGCACTCCACGCCCGCACCCTGGGTTTCGTTCATCCCCGCACAGGACAGCAGATGGACTTCACCAGCGACTGGCCCGAGGATCTGACGGCAGTGATAGAGAAATGGAGAGGAAGATTAAAAAATAACCAATAATACACTATGCAACAACAAAAACGCACAATTGCCATCGTTTGCGGTGGCGACTCTTCTGAGCACGACGTATCATTACGCTCGGCTCAGGGCCTTTATTCATTCTTTGACAAAGACCGTTACAACGTATATATCGTTGAGATTAAAGGCACCGACTGGAAGGTGCAGTTGAACGATGGTACCACGACACGCATCAACATGAACGACTTCTCGTTCAAAGAAGACGGCAAGACACGCCTCTTCGACTACGCATACATCACCATCCATGGTACGCCTGGCGAGAACGGCATCCTGCAGGGCTACTTCGACCTGATTCACCTGCCCTACAGCACCAGTGGCGTGCTGGTAGAGGCCATGACCTTCGATAAGTTCGTGCTGAACAACTACCTGCGCGGCTTTGGTGTCAAGGTGGCCGAGAGCGTCTTGGTACGCCGCGGACAGGAGCACGAGGTCAGCAAGAAGGACATCATCGACATCGTAGGCATGCCCTGCTTTGTCAAACCAGCCAACGATGGCAGCTCTTTCGGTGTTTCCAAGGTGGTCAAGCCCGACCAGCTGGCTGCAGCCATGCGCGTGGCCATGATGGAGAGCGACGAGGTGATGATTGAGCAGTTCCTTGAAGGTACCGAGATCAGCATTGGCTGCTACAAGACCAAAGAGAAGTCTGTGGTCTTCCCCGCCACCGAGGTCGTTTCCCAGAACGACTTCTTCGACTACAATGCCAAGTACAATGGTCAGGTGCAGGAAATCACTCCTGCCCGTCTGCCCGAGGAGACCGCCCAGCGCGTGGCTAAGCTCACCAGCAAGATCTACGACATCTTGCACTGCAACGGCATCATCCGCATTGACTATATCATCTCTAAGGACCAGAAGATTTCTATGCTCGAAGTCAACACGACACCTGGCATGACCGCTACCAGCTTCATTCCACAGCAGGTACGTGCCGCCGGCCTTGACATCAAGGATGTGCTGACCGACATCATCGAGAACCAATTCTAGGTAAGTGAGAAGTGAGAAGTGAGAGGTAAGAGGTATGATAAGTAACGAGTTTGACGATATCCGGCCCTACGAGGCCGAAGAGATGAAACAGGCCTTCAACGACCTGCTCAGCGACCGACAGTTCAACATCATCATGAAGGGCTTTCTGCCTTGGTTGCCGAAGTCGTTGCGCAATGGGCTGCTGCGTCTTGCATTCACAGGTATCAAGACGCCACTGGACTTCCAGATTCGTTTCATGAAACCGGTGGTAAACTACATCATCCGCAAGCACACCGACGGTTGTTTCCTGGACAACAGCCAGATGCCTGCCGACAAGCAGCAGCCACGCTTCACCTTTATCAGCAACCACCGCGACATCGTGCTCGACTCTGCCTTTCTCGACGTGAAACTGATTGAGGCGGGCTACCCTACCACCGTAGAGATCGGCATCGGCGACAACCTGCTCATCTATCCGTGGATCAAGCGACTGGTGCGCATGAACAAGGCATTCACCGTACGCCGTGGGCTGACACCCAAGGAGATGTTACGCTCCAGTCAACTGATGAGCAGCTATATCCACTATGCTGTTCAGCAAAAGCATGAGAACATCTGGATAGCTCAGCGCGAAGGACGTGCCAAGGACTCTAGCGACCACACCCAGGAAGCCGTGCTGAAGATGCTGGCCATGGGTGGCGACCTGCGCGAACTGAACATCGTGCCACTGACCATCAGCTACGAGTTCGACCCCTGCGACTACCTGAAGGCTCAGGAGTTCCAGCTGAAGCGCGACAACCCTGCCTTTAAAAAGAGCAAGCAGGACGACCTCGACAATATGAAGACGGGCATCCTGGGCTACAAGGGGCGCGTCACCTATCACTGTGGCAAGCCCATCAACACGTGGATTGACGAGCTCGAAGGTCTCCCTAAACAGGAGTACTACGCTACGCTCTGTCAGCGCATGGACCGCGCCATCCACCAGGGTTATACGCTCTACCCCTGCAACTACATAGCCCTCGACCTGCTGAACGGCAATACCGCAGAGGCTAGTCATTATAACGATGCCGACCGTCAGCGCTTCGAGCAGTATCTTACCAAGCAGCTCGCCAAGATCAACATCCCCAACAAGGACGAAGCGTTCCTGCGCGAGAAGATGCTGACGATGTATGCCAATCCCGTCAAAAACAAAATTGCTGCGCAATGAAGAAGCTGTTCTGTCTCGCTGTTGTCATTCTGGCACTATCGGCCTGCACACAAGATGTCTATGAGAAGGGTGAAGGTCCTTACTCTCGCATGCTTGCCGAGATGGTGGTGGCACATGCCAACAGCGACAAGCAGATAGACTATGTGGTGACCGACGAGAACGAGCGTCTCGTCACCGCCCCACCCTTCACCACCAGCTGGATCACCACCGCCGACTCGACCTATCGTGGTATCCTGTATTATAACAAAGGCGACAAACAGGCTGAAGCCATCAGCTTCAACCGGGTCACCGTATTGGCACCCCAACAAATCAAGGATGTCAAGACAGACCCAGTGAAGGTAGAGACCTGTTGGGTTAGTACCAACCAGACCTACCTGAACCTTGGCGTGCGCTTGATGGTGGGCAGTACCACCGACACCGATGCCAAGCAACTGGTAGCAGCCCATCTGGTAGGCAAGAAACAGAACATCGACGGTACGAAGACCGTCTTTTTGCAGTTCTATCACGACCAGAATGGCGTGCCTGCCTACTACTCTCACCGCAGCTATTTCAGCATTCCGTTGTCTGGTCTGAACGCCGACTCCGTCAGCATCAGCATCAACACCTACGAGGGCACGACTACCCACGTATTCCCCATGAACTAGCATCAATACCTCATTATATTTATATGACACAAGAAGAGAAAACCCAAATAGAAGAACGTATCGTCGACGTGCTGAAGACCGTTTACGACCCAGAGATTCCTGTCAACATCTACGACTTAGGCATGATCTACAAGATTGACGTCAGCGAGGAAGCCGCCGTCGATCTCGACATGACATTCACTGCCCCCAACTGTCCTGCCGCCGACTTCATCCTTGAGGATGTCCGCACCAAGGTAGAGAGCGTCGAAGGCGTCAAGTCTGCCAACATCAACCTCGTATTCGAACCCGCCTGGGATCAAAGCATGATGAGCGAAGAAGCCCGAGTGGAGCTGGGATTTGACTGAAGTGAGAAGTGAGAAGTGAGAAGTATTGTTAGATTTGAGACATGACCGACAAAGGATATTTTCTATTGGAGAAATCTGAGGCTTTTGCAGGACGAATCATCAAAATGTACAAGTACCTCACGCAGCAGAAGAAGGAATTTGTCATTTCTAAACAAGTCTTCAGAAGCGGCACGAGCATTGGCGCTAACATTATGGAAAGCAAAAATGCTCAGAGTCATGCAGACTTCATTCACAAACTCAGCATTGCACTCAAAGAGGCCGACGAAACCACTTTCTGGATTAAAAACTTATATAAAGGAGAATTTCTTAATGAAGATGAATACAACTCTATTTACCAAGATGCCGATGAACTGGTTAAACTGCTTACAGCATCAATCAAGACACTTAAGCAGAAAGCTGTGCCATAATTTTTCAGCACAGTCTAACAACACTTCTCACCTCTCACTTCTCACTTCTCACTTATAAAAAAGAAAGCGATGAAATCGATTTATTTTTTATCCGATGCCCACTTAGGTTCATGGGCACTTGACCACCGCCGCATGCAGGAGCGCCGTCTGGTGCGCTTCCTTGACAGTATCAAGGACAAGGCTGCAGCCATTTATCTGCTGGGCGATATGTTCGACTTTTGGTACGAGTATAAGTTCGTGGTGCCTCGCGGCTACACACGATTCCTGGGCAAGCTGTCTGAGCTGACCGACATGGGCGTGGAGGTTCACTTTTTCACGGGCAACCACGACATATGGGCGTTCGACTATCTTGAACGCGAGTGTGGCGTCATCCTGCATAAGCAGCCCATCACCGTCGAGCTCTACGGCAAGATATTCTACCTAGCACATGGCGACGGCCTGGGCGACCCCGACAAGAAGTTCAAGTTCATCCGTGCACTGTTCCACAACCGCCTCTGCCAGCAGCTGTTCTCGGCCATTCATCCCCGCTGGGGCATCTGGTTCGGACAGACGTGGGCCAAACACTCGCGTCTGAAGCGTCCTAACGGCGAGGAGCCTCCTTACATGGGCGAGGACCGCGAGCATCTCATATTATATACTAAGGAATATATGAAGACGCACCCCAACGTGGATGTCTTCATCTACGGCCATCGTCACATAGAGGTTGACCTGCAGGTCAGCAAGAAGGTGCGCACCATCATTCTAGGCGACTGGATCTCTCAGTTCTCCTATGTGGTGTACGACGGCGACCACCTGTTTATGCAACAATATATTGAGGGGGAAAGCGTTGTTTAAGTGAGAAGTGAGAGGTGAGAAGTGAGAAGTGTTATTAGATTATTTCGATGAGAAGGGATTTTAAGTGAGAGGTGTTTTTAAGTGAGAAGTGAAAGGTGAGAAGTGAGAAGTGTTATTAGATTATTTTGATGAGAAGGGATTTTAAGTGAGAGGTGTTTTTAAGTGAGAAGTGAGAGGTGAGAAGTGAGAAGTGTTATTAGATTATTTTGATGAGAAGAGAGAAAGGTTTTTAAATGAGAAGAGATTTTAAGTGAGAGGCGAGAGGAATAAATAGTTTTACAACAAATAATCGTCAGCAAAACTAATTACACTTCTCACCTCTCACTTCTCACTTCTCACTTAAAGAAGGTTCATCGTATCTGTAGCGATCATCAGTTCTTCGTCGGTAGGAATAACCACCACCTTGACCTTTGAATCGTCGGCAGAGATGATAGCCTCTTCACCACGCACGTTGTTCTTCTGCTCGTCGAACTTCACGCCCAGGAACTCCAAGCCCTTACATACCTCAGAACGCATAGAGATCTGGTTCTCGCCAACACCGGCAGTGAAGACAATCACGTCAACGCCACCCATAGCAGCAGCATAAGCACCGATATACTTCTTGATACGATAGAAGTACATCTGCTGAGCCAGTACGGCACGAGGCTCGCCAGCCTTAGCAGCATTCTCTACGTCGCGCATATCACTAGAACCGCCAGTGATACCAGCCACACCACTCTTCTTGTTCAGCAGGTTGCTCATGCCATCGGCATCCAAGCCCAGCTTCTTCTCAAGGAAGGTCACTGCGCCACCGTCGATATCGCCAGAGCGTGTACCCATCACCAGACCCTCCAATGGAGTCAGACCCATCGACGTGTCGATGCACTTGCCATCGAGCACAGCAGCCACAGAGCCACCATTACCGATATGACAGGTAATCATCTTCGTACCCTCGGCCTTGATGCCCAAGAACTCGCAGGCACGAGCTGACACATAACGGTGAGAGGTACCGTGGAAGCCGTAGCGACGCACGCCATACTTCTCATAGAGCTCGTAGGGGATAGCATACATATAAGCCTTAGCAGGCATGGTCTGGTGGAAGGCTGTGTCGAACACGCCTACCTGTGGCAGGCCAGGCATCAGCTCCTTCACGGCATTCACACCCTTCAGGTTGGCAGGATTGTGCAGAGGGGCCAGGTCAGAGCACTCCTCAAAGGCCTTCAGCACCTCGTCGGTCAGCACGACAGACTGGTTGAACTTCTCACCGCCATGCACCATACGGTGGCCTACGGCATCGATCTCGTCGAGACTCTTGATGACACCAATCTCAGGATCGGTGAGCAAAGAGAAGATAAACTTCACGCCCTCGGTATGTTCGGGGATGTCGTGCATAATCTGTTTTTTCTCGCCATTGGCCAGCTTCACCTTTACAAAGGCATTGTCCAAACCTACACGCTCGGCACCACCGCTGGTCATCACGCTCTTGTCGTCCATATTATACAGGGCGTACTTGATAGACGATGAGCCACAATTCAAAACTAATATCTTCATATAACCTCCCCCAACCCCTCCCAAGGAGGGGAGTGCCTGGCGGATTTCAGGGGGATAGCCAGACTTCTTATTTAGTTTAACTTCTATATCAATTGTTTGACCGCAGGCCCTCCTCCCCTTGGGGGAGGCCGGGAGGGGTCTTACTTCTTGGCATCCATAGCCTGACATGCGGTGATAGCTACCATGTAGTAGATATCCTCTACAGAGCAGCCGCGCGACAGGTCGTTGACAGGACGTGCAATACCCTGAAGGATAGGACCGATAGCGATGGCATCACCCAGACGCTGCACCATCTTATAGCCAATGTTACCCACCTCGAGGTTAGGGAATACCAGCACGTTGGCCTTACCGGCAATGTCTGAACCGGGAGCCTTCTTAGCACCTACGCTGGGCACCAGGGCTGCATCAGCCTGCAGCTCACCGTCGATCTTCAGCTCGGGAGCCATCTCCTTTGCCAGACGGGTAGCCTCAACCACCTTATCAACCACCTCGTGCTTAGCGCTACCCTTGGTCGAGAAGCTCAGCATAGCCACACGGGGTTCAGCGAAGCCGGCCACGCTCTTGGCAGTCTGGGCGGTGCACACAGCAATCTGCGAGAGCTGGGCAGCATCGGGCATAGGTGTCACGGCAACATCGCCAACCACCAGTACGCCATCCTCGCCATACTGCTTCTGCTTAGAGATGAGCAGCAGACCACCGCTCACGCAGGTGATGCCAGGAGCACACTTGATGATCTGCAGTGCAGGACGCAGTGTGTCGCCGGTGGTAGAGAGTGCACCAGAAATCTGACCGTCGGCACCCTCGGTCTTGATAATCATACAACCCAGGTACAAGGGGTTCTTCACCAACTCGCGAGCCTGTTCGATGGTCATACCCTTCGACTTACGAATCTCGGCCAGCTTCTCTGCCAGTTCCTCGCTCTTCTCGTAGTTCTCGGGGTCGATGAGTGTGGCCTTGCCGATATGGGTCAGTCCCTTCTCCTTAGCCAGGGCCTCAACCTTTGCAGGATTACCAATCAGGATGATGTCGGCCATATCTTCGGCCAGTACACGATCTGCGGCACACAGGGTGCGCTCTTCCTCTGCTTCAGGAAGTACAATGCGCTGCTTGTTACTCTTAGCACGCGCAACAATTTGACTTAATAAATCCATTGTTTTATTTGTTTATTTTTATTTGTAGATAATGTTTGTCATTCCATGCCCTCGGTCAGCACGGCTTCCAGCTCCTCGGCAGAGAGGCGCAGGCGGAACTGTCCGTTGCGAGCTATCGAGATGCCACCCGTCTCTTCGCTGACCACAATACACAGGGCGTCGCTCTCCTGCGACATGCCCAGGGCGGCACGATGTCTGAGTCCGAGTTCTTTCGGGATGTCCAGGTCGTGGCTCACCGGCAGGATACAGGATGCGGCCCTGATGCGGTGGTCGCGTACGATCATGGCACCGTCGTGCAGGGGCGAGTTCTTGAAAAAGATATTTTCTATCAGTCGTTGATTGATCTCAGCGTCGAGTTCCTCACCAGTGGATACCACATCGTTCAGCGGTGTGGAACGCTCTATCACGATCAGTGCGCCCACCTTGCCTTTGGCCATCGACATACAGGCCATGACGATAGGCATGATGTTTTTCTTCAGCTTGGCTTTGTCCTCCTCTTCTACATGTGTTGGCGAGAACAGGCGTACGAAGCTCCTGATGCGACGATGGGCGCCCAGGTTATACAGGAATTTCCGGATCTCGTCTTGAAACAGCACGATGATGGCTATCACACCCACGCTGACCAAGCGGTCGAGGATGGTACCCAATAGGCGCATCTGCAGCACCTGCGACACAAACAGCCATACCACCACAAAGATGAGCACACCCACAAACACGTTCAGCGAGCGCGACTCACGCATCAGCTTGTAAACATAGTATAGACCTATGGCTACAAACAATATGTCGAGGAAATCCTTCAGTCCGAATTCAAAAAACATGTTTTTTCTTTCGTTTATTCAGTTAGTTCATTATCACGATGCCATGCTGCTACTCACAATTTTCACGCACTCCACAGCCTCTTTCACATCGTGCACACGCAGTATCGAGGCACCCTTCATCAGGGCCATGGTGTTCAGCACGCTGGTGCCGTTCAGGGCGCGGTCGGCATCCGTGCCCAACAGGCGGTATATCATCGACTTGCGCGAGATGCCTACCAGCAGAGGCAGCTCCATCACCTGCAGCTTCTCCATCTCGCCCATCAGTCGGTAGTTGTCCTCCAGTGTCTTGCCAAAGCCGAAGCCCGGATCCAGGATGATGTCTTTCTGACCCAGGTCGCGCAGCTGCTGCACCTTCTTAGCAAAGACCATCAGCGTGTCGTGCAGGTCTTTCTGCACCGACATCAGGATATAGGGCACCTGCAGACTGGCCACCGTGCGGAATATCTGTGGCACCTGGCCCACTTCTGCATCCAACTGTTTGCCAACAATTCCCGTGACACCGCCTTCCGACACATCGTTGATGATGTCGGCACCCATCTCTTCTACGGCCATGCGTGCCACGGCAGGACGGAACGTATCTACAGAGACAATGGCGTCGGGCACCTCGCGCTTCACTATCTGCAGAGCGCGACGCATCCTGTCCAGCTCTTCCGCCTCGGTTACCTCGGCAGCACCGGGACGTGTCGAGAAGGCACCTACGTCAATAAACATGCCGCCCTCGTCCACGATTTGGCGAGCGCGTTCGGCTATCTCCTGTTCGGTTTGTTTCCTACTACCGGCAAAGAACGAGTCAGGTGTAGCGTTCAGTATGCCCATCACGCGCGGCTCGCTCAGATCGAGCAGTTGTCCCTTGATATTCAGTGTGTATGCCATCGTAGTATCCTATTTGCCTGCAAAATTACTTAATTATTTGCAATTAACGGCAGGAAATGGAGAAAAATAATGGCTACCAATTAAGAAAGTTTTTCGGATTTCTGTAGCATTTCGAATAAAAAAACAGTATCTTTGCACGACCTTAATAAAAACCATGAACATTATGAGCAAAACAATTCAATTCAGCGTACACCGCAACCCTCTGAAAGATGCCGAGGGAAAAGACACTTTTCAAGTGAGACACGAGAACTTCTACACAGCACGAAGAAAGGATCTGATGCACCATCTGCAGATGCGCAACATGATGAATCCGGAAATCATGGAACTGGCACTGAACGTGCTGTCATCCGAGATTGTGGACTTCCTGACCGACAACAAGCGACTGCATCTGGAGGGCATAGGCACGTTCTCGCTGAAGGTGGGGTTCAAAAAACGCTTCGACGAGGATGGCAACGAACTGAAAACGCAGTTCACCAATGCTGCCGACATCACCGGAAACGACGTCGCCATAGAGACCATCAACTTTACTCCCGACAAAGCGCTGCTCGACAAGCTGAACCTAGACGGCTACCACTTCACCAACAAGACAGGACGAGGCAGCGTGGGACACTCGGCTATCTATACCAAAGAGCAGATTATCAGTCGTTTGAATGCTTATTTAGACGAGCGCCAAAGCATCACACGACCTGAGATGATGCATCATTTCGGCTTGACCAAGCACATGGCTACCAAGTGGCTGGACGAGCTTACCACAGAACCAGCACCCATATTGCATGGCAAGAAGACAGGTAATACCATCGTATATCGAAGGATTAGCGAATGAAAAGCAAGGCCATAGCAACTGCCGACTTAAGTCGACGGTTGCGTTGACTATAGTCGGCAATATCGCTGACTTAAGTCGGCTCAATCGTCGACTTAAGTCAGAAATCAGAAAAGTAATACTCTCACGTTAGAAAAGCAGCACTTTACGGTTGGAAAAGTGAAAGAAAAAAGTAAGCAAACGCTTGGTGGTTCGCTTACTTCTTAGTACTTTTGCAGTCAATTATAACAATAAGGTATGGACATTAAGGAACTATACAAGCTATATCAGCAGCATCCGTGCATCACCACGGATAGCCGCGACTGCCCCGAAGGCAGCATCTTTCTGGCTCTGAAGGGCGATAAGTTCGATGGCAACCTCTATGCAGAGGGTGCCCTGCAGAAAGGGTGTGCCTATGCCATCGTTGACAATCCCGAGGTGGTCAAAGACGACCGTTACATCCTTGTTGACAACTGTCTGCAGACGTTCAAGGACATTGCCCGCGAACATCGCCGCCAGTTCAACATCCCTGTAATCGGCATCACGGGCACCAACGGCAAGACCACGACCAAGGAGCTCATCAAGGCCGTGCTCTCTGAGAAGTACAACGTGCTGGCCACCGAGGGCAACTTCAACAACGACGTGGGTGTGCCCAAGACCTTGCTGCGCCTCACAAAGGAACACGAGATTGCCATCATCGAGATGGGAGCCAGTCATCCTGGCGACATCAAGACGCTGGTGGAGACGGCCGAGCCCACCTGTGGACTCATCACCAACGTGGGTCGCGCCCATCTGCAAGGCTTCGGTTCGTTCGAGGGCGTCGTCAAGACCAAGGGCGAGCTCTACGACTACCTGCGCTCTAAGGAAGACGGACTGGTGTTTATCAATGCCGACAACGACTATCTGGTGGATATGCTCACCGACGACATGTGGTGTACGCCCTACTCTACCGACCCCGACAACCAGTATGGCTGTATCTCGGGCGAGGTGCTGAGCTGCGACCCACTGCTGAAGTTCCGCTGGCGCAAGCCACTGATGGAACTGGAAGAGACTGGCGCTTCGCAGAAGTGGCACAAGGTGCAGACCAACCTCATTGGCTCTTACAACATCGACAACCTGCTGGCAGCCATCGCCGTGGGCATCAACTTCGGCGTGGACCGCAAGCAGATAGACCATGCCCTGGAGACATACGTGCCCACCAACAACCGCTCGCAACTGGTTGAGACCGAGAGCAACCGCCTCATCGTGGATGCCTATAATGCCAACCCGTCGAGCATGATGGCGGCATTAGACAATTTCCACACCATGGAGACCAAGGAGGGCGAAGGCAAAATGGCTATCCTGGGCGACATGCGCGAGCTGGGCGATGCCAGCGCTGACGAGCATCAGAAGATTGTAGATCTGCTGGCAGCCAGCGGACTGGAGAATATATGGCTGGTGGGCGAGGAGTTTGGAAAGACGCGCACCGACTACCGTAAGTTTACCGACGTAGAAGCTGTGAAGGCCGAATTACAGCAGCACAAGCCCGAGCACCAGCTCATCCTTGTCAAAGGTTCCAACAGCACCAAGCTCTATCAGTTGCCAGAGCTTCTCTAAACTTTTCAACAAAAAATTTGCTGAATCGGCAAGAAAATAGTAACTTTGCAGCCAGTTTTGGAAAAACTGACAGCAATCGGGATGTAGCGCAGTTGGTAGCGCACTACGTTCGGGACGTAGGGGTCGGGCGTTCGAGTCGCCTCATCCCGACAGCAGAAAGCAAGAAGGTGGTCGATGATTTCGGCCACCTTCTTGCTTTTATCATAGTTTCACATCTGGAACAACCTGTCCGTCCAAGAGGTTCACAATGCGCTGAGCATAACCAGCATCACGCTCAGAGTGGGTCACCATCACAACGGTGGTGCCTTTGATGGTCAACAGAATGTCGCTGATGACGTAATCTTTCTTGCTTTTGAATACGGGCCCCATTCTGTGCCGTCAACCTTGCCCTTTCCACGGAATGATGCCATCGGGCCACTGACGGCCTTGCCTGCGATTTTCTGTGGTTTGTTTTTCTTGCCCACCACGACTTCAGCCAGTTCGACTACTTTGTCCTTCATCGTGACTGTCAGTTGCTGCCCATTGGCGTATGTTTCGTAGGGGACAATAGCCTTCTGGAATGACACATGGGTAAACACCAAGTCGTTCTTTCGATTGGCTGGTATCTCTATCGTGAAGTTACCATTGGCATCCGATATAGTTCCGATGCTATCCTCTTCAAGACCGACACTAACGTATTCAATCTTATCGCCTCGTTCATTGACAATAGATCCTTTGAGGGTTATTTGAGCCTGTCCCGTCATTGCGACGAGGGCGAGCATCATCGTAATAATACTTTTCTTGTTCATATTCACTTCTTTATCATACACCATAAACCCACAAGCACTAAA
>JAILHK010000054.1 GCA_024695815.1 Prevotella sp.
TTCGTCAAGAACGTGATGAAGTTCCTGAGGGAACTTTGTCTTGTCCTTACCGATCTTTGGCGGATTATCATCGCTATCGTCACTTTGAGGGGCTACGTCTGCTACCCTCTGCCTGGGACGAAATAATAATTCAGCAGACCCGAATTAATAATCAACAATTAATCAAGTATAATCTTACAAAAGGGAGGAGGTGGAAAATCTTCCCTTTTGCCTGCCAACCGCAAATGTGTATTTTTTGTGAATCGGAAAATTAGGCAATTTTGGAAACTGTCGCTACCTTTGCGCTGCAAAATCAAAAAACAAAAAAATAACTATGAAAGCAGCACAAACTATTATCTTTTCTATCCTTTGGGTATTATCATCCGCTACAATGGTAAGGGCAGACCATAAGCCCCAAACTGGCAAAGAACCGACACTAACAACTCCAAGTGGAAGTATAGTTGTCTCACGCTTGGAAGTCGCCCTGCCAACTCCTACCATTACTTTTTCGGAAAACGGCGTGACCATCACCTTGTCCAAGTCAATCAACCATTGTAATATCAGCATCAGTAACGCATCTTTAGATGTGGACTACGAGTTTGCCGTTGACCTCAGCGGAGGCAGTGTCACCATCCCTACCAAATTACCTGAGGGCACATATAGTATAACCATCACAAACGAAGGATTAGAATACCTGACAGAGATAACCCTATAACCTATTACGAAGTTAAAATGGCATCGGACACCTTATCCAATCCCATGCATTTTACTAATACAAAAAACAAAAAAGAAGTGAAAAACCATTCTCCAAAACCCTTGGTATTGGTGGCTGGTGGAGCAGGCTTCGTTGGCTCACACCTCTGTGACCGGCTCATCGCCGATCATTACCGAGTCGTCTGCATGGACAACCTTTATACGGGCAACATCGACAACATTGCACACCTGCTGAACCACCCAGACTTTACGTATATCAAGCAGGACGTCATACAGCCTTGTGAAGTTGATGAAAAGCTGTCGCTGATCTTCAACTTAGCCTGTCCTGCCTCCCCCAGGCACTACCAAAAGAATCCCATCTATACCACCAAGATTTCCGTCATGGGTACCCTCAACATGCTTGAATTAGCGCAGCGTAACAACTGCCCTATACTGCAAGCCTCCACCAGTGAGGTGTATGGCGACCCCGCAGTTCACCCTCAGCCCGAAAGCTATTGGGGCAACGTCAACCCCGACGGCATCCGCGCCTGCTACGACGAAGGAAAACGTTGTGCCGAAAGCCTCTGTATGGACTACCACCGCCAATACGGCACCCGGGTCAAGGTAGTGCGCATCTTCAATACCTACGGACCCCGTATGGCCGAGGATGATGGACGTGTCGTTTCCAACTTCATCACGCAAGCCCTGAAAGGAGAACCTCTTACCATTCATGGAGATGGCAGCCAAACCCGCAGTTTCATGTATGTCTCGGACCTCATTGAGGGTTTCATGCGTATGGTGCGCACCCCAGATGATGTTACGGGACCCATCAACTTGGGCAACCCCGAGGAATATACAGTTCAGGAGATTGCCGATAAAGTCATAGCTCTGACAGAAACTAATTCCAAGGTCTCTCACTTACCATTACCATGTGATGACCCCAAACGTCGATGTCCAGATATTTCCTATGCAATTTCAACCCTCAGTCATTGGATTCCGCAAATTCCTTTGGAAAAAGGGCTTATTAAAACAATAGAGTTTTTTAATCAATATAAGTAATAATTAGGCGCTGTCCTAAGAATAAAACATCTCAATATGAAAGAAAGTATTTACAACTATTACGTACAACATGGTGACAAATGCATATTTTTCAATGGATTATCAAAACGATTTTTTACGAGTTCTCTAAGAACTCAACCAATGTTTGAAGCTATTTTGCATAATCCGGACAATTATGTAGAAAAATATGGCAAGTTTATTGAAAAGGTCAAAAAGGACGGATTCATTTTAGAGGACGAGCAAGATGAATATCAATTAGCCATGGACAATTATAAAAAAGATACACTGCCAAACACATACAAGTTAATGATTCTTCCTACCTATGCTTGTAATCTTTCTTGTTGGTACTGTCTTCAAGATCATAGATCCATCCATATGTCAGAAGAGACCGTTAAAAAAGCAAAACTACATATCAAAAAATATCTAATTTCAAATAAAATCAAATATTTTTATTTGACTTGGTTTGGGGGAGAACCTTTATTGAAGTATGACATTGTTGTAGATATAAGTTCATATTCAAAAGAATTGTGTAGCGAACTTGGAATTGTTTTCCATAATAGCATTACTACAAATAGTCTATTACTTAATAAAGAAAGAATATCGAAATTAAATGATTGCGGTGTAGATGCCTACCAAATTACGTTAGACGGATCACGAGAAGAGCATAATAAAGTGAAATCTTTACCTAAAAAAGATACATTTTTAATGGCTTTGAATAATATCGTGGATATCTTAACGATATCAAAAGAAGCTTATGTCATACTTAGAATTAATTATTCAGAAAGGATGAATAACCCTCGAAGGATAATTGATGAAATAAGTGAGATTATACCTGAAAGTTTGCGTAACAGAATTAAATTAGATATACAAAAAGTTTGGCAAGAAGGTGCTAATCTGCGTAAAGATACAGGATATATTGACTTGGCCACTTATGCAGGCAAGTGCCACTTCCGTCCTGAGGTATTTCATCATGGCAAATGTTACGTAGACAACCGACATTTCAATACCATATTACCAAATGGTACTATTGATATATGTGACCATGAAGGATTGGATATAGTAGGAAGGGCCGAATTAACAAAAAACGGAGACATTAAATGGCAAGAGCAACTTCCTTGCTTCAAATATAGCATAATTAACGAAAACATTAAATGCAACAAATGTAAACATATGCCTATTTGTGGCGGGCCTTGTCCTGCGAAAAGAAATTCAATCTATAAAGATGGAAACGTAAATGCATTTCCGTGTTTATATAGCGATATGGATGAAGAAATGAACCAAAACATAAAAAATCTTCACGACGCGGTACTTTCTTTTCGCAATATAACTAAAGAATAAGTATGCGCTACTATTTAGTACTAATTGTTTTATATTTTCATGTAATTCCATCTCTCAGCCATTCTTTGGCTGAGGGGGTATCTGATAGTCCCCTAAATGTTGAAGCCGCCGACAGTATCAGCAAAGAAATCCAAATAAATGAAGTTGTCGTGAGAGGTGACAGTGTGTTTCATTATGCCGACCGAGATGAATACCGCATTACCAGAAATGTGCGGCGCAATAGCTACAACACGGCAGAGATGCTTGACAAGCTGCCAGGGTTCTCTTACGATGCCATTACCAAAACCTTGACATTTGAAGGAGATAAAAACATCATTGTCTTGGTCGATAGTCTGAACAAAGGTTCCGACTATGTTTACAATCTCCATCATGCCAGATTTGACAAGGTACAAGTCATCCGAAATCCCCAAGGCCAATATGCAGGGTATGAAGCCATCATCAATCTGCGTTCCAAGTCTAATTATATTGGATATGATTGTTATAATGGGGTCTATGGTAATGTGTTCCCGACTCGTCAGAACGGAGATGGCAAGCAATTGCAGAATGGAGGTATGCAAAATCAACTATATTACACTCGCAACAAATGGAACCTTCTGTTTAAATATGGCTTCTTTTTTGTCGAGAGTGAAGAAGAGGAATACTCCTCCCGCACATTCTCCAGCAATGACTATGCCGAAACGGAAGTCCCCAATGGAGATGGCAGCAAAAATCTGTCTTCTTTTTCAAGGCAACACGATGTGACTCTGGCTACAGATTATCAGTTCAACAAAAAGACCTCTGCTTCCGTCTCATATTTCGCCGACATTTCCGATTTGGATGAATATAGAAACAAAACTGTCGAAACATCGACTCTATCTGGCAGTCAACGTAATACCTTCTTGCTCCACTCTAAAAATCGGGATGAAGGTTCGCGCCAGGGTGTAGGTCTGTATTACCGTGGCGCATTGGGCAAATGGGGCTATAATACCACTTTCAACTACGTCAACCGCAGTTGGGAGACTGGCAATCATTTATCTCGCAGTACTGGTTATCTCACTAACGATGACAGACACCAACAGATGAATCACATTCTGTCTAACCTTGAAGCGAACCGACGTTTTGGCAATGACAAGTGGTATGTCTCAATGAACTATAGCTATTTCTGGAAAAGATATGAACAATTCTCCTCTGTCGGCGATGACTTATTGAGCAGCAGCACCCAGCAATATCACCATTGGAGCACCTACCTCTCTTATGACTTTTCGAGAGAGTTCAATATCTACTTTTCTGGTACAATGAGGACATATCTGTACGAAGCGCAAAGCATCAAAGACCGTTATGCTGCTCTGTCTGGACGAGCTGGACTGTATCGCAAACTCGGGGACAAAGGTTGGGTAAGGTTCAGCTATGACTGCAACTTGTCCAATCCAAATCTGGAGCAGACCACCTCTTATGGATATTTCACCGACTCGCTTATGTGGTATGTCGGCAATCAGTCTCTACGCCCACGACTCCAGCATTTCGTTCAACTCAGAGTCAACCTCAAACAATGTCTGACTCTCCGCTCTGGCATCAACTATACCCAACGGAGCATCGTCAATATCAGGGAAATCCAGTCCGGCTATCTGCAAAATGGAGTTTGGGCAGACTATGTAGCCACAATGCCTCAAAACGGCAAATACTACGATTATTTTGGATCATTGAACTTTAACCGCAAGATAGGATATTTCTTCCTTAACGCCAATGCCAGATATGACTATATCGAAGCTCAATATCAGGGTTACAAACAGACCGTAGAGGGTTGGTATGCCAACTGCCGAATTGGATATAACTGGACTAAACAAAATATGGCAGTAACTCTCAGTTACAGCGCCAACAAGTCTTATGATGCTGACCCTCAGGGGAAAAGTAAAAACGACTATAGTCTCATGTCTATAGCTGTCCGCAAATCATGGATGCACGACAAACTTACTATGAGTCTCACCTACTCTCCTCCGTTTGTCTATGCGGATATGTCAACCGAAGTTGATTCCCCAGGCTATCACAGCTACTATAAGCGATATCTTAAGGAGGTCAACTGCAACCGCTTTTCTTTCAATATCGGCTATCGCATATCTGGAGGAAAGAGCGTCAGAGATTACAACAGAGAGATGTCTGAAGAAAGATAAAAAAGAATTACATTCATGCATGAGTGAATTCAGAGTTAATTAATCAATTTTAAACCAAAAAATTAAACTATGAACAATTCTATTCAAAAGTTTGATCCTCAAGATGAGAACTTGCTCCTCACCGAAATGGAAATGCTTGAAATCTATGGAGGATCTGGTAGTGACCAAGAGACCCAAAATGGTTGTGACAATGATGGTAACAAGGTTTTGGCAAATTGTACGACCACAAACAATAACAATGTAGCTGGTTGTGCATGCCCTGTTTATAATTGTGGCAGTGGCAGTGGTAGTGGCTGTGGTAGTGGCTGTGGCTGTGGCTGCGGATCTGGCGGTAATTAGACTTTTATATAAAGTCTTTTAATTTGATTATTTTCGGTAGTTGGTCAAAATTATTATTTGAATCCTTAGTTTTCAACATATTCCTCTCTTGGACTCATGTTTTTGTTTCGCTTGTGGCGCAATAGTTAGTTTCATTACACCATCTGCCAAGAACTGAAACCTGCATCCCAATAGAAGAATCATATATAATTTATTTTGACCAACTACTTACTCTAATTATCTTATGAGAAATAGCGTTCAATTGTTTAATCCACAAGACGAGAGTTTACTTCTCTCTGAAATGGAACTGCTTGAAATTTATGGCGGAACTGGAACTGATGAAGATGCCCAGGGAGGTAATAATGGAAACCAGACATCGGCAGATTGTACAGTAAATAAATATGTTTGCCTATCATATTGTTGCACTACAACCGGTAGTGGATCTGGAAACGGCTGCGGTTGTGGCTGCGGTTGTGGCTGCGGTTGCGGCTGCGGTTGCGGCTGCGGCGGACAGTGAAAAATTATTGATTATTAGGTAATTAAATAGCTTTCAAGGGACGACTATGTAGTTTCTATTGAATTAATCGCATTAATATAGGTTGACATTTATAAAGACAGATTTCCATATAATGTCTTTTTGTCCTACCAAACCATACAAAGATAGGAGATCTCAGGTTGAGGTCTCCTATTAAAAAAACAATGAAAATGAGAAATTTCCCATTTAAACGACAGCTAAACTCAATGGATTGCGGTATTACATGCTTGCAGATGATTGCCGAATATTATGGTAAAAAGTATAGCCTTCAAACATTGAGAGGTTATTCTTATATTTCAAAAGAAGGCGCCTCCCTAATGGGAATAAGCGAAGCTGCTGAACGAATTGGATTCCATACTTTAGGCCTTTGTATTGGCATTGATCATCTAAGAAAGGACATCCAATTACCTTGCATCTTGTATTGGGACAGAAAGCACTATGTGGTTTGCTATAAAATAAAAAAGGCTAAAGACAGATTTATTTATTATATTTCAGACCCTTCTTACATGAAATCGTCATTATCAGAAAACGAGTTTACGAAACATTGGATTAGTACAGCTCGTAATAATGAAGATAGAGGTATAGTATTGAGTCTTAATCCTACAGATAAGTTTTATGAGGAATGTGGAGAAACAACATTCGGAAGATCTCACAACATAATGCGTTATCTCAAATATCTATCACCCCACAAAGGAGGGCTGGTACAAAACGCATTATGTCTAGCCCTTTTCATGATTATTGGACTAATCACTCCTTTTTTGACGCAGGCATTGGTAGATGTTGGTATTAAGGGGGGAAATCTAAATTTTGTAGTTCTTATTTTGTTGTCCCAATTGATATTGGCTTTGACTCATATGGGTATCCATATTATAAATGGTTGGGTTTCAATAAATATGACTGCAAGAATTAATATGAACATGGTTTCTGATTTTTTGGCAAAAATTCTGCAACTACCTGCTAAATTTTTTGATACGAAAGTCACAGGAGACATCATGCAGCGATTCCATGACTATAATAGAATAGAATCATTTCTACTTCACAATTCTATCTCTACTACTATAGCCATTGTAAACTTTGTAGTTTACACGACAATTCTTGCCTACTATAATTACTATATATTAGCTATTTTTATAGTAGGTAACCTTATTTATATTCTTTGGTTATTATGCTTTTTGAGTTTGTGGAAAACAATCGAATATCAGTCATTTGAGGTGCAGTCTTTGGACAATAATAAAACACTTCAAATGCTACAAGGTGTCATAGATATCAAATTGAGTAATGAAGAAAGAAAGAAAAGATGGGAATGGGAGAAAATTCAAGCTAGGAAATTTCGGCTATCATTGAAGTCTCTAAAATACAGCCAAATTCAAAATAATATTGGTACCCTTATTACCCAAATAACCAATATTTTAATCTCTTTTGTAACAGCGAAGCAAGTAATAGAAGGCCATATGACTCTTGGTATGATGATGTCTATTACTTATATAACTGGACAAATAGGAGGAGCCATCAATACTATTGTGGGGTTTATTCATGAATCTCAGTATACAAGAAATAGCTTAGAGCGCTTAAATGAAATACATGATACAGAAGACGAAAATACCAACTTAGAAGAGAAAAGAGCAGATCTACCTAAGAGTCTTTCCATGCGCTTTGAACACGTTTCCTTCAGTTATGATGGCTCTCCAAGACGGTATATTCTAAAAGATATATCACTGGACATACCAGAACATAAAGTTACTGCATTAGTCGGAAATAGTGGCTGCGGCAAGACAACAATAATAAAATTATTACAAGGTTTATATTCCCCTACCGAAGGTATAGTCACTGTTGGCGGCATTGCTATAGACCAATTAAACCCTCATTTATGGAGAAACCATGTAGGAGCAGTTATGCAGGATGGGTATTTGTTTTCTGATACTATAGCAAATAATATTGCCGTTGGTGAAATAGAGATAGATAAAACAAAACTTAACAAAGTTACGAAAATTGCGAATATTGATAATTTCATAGATAAGAATCCTTTAGGTTACAACATGAGAATCGGAATGGAAGGAACAGGAATCAGCCAAGGACAACGTCAACGAATACTGATTGCCCGCGCATTATACAAGAATCCTGATGTCCTTCTATTTGATGAAGCAACAAATGCTCTTGATAGCTTAAATGAAAGGGAAATAATGCAAAATCTACAGAAATACTTTGAAGGTAAAACTGTAATCATTGCAGCTCATAGACTCAGCACAATCAAAAATGCTGACCAAATAATTGTAATGAAAGAAGGTACCATAGCCGAAATTGGAACACATGATAGCCTTATGGCGCAAAAGGGTGAGTATTATAATCTAGTGGAAAACCAATTATAACCTAATCATGAATAATTTAAATAAAAATACCATTTACGAAGATAGTTTAGAAGAATTCCTACCTAAACAGAGTAATAAATCTATTATAAAATGTACATTATTAACCATTTGTATTTTCTTTTTAGGTTTGTTATCCCTTTCATTCTTCTTGCCTTGGTCAACGACATTAAAAGGACATTTTAATATCATTCGCGATAATGATATTTATTATGCATTTATATCTCTTCCAGCAGTAGGAACTGGTGAGATAGAAAAAGATATGTTAACAAATTTATATACATATAATTATCCAGATTTTAAATATGGTCATTTACAAGGAAAAGTTGTTTCTTTTATCGATAATAATGAATTAGAAAAAAGCAATCTGTATATTGTTAAAATTCGAATTGGGAAAGAACTGAAAACAAATTATGGATATAACCTTTCTGAGCAAATACAGCTTCGAGGAGAGGGAGAAATAATCATAAAAGAGCAACGTCTTATAGAGGCAATAATTGAACCTATAGCAAATCTTAATTTTAATAAATAACAAATGAAACAAGCAATATTAATAATGCTTCATAAGGATTTAGATCAAGCAAAACGCCTTATAAATTATTTTAATGGCAAATGCGATTTGTTTATCCATGTGGATAAGAGCAGTCCGTTTAGTCCTCAAGACCTACATGAGTTAAAGGAAATGCCAGGTGTAGTTAATGTTTACAACAAATACAAAATCCACTGGGGTGGATTCAGTATTCTAAAAACAGAAATGTTTCTACTGCATGAAGCGATGAAATTGTCTGATTTTCATTACGTACATTTGATAAGTGGGGCAGATTATCCATTGAAACCACTATCTTATTTCTTGGATTTTTTTGAGAGCAATGAGATGGAATACTATACTTGCACACATATGCCATCCCCACATACAGATGGCAATAGTATGATTAGGTTTCTATATTACTTTTTTTTAGATTGGTTGAAACCTAAAACGGAGAAAGAGATTGAAAGAATGTGGGAACTTGCTCGTCTGCAAGAGAAAATGGGTATTAGACGACAAATTTTTAAAGAGTTCCCACATTTATATTGTGGGCACGCGTGGTTCTCTTTACCTCGCAAAAGTATTATTGCCCTTTTGAATTATACAAAAAATAATCCATCATTTTATAGAAGAATGAAATTTGGATTCGTATCAGAAGAAATATATATTAATACTGTACTAATGAATCTAGCATATGAAGGGAAGAACCCTGCGGGTACAGACTTGCGATATATCCTTTGGCCTAAAGCTGGTGCAAATCATCCAGTTACACTAACAGAAAAGGTAATATCCGATCTATCAAGCAGTCAAGACTTTTTTGCTAGAAAAGTTGAAAAAACGGAAAGCTCCGAATTACTGAAGATAATAGATAAATACCTTATTCCAGATGAAAAGCCTTGTATATTGGAAAGTGGGATAAGGAAACAAAACTGTCTCTTCGGCTATTCTTTTGACAAAGGCCTTGCCAATGGAATATCAGAGATAAGTAAGATGTTTAAAATTCACAATGCCATCGATCTGGGGTGTGGCCCAGGATTCTATGTAAAAGAATTGAGGAATAGTGGTGTATTTATAAATGGTTACGATGGTAATCCATATATAGAGGAACAATCAAGTATAGTATTGTCTTCCAGCAATTGTCCTTGTTCTGTGATATCTTTACATGAACCCATTTCATCTGATTGTACTTTTGAATTGGTATTATTACTTAATGTAGGTGAATATATACCTCAAAAATACGAAGAAATAGTTCTAGATAATGTCTGCAAACTGTCGAACAAATACGTGATAATTAGTTGGCAAAGTTTGAGCGTTAAAGAAGAGAATCCGATAGAAAAAGTAGTTAACCCTATGGCTAATGACATTTTGGAAGAAAAACTTGCAAGGAGAGGATTCGTTAAAGATATAGCTGCGACTGAAATACTTAGAGGAAAATCCTACTTCCTGCAGCATAAAGAAAATGTTTTGTTTTTTTATACAGGAAGTAACTGAGTCTAGTATGTCTTTATGATAAACGCACTTTCTTGTATTGAAGTATGACCTCATGGCATGTTCCGAGTTTATATACAAAAGATCAATGTCATAGAGGACATCGACTATATTCACATCGGGTACGATGAAGAAGGTAATGCAGAAAAGCATTGACCAATAAAATACATCGAGCAAAGTCCCTTCAGAATTTGCTTATAACGAGTGCGCCTGAAAAAAGACCTTCTATCACCCCATCAAAGATTTAAGTATTGTCACATTCAAGTAAGAAGATTATATGTACGATTATATCATAGTAGGATCCGGTCTCTACGGAGCCACCTTTGCGTACCTTGCTCGCCAAGCGGGGAAACGGTGTCTGGCACTGGAACGTAGGAAACACCTAGGCGGCAACGTCTATCAGGAAAAGAGGGAGGGAATAGACGTTCATGTATATGGCCCTCACATCTTCCACACTTCCAATGAAGAAATTTGGCGGTTTGCCAATCAACTGGTTCATTTCAACCGCTTTACCCTTATGACGGTGGCCAATAGTCAGGGAAAGCTATATAACTTGCCCTTCAACATGAACACTTTCTACCAGATGTGGGGAATAAAGTCTCCCGAAGAGGCATTGAACCTCATTGAGGAGCAGCGCAACGAGGTGAAGAATCGGATGTTGAAAGAGCATGTAACTGCCCCAAGAAATCTGGAGGAACAGGCTAAACTATTGGTTGGCACAGATGTATATGAAAAACTGATAAAAGGCTATACCGAGAAACAATGGGGACGGAAATGTGCCAACTTGCCTGCCTTTATCATCAAACGACTGCCTGTCCGATATACGTTTGACAACAACTACTTCAATGACTTGTATCAAGGAATTCCTACGGAAGGGTACAACACGTTGATAGACAAGATGCTTGAAGGGGTGGAGTGTAAGTGCGGCGTAGATTTCTTGTCTCGGAATGAAGGTTTGCCCAACCGATATAACTGGAGAGAATTTGCAAACAAACTGGTATTTACTGGACAGATTGACGATTATTATGATGGCTGTTTCGGGTCGTTGCAGTATCGTTCTCTACGTTTTGAAACGGAGGTAAAAGAATGCGCCAATCACCAAGGAGTAGCCATCATGAACTACTGCGACCATGATGTTCCCTACACGCGCATTATCGAGCACAAGCATTTTACAGACTTTGGCGACAAGGTCTATGATAATCAGCGCACAGTCATTACCCGTGAATACCCGGTTGAATGGACTCATGGCATGGAGGCCTACTACCCTATCAATGACGAAGAGAACAATAGACGATTCTTGAAATACAAGCAGTTGGCAGAACAGGAATCGGACATCATCTTTGGTGGCAGGTTGGCGGAATACAAATATTATGATATGGCTCCCACGGTACTGAGTGCCATAGAGAGATTTCAAAGAGAAAACGCTCTGTAAATCAAAATAATATATATCATTACCATTTTGACATTAATTATCAATACACCTTAATTGGCCAAACAAATTAACATTCTGTCAAGGGGAGGAAACTTTGGTTCCCTCTCTCTATTTTTGCCCATTTTTGAAAGAAGGGAGAACAGGACCTCTTCAAGTTTCTTGCCTTTGGCGAAGATTTCTACGTGATGTCTCTCAACACGTGCTATTGCGGAAACGTCAATTTTGCCACAAACAATATCTTTTGGCATAACAACAGGCGTTCCTACATCGGAATAATCAGACTGATGTAATTGGGAGCCAAATGGACCTGTCTGTATAGCAGAAGCTATATCTCCCAACTTCACTTTCTTCCATTCACTCATACCTCATCCTCCTTTCCGATAACTTCCCAATGGCCAGTTTTATCAGAGCCTATGCGACGAATGAACTCGCGGCTTTGGAGGGCTTTGATGGTACGGGCGATAGTAGGACGAGAAAGCTGGCAGTATGTGGCAAGCTTCTCGTAAGAATAATTGGGGTACGTACTTATCGCATTCAAGACGGTCTGTTCGGTCTTTGAAAGCTGGGGCGCAACTGCTTTTACAGTATCATTTACAGTATCATTTACAGTATCATCGTCTTCCCGCATCAGCCTGAGCAGGTCAAGTTGGGTGGCTATCACACGGTCGGCAATAAAGTCAACAAAGACCTCTGGACGAGTATGGGCTGCCTCTAACGAATAGATGTATTCATGACGCAGAACAGTAGGAATAATGGCAATGGTAAAGCCGTTGCACAACAAAGCGAGATTCATCAGCAGACGCGCCACACGCCCGTTGCCATCCACAAAGGGATGAATGAAGACAAAACGCTGATGCAACGTAGCCGCCAACTCTATTGGGTGCAACTTCTTCTCGTTGTCATTGTACCATTTAACAAGTTTCTGCATCTCAGCAGGAATCTTAGATACTGCCGATACCGCATAACGGCTGCCGCTGATATAAACCTTTACGTCACGATATTTTCCTGCCTTTTCGGCATCTATCTGCTGATAGAACAGGCGATGAAGAGCCAGAATGTCCTCTTCTTCAAGACCTTCCTTTTCGGTAATCTGGTAGATATAGTCGTAGGCCTTGGCATGACCTACTGCCTCGTAATGGTCGCGCAAGGGCTTACCCTCAATCGTCAATCCGTCCTCAATGACTACTTTGGTTTCTGACTCTGTCAGGCTATTGCCTTCAAGGGCATTACTCGTATAAGTGAGCCCTACGCGGTAGTACTCTCTTAACGATTTTAGTGTTTCGGGCGGTAAAGGTCTGTATGCTGACAGCAAACGGTTGTTCACGTCAGCCTTCTTAAACTTATCTGTCATTTCACTCATACCTCATCCTCCTTTCTTTCATTTTCCCATTTAGCTTTTGCAACTTCAAGGGACTTTTGTATCTGTTGAACAAGCACCACTTTCAATCTGTTGAGGCCTTTATTTGCCATTATATAAAATTTAATGCAGCAAAAATACTAATTTTTCATGTAAAACGTGTAAAAAGAACAAAAAATGCCGAAATTCTCAAAGGTCTTTTGATAGAAAGTGCCAAAATTCTCAAAGATTCGCACCTTGTATATGCCAAAAATCTCAATATGTACTAATCAAACGATCCATTCGTCAGGTTTACTGCATCCACTCTTTCTCCATCAATGTGACCTTAACTGAAAAAGGTATGTAACACAGTAAAAAAACCGGGAAATGTTGCTGTAAGAATAATATAAAGGATCACCCTGAGCGTGCTGTTCTATGGGAAGCGGGGTGAGCTTGTTGACTGCAAAAATAGTATAATTGCACTAAAGTAGTGCAGAAATCATATCAAAATTGCACTATTGTAGTGCAATTTTAACAAATAAAGGTGCTCTTATATGCATATTTACTCGCTACGAATAATAATTATTCTGAAATTGTAAAACTATAGCTGATCCCTATTTTTTTTAGATAAAATGTAAACAGTTTATGTTATTTTTACTATCTTTGCGTCATAATATATAAAGAACGGCAATATGAGTAAGTATCAGATTCCATTTCTAACTGCATGTATACAGGCTTTCGGACAGCGTTTTTCTATGACACGACAAGCAGCTTTCCGCTATCTGCATGAGCATAAGGGATTAGCATTCCTTATTGAATTCTATGATGTAGAACACCTGCAGTCAATGGATGAGACAATTGATGACGTACTTATCATCTGCCAAAAGAACGGAGGGATACTGGCATGATACTTTATCACGGGATCGTGCATTAGGCTATCTTAATAAAATTAAAGTAGAAAACGTATGACAGAACCTACTCATCATCAAACGGCGACCTATTTAATCAATTATGTTCTTAGTGAATTGGTTAAGTATGTTATAGAGGATACTGGATGCTCTGTAGAAGAGGCAATGGAGCGTGTTTACAATTCTAATCTGATGCCCGTTATCCAGGATGAAGAAGGTGAACTCTATGTGAATGGCCCGGCATATATCTACGAACTGATGTGCGATAAAA
This sequence comes from Prevotella sp., assembly GCA_024695815.1. Classification (GTDB taxonomy): domain Bacteria; phylum Bacteroidota; class Bacteroidia; order Bacteroidales; family Bacteroidaceae; genus Prevotella. Next base: position 14,394 of record JAILHK010000054.1, read on the forward strand.
GCAAATAAAGCGCAATTGCACGTTTCTATATAGTAAAGCCCCGCACTGTGATAGACTCCAGTGCGGGGCTTTTGGTGTTATATCACGCGCTCTGTTTTGTTAGCGCTCTTCCAGTCTTGTGTCGAAGAAGACTGTCAGGGTTGGCGTGTAGGTGTTGGCCAGGCTGATGACCAGCTGACCCTTGTCGCCCTTCCAGACGGCCTCTTTGCGATCCTCGCCCTTGCTCTTGTAGTCGGGCATGCCGTAGAGTTCGGCATATTGGTCGCGCTTCTGCTGCCACAGCTGTCGAGTGCTGTCGTTGGTGGTGGCACTGAAGGTTTCCTGGATGACCAGAATGGTGTCGTTGTTGTTCTGGATAGACAGGTTGTAGGCCTTAGAGCCGGGCTTCACCAAGCTGATGACCACGCCATCGGTGTTGGCCGTGTCGATGACCAGACCGCGGGCTTTCATGGAATCGACAAACTGAGAGGTGGGCATGTCGAGCGACAGACCTTCGTAGGCCATATATTCTCGTTTGCCACAGGCGCAGAGCATCAGCAGTGCTGCGCAAGCAAAAAGTAGTTTTTTCATGTCTTTGATCTTGTATTTTCTTTTTGATAAATGAATCAATCTTCGAGCGAGTAGGTGATGGTGGTCACCACGCGCAGCTTCTTGATGTAAGGCGTGTTCTGGTCGCGGTCTTCAATCTCGAACTGTCCCTGTCCGGCCGTCTGGATGTTGCCAAGTTCGGCATCGCTGGCCTCGGCAAACTGCTCGGCGGTCTTCTGTGCGTTCTTGATAGCCTCGGCCATCATCTCGGGCTTCATCTGCTGGAATGAAGCATACTCGTAGTTGGGGTAGCTGCTGTCTATGGCCACGCCCTGCTTCAGCAGTTCACCCTGCTTGTAGATGGTCTGGTTCACCTCTTTCACCTTGTTGGTAGCCACGGTGACGGTGGTGTTGATGATATAGCGGAAGTTCTTCTGGTTGTCGCCCCATTCGCGAGCTTCCAGGTCGGTCACGGTAGGTGCGTTGACAGTAATCTCTTGCTCGCCGATGCCATTGGCCTTGAGGAAAGCCTTGATCTTGTCTGTCTGCACATTGATACGCTCATAGAGGGCAGGCAGATCGTTGCCCGTCTCCTTTGTCGAGATGCTCCACGTTACCTTGTCGGCATTCACCTCGCGCTCGGCCAGTCCTTTCACGGTGACCTTGCGGTCTTTGTTGGCAAAAGTGTTAATGCCCGACTTGATGCACATTCCCAGCACGATGATGCCTACAGCCAGGATAAGAGATTCTTTAATTCTGTTCATAGTTAGTTGTATTAAAAAATTGCTTGCAAATTAACGAAACAATTCGCAAACTTGCAAGCAATTTCTATTAAAAGTGTTTAAATGTGCGACTTTTCGGCGCCAGACACATTTATTTATGCATAAACTTATAGGTCTGTCCGTTGGCACGGCGCAACACGTTCAGGCCTGCTACGGGGCTATTGACCTTCATGCCCAGGCTGTTGTAGATGGTGTCCTGTGCAGGGACAGCAGCATGGGGAGCAGTGATGCCGGCAGGCGATGAGTTGGTGTTGATCATCTTTTCGTTGGCAGCCTTGACACGGTCCTCGACAACCTTAATCACCGCACGGTCGTAAGTCATCAGTCCGTTGACCTCGGTCTCTACGTCGGTGGTTTGTGTATAGACGGCGGCAGCAAAGCAAGCCTTGTCGCCATTGAACGTGGTGCCCTGGCCCAGACGGGTAATGATGTCGGCATAGTGCTCGTAGCGATCGGTGACGCCTTCGATGGTGCCGTTGTCATTATAGGTGGTGGCAAACTTCTCGTACCAGCGGTGGCCCTCAACGTTGAGGCCCAGACCACCGTATTCGCCCAGTACCAGCGGCTTCTCGGGATCGTTGAAGTCGATCACGGGATCTACGTAGCAGTGCAGGTCAACCATATCGCCGGCGCCCTTGTGGTGGTTACCACCAGAGGCGGGGTTGATAACACGACTGCCATCCAGCTCGCGGGTGTAGTCGCAGATGGCCTTGGTCTTGAACTGACCCCAGCTCTCGTTGAATGGTGTCCAAACCACGATGCAAGGATAGTTGTAGCACTGGTTGATGATGCTCTTCCACTCATTCTTGTAGGTGCTCTCAACAGCGGTTGAGATGCTGCCGTCGCCATTGTACCACTCGCGCTGTACCCATCCCTCGTTGCCACCGAAGGTAGAGGGCATATCTTGCCATACCATCAGACCGAGGCGGTCGCAGTGGTAGTACCAGCGGGCGGGCTCAACCTTCATGTGCTTACGAATCATGTTGAAGCCCCATTCCTTGGTCTTCTGGATGTCGTAAACCAGTGCTTCGTCGGTGGGGGCGGTGTAGATGCCGTCGGGCCAGTAGCCTTGATCCAAGGGACCGAGGTGGAACATGGGCTCGTTGTTGAGCATCAGGCGCCAGTAGCCGTTGGCGTCCTTACCGTAGGAAATCTTACGCAGGGCGGCATAGCTCTTCACGTGGTCAACCTCCTGACCGTCGCTCAGGTAGATAATCTCTAGATCATAGAGGTTGGGGTGATAGGGTGTCCACAGCTTGCATGACTGTGCATCCAACTGACAGTTCACTGCCGATGAGGCTTTTACGGTCTGTTCGCTGATCACGGTGTTGCCTTTCTTCAGCAGCACTTTCACCTGGTCATTCTCGGTGGGTCTGTTCAGTGTGATGGTCAGATCGAAGCGGCTGTTGTCCACATCGGGGGTGATGCGCATGTCGTAGATGTTCTTATTGTTGACGGGCTCCAGCCATACGGTCTGCCAGATACCAGAACAGGGTGTGTACCAAATGGTGGTTGATTCGCTGTTGATTCGCTGCTTGCCCACAGGCTGTTTGCTGATGTCGGTGGGGTCGAGTACCTTCACCACGAGGGTGTTGGTGCCTTCTTTCAGTGCATTGGTAATGTCATACGAGAAGTTGGTGAAACCACCATTGTGTATACCGAGGCGCTTGCCGTTCAGATAGACAGTGGCATTGTAGTCCACGGCACCAAAGTTCAAAGTGATATTCTTGCCAGCCCATCCTTCAGGCACGGTGAACTCGCGCTTGTACCAGAGGGCTTCGTCGGCATCCAGCTGGCGCTTTACACCCGAGAGACTTGACTCAATGGGGTAGGGCACCAGAATCTTGCCGTCGTAGTCTGTTGGCTGCGAGGCGTTGGTCTTGGTGATGGTATAATCCCACAGACCGTTCAGGTTCATCCAGTCTTTGCGCTCAAACTGTGGACGAGGATACTCGGGCAGAGGATTGTTGGCTGTCACATCCTTGGTGAAAATTGACTGCAGACCGCCTTCAACAGGCTTCCATTCGGTCTGGACGGCGGGCTTGGGAGCAATCTTGTCCATGAGCACCTTCATCCAGTGACCACCAATCACTGAGCGAGCGCGGAAACCGCGGGCAGAACCGTTGCCGTTGGTCCAGTACCAGTCGCTGAGTGGCCAGCGGGTTGGTGTCTCGTTGGCATATTTATAGACACGGTCGGCAAACTGCAGGAAGGTCTCTGTATCGGGAGCCATTGGTGCTGCCCACATCACCCAGTCGCTCTTGGTGTAAGCCTCGCGACTGTCAAGTGGCAGACCGTAGGTGTTCTGCTTGGTCAGGTAGTACTTGATTTCGCGGCGCATCACGTCGGGCGAGAACATGTTCAGGCCCCACAGCTTGTCCCATACCAAGTTATACTTGATGCTCCAGGTGTTGCCACGGTCGAAGGCCAGTTTGTAGTGGTCGCCATCGCGGGCGTCAACTTCCCAAATCTTGGCCATCTGGCGAGCTTTCTCTGCATAGGGCTGCCAATCGCTCTCCTTGAAACCAGCCATACGTGCTATTTCTGCATAAGCAGCAACACCGAAAATGGCCTTCAGCGACAGGTTGGCATTGTGAGCCCAGTGGCCGGCAAAGTCGTCGGTACACAACTGGTTAGAGGGATCCTGGCCGTTGTCGCGCAGGTAGTTGGCCCACTGGCGCAGCATGATGATGTCTGCACGGCTGAGCCAGTTCGTATTGCCATCGATACGACAGATGGCAGCAACGAGTGTCAGGATGTTGCCACTCTCCTCGATAGGCATGTTGCCTGCAAAGCCACCACCAGCGTCAGGACGCGTGATAGAGTAAACCTGTCCGTTGGCGTGAGGATAGGTACCCAGGTCGTGGGCAGCAAAGTTGCTGAAGCCCCAACGGTTGCTGCGGCAATAGTCCAGAATAGAACGAATCATGCCCTTCTGAAGGTCTGTGTTGTAGCACAGGAACAGGGGGGCTTCAGGGTAGGTCAGGTCAACAGTGTTGACACAACCGTTAGAGTTGTTTTCTTTTGAGAAATAAAGCAGCTGACCCTTGTTGTCCTGGAACAGCTTATGAGCAGCCAGCACATGACGGTAAGAACCCGACAGCAGCTCGGCGTATTTCACGTTGCCGGCAGCCAGACCGTCGTCGTAGATGGTCTTGTCTTGAGCCTTACAACGGTCCATGATGCTACGGTAGTTCTGGTTCATCTCCTCGAAAGCCTGGAAGATGGTCTTGCCATCGCGGGCCCAGTAGCCGGGATAGTCCACATCCATGTAGCGCATGTCCTTGATCTCGTCGTAGCCAATCATCATATAGCTGCTGGCAGTCTTGACATTGCCCAGGTCTTTCATGTAGGCCAGTGCAGGCATAGAGGCGGGGTCTGTGCTGTTCTGAGTGCCGCTGTAGGGCAACAGCTTACCGTTCTGAATGAAGTTGTTCTCCATGTTCAGACCATCGGCAACGCTGACCTGACCATTGATGGCAGGGATATACAGATAGCCCCAGTCGATGGTGATGAGGTCGCCAACGCGTCCGAGAATCTTCTGTGCAACAGAGCCAGACTTGATATACTGGATGCCGTTCTCGGTGACAATGCTTGAGGTGGTCTCCTGACTGCTCTCGTTCACGGTGAGTTGTGGCGTGGTGGCAAAGTAGAACTGCACATCGTGGGTGTTGCCATCGGTGGCGCGTACCTGATAGCTCAGGTAGTTGACAGGAACGGAAATCAGGTCGAGGTCGTCCATCACCATAGGTGCGGTGAAGACAACGTCGAGCTCCACAGGACCGCAGGTGAAGGTGTAGTAGGTACTGGTGGCCAGTACGTTGCAACGCTTCTGGGTGGCCTTGATGGTGGCTTCGCTGGTATTCTTCACGTTCTCGAACAGACCGAAGTCGATATAGGCACCGCCCTTGGTGTTATGACAGTGGGCGGCAATCATGTTGTTGCCCTCGTGCAACAGTGCCTTCTCGGTGGCAGTCAACTTGTGAAGCTCGCCCTGAATCCATGTCTCGCCGGTCTGTATGACGCGCGTACCATTTATATATAACTCGAAGACGTCGTCGTGAGAGAACTGTACCCAGAGCTCTTTCTGCAGTTCCTCTGCTGTGAGCGACACCGTGCGACGTACGTAGATGTCAGAGTTCTCGCTGGTCCAGTTGTTGCGCACATGAGGATATTCTCCTGGTGTTCCCCAGGCCGACTCTTGCGTCTTCCAGCTGGCGTCGTCGAAAGAGGCTGCGGTCCATGCTGTACCACTTTGCGTCTCGTAAGATACCTTACCTGTCCAGCCCTTGTCGGCTTTGGTCATCGGCGCAATGGCCGACAGCACATACTCGCGTTGTGTACCCATGAAGCGGTACGACTTGCCATCAACGCGCAGAATACCATCCATGGCCTTCTCGGCATCGCTCCAGTGACGGGTGGTGCCATCGTTCAAACGGTCGAATGGCGACCAGAACGAAAAGTAGGGATCGTTGGTGAACAGGGGAACTGATGGCAGACGCAACGCTGTCTCCTGATAGGGAACGAAGTCGTCGGCCGTTTGTGAATGGGCCGATGTGGCTGTCAACAACAGGCAGGTTGCGGCCAATGCGGTTTTTAGTTTCATCATATCCTGAAGGTTTTTATTGTTAGTTAATAAAAATTGTTTCATCGCTTTACCAATAGCTTTTGGCCTTTTCGAATGTAAAGACCGCTTGGCAGTGTGTTCACGCTGCTGCTGATGACTTTGCCATCCAAGGTATATACCTTGTTGTCAGGCTGTCGGTTGAACGCCGTATTTTGGATGGCTGAAGCCTGTGACTTGCGGTACTGCCATACAGCCAGCATGGCATATTCGGCAGCAAACGAAGCTTGGTGGAAACCTTTGGTCTTGTAGCTGTCGCCCCAACCGCTCAGCAGATTGATGGGGAGCATATTTTGGCGGTTGAAATGCTCGAAAGCATAGTCCAGGTTGTTTTGGAAACTTTCCAAAGAGCGGTTTGAGTAGGTACTCAGTTCCGTCTGGTCTGCATCGACAAATGCGCGCATCAGCACATTGTCGAACCAAGCATTGAAGCCCTGGAGGGCATTGGCATCGGTAGGCCACTCGTAGTAGGTCTTTCCGCTGATGCGCCTGGGATGTGCAAAGTTCTGGAAACTCTTCTTGGTCAGATCGCTTACGTCGTTGCTATACTCTTCGGCACTGGTGGTGTGTAGCAGTTCTACAGCGCCAGCCAGCATGGTGCCGGTGTTATAGGTATAGGCATTGCCAACATGGGTACCGTTGTCCACGTGGGCACGACGCCTCTTCAAACCGCTGTCCACGTACTGCAGTTCGCCGACGGCTGCACCGAGCATGTCCCAGTAAACACCAGTATCCTCGTTGAGCAGGTACTTCTTCTGCCAAGCATAAATCTTCTTGGCAAAATCTAGATAGAGGTCGGAACGCTTCACCAAAGCGGTGACCAGTGCGTTGTCCGTATCGCGATAGTAATATTCACAGTCGGCCTTCTCATCGGGTGTGGCATAGATGCGGTGCAGCCATACCAGAGGCTGGATGATAGGACCGTTAGAGCAGGCGTGCTTAGAGTTGTAGCCAGGGCCCCATGTGATGCCGCCGTACTCCTCGCCATTGGCGTCGCGCCAGCAGTCCCATCCGTCGATGACGTAGTCGGCGAGGTGGGTGGCCTCTTCCAGATAGCTCTGCTTGCCAGTCAGTTGATAGGCGCGAATCAGCTCGCGGGCAATCCACATCTGGTCATCGTAAACGTTGTACTTCAGGTTGTCGCCGGTCACGTTGGCCAGATTACGCTGGCTGGCACGAGGAACGGCATAAACGCTCCATTTGCGGCGGCTGGCATAAGAGAATAGAATATAGGTACCTTTATAATATGCCAGATTGTCGATGAGCATGTCAAGCTGGTTGGCATACTTGTCGAAATGCTCTGTATAAAGTTCGGGCTCGACATCTTTCAAGGTCTTCAACGCTTCGAGCACAGAGCAGTGCGCCTCGATGGCTGCCGTGTATGGCCATACATCAGAAGGACCGCTAACCTCGTCGCTCTCAGTGTCGCAGACGTCTGCCATATACTTATTGGTGTCGGTGCCGCGGAACGAGCGCTCCATGGTGGCATCGAGAATCAGCATCGCACGCTTCAAGTTCTGCACAGCCATTTCAGACTGTGCTAAACTTGATGCGTTGATGCCTAACGTAAGTAGGAGTAATGAAATTATCTTTTTCATTTCTTGAGGGTCTTTGAGAACGAATAGGGGGCAGAAGCCTCGCTGACACCGCGCTGGCGGTTAGGCGTGGTCTGCATGGTGTATTCAATTCGTCCGCCCTGCAATAGGTCTTGATGGTCCAGATAGTTCTTGTCGTACGACTGACCGTTGAAGGTCATGTTGCCAATGTAGCGGGCCTCGCCACTATTGTTGTTGGCCTGAATCTCCAGGGTCTTGTTGCCTGGCAGGTGCAGGATCATCTTGTCGAAGTAAGGAGTGCCCAGTGCATATTGGTTGGAACCGGGACATACGGGGTAGAAGCCCATGGCAGAGAATACATACCAGGCAGATGTCTGGCCGTTGTCCTCGTCGCCGCAGTAGCCATCGGGGGCAGCGGTGTAGAGTCGATCCATGGCCTCGCGAACCCAGTACTGGGTCTTCCAAGGCTGTGATGCCCAGTCGTAGAGGTAAATCATGTGCTGGATGGGCTGGTTGCCATGTGCATAGTTACCCATGTTCATAATCTGCATCTCGCGAATCTCGTGGATGACGCCGCCATAGTAACTGTCGTCGAACAATGGTGGAACGCTGAACACAGAGTCGAGCATCTGGATGAAGTCGTTCGTGCCACCCATCAGGTTGATGAGTCCCTGAGGATCGTGGAATACCGACCAGGTGTAGTGCCAGGCATTACCCTCGGTGAAAGCATCACCCCATTTCAGGGGGTTGAAAGGTGACTGGAAGGTGCCATCGGCATTGCGACCACGCATCAGCTTAGACTCCTTGTCGAACACTTTCTGATAGTTCATGGCATGCTCGCGGAAGGGCTTCAGCTCCTTCTTCGACTTGCCAAGTGACAGACCTAACTGGTAGATGCACCAGTCGTCGTAGGCATACTCCAGGGTGCGAGCCACACTCTCACGGATACCGGTGTTGTAGGGCACGTAGCCCAACTTGTTATACTGCTCAAATCCCAGACGACCCGTAGAAGATACCTGTGGGTGAACGGCATTGGCACCATGTACTACTGCCTTCCAAAGGGTCTCGATGTCGTAGCCACGCAGACCTTTCAGGTAGGCATCGGCCACGATTGAGGCAGAGTTATTGCCCACCATACAACCACGATGGCCAGGACTTGCCCACTCGGGCAGGAAGCCACTCTCAAGATAGGTGTTGACCAGACCTGCCTGCATCTGCTGGTTCATCTCGGGATAAAGAAGGTTCAGTAGGGGGAACAGCGAACGGAATGTGTCCCAGAAACCTGTGTCGGTAAACATATAGCCGGGTTTTACTTCGCCATTGTAGGGACTGTAGTGCACAATCTCGCCGTTGGCACCCTTCTCAAAGAACATACGGGGGAAGAGGACGGCACGATACAGACAGCTATAGAATGTGCGGAGGTGGTCGATGTTGTTGTCTTTCACCTCAACACGGCCCAGCACTTCGTTCCAGCGGTTCTTGCCTTGCTGGCAAACGGTCTCAAACGATTTGCCTTTCACTTCGCCAAGATTTCTGATGGCCTGCTCTTCGCTGATGAACGATGAGGCCACACGCAACGTCACTTGGTCGCCACGCTTGGTCTCGAAACCAACGATGGCACCGGCATGCTTGGTCTGAACCTCGGTCTTGTCGGTCATCTTGCCATTGTCAACGGTCTTCACAAAGGTGAAAGGACGATCGCACTCAATGACGAAATAGTTCTTGAAGTTGGCTGGAACACCACCGCTGTTTTTGGTCGTGTAACCAATAATTCTGTTGCCAGACACTTTCACGAAAGAGCCATTGTCGAAGGCATCAACCACGATGCGGGCTTCGCTGGTTTCGGGATAGGTGAAACGCATCACCACGGCACGTTCCGTAGGTGTCATCTCGGCAGTCACGTCGTGGTCGGCCAGATATACTTTATAATAGTATGGACGAGCCACCTCAGCCTTGTGCGAGAACCACGATGCACGCTCGTTCTCGTTGAACACGGTGCGAGTGGTTGGCATAATGGCAAACTGACCATAGTCGTTGATCCATGGTGAGGGCTGGTGGGTCTGCTTCAGTCCACGAATTTTTTCTGCGTCATAGGTGTAAGCCCATCCGTCGCCCATCTTTCCTGTCTGGGGCATCCAGAAGTTCATGCCCCAAGGCATGGCGATGGCTGGGTAGGTATTACCGGTTGATAGTGAAACTTTCGACTGTGTACCAACGAGGGTACTTACATAATCAACAGGCTCTGCTGCTTGTGCCGACCAGGTGGTCAGGCACAGCAGCAGAACGCTGATAGAGTGTTTTGAAAAAATATTTACCATTGTATTGCTTGATCTTCGTCAGGAATTTGAGTATTGATGGTGCGCTGCAAGGTGAGCGTGCCACTGACGGTATAAGAGAACTTAGAACCGCTAAGTGATGTGTAGTCATCAAACGAGTAATCGATGTTGTTGATGATGACATTGCGATAGCGCAGATATGGATAGGTCTGGTCTTCGCTCTCAACCATGCGGTATGAAGCTTCCTTATTGACCACAAGGTTCATCTCGGGATTGTCTGACCACATCTTAATGGTGCCCGATTTGCCACCGTTGAACTGTGCGTAGATCTTATACTTGCCACGCTGTGGGTTGCTCTCGTCGAAACGGCCGGCATAGAAGAACACGGTATTGTCGTTAACAACATAGGTGCGCAGCCAGGTCAGACCTGTTGAGTTCTGGTCGCCCTTCACTGCAATGGTCAGACTGGTGGCACTGTAGTCGCCAGAGTAGTCGTTGAAGGGGAAGATGCGGAGCATGGCCTTCTTATAGTTCTTGCGGGGATTGGGTGTGTAACCATCACCCTCAGCTACAGTGATAGGGAAGATCCACTTGTCAACCAGGTCAAGATTGTTGAAGTCAATCTTGATGTTCAGAAGACCTACGTCCTGACCCTTGGGGATGGTCAGTGTGCTGGGGAATTCGCAGTAGGGGTTCATGTCCTTATAATACAACTCCTCGCGGGTAGCGAAACGAGCCCAGTTCAGTGCATTCAGCGTGTCAGGGTCGTGCTTGAAGTTTACCACACGGGTGGCACTGTTGTGGGTAGAACCACTGATAATCACGGGCAGCTCGTAGTTGGAAATGCCAGAGCCATATACCTCTTTGCCTTCGCTGTTCTTTCTGGTAAATGGAACATAGACGGCTGTGATGCCTTGGTCGTTGAGCGGAGCACGGAAGCTGATGTACTGTTCGTACTGCTCGTCTTCCCACTCATCGTTACATGAGGTGGTCACCGTCAGCATAGAAGCTGCGACCATGCCATATATTAAAGACTTAAATATTGTTTTCATAATTCTATAGTTTTCTGTTCTTAGTCATAATACTGCCATCCTGGATTCTGAGTGAGCTTGTAGTTGCGTTTCAACTCAGCCTTGCGAATGGGCCAGAAATACATTTTCTCTGAGAAAGTGGTAGGCAGACTGGTGATGGGAACAATCTTCTGGAAATCGTCCTTCTGAGCGGCAGTCATCATGATGTTGCAACCGTAGATAATCTTAGACTCTTCTACCTGTGCATCCATCCAGCGACGCAGGTCGTAGTAGCGCTTACCTTCACCCATCAACTCAATCATACGCTCGCGCTTGATCTTCTCGCGAAGTACATCGCGATCGGCATACTCGGCAGCGGTGTAGTCGGGCACACCAGCACGGATGCGTACAGGCTGGATACCACGCTTGATCTCTGCCACGTCACGAGAAATGGTGTACTGCTTAGAGCCATCCCATGAATCGATGGTGTAGCTCTGGGTAAGCTCGTTCAGACACTCGGCATACATCAGCAGGATGTCGGCGTAGCGAATGGCTGTCTCGTACTTTCTCTGGATATGATCGTAGTCGCCATTGGTTGAACGATAGTCGTGTGGGTTCACCCATTTCTTGATACCGATACCTGTGCGCAGGTAACGAGTAGAGTTGGTGTAACCATTGTCACCGCCACGATAGTAGAATACGGCGTTGTATGTACCGCTGGTGGTGTGGCTGGGGTTGGTGTCCCACCACTTAGAACCATTGAATGCTACAGATGCATAGAAACGGGGCTCGCGGTTAGCGTACTGAAGTGATACGTTGGGAGCCAGAGGAGGATACTGACGGTAGTCTCTGGCGGTGGTCCAACCCTGTACGCGTTCAGAACCATTACCACCATTCATCTCGCTGTCCTTACCAGGAACATCGGTACCATCGTTCATATAGTAGGCATCAACCATCTTCTGGGTCATACCATGAGCATTCCAACCATTCAGTGATGATGGCAATTGGTGAGCCACCAGCGAAGTGATAGAGTTGTTGATATCGTCGCACATGTTGTAACCACGCGTGAAGATTAGCTCAGGATTGTCGGCCATACCAACCTCACCGTCGAAAATCTGACGATAGCTCAGGTAGGGGTCGATGTCGGCCCAACCTTCCGGCCAGTTCTTGGTAGAGAAATTGCCGTCTGCAGGGGGATCAATGGTTGCATCGCGGTCGAAGGTGGCAACCGTGTTATAAGGAGCGTGGTAAAGCTCGTAGCCTGCTTCGCACTCCATCAGGTCGCGACAAGCGGCAGCAGCGCGTGCCCATTTAGACTCATCGTACTCCAGGCTGAGCAGGTGAGTACCATCGAAGTTGGTCAACAACTTGGCAATGTCGTCCTTGACAGAAGGATCGTGCTTGCCGTTGCTCAACTGACCGTTGGCCAGTGGGCTGGCTGCATAGACGTAGGCCAAAGCACGTGCAGCGAGACAGGCGCCCTTGGTAGGACGAACGATGTTCAGGGGGTCACGCTTCCAATACTGAATCTCCTTGGCAGCCTGTTCCATCTCCGTAGCAATATATACGGCGCACTCTTCATAGGTGCTGCGAGGAATAGAAACGGCCTCGTAGTTCTGAGTATAGTCGACACCATTATCGGGCATGATGGGCACAGGACCATATTTGCGGAGCAACAGCCAGTAGTAGTAAGCACGTGCAAAACGTGCCTGACCCTTGCGGTCGATGCGCTCCTCTTCGGTCATCTGTGGATTCATGTCGATGTTGTGGATGAATACTGATGCCTGGAAAATACCTTTATAGGCTTTCTCCCATGCCCAATAACCGGTGTCTTCATCATATTCGCCCAGCTTGAAGGCATTGTAGGTGTGGCGATACTCGCCATCGTCTCCATACTGTGGGTCACGGTCGCCGTAGTACATGTCGTCAGCAAAACAATGATAGTGACCATTGCCTTTACCGATGACGTCGGCAAGCTCGTTTGTCATGAATGAATAGGCGTAAGCCAGCCATTCTTCCGACTGCTGTCTGCTGGTGAAGACCGTCTCCAGTGTCTTACGGTCCTCAAAATACTTATCCGAATCCAGCTCGTCGGCACAACTTGTCAGTAGCACACTTGCGCTAGCTAATGACATGATACATGTTGCAAATATCTTTTTCATCGTCTTTAATTCTTTCTAAGTCTGTATTAAAGATTAACTTGTACACCCATTGTCACAGCTTTTGTGATGGGATAGTTCTGTCCTGTTGAGCTTGCCATTTCTGGATCCCAAGTCTTGAACTTTGAGAAGGTGAGCAGGTTGGTGGCCTGCAGGAAGAAACGAACCTGGTTCAGGTGAGCTTTGTTGACCAGTGTCTTTGGCAGTGTGTAGCCAAGGTCAACGTTCTTCAGACGCAGGTAGCGACCGTCGCGCAGCCAGAAGCTAGAAGCACGGTTGTTGTTATTGTTATTACCATAGGTCAGACGGGGATAGTCTGCATTAGGATCCTCGTTGGCAGGGATACCCAGCTGTGCAGCAGTCTGTGCATCGACATAACGGTTGTCCAGCATACCCTTGAAAATCTGACCGTAGTTGTTGTTGCTGAATGCATAAACACACATACCGTTAATCAGGAAGGTTGACTTGCCGGCGCCCTGGAAGTGCAGGTTGATGTCGAAGTTCTTGTACATCACAGACAGACCGAGACCGTAGATCAGGTTAGGTGTGCGGGTTGCACCGATGGCTACCACGTCACCGTCGTTGATGACACCGTCACCGTTGACGTCTTTATACTTGATATCACCGGGCTGAACCTGACCGAAATCCTGACGGGGGCTGTTGCGAATATCGTCGTAGTCTTTGAACAGACCTTCTGCAATCAGACCGCGAACCTGGTCAACACGATAGCCACGTGTGTACTGATAGGGATATACGTTGTTTTCAACGTCGTGGTCGAGGATGGTGTTCTTACTATAGGTGATGTTACCACGTGCAGTCAGACGAACCTCGCCAAAGGTCTCCTCGTACTTGAAGTTACCATCGAAACCTTCAGACTTCACAGCACCAACGTTGGCACGTGGTGAACTCTCAAGACCTGTGCTCCAAGGCAGGTAGTTACGTGCCATGTAGATGCCGGTACGCTTCTCGTGGAAGTAGTCGACGGTCAGAGAGAAACGGTTGTTCCATACCACGATATCAAGACCGAGGTCGTTCTTCTTAGCAACTTCCCATGTGACGTTGGGAGAGGCTACCTGTGTGTAGTGAATACCATTGACGTGGCCGTTGCCCCAGTCCCAACCAGCGTCGGTGTTGCCCAGAGTATAGAGGTAGGGGAAACGCTCGTTGCCCAGGTTGTCGTTACCGACCTTACCATGAGAGAAACGAATCTTCAACATGTTAATCCAAGGACAGGTTCTCTGTACAAGTTTCTCTTCTCCGATGTTCCATGCCAATGACCAGGCGGGGAAGAAACCGAAGCGGTGGTTGTCAGCAAAGTTCTCGGAACCGTTGTAACCGAAGTTGAAGTCGGCAAAGTAGCGGTTGTTGTAGTTATAGGTCACCTGACCAGCCAAAGCCATGTTCTTTTTGGCAATACTGTTCTTGATGTCGTCACCGATATTCTGAGTCTGGATGTAAGAGTCCTGCGTGTATTTCAGGTTAGCACCTACGTTGTGTACCTTCGCAAACTTACGGTCCCAGTGCAACAGCAGGTCGATGAACTCACGACGAGAACCGTCGCTGCCTGAGCTCTGCTTCATATCGCTCTGATCGAATACACGGTCGTAGGTGATCTCGCCAGTCTGTGTGTTACGTGGGAATGCCGAGTAGAGGGCAGGAGCCTGCTGGTGACTGATCCAGTTGCTGTTGTAGGTATCGAAACCGAAACGTCCGGTGAACTTCAGACCAGGAGTGATGAACTTCAGATCCTGTTCCAAGGTGACGTTGCTTTGCAGGTTGTTGCTCCAGTTCTCATTGTAACCAGACTGTGTAGCAGATACCCAAGGGTTGATCATGGCTGAGTTGCCACGACCAATGTTGATCATAGGCATGTAGCCGTTGCTATATACAATAGGAGAGAGAAGGGGGTTGTAACCGAACAACTGTCCCCAGATATCGTCATCGTTTACCCATACGTCCATCTGGTTCTGGCTGTCTTCGATATCTTCCTTCGAACGTGTTCTCAGCATACCTGGGCTGTTACGCTTTGACAGGTCGCCAGAGATACCCAGCTTCAGCAGGGTCGTTGGGGTGATGTCGATATCCACATTCAAACGATAGTTCCAACGCTTGTAGTTGGCATTGGTGTCGTACTTGTCCTTCAGGGTCTTGTCGGTCTTGTACATACCCTCATCGTTTACGAAAGATACAGAAGCATAGTAACGAGAAGTGTTACCACCACCACTCAGGTTGACATTGGCGCGATAGCTCCAAGCGCCATCCTTCAGCAGCAGATCCATCCAGTCTACATTAGGATAGAGGTCGGGGTCGATGCCTGTGCGGATGATGTCGATTTCCTCAGGCTGATAGTAGCGGGGTTGGTTGCGGGTCAGACGAGCCTCGTTTACCAGGTTGGCATAGGTGATACCGTCAACAAACTCAGGTGTCTTGGTACGTGTGTTGTAAGATGTCTCCACCTTACCGTTCACCTGAATCTTACCTGCCTTACCGTGCTTGGTGGTGATCAGAATAACACCGTTAGCACCTTTTGAACCGTAGATGGCTGTAGCAGAAGCATCTTTCAATACAGAGAAAGACTCAATATCCTCGATGTTCAAGTCGTTGATGTTGTCGCGCTCGAAACCATCTACCAAGATATAGGCCTTGGCACCTGCACCGAAGGTAGAGATACCACGAATCCAGAACTCAGAAGTGTTACGACCAGGCTGACCAGAGGTCTGCATGGCAATGATACCTGGCACATTACCTGCCAGTGTGTTAGAGAGGTTTGATGAGCTGAAGTGCTTCAGATCATCCATGTTCACATTGGTCACAGCACCTGTTACGGTCAGTTTCTTCTGCGTACCCATACCGGTGACAACGACTTCGTCAACGGCATTGATGCGCTCTTCTTCCATTTTTACGTTGATGGTCTTAGAGTCGCCCTTGACCATCACTTCCTTGGTACCGAAACCAATGTATGAGAATACCAGCGTCTGGTACTCCTTTACTTTTATTTTATAGAAACCGTCAATGTCTGTGATGACACCGAGGCCTTTTACATCCTTTACCACTACGTTGGCACCAATCAGTGGTTCACCATCTCCGTCAACCACATGACCAGAAACTTCGATATCCTTTTGTGCCAGAGCACTCATGGAAGTGCAGAGTGATATCAATAGTAATGCAATGTATTTTCTCATAATTGTTAGGTCTACTTATTATTGGTTATCACTATTCTTCGCCTTCCATGGAAATCATGCGGACCTTATGGCCCACGGTGTCCAAAATATAGAAGGTGTTGGTCTCTTCGTTGTAGGCAATACCTGTTGGATCACGGAAACGAGCAACCTCGCGCAGGTCACCATCCTCGGTACCCCACATGTTGTTGTCGGTGATAGAAGAGGTACCGCGACCAGCAAAGGTACGTACCAGACCTTCTGGTGTCAGATAGCGTACGCAGTGATTCTGGTTGTCGCAGAAGTAGAAGTCGTAAACATCTTCACGGCCTTCAGCAACATATTCGGGGTTCTTGACGAAGCAGCCCTGGTAAGGACGATTCAAACGTGCATTGGCACCAACGCCTTCAACCCATCCGGCACCGTTCATGTCGCCAGCGAATACATAGGGAGCAGAGAAACATTTTGTTTCTTCGTTGTAGTCAGAACGCAGAATGTAGTGGTGGTTGATGACTACGATATAAGCATATTTACCTGAGGGGTGAATGTCAATCTGGAATTCCCAGCCATTGTCCTGAATGCTGAAAATCTTCTCGAAAGCGCCGTCGGCCAAAGAGGGCTTCCAGGGATCGCCTTCGTAGTCGGGCTTCTGGGTCTCGAAATAACGGTTCATGTCCAGGCGGTAAACCTGACCACTCTCATAACTGTTGAAGTAGAGCTCGCCATTGCGGGGGTGGATGGAAGCACCGTTACACTGCTTGTAGGCAGCCAGCACCTGACGAGGAGAACTGTTGTTGAATGAACCATCGTAGTTGCGAGTCACAATCCATACGCTGGTTGACTGCTGACCATTGTCGTCGCGGTCGGTAGATACAATCATGTACTTGGCCTTCTCGCCTGTGTAGGGGTCGTCGGCAAAGTCGATGGTGCGCAGACGCTTGTCTTGGAAACAAGCTGCCTTTGACATAACCAGCTGCACGGTCTTCTTGTTCATGTCCAGCATCTGGATGCCAGGACCACCGTTGTCGTAAACAATGTAGAGACGCTCAGGGTAGAGGGGGTCCCACTTCATGAAGGCATCATCACGGAAACCGGTTGCCTCAGAGAAGGGAACGGCGATGCCTACAGAACCAGGGTTCCAGGGGTCGTCACCAGACTCATTACGTGAACCGGTCAGTGTGCTCAGCACCATCTTGCGCTCGTAGTTGAACTTTTCTGATGCTACTGCGCTCTGATAGCCAGTCTCTTCGTTACCGATGGTCACATTGATGTCGCCACCAAGTGCACCTGCGGGTACGAAACAGTAAATCACGGTAGGCTTCACGTTGACAACCACCGCATTCTTACCACCAATGGTTACTTTCACCAAAGCGGTATCAACACCGAAGTTCTCACCAAAGATGAGCATCTTCTGGCTCACACCACCTTCTTTGGGCGTAAAGTCGGTAATGGTTACAGCCTTTGAACTGTCAAATGGGATGCTGGCATCCTCATTGTCGTCATCGTTGCATGAGACCATGCAAGCGGATAGGCACAAAAGGAGCATGCCAAATAGGCATTTGCTCCTTGAGTTTAAAATAGCTTTAATCATGTTTTATAGTTGTTTTAGGTTATTGTTCTTGCAACTTGTCGGCCAGAACCTTCATCCAGTAACCACCGATTACAGAACGTGCCTTGAAGCCAGTCATCAGACCTGACTTGGTGTCGTGCCAGTCGCTGATAGGTACGCGGCTTTCTGTTTCGTTGATGTATTTGTAGAGAGGATCCACAAACTTCAGGAAGGTCTTGTTGTCCTTGGCCATAGCGGCAGTCCACATAATCCAGTCGCTCTTGGTGTAGTCGCGACGAATATCCAGAGGAAGTCCGTACTTGTTCTGCTTGGTGAGATAGTACTTCACGTCGCGCTCCATAGCACCGTTGGGGAAGAGGTTCAGGTTCCATAGCTTGTCCCATACCATATTGTACTTCTGACTCCAAGTGTTCTTGCGGTCGAAGGCCAGGCGGTAGTGGTCGCCCTCGCGAGCGTCACGCTCCCAGATGGTTGCCATCTCCTTGGCACGAGCCATGTATTTGTCTGCTACATCGTCGAGACCCTTCAGACGAGCCATCTCAGCATAAGCAGCAACACCCATGATAGCCTTTACAGAGAGGTTTGCATTGTGTGCCCAGTGACCAGCAAAGTCATCGGTGCAGAGCTGGTTTGAAGGATCCTGACCGTTCTCAGAGAGATACTCTGCCCAAGTGGTGATGATGTCCCAGTACTTGTTTACATAACCGGTGTTGCCATCCAGCTTGCAGAGCATTGCAGCCAGTGTCAGCATGTTGCCGGCCTCTTCCAGAGGCATGTCGCCACCGTATACCTGCTTGTTGGCTTTAGGATACTGACCCAGATCGTGAGCAGCGAAAGGCTTGGTCCAGCGACCTGTGTAGCTATATTCAAAGATACTGGTCATCATACCCTTCTGCAGTTCGGGGTTGTAGCAGAGGAATAAAGGAGCCTCGGGGTAGGTGAGGTCAACGGTGTTGACACAACCGTTAGAGTTGTTTTCCTTAGAGAAGAACAGCAGGTTGCCCTCGTCGTCGCGGAACAACTTGTGAGCGGCAATAACGTGACGGTAAGAACCAGAGAGAATTTCTGCATACTGCTTGTTACCAGCCTTCATACCATCATCATAAATTTGCTTATCCAACTGACGGCAACGTTTCATGATACCGCTATACTCACGGTTCAGACGGTCAATCATGTCAAAGATGGTGACGCTGCCCTCATGAGCCCAGTAGCCCTTATAGCGCTTGTAGAAGTACTCGATGTCCCAAATCTCGTCGTAACCCATGATGGTGTAGCTAGAAGCCTGCTTGGTGGTTCCGAAATTGTGGCAGTAAGCCAGTGTGGGCATCTCGTTTTCTTTCTGTGCTGTTACGTTCTGCTTGCCCTGAGGCATGTTACCATTCTTGGTGAAGTTGCTCTTCAGATCCTTCTCGCAGGCAATAGCTACATCACCATTGATGGCGGGCAGGTAGAAGTAACCCCAGTCGATGCAGATACCATCACCAGTCTTTGCCAGGATGGGCTGCTCGATGGTTCCGGTGCAAGCATATTTGGTTCCCTTCTTCTCAACAATTGAAGAAATGGTGGGCTGGTCGGCCTTGTTGACAGCCATCAGAGGAGAGGCTGTGAGCATCAGCTGTACGTTGTGAGCCTGACCATCTGTAGAACGAACCTGATATGAGATGTAATTGGCAGGAGCCGACAGCAAGTCATAGTCGTCGATCAGCATAGGAGCAGTGAACACGACGTCGAGTTCAACAGGACCGCAAGTGAAAGTATAATAGGTCGAAGTGGCCAGAACGTCAACAGACTTCTGAGTAGCCTGCTTGATGTTGAATGCGTCAGCCTTCTTAACCTTGAAGATTCCGAAGTCAGTGTAAGCACCGCCTGTGGTGTTGTGGCAGTGTGCAGCAATGATGTTCTTGCCAGGCTTCAGATGCTTCTTCAGCTTGCTGTCCAGCTTCAGGGTAACACCCTCGCGCCAAGTCTCGCCAGTGCTGGCAACTTTTGTGCCATTGATGAAAATCTCAAAAACGTCATCGTGAGAGTAGGTCAGCACGAGGTCTTCGTTCAGATCCTTAGCGTCGATGTTGATGGTGCGACGTACATAGAGGTCGCTATGCTCATTGCTCCAATGTGTGCGAACATTGCTGAGGTCGGGTGAGCCGAATGCGGCCTTACCCTCTTGCCAGTTGCTGTCGTTGAAGTCGTTCTTCTGCCATCCGTTGGCCTGTTTCTCACGAGTGTAGCGAGCTGTCCAAGCTTCCTCGTTGGCCATAGGCACGATGGTCTCGTAGCGATCACGGTCGGCACCCATGAAACAATATGTCTGGCCATCAACGCGTACGAAACCCTGCATGGGCTTCTCATCGTTGGTCCAGTGACGCGTGGTTCCCTCGTTCAGCTCATTGTAGGGTGACCATACCGAGAAGTATGGGTCAGACACAATAAGGGGAACAGAAGGCAGACGGAGGTCTGTCGGTTGATAGGGCTTGAATGTGTCCTGACCTTGCGCTTTCGCCGCAAGTGCACTAAGGAACATTGCACCAAATAAAAATACTTTTTTCATACGTTTTTTTAACTATATAAAGTTTTAAGTTATTAACAACTATTTAGGTTTATCCTTTAACAATCTTTTACCTCAAAGAGAATAATACCTCTTGAATCTCGAAAAACTAAAACTACTAACTACAAATAATTACTAACTATAAAATCTAAAACTATAGCATCACTGCTATTTTCGTTATGACGATGCAAAGTAAGCAAATAATTATGAATTGAATGGATAATAGCTATTCAAAACATAAAAAAAATCGTTCACGGCCAGACGATTTTACTAAATAATGGGAGTTCTGACGAGATTTTTTTGTTTGTTTGAAATTCTTGTTGTATCTTTGCCGAGCAAAAACGAATCATTATATAATGAAAACAACATATTTTTTGATTAGCATCTTGAGCATTTTTTGCGTTTTGATAGGATGCAATCCTAATAAGGACCTCAGTGGCGACAACTCAAAACTGGTTTTTGCGGCAGGTTACTATCCTCAGGTAGCGGTATGGAATCAACATTTCTATTATACCATGCAGATACCTTCTGCCGATAGCATTATCTTATGGAAGTCTGACAGTCCTGAGACCTTGGCACAAGGTGAGCGCCAGTGTGTGTGGCATGCCGATTCAATGCAGCATATATGGTCGCCAGAGATACACCATATTAATAATAAGTGGTATATCTATTTCGAAGCCGATGGTGGTAACACCGACTATCATCAACTTTATGTGCTGGAAAACAGTTCGCCTGATCCTATGAAGGGTAAGTTCGAGCTGAAAGGTGCTATCGTCACTAACGAAGAATGGAACTTCGGCTTGCATCCTTCCACTATATTGGTTCGTGGACAGCAGTACTTGCTATGGTCTGGCTGGCCGCATCGCCGTAAGGAGACCGAGACACAGTGTATCTATATCGCTAAGATGGAAAACCCATGGACATTGGCCTCGGAGCGTGTGATGCTTTCAGAACCTGAGTACGAGTGGGAACGCCAATGGATCAACCCTGATGGCTTGCGTTCTAACTATCCAATCTATGTGAATGAGAATCCTGAACCTTTTGTGACACCTGATGGCCGTTATGTCTGTGTGTGCTATTCGGCCAGTGGCATTTGGACAGTCTATCAGTCGTTGGGCTTGCTTTACGCTCGTACGGATGCCGATTTGCTTGACCTCGCTTCTTGGACAAAGGTGGAGGAACCATTGTTCCGCGCACAGAAAGATACTTGCATCTATTGGCTTTCGTCTAATGTCTGCGTGTTCCCATCGGCTGATGGTAATACCAACTTCATGCTTTATGAGAGCAGATGGTTAGACTCTAATCGTCATGATCACAGAGATGTGCGTATCAAGAAATTGAGGTTTAACGAAGAAGGACTGCCCGAATTCGGACAGCCCTAATTCATTATTTCAATTAAATCGTTTGATTCGTTTTATTGTTTTGTTGTCACCGTATTGCGAATCTCGCTGACAACAACACCTGGGTCCATCATACTGACGCGTAGTTTGATGGTCTTATCTTCATTGCTATCATAATCAACGGTGGCATCGTTATAGCCTTGAACCACGGTGTCGTGCCATTTGTCTTTCATGGCAATGGTCTTGAGCGATTGAGTGTTTGTATATGCCCCTTCTATGGAGAGTGCGACGCGCAGGTCGTAGTCGGTGTTGATGGGAAAGTTCGACAGACAGCGCACTTCGATGGTGTTGCGTCCTGCTTTCACCGGTATTTCGTAGTCAACATAAGGGGCTTGCGCTATTTCTTTGATGTCATAAGCCTTCATATCCAAGGGCCATACTGTGACGCTTGCCTGATTGATACCCACGCCTTCTAGCGTCTTAACCGTAGGACTTATCGCCGTGTAGTTAGTAGCTGGAAGGATGAATACCTCGTCTTTTTTGAGCTCGGCTTTTGTTTTACTGATCTTGTCGGCAGTAGCGGTTGCGGGCATGTTGAACTGTTTCTGGTTGCGAGGCTTGCAGTTCATCATTCCTCTCCATTTACCTCCAGCGATATCGTTGTTGTATTTGTCGGTCAGTGTCTGGATGGTGTTATAGGCGCGATTTGCCTCGTCTGCATACTTCAGGGCTAACTCTTTCTGTCCCAGTTTGGCCAGTTCCAGACTTTGCGCCGCACGGAATGTCTTGACGTTCATCTGGTATGCTCCTTTCACAGGATATTCAATCAGCTGATAGAAGGCGTCTTGCAGTTCTGCGGGAATCTGTGACTTCAGTGCATCTACCTGTTGAGCCAGTGTTGCATAATTGTTTATGCGCTGTTCCATGTCGTCATACGAGTATTTAATCATATGCACATGTTCGGGCTTACCGCCTGCTGCCAAGTGGTAGTATTCCTTTTTGATGGCAGCAATCTTGTCGGCGTAGGCAGCACCAAAGGTTCGCTTGGCCCAGGCGTAATTATAGTCAATGGCTTTCTCTGGTGTCCATTGGTTGATGTCCCAGGCCAGGTCCATGCAGAACTCTAGTTCCATCTCGGCGGGCTTGATATCACCCACGTTGACGACCCACAATGTGCGGATGCCCTGGTCGTAGGCACGCGACAACTCATAGCTCATCAGCGAAGGCGAGTGCGAAGCTATCCATAAGTAGTCGGCAGGTGTGCCCCAGTAGGAAACGTGGTAGTACACGCCATTGCCGCCCGAGCGGGCCTGTTCGGCAGGTTTGGGCAACTGGCGGATGTAGCCGTGGTTGTCGTCCACCCAGCAGAGGGTCACATCTTCGGGCACCTGCAGGCCGGCATTATAGGCGTCGAGCACCTCTTTGTAAGGG
>JAILHK010000013.1 GCA_024695815.1 Prevotella sp.
AAAACCTCTTTGAGCAGTTGCTGCTCTGACTCTCTATCATAGAACTTCATAACCCGAAATGATAATGGTCATTATAATAATGACGGTTATTATTTTGCAAAGATACAAATTATCCCTGAATATACAAGTAAAATGAAGAAAAAATAACAAAAAATTATTCTTATTTGATTACTTTATCTACTTTTGCATCAGATTTGAAAAGGTCTGTCATTTGATGATGGCCGATGAGTTCAAGAGTGATTCATCTCAAATCTTAAGAGAATTATTGAAACAGAATCGGTCCTTGCGTAAATAGCCGCAAAATTGGCGCAAAAGCAAGTGTCAAATCATGATAACACCATTATCATGCCAAAATAAAGAAGGATATAGTGGCTACACCTACTCAAAGTAGTAAGTATTCTTATCATTATCGCCTTGTATGTATCTACTATATACAAGAATCCTAAAAACACATAGAGATTTACCCGAAAAAACACAAAAAATCACAAACAACCGAACGAATTCATCACAAACAACCGAACGAATTCATCACAAACGACCGAACAAAATCACCACAAACAACCGAAAAATTACAAAATACGAATGGCAGACAATAACAGAACTATGGGACACTATCAGAAATGAGGTGGATAAGCGAAGTGCTTTTTCTCAATTCATCCTGACGGGTTCTACTGTTGCTCCACAGGCTGAAGACACTGTTCACAGCGGAACGGGGCGTATTGGCAGAGTCAAAATGCGACCGATGAGTCTATATGAGTCTGGCGAGTCTACCGGCAGTGTCAGCCTGGCTAAGCTCTTTGATGGCGAGACGTTCGAACCGCAACCAAATAGCATTGATTTGGAGCGTATAGCCTTTCTGACATGCCGTGGTGGCTGGCCACAAGCAACGCTGCTGGAAGGTGATATTGCACTGGATCAGGCCTTTGGCTATGTTGATGACATTTCTGAAAGAGATATACAACGCGTTGACGGAGTAAAACGCAGCCCAGAGCGTACACGTCTATTACTACGCTCGTATGCTCGCAACATTTCTCAGCAAGTACCCTATAGCACCATCAAGGCCGATATGCTGTCAAACGACTCACAAACACTTGACGAGGATACCGTTGCCAACTACATCAAAGCACTGAGAAAGCTTTTTGTAATTGAAGACCTTGATGCATGGAATCCAAATATCCGCAGTAAGGCAGCTATTCGTACAAGCGACACACGCCATTTCGTTGATCCAAGCATAGGTACGGCATCGTTAGGCTTAGGTCCCAAAGACCTAATAAATGATCTGGACTCGTTCGGACTCATCTTCGAAGATATGGCCGTGCGTGACCTGCGTGTTTTTGCCGAGGCACTCGACGGGAAACTGTATCATTATCGCGACAGTTCAGGCCTGGAGTGTGACACCGTGTTACATCGTCGCAACGGCACGTATGGACTAATTGAGGTGAAGCTTGGTGGCGAAAAACTGATAAACGATGGTGCAGATGCTTTGAATACGCTTGCCGATACCATAGATACCACGAAAATGAAGAAGCCTTCATTCAAGATGGTACTAACTGCTGTTGGCCCCTATGCATACCAACGGCCAGATGGCATATTTGTGGTTCCCATTGGTTGTTTGAAAGATTAACACAAAAAACGGCTCCTCAAAAGGGAGCCGCTTTTCATTTGAGCATATTCCTATTATTAGGTACTCGAATAGTGCTGTATCATCATGGAGTCAAGCTTCTATAGTATTGGTTATAAAATCTTCGAGAAAAGAATGATGTTAAAATCCCACCCGATACTCCAATGTACTTTCTGTTGTCGTAAACAACGGCTCGCCCTCTTCGTAAGAACCGAACTCTTCAAGGTGTTTTACTCGCAGGTGTGCTATCAGTTCACGAATCTTTAGTTTACCTAGCGTTACCTCCTCATCAAACCGGAAGAAGAAATGAGGTCCTTTTACGTCAAATGGATACCAAGTGTCACCCATTCGTTTTTCCGTTACCTTGCTTGCTGTATCTTTAACATGAAAAACACGATACTCACCTGTTTGTTCTACGCCATCCGTATAAAGGACTACGAACTGGATATTTTTCTTCTCGTAAAAATATGATGTGTGAGCACCAGGACGTGGTGGTTCACCTTTAACTTCAAGACGTACATTATATACCAACGAACCCTTGTCATTATTGCCCAGAATCCATTGCAAATGTGCTTCATCCTTGTAGTATCCCACCAATATACCTTTACCGGCATATCGTTCCAGATAATGAAGCGTTAGCCATTGCGAATGTGGTACAGGTTGTTGTAGTTCCTGTTCAATAGCGGGTTTAAGCACGTCCTGTGGATCTTGTCCCATACCGCATTTCTCTACTACAAAGTATCGTGACAACTCATCGAATTGCGCTTGTGTTTTTTCTGGTTCCTTCGCTGGACGAGCGTAAGCAAAATAAGTCATTCGTTCCTCACCATACGGTTGGAACACCCTGCCGTTCAACTCATAGAAGTGCTGCTGCAGATACAATGCCCCGTCCACGCCCAAACGAGCACGCATAGCATATATCATAAACTCCTTTTGGATGACAGCCCTTATCTCTTCACGGAACTTCTTTCTTACATATTCTTTCCATTGCGATTTCTCGTTGGCCTTGTTACGTGCATACAAGAATAGCACATACAGGAAGTTTACATCATATTGCGATAGAAACAGCGTATCTCTGTCAAACAAGCGGTCAGGGAACTGATACGAGATCTTTGTGCAATGTTCCTCGTTTTTATCCTTATGCGGTCGTATATTCTCCTGTACATTATATTTGAGGTCATCATTGACAAAGGCGCTGATAAAGAAATTAGGAATCACATCATAGCCCTCTGTCATGGATGTATCCTGTAAGCGGATATTACCAAAACGTCCTCTATCTGCAAGTCTCTTTTGCTTGTCTAGTTCATCATACGCAGTATCTTCCGATAGGAATAGATTGATGTTCCATTGTATGACGTTCCTTGCATACGTGTACTGCTTATAGATAGATTCGGATGTCAGTGGATGTCCACTCTTATAGTATTTACTGTCACCTATATAATAGACTTCTCTGTTTGTTTGAGTCTCTGCAGATGTCAATGCCATATCTGTGTACATGTGGTCCACTCGCTTGCCATCGTCTTGGTCTGCCAATCCTTTGGGAATATCCTGATGAGGTGTGCCTATCAGTTCGTCTATCATTGCCTCAAATACAATATTGAAGCTCTTGGCCAACAGATACTCCTGTGCATTTGTGTTAATCGCTATTCGATACGAGTTTTCAAAGAAAGCATAGCACAAGTCCCATAGCTGGAGAGCCTTGTCTGAGAAGTACTTGTACTTTATCTGCATCAGCCTCGTCTTTCCCATCCCGTGCATGTATTGTGTGAACTGCTTGCCAGTAATCAGTTCGTACTGAATGTTGATAGGCGTATGGAAACCGTATGCTCCATTCAAATAGTTAAGGATGCTGTAGAAGATAACAAACAATTCCTCCTCGTAGTTGACAATACGTTTCTTGTTCACAGGATTCAGATACACCACATCCTTATCCTGCACAAAAGCCTGTGAATGTGAGATGGTTCGTGTCCAGTTGATTTTGTTGTTTCCCCTGTGCAAGTTCTTGATAGTGAAAAGCACGAAGTCGCGGTTCTCCTGGTTGAAGTTAATGAGCGACAGCACAATATCCAGATACGTTTTCGCCTGATGTTTGCGACCTTTACCCGCCTGTGGCAGATGCTTGTAAAGAATCGCCTTACTCTTGGGATTCGCTTTGTAGAACACATTCAATGCCCTATATATCCACACAGAGAACTCGTAGATAAACTTCCGATACTCCTTGCTTAACTTTTCCTGACCTTTCGGTTCCATCACCATTTCTGGCGTAACAGGTTCGCCAGACTCTTGCTGCACACCCACCAATGTTTCCTGTTCCGTCAATAGCACCTTAGGCAGAATGAACACACAGTCGTGCAGGTGTGGGTTATAGAAATAGCCCACATACTGCACACTCACCCGCTTGTCAACATCTTGCAAGACGTAGATGTCCTTCAGGACTTTCTCCACTCGTGAGCTTTCGTACTGGTGTTCTTCAAACAGGATATACATTAGTTCTTTTCTTCTTCCTTTTTCTTCCAGTTCATCACCTTCTGCACGAAGTCAGTCACCATTTCGGGATTCACATCGTTGCTGTCTTCCTTGTAGAAGTCAGGGAAAGTCAAATCATGCACCCTCCCCTCTTTGTCTTTATACTGGAACAACGAGGCGTCATCAAAGCCATAGTCTTTGAACACGTCGTTCCAAAGATAGAACAGCACCTTGCTTACGAATGTATCTACGGAGATAAGGTCGTTTTCACTATTTGGCAACTCAGATCTTTCTGGCGTCTTCTTATCAGGCTTGCAGAAGAAGTAGCCTAACTGTTTGTCGGCACTCGATGTCATAGAGGCGATGATGTCGTTGACTTTATGGATGAAGTCCCACCAATCCACAGGTTTTTCCACTCCATCAGCATCCTTTATCCTCACATCTATTTTCCATTCCTTTCCCTCGTTCTTAATCTTCATGTATTTCCACTCCCAGCGACGCTTGAAAGCAGAGTCGATAGGGAACAGACTCTGGTCACTTGTGTTCATTGTGGCCCAGATGTAGAGGTTGGGAGGTAATAAAAGTATACGTCCTTCCTGAATATCCTTAGAAAGAGTTGCGCCATAATTACTTATATAATTCTTTACGGTTCCTTCAACATCTATATTCTTGGTTAGCTTATACTCTTTACTATGTTCAAATGCGTCTTTGATCGCTTGATGTAAATCTGTATCTGCTTCGATTGGGTATGAAGAGAAACAATTATCCGCTCTGTCCAGCAATTGGAATAGATCACCAAATATCTGAGCACAGTTTCCTCGATTTATTTCCTCTATAACAAGGAATTGTGGCTGTGGATTATCTGGACAATCTGCCATCTTTTTCCAAGCATAAAGGTATGCTTTTGTAAATGCCTGCATCACAAATTTATAGGTTATCCGTTTCTCTTTGTAAGTTCCTTCATTTTGATTGAGGCTAATCCCGTTATTAATTACGACTGGAACAATTTGAACATTGGTTTCATCCACCACTGGTTTGTACGCACCAACAAAGGTGGAATAGTCACTATCTGGATGGAATGTTGTTCGAATAGAACAATATTTCCCGTTCTTAATTATATCATCTATCTTATGAGACTTACCAGTACCAGGAGCGCCATAGTATATTTCTTGACAATTCTCTAGAGAAGGATTATCTTCTTTGAATCTAACAAAGGCTTTTGGCATATCTTGAGTTAAATCGATATCCAAATTCTGATAAGTGGTTAGCGCTTTACTATAAGCTTCAGGGTAATCAATGATTGAATTGAGAACTGACTCTATGACGTTCTTTGTCTTCATATAGAAATGGTTATAAAAGAATTCGATATAATTTGGATTTATAGAAACTCTTCCGTTCCTTATTTTAAACAGTTGGCAATTTTTGTCAATTAATGTCCACATTCTACTATTTCCCATATAGTAGTTGACATGTTTAGACGGAGGAGGATTCGTGGACAATATCTCTACCGTATCTTCCAACTCATTATAAGAATCACATGTCATTACATATGAAAATAGCTGTTCAGTAGAAATGCTCTCAATTCCACGTAGATGAAGAGCATATAAGACATCAAAAATATAGAAAACAGGCAGAATATGATGAGTATTTGAATTATCATTTCTGTCTATAATTGCACTCATTTTGATTTTTAACAATTGTTCCGTCTTAATGGTATTGTACTCATCAGAACCTATTGGATATTTCCGTAGTTCTCGAAAAACGGGAGTTACAGATTCTTGACTATACCGACTACCCGTTTTAGTGACGAGTCCAAATAGTTGGGCGGAAGATAGCATTCTATGGTTGCATCTGAATCCGTTGAAGTCGTGCCGCACAAAGTAATCTTCAATGTTCTCATTTTCTGGATGTGAAATACTTGCAAATATACACGCGGCCTTGAAGACATCGTCAAACGAAGTCTCTTGTTTGGCAAAAGTCCATATACTTTTAATAGTGAGGGACTCCTGTTTGCGTTTCAAAATGGTACTAATATCTGTCATCTACAATCAATATTCATTGGGGATTCAAATAAGTTCTTAACTAGCACTGCTAAGAAATAGGATAGTTTTGGCGGAACTGCATTTCCTATTTGTCTACATATAGAAGATTTAGAGCCAATGAACTCGAAAGAATCAGGGAAAGATTGTACCCTGGCGGCTTCTCTTGGTGTTAGAGTTCTGTCTTGCTCTGGATGAATAAATCGTCCACCAGCAGGAGTGTCAAAACGAGTAGTAATCGTCATTGTTGGCAGATTCCAATCTAATCTACCATATGCTCCACTATGTACAGAATGGATTTCTTCATCAAGTGAAGTCCAGTTTTGACCAGTTGACACTTTTTTCATGCGCCCAATTGCCATATTGTTATGTTTAGTTGCAACATGGTTTGTTATGATACCATCATTATTTCTTAGCACTCTTTGATAATGAGTTTTAGCAGGACTAAGTTTGGCCCTTCCCGTTTCTGAAGGTGCGGGAATGTCTGAAATGGCATCAAACAGGGACACAGGTTTGAAGAAATCGGGATATGATTGTTCAATAATCTCTTTATTATTATCAAATAGTTTATCTATATCAAAATCATGATTGAGCATTCCTATTAATATTACTCGTTCACGTCTTTGAGGAATTCCAAAATCAACAGCCTTACAAACCTTATGATGTACATAGTATTTGTCACCCTCAAAGTTCTCTGAATTACCAAAAGCACAGATTATCTCGTCAAATATCTCTCCCTTATCCTTTGATAGAATACCCTTTACGTTCTCAAAGACAAAGATTTTTGGACGAACTATTCTTACCACGTTGACATAATGTCTGAAAAGATAATTTCTGGGATCATTCATGAACGCGTTCTTCTCCCTTATTCGTGCACCGGCCATAGAAAAACCTTGGCAAGGAGGACCGCCAATAATTATGTCTGCTTCATCTTTTTTAAAGTGGTTTTCGTCAACAATCTTACCTATGTCCTCAGCATACATAAGAGTTTTGGGATGATTATGGGAGTACGAAGAAGCGATTTCCTTGTCAAATTCAACAGCTTTGACAATTTCATAACCTGCTTTTTCAAATCCAACAGAAAAGCCTCCACATCCGGCAAACAAATCTATTACCTTTAATTTATGCTCCATCGCTTATTCTGTATTTTTCGTTAAACCTCTTTATGTAGTTCAATTCTGGTGCAGACAATTTATACACCGATTTTAGTTCATTATCTATCTCGTCAATGATATCCTTACAAAGCTTATGCTTGTATTCGTAATCAACTTGTTTCGTACCTACGTATTCCTTGGTGGCCTCTAATCGGTTTTCAAGTTTTTCGAACAAGACTGACCATTTTTTTTGTTTTGGAATCCTATTAGGGATTTTTATGAAGGATAGTTCTTTGTTTGTAATATGCCATCCATCGGACACAATTGTCCACATCAGAAAGAACAGACTTGAATTCAACAAGCAATAAACAAAGGGGAGTTTAGTTTTATCTATTTTATATTCCTTGTAACTGTTTGATTTCATATCCTTGGAAAAAACTTTCATCCAAAAACATGCACGCAGGTTTATAAAAAAACTTCCTTTATTGTTTCCTTTGTTCAAAGAAAGAATGTCTTCGCCTTTGTATGAAAGTATCTTTTTATATATTGCTGTTCCCGTAGAATCTCCTAGTTTAGGCCAGTATCTATTATCGAATAGATGAATTTTTTCTAGGGACAAGTTGCAGAAAAGAGTTTCCCGTTCTGACCTATACCAATGATTGTACTTTGAGGTGTAAATACCTTCTATGGCTTTTGTTTTCTGAGCCATTAATATTGTAAGTTTCTGGTGAACTCCAGAAAAAAGACAATCTGGTCTATCGGCAAAATTGAGAAGTAGTTGTTTCCCTGTTTGCGAATGTACATATTCTCTAATTGCCCCCATTCTTGCAGTAGATATATACGAAAGCGGTACTACAAATGCCAAGACCCCATCAGGCTTAAGCATAGTAGCAACATTCTTCATCACATCTGCATAGACGTTCCCAAAATCATATACAATGGTTCCCTCATATTTCCCATATTCGATATAAGGCGGATTGCCAACGATAATGTCATAATTGGCAAAGACATGTCCCTTATAGTCAACCATATCAACATTATAAAAGCATTCCGAAATCACCTTAGCTATAGGGACTACATCTAACTCTTCCTCGAAAGAATCTATGACCAAGAAGAACAGTCTGAGCTTTGTAATATCTGTTGATGTACTTTCTATATCATTACCAATAATCGTTCCAATAACATTTAATAAAGGAATGTCATTACAGATTCCAGTTTTTATCAATTCAATCTTTTGAGCCAATGCACTTACTAAAAAAGCTCCCGCTCCACAAGTCGGGTCAAAAACAGACGACTGCAAAACAACACGAACAGACTCGTTACTTAACCCTTTTAATTGTTGTTGTATAAGTGAAGAAGACGAGACAGTAACCAAAGAAGGATTTATGTGGTGATAGAATGAATTTAACACCATAAAATCAGTCACATCACTATCGGTATAGAAGACTCCTGCACTTTTCCTTCTTGATTCTTTTTCATTTACCCTAGCAAGGGCATCTTGAAGAACAACTTTTTTTAATTGCGTATCTGGTACTTGGAAATTGTATTTCTCATAGGTGCCCTTCAACAAAAGCTTAAGTGCTGAAAAGATTTTGATAGAATATGAATTATTGCCTCCATATCTATGTGATATGTGACTAACAACGATTTCTTGTATGTTATCGAAAATGGTGCTTGCCATTTCTTATTTCTCTCGCCAAGCACCTAAACGAGTCTGTTTATATTATCATTCACCTACATACAAAAAAACGTGGGTGCTTAACTCATGCCTGTTTGTTGTTCACGGCCTTCCACAGCCTTGGTAATTAAACAGACAGAGAAACACCCACGCAGGAGTATATAGTACACCCGTAAAGTGTGCTTGAGGGCACAAAGCACCCTCTCAGCACACTACGGAGTAGTATATGATACACCCCGTGGTGTCACCCTAGCATTTGTTTTTGAATTACCGTTCGATTGTGGAAGTTTTGAACAACCAAAAACAAAGCGTCAGTAACGCCTTTCAATATGTAGTGCTCCACCCTGTGGCTCCATCCTCCTCAAAGGACATCCTTGCCGCAATAAGCAGATAGCATCTGCAAAGATACAACTTATTTCTGATATAAGCATCAAAGTGATTCGAATTTACACTTTATTTAAAGGAAAAGGGATTTTCATCAAACTTATACCCCAAAAAGTAAACAAACAAACTATCGGTACTCACGTATTCATTTTTTAAGGCATCAAGGTGTAACTATTTGCTTATTTCATACTAAATCAGAAATGAAATGGTGCATAGTAATGCCACTATTTGCTTGCTTTTACGATGCCGTAGTGACACTCTTACGATGCAATAGTGACACTTTTACAATGCAATAGTGACACTCTTAAGATGCAATAGTTTAGGTTTTGATCTGATTCTAGGGGCTAGATTGGGCGAATCTAGCCCCTGGATGTGGTGGTTCTAGCCCCTAGAAGTGGCATTCCTAGGGGCTAGAAGTGGATGTTCTAGGGGCTAGAACCAAAACAATGGGGCGCAGTTTAGACTTTAGAATGGGCACTTCTAGACTTTAGAATGGGCACTTCTAGACTTTAGAATGGGCACTTCTAGACTTTAGAATGGGCTGTTCTAGACTCTAGAATGGGCTGTTCTAGACTTTAGAATGGGCCGTTCTAGACTCTAGAATTGCTCTGTCTAGACTTTAGAATGACTCTAAGAGTGGCACTTTTAGCCGGAGATAGTGTAGCTTTTGGTAAGTAAGAGCTATGGAATTGGCTTGCGATAGTAGTGCAATAGCGATGCACCAGCAGCGTTATTGTGGGCTACGAAGCGCAAAAAAAAGAAGTAACCGACTATTCGACTACTTCTATTAGGAAACTGAAAGGACGGAAACCGTCGTTACAGCTTATCATGGCGCTATGAGGGTTCTGCATCCAGCCGTCGTAGAAGTTGCCTCCGCCATTGGCCAGGGCCACGACAAACTCTTGCATGGAAGACCAGGCGGAAGGACAGAGACCTTCTGGACACTGGCCATCGACAGAGATCCACTGCTGCCCCACCCTGACCTCGCAGGCATGCTCTATGGGATTTTCGTACTGAGCAATGAGATCGGGATAGACGGTCTGTCGGATGGCTGTGATGCGTACTTTATTCATAGCTGACTACTTTTGTGGGACATGCCAAGGTGCACTTGCGACACTTGATGCAGTCGGGGTGGAGATAGCCACTGGCCTCGCCACTGGCCTCGTAGGGGGTGAGCTGCATGGGACACACGCGGGCGCACAGCTTACAGGTGGTCTTGCAGGCACTGCTGACATGGACTGCCTTGAAGCCGGCTGGCAGTGGCTGCTGTTTGGGGGCCACCCAACGCGAGATAGTGCCCATGGGACAGAAGCTGCACCATGTGCGGGGTGCATAGATGAACGAGAGGACGACACCGACGATGGTGGTCATGAGGATGATGGTCCAGAACACGCGACCGATATCGTTCCACATATCGAGTCCGCCAGCGCTCCAACGCACCTGACTGAGCTGGATGCCAAACATGGTGAAGATGAAGAACACCATGAAGAGGCGGAAGCCCGAAGTACGTACAAAGCTGGGGATGGGTTTGTGGGGAGAATATTTGGAGAGAAGACGGTCGTAGAGGTTGCCACGCGGACAGATGTTGCCGCACCAGAAGCGGCCACGCCAGATGGAGGTGACCACCGGACCAATCATGCAGATAAGTGCAACGAGGCCGACGGCAGGGAAGAACCACGCCACAATGAGATATGTGATGATGATCCAATAGAGCGACAGACCGGGTGCAGCGAAGTGCCTATGAAAGTTTTTCTTCTTTTGTTCCATAATGTTTCTTTAATGTTATTCTGAATATCAATCCTTTAACCTTATGACAAAAACCATACCAAAGGATATGTGGGGGGATTATGCATCCAACTGCTGTTCGAGGAACTCGGCGGCATCGGCCACGCAGTCGTGACACTCACGAAGCACCACCTTGGTACCTACACCCTTCAACAGCTTGCACTGGGTAGCACCATTGCGCTGCTGGAACTTGGTCATCATGTCGCGCATCTGCTTCATAGACTTCACCTTGTCTTTGTTGACCATGCCCAGTACCATGCCTGCGCCTACCAGCGCACCGCACGTGCCCTCCATGCAGCCCATGCCCGTGCCAAAGGCACCGGCCATGTTCATGGCTGTGGCCTCGTCGATACCTGCCAGGTCGGCATAGGTATGGAGTAAGGCCTGTGCACAGTTGTGACTACCACAACGTTTCTTTTCGCTTGCAATATGTTTTCTTGTTTCCATCATATCTATTCCTATCGTCTTCGTTGTAAGACAGCGCAAAGGTACAAACAAGTTGATAGAAAAACGAATTGTTTTTTCTATCATTACATCGAAAAAATCTATAGCAAACAGAATAACATGTCGCTAAATCACCACATTTACGATGCCATTCCTACATCTTTGTCATGTGATAGCCCAGGCGTTTCAATTGAACAGCTGCTCCCATGAGATAGAGTTGATGCAGACTGGACACATAGGCATTGAACGCCTCTTTGGTGCCTGGTTCGATGTTCTGTCGCAACAGCGCATTGTAGATACGTGAGGCGCACTCGCCCACCAACTTCTCGAGCAGGGCATAGGGTGTGTCTTTCAGTAGCAGCACATCCTCGCGCACGTACTCGTCGAGGGCGTCGTAGCCACGTTTGTCGCGCATATAGGCGTAGAGGTCGTCCACCTTGGAATAGATGTCCCACTCTTTGTCCCACATCTGAGCCACGGCCATGCCGATGTACATCATCCAGCCCAGGCTGGCCGAGGGGAAGTCCTGAAACTCGCGGATGCCATCGGGGATATAGGCCTTGGCGATATCTTCCCACTTATCCTCTACGTCGGGACATTCGGGCAGTCGCTCATCGACCTCCTGCATGCTGAGCAGGAACTGGTGGAGATCCTGATGCAGGGTTTCTTCAAATTGTTGCATATACCTTATTTATATTATATATAGTGTTTACATATCAAACTGAAGGGTGCCGCCCTCTGCGATTTGCTGATGGGTGAGCATCAGTTGTTTGAGGGGCTTGCCGTTCAACAGAACGCGCTTCACGTGAACGCGAGAGGCGGTCTTGCGTGGTGCCGTGATGACGAAATCGCGTCCGCCAGCCAAGTGCAGCGTGGCGTGCTTGAAGAGCGGTGTGCCCAGCACATACTCGGCAGCGCCCGCATTGAAGGGATAGAAGCCCAGCGACGAGAAGATGTACCAGGCTGACATCTGACCACAGTCGTCATTGCCGGCATAGCCACAGGGGGTGGCGTTGTAGAACTGGCTGCGCACTTGCTCTACGAGCTCCTGGGTGCGATGGGGCCGACCGGCAAAGTTGTAGAGATAGACGGTGTGATGACTGGGCTCGTTGCCATGGGCATACTGGCCAATGAAGCCACTGGCATTGCCATTCACCTCGCCACTGGTGGCTGTCAGCGAGAAGTTCTCGTCGAGTTTCTTCAGGAAGTTGCGCTCGCCACCCAACAGCTCGATGAGTCCCTTGGGATTCTGTGGCACAAACCACATATATTGCCAGGCATTGCCCTCGATGAACGAGGGATTCTCGTAGCTCAGCGGATCGAAAGGCTCTATCCAGTTGCCCTTCTCGTCTTTGGCACGGAAGAAGCCCGTCTTGGCATCGAAAAGGTTGCGATAGAACTCGCTGCGACGCAAGAAACGCTGGTAGTCGGCAGTGCGTCCCAACTTCTTGGCAACAGCAGCCACGCACCAGTCGTCGAAGGCCTGTTCAAGGGTGATGCTGACACTGGTGTTCTGCAGCGTCTGGGGCATGTAGCCATACTTCTCCCACACCTCGAAGGGCGAGTTGAGGTGACTACGCGTGCTGCTCTCGAGCATGGCTTGATAGGCCTCGTCGGCATTAACACCGGGCAGTCCGGCCAAGATGGCATCGGAAAGCACAGGGATGGCGTGGTTGCCAATCATGCAGTAGTTGTCTTGTCCCCAGAGGTCCCAGATGGGAAGATAGCCATAGGTTTGATGGTGGCGAATCATATCGCGCACAAACTGGGCTGCCACCTCAGGGGCAACGAGCGTATAAAGTGGATGGGCAGCGCGGAAGGTGTCCCACAGGCTGAAGGTGCTATGGTAGGTCTCGCCACGGGGCATCTGTTTGATTTCGAAGTTGGTGTCCATATAGCGTCCGTCCACGTCGCTCATGGTGTTTGGCTGCATCAGCACGTGATAGAGACCGGTGTAGAAGATGGTCTTTTGCTCGCTGGTGCCATCGATGTCGATGCATGCCAGCGCCTTCTGCCATGCATCGTGGGCAGCCTTGGCGTAGTGGTCGAAGTCCCAGCTCTGGGCCTCGGCCTTCATATTCTGGCGTGCACCCAGGTTATCGACAGGCGAGATGGCCACCTTGACAGTGAGTTGGCGCCCATCGGCAGGGTCGAAGCTCAGCGCACCACGCAGTGAACGACCATTGACCACGGGACTCTCGCCAACGCTGCGTGCACCATCCATCAAGAGACGGCGACAGAAAGGGCGCGAGAACTCGGCACGGAAATAGACCTTACGCAGCTTGGCCCATCCGGTGATGACACGGAAGCCCTCGATGGTGTGGTCGTCGACCACGCGCAACTGGCTCTGAATGATCTGGTAGGCTCTGCGCCCAGTGTAGTAGGCCTCGCCACGATAGGTACCCCTGTCCAGGTCGAGGACCACAGTCTGCGGAGCTCCCTGCGGGAAGGTATAGCGATGGATGCCGGTGCGCACGGTAGCCGAGAGCTCCACGCGTACGCCACTCTCTTGCAAATCTACCATATAGTAGCCAGGACGGGCAGCTTCGGCCTGATGACTGTATCGCTGGCCAAAGACTCCTTTTATCAGTTCGGCAGTACGCACTTCGTGCGACAGGGGCATCAGGCTGACGTCGATCAGGTCGGTGCACCCTGTGCCACTGAGGTGGGTATGGGTGAAGCCATAGATGGAATCGCGGTTATAGTCGTAGCCTGAGCAGGGGTCCCAGGTCACCATCTGCTCGGTCTCGGGACTCAGCTGCACCATGCCTTGTGGCATCGTGGCACCAGGAAACGTGGAACCACTCAAGGCACCGGTGGCATCGGTCTGGGTTCCGATAAAGGGGTTCACATACGAGGTGTGATCTGTTGCCAGCAGGCTCACTGTTATACTGCTAAGCCATAGAATAAAGAAGAATCTAGTTTTCATTTTGGTTCACAAATTTTGTGCAAAGGTACAAATATAATACGCATATCGCCTCATTATTATATATTTTTATCAGGTTTATGGTATTATTCACAGAAATATTAGCTAAATTTGCATGCTGTAAACTGAAAGAAAAAGAATTCACAAAGACATGAAGGTACTATTGATAAACGGAAGTCCTAAGGAGAACGGCAATACGCACCTGGCGCTGAGCGAGGTGGCACGCACACTGAACGAAGAAGGCATTGAGACCACAATCATCTCTATCGGCAAGAAGGCCGTTCAAGGATGTATTGCCTGTGGCATGTGTGGCAGAAACAACAATCGCTGCACGTTTCACGACGACCTGTACTACGATGTAATGCGCGCCATCAAAGACGGCATCGACGGATTGGTGGTGGGCTCGCCAGTGTACTACGGAGGGCCTAACGGTTCGCTGTGTGCACTGCTGGACCGCATGTTCTACTCTCTGGGTAAAGACCTGCAGTTTAAGCCGGCAGCCAGCGTGGTGGTGTGTCGCAGAGGTGGTGCCTCGGCAGCTTTCGACCGACTGAACAAGTACTTCAGCATACTGAACATGCCTATCGTGAGCTCGCAATACTGGAACATGGTTTACGGACAGACACCAGGACAGGCAGCACAAGACGAGGAGGGCATGCAGACCATGCGCACACTGGGACGGAACATGGCCTGGATGATCAAGAAGCTGAACACCAGCGAGGACGGACATCCGGAACTGGAGCCACAGATGAGAACAAACTTCATTAGATAATCATCAATTATTCAACTAATTAACTAAAACATGGAAATTATTATCGGACTATTAATCATTGCGATTGGCGCCTTCTGCCAATCAAGTTGCTACGTTCCCATCAATAAGATTAAAGACTGGTCGTGGGAGTCGTACTGGATCATACAGGGCGTCTTTGCATGGCTGGTGCTGCCATTCCTGGGTGCCCTGCTGGCCGTGCCCACCGGAGAGTCGCTCTTCGGACTGTTTGCATCGGCACCGAGCTCGAGCTTCTGGATGACTATTCTCTTTGGTGTGTTGTGGGGCGTTGGCGGACTGACCTTCGGCCTGTCTATGCGCTACCTGGGCGTGGCACTGGGACAGAGCATCGCGCTGGGAACATGTGCTGGCTTGGGCACTATCATGGGGCCGGTGCTGCTGAACATCTTCTTCCCTGAACTGAACGCACTGAAGTCGCTGACGTTTGCAGTGCTGCTGGGTGTCATCGTGACGCTGGTTGGCATAGCCATCATCGGTGTGGCTGGTTCGATGAAGTCGGCCATGCTGACTGAAGAAGAGAAGAAAAAGGCTGTCAAGGACTTCAACTTCCCCAAGGGTCTGGCCATCGCCCTGCTGGCGGGCTTTATGAGTGGCTGCTTCAACGTGGGACTGGAATTTGGAAAAGACATCAACTTCGGCGAACTGACCAACCCGATGTATCGCACGCTGCCTGCCACCTTCCTGGTGACGCTTGGCGGATTTGTGACGAACGCCATCTACTGTTTCTACCAAAACGAGAAGAACAGAACTTGGGGCGACTATGCCAAAGGTAAGGTGTGGGCCAACAACCTGGTGTTCTGTCTGCTGGCCGGCGCACTGTGGTACTCGCAGTTCTTCGGACTGTCGCTGGGACGCTCTTTCTTCGAGGCTGGCGGCACCATGGACGTGCTCTCTTTCTGCATCCTGATGGCACTCAACGTGGTGTTCTCTAACGTATGGGGCATCATTTTGAAAGAATGGAAGGGCTGTTCTATGAAAACCATCGCCGTGCTGCTTTGCGGCATCGTGATACTGGTGTTCTCTTGTTTCCTGCCACAGCTGATTGGATAGTATAAACGGGAATAAAAAACAAAACCCACAGACCCCCTCCTAACCTCCCCAAGGGGGAGGAATGGGACCCCCTCCTGGCCTCCCCAAGGGGAGGTTAGGAGGGGGTCCTGAGGTTAGGAGGGGGTCCCATTCAACAAAAAAATAGACCCCAGCGCTTCACAGCGACAGGGTCTTCTTAGTTTCACTAAATAGTAAGTAATAATGATTATATATATGCTGTCAGTAGTTTTGTTTTTCTTATTCGTTTTTCCTTATATCTTAACGCGGCAAATTAAATGCTCGTGTCATCTCTCCCATCTGTTCATCACTCATGCCTTCTGGAGTGAATCCCATGGCCTTGGCATCGATGTAAATCTTAGCACTCTTTGAGAGCACGTCAATCTGATCGAAGGCATCCATCACATCCTTGCCCTTGGCAAACACGCCATGCTTCTCCCACATCACTACATCGTAGTTCTCAAGCTCCTTGAGTGTGGCTTCGGCAAGTTCGTTAGAACCTGGCAGTGTGTAAGGCACGATGCCTAATCCCAGTGGACAGAAAGCCTTTGTCTCAGGAATCATTGACCAAAGAATCTTGGTCAGCACGTCTTTGCCCAGGAACTCTGGATTGTGACTCATGGCCACCAGCTCGATAGGATGTGTGTGCACGGTGGCTTTATAGCCTGAGTTTGTCTCAATCTGTCGAGCATGTACAATCAGATGACTGGGCAGCTCGCTGGTAGGCATCACTGGATTGTCGGCGATAATCACGTATGAAGCGCAATCGTCCAAGATGCGGATCACGGAACCATTGTCCATAGGCCAACGGGCCAAATCACGCATGCGCTTGCCAGTGCCTTTGCAGTAAAAGTAGCATCCTTTCAAAGCCGGAAGCGTGATACCGATCTGCTTAACCTCGCTAATGGCTGGCATCTGACGAATCTCGTCGTCGACATATTCTGTGACGTTAACAGTGATGTTACCACCATTACGTTCTGCCCATCCATTTTGCCACAGGTAGCCTGCGACTTCGGCAATCTTTTCTATCTCTGCACTCAGAGCTTTTCTCCCGTCTAAGATACTCTTCATTTGTTTTGTGATTTATTTTTGGTGCAAATTTACACTTATTTTTTGAAACACCAACAATATTATTTGATTTTTTTACCTAAAAATTTGATTTTATCCTTGATTTATATCAATAATATAAAAAAAAGACATTTGTTTTGCTCTACTCTTAAAAAATTTGTAACTTTGCACCTATGAACGAAAAGAACTTTTCTGAGAACGTAATCATCGTAGATGCAGATTTCGTTGATAAGGTGGCATTTGACTTGATCGTGAACTTTGAACGGATGATTGGGCGCCGCATTCCACAGGCCGACCTGCCAAGATGGACAGAGTGTGTGGCACTGGACGGCGGACTGCGCGAGGGCGAAAACGAGGTGCAGGTGGTGCTGATTCACCAGGCCAACTCAAAAGCGATGAGCAATTTCGTGCCGGGCGACTATGAGCAACTGAACGGCCAGGCATTCAAAAGCCATCTGGGAGAGTTTGTCTTTTCGGCTGTCACTGTAGAGCAACTCACCACCAAGGAGCAGCTCTTTGCAGACACCATCATGCTCTTTGCCAACCAGAAAGAGGTGAAACGCATCATGATGGTACCAGATGACAATATATATAATAAGGTGCGCGACACTGCCAAGAATATTGATGACGACAAACGCGCTACGGTATTCGCCATGCAGCCTATGCCGGGCGGCAACTTCCGACAGGAGATTCTGGGCTATTCGCTGATGGCTGCCATGGGTATCAGGGGCGACGAGATTAAGCCCGACAATCAGTGATTATTGAAGAAAACAAAAATTGAAGAAACATAATATGAGTAGAGTTTTAATGATTGGCGCCGGTGGCGTCGCAACAGTGGCAGCATTCAAGATTGCACAGAATGCTGACGTGTTTACTGAATTCATGATTGCAAGCCGCCGCAAGGCTAAGTGCGACA
Source organism: Prevotella sp. (assembly GCA_024695815.1). Lineage (GTDB taxonomy): Bacteria > Bacteroidota > Bacteroidia > Bacteroidales > Bacteroidaceae > Prevotella. Next base: position 18,259 of record JAILHK010000013.1, read on the forward strand.
AGATTGTTGAAGACATCCACAAGGCTGGCTACAAGCTGGACATCAAGACGGCACAGGTGGATGCCGACGACGTGGAACAGCTGAAGGTGCTGTTCAACGACTTTAAGCCTGAGCTCGTTATTAACCTTGCACTACCCTATCAGGACCTGACAATCATGGATGCCTGTCTGGCATGTGGTTGCAACTATCTGGACACGGCCAACTACGAGCCGAAAGACGAGGCTCACTTTGAATACTCTTGGCAGTGGGCTTATCGCGACCGCTTTGAGAAGGCCGGACTGACTGCTATCCTTGGTTGTGGCTTCGACCCAGGCGTGACCTCTATCTATACGGCTTATGCTGCTAAGCACCACTTCAAGGAGATTCAGTATCTGGACATCGTTGACTGTAACGCTGGCGATCACCACAAGGCTTTCGCCACAAACTTCAACCCCGAGATCAATATTCGTGAAATCACCCAGAAAGGTCTTTACTGGGAGAACGGTCAATGGGTAGAAACGGAACCTCTGGAGATTCATAAGGACCTGACCTACCCCGAGATTGGTCCACGCGACAGCTACCTGTTGCACCACGAGGAGATTGAGTCGCTGGTCATCAACTACCCCACCATCAAGCGTGCTCGCTTCTGGATGACTTTCGGTCAGCAGTACCTGAAGCATCTTGAAGTGATTCAGAACATCGGCATGAGCCGCATCGACGAGGTGGAATACGAGGCACCACTGGCCGACGGAACCGGCACGGCGAAGGTGAAGATTGTGCCACTGCAGTTCTTGAAGGCTGTGCTGCCTAATCCACAGGACCTGGGTGAGAACTACGAAGGTCAGACTTCAATAGGTTGTCGCATTCGCGGTATTGGCAACGACGGTCAGGAACATACCTATTATGTATATAATAACTGCAGCCACCGTGCGGCCTATGAAGAGACTGGCATGCAGGGCGTCAGCTATACCACGGGCGTGCCTGCCATGATTGGTGCCATGATGTTCTGCAAAGGACTATGGAACAAGCCCGGCGTTCACAACGTTGAGGAGTTTGACCCAGATCCATTCATGGAACAACTCAACAAGCAGGGTCTGCCTTGGCACGAGATCCACGACGGCGACCTGGAGCTTTAAACCTCTCCCAACCTCCCCCAAGGGGAGGAGGGCCTACGGATAGATCATAAAAATATAGTAATAACCAATAGAAAGCTTGGCAAATCCCCCTGAAACCGCCAGGCACTCCCCTCCTTGGGAGGGGTCGGGGGAGGTTCTAAATGGCTAAAAAAGAATTAGACGCAGAAATGCAGAGCACCCAGCAGGATAAGCTGAAGGCCTTGCAGGCTGCTATGTCAAAGATTGAAAAGGACTTTGGCAAGGGGTCTATCATGCGCATGGGTGAAGAAAAGATAGAAAACGTAGAGGTGATTCCCACCGGATCAATAGGACTGAATGCTGCGCTGGGCGTAGGAGGCTATCCGAAAGGACGCATCATCGAGATTTACGGTCCTGAATCTTCTGGTAAGACAACGCTTGCTATTCATGCCATTGCCGAAGCTCAAAAGGCTGGCGGCATCGCTGCATTTATCGATGCAGAGCATGCTTTTGATCGTTTCTACGCTCAGAAACTGGGTGTTGACATCGACAATCTGTACATCTCGCAGCCCGATAATGGTGAGCAGGCTCTGGAGATTGCCGACCAGCTGATTCGCTCCTCGGCCATCGACATCATCGTCATCGACTCTGTTGCTGCACTGACACCAAAGAAGGAGATTGAGGGTGATATGGGTGATTCGGCCGTAGGTCTGCACGCTCGCTTGATGAGTCAGGCACTGCGCAAGGTTACATCTACCATTGCCAAGACTAACACCACTTGTATCTTTATCAACCAGTTGCGCGAGAAGATTGGCGTGATGTTTGGCAACCCAGAGACTACTACGGGTGGTAACGCACTGAAGTTCTATGCCTCTGTACGCCTTGACATCCGCAAGGTGACTGGCATCAAGGACGGTGATCAGGTCATCGGTAATCAGGTGCGTGTCAAAGTGGTCAAGAACAAGGTTGCTCCCCCATTCCGCAAGGCTGAATTCGAAATCACCTTTGGTGAGGGTATTTCTAAGATTGGCGAAATCGTTGACTTGGGCGTTGAATACGGAATCATCAAGAAGAGTGGTTCGTGGTTCAGCTATGAGGACGCTAAACTGGCACAAGGTCGTGATGCGACAAAGCAGCTTTTGAAAGACAACCCAGAGTTGTGCGATGAGCTGGAGGCCAAAATCATGGAAGCTATCAAAGACCAGAACAACTGATAAACAAAAAAACAGATGGCATTTTGTATTGCCATCTGTTTTTTTATGTCGAAACACAAGGGGTCACTTAACGACTCGAAGCACTGTCTTTGTGGCTGTATCGAAGAACACCTCGCTACGTGACTGACTCGCAGTAGAATTATAGGTATAGGTGAATACTCCATTTTTATCATTGCCCTTCACGTCGGGTTCGCCCAATGCCAACTTAACCTCTTGTTCGGTGAATCCCTTACGGACAATGCCCTTCTGGATGTCCATGTAGTTCTTTTTGCGAATGCCAGGATACTTCGATGGATCGCCGTCGGCAAAGATATTGGAATAGACATCTTCGCGAGGTGCATCCATATCCTCATCCCAGGTGACATTTTCTTCACTTTCCATCGTCACCAATTTATAATACTTACTGCCAGAGCCGGTGCCCGTCAGTGTCAATCTGACATACTTTGAGTTTGGCATCTTCTGAATATCGGTGATGGTAAACACAGAAAGGCGAGCCATCCTGACACGCAGCTTATGGCTGTCGGTCATATCGGTACGCTGAAGTGTATAGACAACCTTACCACGATATTCGCCATACTCTTTATTGTCTGCCATATTGTCGTTTACGAGTTCAAAACAGCCTTTAAAGGTATGAGGAATCTCCTGAATAGTGCTAAACTCCTCGTCGCGCATGCCGCTATTAACACGACTGATGGCCACATTCTGGAAAAATTCTCGGCCACGTCTATCTGCCACAATAATTTTAACCGGATAGTTGCGGGTTCCCACGCCAATGGCCTTCACCGTCACTTCTGTACCAACAGGCACGTCTGTAATCAAATCGACGCCATTGTTTTCGGGGTCTGAATCTACGTAATAAGTACTGGCCTTCGTACGCAGTTTCTTGTCCTTAAAGAGCTCTATCGCCTTATCGACATCTCCTAAATAGGCCAAGGTGGGCACACCCTGACGACTGTAGCAATAGTCATCGAACGAATAGGAAGGAATCTCATAATAGTATGTCTTTCCATCATCTTCGCACAGGAAATTGATATGTTCATGAAGGCCCTCTACCTTATCATGGCCTTTATAAACCATGATGTTGTATTTCAGCAAGTTACTGCTCACCATATTACCCGTCAGCGAGTCGGTGAAGGTCTTGATAATTAAATCTTTCTTCTCTGGAACCACCATAAAGCGCATGCCCTCCTGCCAACTGCACAAATCACTGAAGACGAAGTTGCGACTAATGATGTCTTGCTCTTCGTTCTCATCTTCATCAAGGGCTTCCATCTGCTGACTTATCGTCTTACTGGCTCCTTTAGTCTTTACGATATACTTATTTTGTGCTTCAGCATTCATCCCTAAAAAGGCAGTCATCAGCACTAGAAAGAATGACTTCTTCATTGTTTCTTACTTTATTGTTACGCATGCAAAATTAAACAAAACTTTTCATACTTATGCCAAAATGGCGCAATAAATATATGTTTCTTGATAAAATTTATAATTTTGGCATAACCTTTGCTTAAACCTTGGTGACATTTCATCAAGTAATAACAAATAAAAAAGAATATATTATGGGAAAGATTATTGGTATTGACTTAGGTACAACAAACTCGTGTGTATCTGTATTTGAAGGTAACGAGCCCGTCGTTATTGCAAATAGCGAAGGTAAGCGTACAACACCTTCTGTAGTAGGTTTCGTTGAGGGTGGCGAGCGTAAGATTGGCGATCCTGCCAAGCGTCAGGCTATCACAAACCCCAAGAACACCGTTTATTCTATCAAGCGTTTTATGGGTGAGACTTGGCAGCAGACCGAGAAGGAAATCTCACGCGTACCATTCTCTGTAGTTAACGAGGGTGGCTATCCACGTGTTGACATCGATGGTCGTAAGTACACTCCACAGGAAATCTCTGCTATGGTACTTCAGAAGATGAAGAAGACGGCCGAGGACTACCTGGGACAGGAGGTGACTGAAGCTGTTATCACCGTGCCCGCATACTTCTCTGACTCTCAGCGTCAGGCCACTAAGGAGGCAGGACAGATTGCTGGTCTCAACGTACGTCGTATCGTGAACGAGCCTACAGCAGCTGCACTGGCTTATGGTATTGACAAGACCAACAAGGATATGAAGATTGCTGTATTCGACCTCGGTGGCGGTACATTCGATATCTCTATCCTCGACTTCGGTGGCGGTGTGTTCGAGGTTCTTTCTACCAATGGTGACACACACCTGGGTGGTGATGACTTCGACCAGGTTATCATCGACTGGCTCGTTCAGGAGTTCAAAAACGATGAGGGTGCCGACCTGAAGAGCGATCCTATGGCTATGCAGCGCCTGAAGGAGGCTGCTGAGAAGGCAAAGATCGAGCTGTCAAGCACCACATCAACAGAGATTAACCTCCCCTACATCATGCCTGTTGGTGGAGTTCCTAAGCACTTGGTAAAGACTCTTACTCGTGCTAAGTTCGAACAGCTGGCTCACAACCTGATTCAGGCTTGCTTGGTACCTTGCCAGAATGCCGTTCGCGACGCAGGCATCTCTACCTCAGATATCGACGAGGTAATCCTCGTTGGTGGTTCAAGCCGTATTCCTGCTGTGCAGACCCTCGTAAAGAACTACTTCGGCAAAGAGCCTTCAAAGGGTGTTAACCCCGATGAGGTTGTTGCAGTAGGTGCTGCCATCCAGGGTGCTATCCTCAACCAGGAGACTGGTCAGGACATCGTACTGCTCGACGTTACTCCTCTGACCCTCGGTATCGAGACCCTCGGTGGTGTAATGACTAAGCTGATCGATGCTAACACCACTATCCCTTGCAAGCAGAGCCAGGTATTCTCTACCGCTGCCGACAACCAGACAGAGGTGACCATCCACGTGCTGCAAGGTGAGCGTCCTATGGCTGCTCAGAACAAGAGCTTGGGTCAGTTCAACCTCACCGGTATCGCTCCCGCCCGTCGCGGTGTTCCTCAGATTGAGGTTACATTCGATATCGACGCCAACGGTATCGTGAAGGTTTCTGCCAAAGATAAGGCCACAGGCAAGGAGCAGGCCATCCGCATCGAGGCTTCATCTGGTCTGTCACAGGACGAGATCAATCGTATGAAGGCTGAGGCTGAGGCTAATGCAGAAAACGATAAGAAGGAGCGTGAGCGCATCGACAAGATGAACCAGGCTGACTCAATGATTTTCCAGACCGAGACTTTCCTCAACGAGAATGGTGACAAGCTGGGTGCCGACAAGGCCAACGTAGAGGCTGCCATTAATCAGTTGAAGGATGCTCACAAGGCTGGCGACATCGCTGCTATCGACAACGCCATGAACAACCTCAATCAGGTGATGCAGGCCGCTTCGCAGAAGATGTACCAGCAAGCAGGTGCACAGCCCGGTGCCGATGCTGGTCAGCAGCAACAGCAGCAGACCAACAACACTCAGGACGACATCCAGGATGCCGACTTTGAGGAGGTCAAGTAAAGTGCAAGCCGAGAGCAATGCCATGCTTGCATGAGCATAGCCGAGGCGCAGCCTTTATTCGACGAAGTCAAGTAAGTTTGATAAGCAAACAATAAATAAAAGTAGAAATCCCGTATAACTCAAGTAGTTATGCGGGATTTTACTTTCAGTTAAACTTTGTAGTTTTCTGCCGATTTTCGGATTTTTACCGTAAATTGTGAGTCCGTAAAACCGTAATACTTTCAGCCTTCAGACCTTAGCCATCAGCCTTCTACATATCAACTGTCCCCATGGCATATGCTATTGTAAAGAGCCAGTCCTTTTACCGTCAGCATGTATTTCTGGCGAGGGTGACGGGGCGAATCAGGAAATAGCATACGGATATAGCCCTCGTTCATAGAAGGATTAAGAGAGTAGTCAAGGAAGTTTTCTCTATCTTTCAAGCCAATCCTTTCCATCATCACTTTGACGGAGAGTTGCTCTTCCCCCAAAGCCTTCACTAATCTAATAATACTTTTATTATTGGTGTGAATAAAACTTGTCGGGGTACTTGTCGGGGTACTTATCAGTTGTTTTGAAGGAACAGCAAGGTTTGGCTGTTCTTTCCATTCTGCAGGCGGGTTAATATGCAGCTTCACGCTGCGACGGCTCTCCCTGACGAATATACTCGTCAAAGTTTAAGTATAGCTCCTTATCGTTCTTTTCGCTCATATGTCGTTTTACTTTATTTCAATATTGTTTTCGATTTCTGTTCTATTATTCAATTCCGCATATTTTATCTTCCTTCAGACATCTTATTTCTTCTATCACCTCCAAGTCTGCAGGCAGCCACTTCACACTATCCAACTCATCCTTCGACAACCACCTAGCTGCCTCGTGCTCATTCAGGTGCAGTGCCTCCGTCACTAGCGAACACAGATAGCAATGCATCGTCAAGTGAAACTTGGGATAATCGTATTCCACCGTACAAAGATACTCATCCACGCTAATCTCTGCAGACAGTTCCTCACGAATCTCCCTGACAAGTGCTTCTTCTGGTGTCTCTCCTAGTTCAATCTTCCCGCCAGGGAACTCCCACCAATCCTTCCATTCGCCATATCAACGCTGAGTGGCAAATATTTTCCCCCGTGCATCATGTATTATTGCAGCAACTACGTTGATCGTTTTCATTTTGTTATACAGCTTTTATGAATTGTGGTAGTATAGGTTGGTGCATACGCCAGTCAATGCTCATTGGTTTGTCATCACGAGAAGAAATATAGTCAACTAATCCAAAGCAATAGAACGGGCAAGTATTACCAAAGCCATCATGTTTGTTTTCTCTTACAAATAGCAAGAATTTCTTTTTATTTTTCTCTTGCTCTACGAAACGTTTACCTTTACCTTGATGTGTATCGGTATTCTGCGATTTCCAATGGAAGCGGTTTTCACTAACAACATAATCATCATACATTGTTGATGCAGAAAAATCTTTATCAGACTTATTCAATGTTACAAAGAATAACTCTGTATTCAGTTCTTCTATTTTGAATACGCCAGCCACACTACCCTGCATTTTCTTATCTGCAGTCTGACGACCAAAGATTGCGAAGATTTCTTCTCGTGTATAGTTTCCGTATTGCTCCAATGCGAGTGGCATACCTTCGCCTACAGCAAATGTCTTTATCTCAATGTTTGCCAACAGATACCCTACAAGTTCATTTATCTCTTCAACAAAAACAGGATATTTCTTCAGTCTACCTATTGCTTCCTCAACGCTAGCGCACCCCACCCTGCTTATTTTGTCACCATACAAAGTATAATACAACATAACGCTATATATTTTTTCGCGCTCATCCGTAAAAGAAACATGATCGAGATTATTCACGAGTCTCTTCACAAAATGTAAGTATGACACACTATTAGCGTGAACAAGATTTGAAATGTACTTTTCAAAGCGTCTTGTATTGTCGTCATTCATATAGGTACATAATCCAGCTTCACGTTTTAAGCTTGACCAACAAGTGCCCTTGTATATAAGTCTGACATCTTGTCCATTGTTCTCAATAAACTCTTTGAGCGAGGGAGTATGATCGTAAGTACACAGCTCTTGTACAAGTCGCTTTTTGTTGTAAATGGCTGCTTTTATATTTTCAAGCACATATTGTTGCGCTTTCTCCTCCATATGAATGGTACAACCATGAGGGAGAAGCGTAAATCCATTTTTGACTTGTTCTACGACGCTCCTGTCTTTGCGTATCATAAGACTGCGAAAACGGCTGGTGAAGTCGTATTTTTTGTTGAGTTGTGCAACAAAATCGAAGACTGTCAACAACTGTTTTCCTGGAGCCAAACGAAGGCCACGTCCCAACTGTTGCAAGAATATCGTCAAAGATTCCGTAGGGCGTAAAAACAGAACGGTATCAACTTCTGGAATATCTACACCTTCGTTGAATATATCAACCACAAACAGATAGTTTATTTCACCTTTTGCCAACTTATGGTTCAAAGAAACACGTTCTTCATTCTTATCACTTGTTAGATAATCTGCTCTAAAGCCGTATGCTTTGAAACTCTCTGCCATAAAACGAGCATGCTCTTTTGTGGCACAGAATCCTAATGCCTTGCATCGATGTTCATTTGGCAGATAATAACTCAGTTTATCCACGATAAGTCCGACACGTTCCAAATTACAAAGTTTATCTGTGAGCTTTGTGGCAACATACTTGTTTCCACGCATCAAATCATCATCAGTGAGGTCTGTATTATCGCTGATACACAAATACTGAAAAGGCGTCAACAGGCCTTCGTCAAGTGCTATTGGCAAACGAATCTCTGCACTTATCTTATTATCGAAGTCTGGCAACAAGCTCACTCCATCCATACGTTCAGGAGTAGCAGTAAGACCGATAAGCAGTTTTGGAGAGAAATGTGTGAGTATCTTACGATAGCTATCTGCTATAAGATGGTGAGCCTCATCAATTACGATATAGTCGTAGTAATCATGAGGTAATGTAGCAAATATATCTTCATACTTAGAATTGAATGTCTGTACGGATACGAACAGATGGTCAATACCTCTTGTTGGCTTATATTGTCCCACCCACACATCACCAAAGTTAGCATCACAAAGAACACTTCTATATGTATTAAGCGATTGTTTTAATATCTCTTCCCTATGTGCTACGAACAATATGTGATTATGTGGATTTTCTTCGGAGAAACGTCTGTAATCGAAAGCTGATACTACTGTTTTTCCAGTACCTGTGGCAGCTACCACGAGGTTCCGTTTTATACCGTCTTCCCTTACCGCGTTCAATCTATCAAGAATCTGTTTCTGATGTGGCAAGATGGAAAACTTAATTAGGGCATCCCTATTTACATTTCGTGGATTCCTCTGTATTTCAAGTTCCTTATATAGCTTATCTATGCCGCCATCGATAAAATTTTCAAAGTTATGACTGTTCCAATAAAGATCGAACGAAGCAAGAGCCGCTTTAATTATATGAGGATTCTCAACATTGGTTACACGAATATTCCATTCCAAGCCATCTGTCTGAGCAGACTTAGACAAATTAGACGAGCCTATATACGCAGTACTGAATCCCGAGTTACGTTCAAAAATATACGATTTAGCATGCAAACGTTCTATTTGTGTATTATAAGAGATACGTATTTCCGTATTGGGCAAAGTTGCAAGGCGTTCAACTGCCTTTGCCTCTGTAACACCACAATATGTTGTTGTAATGACGCGTAACCGATGATTGGGATGTTTACAGAATCGCTTCAATTGATCATAAATCAAGTTCACTCCTGAAAGTTTCAAGAAAGATACTATCAAACTGATTCTGTCAGCACTCTCAATATCTCGTTCTATCTCTGCATTCAAAGGAACCTTGCTCTGACCGCCTGTAAAGAGGCTACTTTTTCTAAAACCAGTCAACGGACGAACAATATCCTGCTTTGTTGCTTTTAATCGTGCTTCTTCCGATTTTTGAACCACAGCAGAAAGCATTTGTTTATCATCTACAACCTTTTCCTCCTTATCTTCATCAAGAAAGTCAATCAACCTGTTAACAAAATCCATCCTTTCTTCTGCCGAAAGATTTTCATCAGAGAGTCTATTAAGAACAATTTTATTAACATGCTCTGCAAGCATAAAAGGAGATTCTGCATCATCTATATTTTCTTGCCTGCAAACCAAGCCATCACCTTCTGCTTGCAACATATCTTGTCGCAATTCGTTTGTGATGATATTTTCGTATGAACCTTCTTGTAGTTTCATTGTACACTATTATAATAATACGTGCACAAAACTAACTATTTTTCCACGAAATAAAGAATAGAAATCCAATTTTCTAAAAAAAACTACACACTTTATACCTTTTTATTCTCTGCAACTTGCATAATGCCATCTCTCTTCGTTACAAGATGTTCAGGAAGAGGGTGATTATACCGGTGTTGATTAAGTCGGCGAACATCGCACCAATGATTGGTACAATGAGGAAGGGTTTGACTGTGTAACGGTATTTATAACATACTGCGCTCATGTTTGCCATAGCATTGGGAGTAGCACCAAGACCAAAACCACACATGCCGGCACAAAGTACGGCAGCATCATAGTCGTGACCTAATATGGGGAATGCCACAAAGTATGCAAATAGTATCATCAACAGTACTTGACATACCAAGATTATGATTAAAGGAAGGGCTAAGCTTTGAAGTTCCCACAACTTGAGGGATATCATAGCCATACCTAAGAACAGAGACAGACAGATGTTGCCTACACTGATGATTCGCTCCATATCCAGTAGCTTTTCAGCCTTTTCCCATTTACCGTCTTCCTTATAACTAATAAGCCCTATGGTGTTGCGGACGATGGCTGCTAATATCAAAGCGCCAAAATAAGTTGGGAACGTAATGCCCGTCTTGGCAAGCAACCAACTCAACAAGGTTCCCCCACCCATAACTAGTATTATAAAGTACGAGGCCTTGGCATACTGTTGAAACTCCAGCTCATTCGTGCTGACACGCTTTGTACGTCCTGTTGGCGAAGCCTCATCGCTCTCAATACCAGCCATAGCAGGGTCAATATCTTCATTTTGTGGCTGCATCTGTTCGTCAGTCAGTTTCTTACGGACAATCCGATTGGCCAAGGGACCTCCAACCATAGAACCAGCAATCAGGCCAAAAGTGGCAGCAGCCATACCTATTGTGCCTGCACCGTGCAGTCCCATACATTCAAGAAATTTGCAAATCCACCAGCCGTACCATGTCCGCCAGTCATGGAAATGCTGCCAGAAGCCATGCCAATCAAAGTATCAACCCCCATAAGCCGGGTTATGCCCATAGGCACTAAGTTCTGCAAAACGATTATGACAACCAATAGAGAGAGCATGATTACCAAGAGCCTACCACCCTGCTTTAGTACTTTCAGATCACTTTGAAAGCCAACGCTGGTAAAGAATGCCAGCATAAAGACATTCTCCAGCGTCTCGTCGAACGTCACCTCTACATCGAAACAACAATATAGCAACAGGGTAATCAGAGAAAAGACGATACCACCACTTACAGGCGACGGCACACAGAACTTCTGCAGAAAGCCTACCCTACGTGTTAAGACCATACCGACAAGGAGAGCCAAAGCTCCAATGCCAGCAGTTTGTATCATATCCAGCTCAATACTTATCATACGCACTTTCTTTTTATCGTTAGAATCTATACTGCTACTTGATATTGGCGGCATGTCTGTTTACCTTCACATCACTACAAACGGCATCAAACATATCATGCCAATCTACGCCCAAGTTCCATTTGGAGCCAATTTGCTTGTTGACAGAGACACATCCATACACAGGTTCGCCAGTAACCCTGCGTATAGGCGATTGTTTGGTATAGAACACCGCCTGCAGCCCTATCTGCCACATATGAGGAAGATAAGCTTTCGGTGAGAATCGAACAGAAGCATAGGATCCACTCTTTGCCATATATAGATTTGAGCCTCCTGTCAGGGTCAACCAATTCAATTTCCAGTAAGCCGATGCCCCAAGTTCCGTGAAATTCTCTCCGTCATCCACTGTGATATAACTTGCCTCGCCCTGCACCGTCAACTTCTGCCTGCTGTAGGCATAAGTCATTTTCATCTGATTAATGGTCCGCTCCGCCAGTTGCCCTTTTGTCACAGCCCACTCCTCGTCAGAAAAAGTATTATCGCCCATAAAGAGCGCAGCAACAGAAGGATTTATATATTTGCGATAATAGCCACACAATATCTGATGCCGACTATTGGGCACATAAATGGCGCAAAGATAAGAATTATCGCGGGTATCTGTATTCTTCCGACTCTCATATCCATCCTTTAACCTATAATCATAGACCGACACGCGACTTCCCATCGAGAGTTTCCACTTAGGCAACCCGTAGGTTAGCTGCAAATAGAAATCATGGTTAAAGACATCCCAGCTTCTGTTCGTCTGCTTCTGTTTCGTCATCAGGAAATCGCTTTCGACGCCCAACATCAGATGCAATTGTTCCGTCAGCAGAGGAGTGTTCAACTCGATGTTAACCAAAGGCAGTGTATTAGATGTCGTTGAATCGCTTGCATACTGACAGCCCCCTACCAACAACAGTTCCGGGCCCAGTTCATTGAATGTATGAAAGAATCTTGCCCTACCCATCACCTTACGCGATACGTCTGCAGGCAGTTCCATATATTGCTGTGTGAAGTAGGTCAGCAACCTGTTCCTTCTGTCAAAGCGGTTTGTCATATGCAGTGTCAGAAACTCTTTGTGTCTGTCCTGATAGCGATAGGAAGCTTGGCATAGATGTCCGTCTGCCCATTGCCATACAACACATTGGCATTGCCAATACTTTCTAGATTTCGTCCCATGTCAGCTTGTCCTTCCAAACTTCCTTTCATGGTATCTTTCACCGCCATGTTGATGTCTAGCACCCGTCCCATACCAGAGTTACCTTTAGCGACACCCGTGTTATCGCAAACCTGTATACAAGCAACATCCTTAGCCTTCATACTGCTCAATATCAATCTTGGGTCGCCATTCATCGCACCATTATCTATGCGCAGGTTATAATTAGACACGATATCCTCATATCCCTCAATCATCAGGTCAGGCACCATTTGCAGCACATCCAATAGCCTCGCCCACCAGTTCCATTCGCTGGGGGTAGATTACCATTCTGTCTGGTTTCCTCTCAACGACAGCCAATTCACCCTCAGCCTATGATGTACCACACACGAGCCAACAGAATATCAGTAACTGGCAAGTCTGTTCATATTTATTAGGTTAGTCAACAATACTTATTTTGCAAAGATATAAAAAAATAAACAAGTATTCCAAATCTTTAGTACGTTTTTTTGTGCAAAGCACCACTTTAACATGACCAAAGTGCCACTATTCCGTAACTAAAGTGCCACTATTCCGTAACCAAAGTGACACTATTCCGTAACCAAAGTGACACTATTCCGTAACCAAAATGACACTGTTCCATAAGAAGAACCCCGAAAGCCTTTGTACGACTTTCGGGGTTCGAGTCAAAATATATACGTTGTCTTTGAACTTATTCTCTGCAGATTACAGGAATGCGTAACGACACACAAAGAGGATAGCCATCAGGATAGTGGCCCAGTTGATATTGTTACGTTCGTCCTTATCCTTGAAAGTTCCAGACAGCAGATGGATAAGCACATAAGAGATAACACCCATCAAAATACCATCAGAGATACTATATGTCAATGGCATCAGTACAATGCAGACGAAACAGGGAATGCCAGTTACATAGTCGGAGAAGTCAACCTTACGCACATCGTGCATCATCATGACACCCACCAGTACCAAGGCTGCTGCCGTGGCCTGACCAGGAATAGCCAAGAAAAGTGGTGCAAAGAGCAGGGCGATAGCGAAACACAGAGCTGTAGTGAAACTTGTCAGACCACTACGACCACCGACATTGACGCCCGATGCACTTTCTACATAAGTAGTCACAGTAGAACTACCAAGCATAGCACCTACCGTAGTACCGATAGCATCGGCCATGAAGGCCTGATTAAGATTTTTCACATTGCCATCGTCGTCCACCATGCCGGCACGGTTAGATACACCAATCAGCGTACCAATGGTATCGAACATATCGATGAACAGGAATGTCAGCACCACAACAACCATATCAACCGAGAGGAGGTTGTGCCACTCGAACTGCCAGAAGATGGGCTCGATAGAGGGAGGAGCAGAGAGAATACCACCATAATTGGTGATGCCCAAAGGAATGCCTACGGCAGTTGTAACGAGAATACCTATGAGCAGCGAGCCTGTGATGCCCTTGACAAGCAGAGAGGCTGTTAGCACAATGCCGAAGATACCCAGCAAGACTGCGGGATCGTGCAAATTTCCCAAGGTGATAAAAGTTGCTTCCGACGAGGTTACGATACCAGCACTTTTTAGACCCACAAAGGCAATAAACAATCCGATACCAGGACTAATAGCACGACGCAAAACCAACGGAATGGCATTGACAATGTGCTGTCGCAAACCAGTAATGGTGAGTAGAATAAAGATAATACCCTCGATGAGTACTGCCGTAAGCGCGAACTGCCAACTATAACCCATAGTGAGCACTACGGTGTAGGCAAAAAAGGCATTAAGGCCCATGCCTGGCGCCAAGGCGAAAGGCAACTTAGCGTAGAGTGCCATGACCAGTGTGGCTACAACTGCCGAGATACAAGTGGTGGTAAACACAGCACCAGCATCCATGCCAGTGGCAGACAGAATACTAGGATTGACAGCCAGAATGTAGGCCATCGTGAGGAATGTGGTAATGCCACCAATTACCTCTTTGCGAAATGTCATTGTGGCGGGATTAAACCCAAAAAGTTTTTGTATCATAATATTTATTTAAATGGTTGCAAGGTTGAGTTTTTTCTTACCATTGTGAAAGATTTTGCAAAATTAACACCTTTAGCTGACATTTCCAAATATTAATTATTATTTTAGGTTTTATTATTTCTAGCCGTGATCATCCCTACAAATAATAGGCCCATGACAATCATATAATAAAAAATCAGCTATAATCACAAGTACTATAGCTGATTAGGTTATAAGCAACGGTTTATATCACATACAGGCAGATGGTCCCATATACGAACGTTTCATCCCACCAAAGTCTATGACAATTTTCTGTAGCATGGTGCCGGGATCCTGACATACAATACGAACGGTATGACGCCCTGGATTTTTGATATATAGTGTACATTTGTTGATACGCGTGTTGCGCTGCACACTCTCATACCATTGCTGTGCATACTCCCACGAGTTGGTGGCTGGATGCATCTGTACCCCATCATCTATGCGCACACCATACTGTGTTTCGATGTTGGTGCGCTCATGCCCTGCAAATCCGCGATCCACACTCGTTGTAAATGTAGGCATAACGTAGGTATAGACATCTACCATACCTTGTTCCCATGTATAGAAATCGTACTCCAAATATGGGGCATTAGTAGAACGACTGTTTTGACGGGGCTGTGTAGGGTCGCCCATGATGATGATGGTATCCTCGCAACCTAAGTTCGGTACCTCCATCATCTTCACCTGCTGATTCTCTTTTTTGCGTGCATAGCCCGCAGCGGGTATCACCACTACCCCATTATCCTCTATATAAAGTCCCTTGAGCTCATCGACAGAAGGCGACAACGGGTTGAAAACACTTACAAGGACAGCCTTCTCGCGACCATCGTTGCCCACAAAGGTGATGAAACCTGTTTCCTCTACACTCTGGGGCACCTTTGTCCAATCTACAGAAACACGAATACGCTGTTGCTGGTCGGTAGTACCTGCCGTTTCGCTGAGCACAATCCAGTCCTTACTTGTTGTAGTCTTCCATTGTAGAGTACCCTTTCCCTGATTATATACATCTATATAATACTTATAATCAGGGTGATACTTCGAGAAAACGGGCAGCGACTGCATGGTGCGAGGACCACAGGTACCATATTCACCTTCGGCTAAAATGCCCAGAGTGGGCTGGTCGGCCAATTCCGCATCACGCAACTCAGGCAGATTATAATACGAAGCCGTGACACCCTGAACCATACTCATGATATATTCCCACTTGCCACTCTCCAACGCATTATAATTCTTAGTAATGATTTGCAGAGAGTCGTAACAGTTCTGCACTTCGGCCTTTACACTGGCTGTAGCAGCACGATGCTGTTGGGCATACCATCGGTTTTTCTGTGCACCAATGGCCATGCGGTTCATAAGTTCACAACCTTTTACTGGATAATAAACCGCCTCATAAAAACAACTGCGTTTCTCGGCAGGCATCTTTGCAAACAGGTCTTCCGCAATAGTAGCGATTCGATGATAGTCAAAGAGTCGACGCTCGGCCTCACCATAATTGCTGAGCGAGAACTCGGTATCGGTGGTCTGCTCTATCGGACGATCATCGCTGGCCCACTCTTGTCCCCACCCCATACCTTCTGGGCGACGTTGGAAGGCCAAACGATAGAATGTGCGGAATATGTCATGATAGGCATCCTTATAGTCATCGCCCAAAAGCTGACAAGTCCACTCGGTACGATAGTCTGCACAACGCTGATAGTCGAAGGCATCCAGGTCGTAGGCCATAGCCAGAAACAGGTCGGTAGCAAACTCACACGACTTGATATCTCCTGCATTCAGCAGCCAAATACGATCGGCTGTCAGGTCATAAGCCTTCTTCAGTTCTTCGTACATGTGACATGGCGACTGTGTATTCATCCACAGATGGTCGTGTGGACGGCCAAGATACGAAGCATGATAGTACACGCCACTACGTCCGGGACGTTTCTGTTCGTCTGGACTTGACAAGCGCTTCATGTAGCCATAGTTATCATCGGGCCAGATAATTGTCACGTCATCGGGCAGCTGCAGCCCTTTGTCATAAACATCAAGTACCTCTTTATAGGGCGTAAAAGCCTGTGGAATTGTCTCAGCCGGCCTACCTGTGGCCTGTGCCACCATCTGTCGCTGAGCCGTCAAAGCTGCTTGCATCGTGTTCTTACGTTCAAGCATATCATCGCTACCGGTCATGGCTACATCATGCAAACCACGCAAAGCCAGCGTATAGACATTTTCGAATGGTGCCAGCACCTGTGCACGCGCATTCAGCACACTATCCACACCACGACGGTTGTTATTATAATCCCATGCGCCAAACTTGCCACGATCCCACTCGCTGGCGGTGTTGAGCAACAAAGGTTCGCAATGACTTGCCCCCATGACAATGGCAAAAGTGTCGGCCACCAACCGATTTTCCGGCAAACGATGAAATGCCAGCGAGGCTTCATGCATAGCCGGACACAAGTAGTTGGCATTCAGGCGAAGCAACAATTCGCAGACAGCGGCATAGGTGCGGGGTCCGATATTGCCAAGATTCTTTTCATAGTTATGACGCGCCCATTTTAACAAGCCCCAGTCCTCATCGTTGATAAACACGCCACGATAGCGCACACTAGGAGTACGCGAAGTGAAAGGTTTCACCTGAAGCATACATGAGCTACGCTTTGTTGTTGGCGCATCTAGCCACCAACGCCAAGGACTGACACCTATGGCCCTACTGATAGACAGCACGCCATAAGCCGTTCCGCGACGATCGCTGCCAACCACCACCACTGCTTTCTTCATGCCTTTTACCGGCGACTTGAGCATAGTCACATGATAGCGCTCCCAGGCGCCTGTGAGTCCTGTGGTGTCTATCCGTCCAGCCTTGACCAACTGATCAATGGTACGACTGTGACCCAATGTTCCGGCTATGATAGCATAGTCGGAACCTGCAGTCCCCTGTTGTACCTTCAGCGATGTGCCCGTCACGCAAGCCACATCCTCTGCCAGCATCCTTGCACTGCGTTCTACCACCAAGGCATCATTGTTATCATAACAAATCACGGCCTTTTCTTTTCCTTTGACTAAGGGGAAATACTCTCCCTTCTTCCCAGCCAATCTCACTTGGGCTGGAGCTTGGAGAAGGAAACCTCCAAGCGCTACTACTAACAAGCTTTTCTTAATCACTAATACTTTAATACTTTTAGTTTGGTTTTCAGCCTGCAAAGGTAATATTAAGAAATCGAAAAAGCAAAAATAGATAGTGATAATTTGAATATTATTCGTATCTTTGCACCAATAAAAAGGGATTAAGGTTATGGAAATTTACATAATGATAGCATTGGTGCTTGGTGGACTGATGGGCATAGTGGGTTACCTCGTAGGCAGCCACGGTAAAAATGACATTCTGCACACCATCACCACTCTGACAGCTGAACGCGACGTACAGAAAGCCAATGCCGAAAATGCTAACCGACAATGGGAAGCACAGAAGGCTGTACAAGAGAGAACCATAGGCACACTGAAGGCAGAACAGGAGAAAGCCATCAGTGAGCTGAAGATAGAGCATGAGAAAGCCATCGGGGCGCTGAAGGAGGAACATGAGAAGAACCTGAAAAGGCAACAGGAGTCTTTCGAACAACAGATAGCCACCTTGAAGCAAATGAACGAGGAACAGGTGAAGACACAGTTAGACCTGATTAAGGAACAAATGCAAACCACCTCTGAACGCGTGCTCAAATCACGACAGGAGGAATTGGGCGCACAAAACCAAGAGCAGGTATCAAAGATTATTGACCCACTGCAGAAGAGCCTTAAGGACATGCAAGAGGCCCTGAACCGTAGCAAGGAGCAACAGACCGAAGCGCTGACCCGATTGGACGAAAGCATCAAGATAAACCTACAAAAGAGTATGGCTATCGGCGAGACGGCCGACCGACTGACACGTGCCTTGACCGGCGAGGTAAAGGTGCAGGGCAACTTTGGAGAATTGAAGCTGAAACAGTTGCTCGAGGATCTTGAACTGAAAGAGGGTGAACAGTTTGACACACAAGAGACACTGAAAGACAAAGACGGACGCAGTGCCAAGGGCGACGATGGTCGCGGCTTGATTCCCGACTTCATCCTGCACTTCCCCAACAATCGTCATGTGGTGGTCGATTCAAAGATGTCGCTCACCGACTACGAACGCTACATGAATGCCGAAGACGGCTCACCCGAAAAGAGCCAGTACCTAAAGGCGCACATTGACAGCGTGAGGGCACAGGTGAAACGACTGGCCAAGAAGGAATACACCAAATATCTGCCCAGTGGCTACAACCGTCTGAATTTCGCCATCATGTATGTGCCTATAGAAGGTGCACTGAACCTGGCGCTGCTGAACGATGCCACATTGTGGCGCGAGGCCTACGACCAGGGGGTGATGATACTAGGCCCGCAAACCATGTATATGAACCTTCGCGTGCTGGAGATGATGTGGACACAGGTGCGCCAACTGAAGAACCAGCAGACCATGATGGATGCTGCCAATACGGTGATAGACCGCGTTCAGGACTTCGGCATCCGCTTTATGGATGTGGAGTCGAGCATGAACGACACCATCAAGAAGATTAGCAAGCTGAAGATAACCACTGCCGAAAGTGGACCCAGCATCATCACAGCTGCCAGAAACCTGTTGAAGGCTGGAGCTATGGAAAACAAGAAGAAAAAGTCACTGACAGAAATGGACGACTCGCTGTTTATTGAAAACAACGAATAAACGAAAAAAAATACGATTTTGAAAAGCAAGGACCTCTTAGCTTATATTCGCGAAGGCCGCACCATGACACAACAGGAGAAGTTGCGCCTCATTGTGCAGTTGTCTATCCCCTCTATTCTGGCGCAGATCTCTGCCACCGTCATGTTCATCATCGACGCTGCCATGGTGGGACATCTGGGTGCTCGTGCTACAGCAGCCATCGGTCTGGTAGAGACCACCACCTGGTTGCTAGGTGGTATCTCGTCAGCTGTGTCGATGGGCTTTTCCGTTCAGGTGGCCCACTTCATTGGTGCCAACGACTTTGAGAGTGCCCGTAGGGTGTTGCGCCAATCGTTGGTATGCGCTTTTTCCTGGAGCGTATGTCTCTCCCTGATATGCGTTGCCATCCACAGCTACCTGCCCTATTGGCTGGGCGGAAGCGAAGAGATTGCGCACGATGCCTCCATGTACTTCATGCTGATTGGCGTGTTTGGCATCTTCTTCCAGATGGAAGGCCTGGCTGGTTCGATGTTGAAATGTTCGGGCAACATGAAGATTCCTTCCATTCTAAACATCACCATGTGCGTGATGGACGTGGTCTTCAACTACCTATTTATATATATACTGCAATTGGGCGTCATGGGTGCAGCACTTGGCACCGGCATGGCCATGCTGATAACTGCCGTGCTGATGCTCTATTTCCTATTGGTGCGTAGCGACATGCTTCGGCTGAAAGGAAATCCCGGCACCTTCAAACCCAGTGGCGACACCATTAGAACTGCTATTAAGATTGGTGCCCCCATGGGACTGCAACACCTGTTGATGGGTGGCGCACAGATTGTGAGCACTATCATCGTTGCCCCCTTAGGCACTATCGCCATTGCTGCCAACTCACTGGCCATCACCGTAGAGAGTCTTTGCTACATGCCGGGGTATGGCATTGCCGAGGCAGCCACCACACTGGTCGGTCAAGGCATTGGTGCCGGTCAGCGCGTGCTGACCCGCTCATTTGCCAATCTGTCTGTCATGCTGGGCATCGGTGTGATGACCGTGATGGGCGTCATGATGTGGATTTTCTCTCCCGAACTGATGGGCATCCTCTCACCTGTCGAGGAAATCATCAACGAAGGAACGCGTGCCCTGCGCATCGAGGCGTGGGCAGAACCAATGTTTGCAGCAGCCATCGTGTGCAATGGTGTGTTTATAGGCGCTGGCGATACCTTAAAGCCTGCAATCATGAGTCTCTGCTCTATGTGGGGTGTCCGCCTGACACTGGCATGGTGGTTGGCACGCGACTTTGGTTTGCGAGGCTTCTGGACAGCCATGGCCATCGAACTGACCTTCCGTGGCAGCATCTTCTTGGCACGCATGCGATACGGAAAGTGGAACACCAAGAAACTGACTCACTGAAAAATACACAAATAGAGAAGTGCAGCCTTCGGGTCACTACCCTGAGGCTGCACTTCACAGATATTAATAACTAAAAACCTTTTCTAACTTGTTACCCTTTCTTACAATCTTTCTATTTACCTTTACTAATACCTTCTTGAAAACCTTACTAACAATCTATTTACTAACCTTAATCAAACTAAACTACTGAATTTCTCTTTTCTTTGCTTTCTCTACGCCTTTCACAAGGCCCCTGATTAATCTTTTTTACCTTAACTAATTACCTTATTGAAGATCTCTTTGTTTTCTTTTGACGATGCAAAGGTAGGCATTATTCCAATATGTTGTATCAAAAATAATGCGATAAAATGAAAAAAAGGGCTTCTTATTGACGCAAATCAAGCATTTGTGTTCGCACACAATGCTTTTTCCACCAAATTAGTCAATTCCACAAACTGTGAAATGGTCAGCTGTTCGGGGCGCAAAGTTGCAAACTCGGATGCGTTAATGATAGACATATCTGGCAACATCTGCTTCAGCGAAACGCGCAGCATCTTACGACGCTGGTTGAACGATGTCTTCACCACACGCTTAAACAAGTTCTCGTCGCATCCCAATCGTTGCACCTTATTGCGTGTCATACGGATTACGGCACTTTGCACTTTGGGAGGCGGGTTGAACACACCGGGTTCTACGGTGAAGAGGTATTCTACATCGTACCAAGCCTGAATCAGTACCGAAAGAATGCCATACTGCTTATTGCCAGGCTCTGAAGCAATGCGCAATGCCACCTCTCGCTGTATCATACCAGTACAACAGGGGATGAGATCGCGGTTGTCTATCATCTTAAAGAATATCTGCGATGAGATATCGTAGGGATAGTTGCCCGTCAGCACAAACTGGTTGCCGCCAAACACCTCTCGCAAATCCATACGCAGGAAGTCCTCGCCAAGGATGTTCTCGCGCAACTTGGGGAAATGCTCGTTCAAATATTCCACCGATTCGCGGTCTATCTCCACCACTTTAAAGGGACGTGGCTTCTCTACCAGGTACTGCGTCATGACGCCCATACCCGGGCCAACTTCCAAAACGGGAATATCAGGACAAGCATCTACCGTGTCAGCGATGCGCTTAGCTATCGAGAGGTCAGTCAGGAAGTGCTGACCAAGATTCTTTTTGGGTCTAACTTGCTTCATTGGGTGCAAAGGTAGTGCAAATTGAGTGAATAACCAAAACTTTTCAAGTTTTTCCGAGATTCAGCCCACCTTCGAACTATGCTGAAAGTTAGTGCTATTTGTGTAAAAGCCAACAGCAAACAAAGAAGACTCTCACACTTCAGATTGAAGTATGAGAGTCAAATAATAAATAAGGTATAATGGCTACTTTCCCAATTTCTTTGATAACGTCTGTGCGAATATTTCACCAGCCTCGTCAATGTTGTTACAACGCTTAATGGTCATCACGTCGGTTTTGTTTTCTTCCAAATGACGGCGAACAGTGAGTTCATTCTCTGTAACACTCAGAACGTCACCTTGTTTATACTCTGTACCTTCAGGAGTAACAATTTCCATAGTAACAGTAGCATTCTCCAAGCTCCAGTTCATATCAATATTTACCGCCTCTGGTTTCCAGTCTTTGTCTGCTTTTGCCTTGAACTCAGCATACTTACCTATTCCATCGGGTTCAAGACACATAACAAAAAGATTAAGTTTCCGTTCAGAATTCTCGTCTATGCCATACCAGCAACCCATGATATTCTCAGCTGTAATATCGAGAGACTCGCCACTTCCACCACCTTGACCATTGCCAGATCTTTCACCTAACAGCTCTGCAAGAATTGTCTCACCATACTGAGGAGTATCACAACGTACCAACTCGATCACATCCGTCTTACCTTCGTCCAGATAGCGTCTGATCTTAAGTAAATTTCCTTTTAGGCTTAAGAGATCTGCCTTCATCTGCATATTCTCGCCATCCTGGCCGGCCACTGTCATAATAATCGTGCCATTAGACAAAAGCCATTGCATGTTGGCTGTTTCTCTTTCTATCTGCCAATTATATTTTGACTTAGCTTTATATTCATTAAACAAGCATGTGCCGTTGGACTCAAAGTAAATAGAGAACACTGAGATCTTCGTATCAGAATTCTCGTCTACACCATACCAGCTACCTCTGATTTGATCAGCACTAATAGAAGTATCGCCTGCACCACCATTTTCTTCTTCGTCGTCGCCACAGGCAACAAAAGCCATTGAACCAAATAGCATGCAAAGCATGAGACCCATTAAATAAAAAAGTTTCTTCATAATTACTATTTTTTTATAAATTAAACATAATTTTTGTTTTTACCTTCTGCAAAGATAATCCATTATAGCCAATACTGAGATATCGTTTTCACAGAACGTTTGCCCATAATCACAGAGAAATATTTCAGAATCACAAAACAATTATTCATTTTAACATTTTTTTTCTTATGAACATTGTTTTATCTCCCAATTAGTTACTAATTTTGCATGTATGAAGATTATACTATTTACAGTTATGCCCATGTTCGTTTGCTTTTTTTGGAGTTGCATGTTAGCATTCGAACTTCACCGAGATGGAAAGCACCGCACTCGTTTTCATCTATTTATATTCATGCTAACGACAATGGTGCTGTACATGGGGCATTTCGTATTCTTCAACCACAAGACAACGCTTATCCCTCTGACAAACACGCTATATTGTGCCAGCAACTTAGCTGTTTACCCTCTATTCTATCTATACATATGCTCACTGACTACCAGAAGGGAACATCATAAACTCCGTTATATCATGCTTATCCCCTCCATCTTGGCTTTTATTTTTGTGGGATTATTATATATACTAATGTCGCCAGAGGAAACAGCGCAATTCATAGACATTTATCTATACCAAGGAAAACACGAAGGACTCACGGGGTTAGCCATTCCACAAGCCGTAATTCACGACATCTGCAAGGGTCTGTTCGCCACCCTTCTTATCCCAGTCGTATTATTAGGTCACAAACATCTGAAGCAATATGAAAGACAAATTAAGGAAGCCTATGCCGATGTAGAAGACAAGACTTTAGACCTTGTTCATTATATGTTGCTAACATTCGTCATTTCATCCATTTTCTCGTTTGCATTAAACATCATAGGTCGCCATCACTTCAACGAGTCTATCTGGAAACTGAGCATTCCCTCTACACTTTTCTCTATCATACTATTTATAATAGGTTATGTAGGACTGTATCAGAAATTCAGCATAGAGAATATTGAACAGGACGAAGAACAGGACAAAGATTATACCGATGAATCCGTATCAGGGACACCAGTAATCAAAGAACTGCGCAATCGCATTGAACAACTGATGGACAAGGATCAACTATACCGTCAGCCCAACCTAAAGATTGCCGACATCGTGCAACGCTTGGGCACTAATCGCAACTACATCTATATCGCCATCAACCGCGAAACCGGCATGTCATTCAATGAGTATATCAACCGCATGCGCATTGATTATGCAACGACGCTCATCAGTCAACATCCCACCAAGCTGCTGACCGAGATTTCAGAGGAATCTGGCTTCACCAGCACTACATCGTTCTACAGAAACTTTAAACTATACAAAGGCGTTGGTCCGCGCGAATATCAAAAAATGCAGAACCATCAATAGAAAATCATCGTTTTCTTTTTGCATTTCGCTCATTTATTCGTAACTCTGACTACGTCTTAGTTACTGGCATTCGGAAATGAAAAAGAAAACCTCGTTTTCTTTTTGCATTTCGCTCATTTATTCGTAACTTTGGATAAACCGAAGTTACTTGCATTCGGAAATGAAAAAGAAAACCTCGTTTTCTTTTTGCATTTCGCTCATTTATTCGTAACTTTGCGAAATCTATGAAGTACGTTCAAGCCATCGCAAAAATTATACTGCCACTCCTTCTGGGTGGTGCCATTCTTTATTGGATGTACCGCGGCTTTGATTTTCAAGGCATTAAGCAAGTGGTGCTCCACGAAATGAACTGGACCTGGATGCTGCTTTCCTTTCCATTTGGCATACTGGCACAGGCTTTTCGCGGCTGGCGCTGGCGTCAGACACTGGAGCCAATGGGCGAGAAAACAAGAAATTCGGTTGTCGTCAACTCTGTTTTTACCAGCTATGCCGTCTCGCTGCTCATTCCGCGTATTGGCGAGTTCACACGTTGTGGACTGCTAAAGCGCTGGGAAGGGGTGTCGTTTGCCAAAGCGCTGGGCACGGTGGTCACCGAACGCGCCGTCGATACGCTGATGGTGATGCTCTACTCTGGTCTCATCCTGCTTTTCGAGATGAGTATCTTTGGCACCTTTTTCAAAAAGACAGGCACATCGATCGACCATATATTGACCAGCTTCTCGCTGACAGGATGGCTCGTAACGGGCATTTGTGGCGTGGCCGTATTGCTGTTGCTCCACATGCTGCTGCGTCGCCTATCTATATATAATAAGGTAAGGATGACATTGCACGGCATCTGGGAAGGCGTGCTGTCACTGAAGGGCATCAAAAACCTCCCTCTCTATCTGCTGTTCTCAGTCGGCATCTGGGTGATGTACTTCTTGCATTTTTACCTGACATTCTTTTGTTTCGACTTCACCAAAGCATTAGGCATCGGTTGTGCACTGGTATGTTTCGTGGTGGGCAACTTTGCCGTCATCGTACCTACGCCCAATGGTGCTGGTCCATGGCATTTTGCCGTTAAGACCATGTTGATTCTCTATGGCGTGGCCGACGAGCGTGCCCTGTATTTCGTGCTTATCGTACACACCGTACAGACCCTGCTAGTTATCCTCTTGGGCGTATGGGCGTGGATATCTCTTAACTTCACGAAGATACGCAGACCCGAAGGTGCTGTGGCGCAAGAAGGAACCATTATTATGCAAACAAAATAAATATTGATATAAACAATAACAGACACTGCTATGAACAACGAAATTCAGAACCTAAACCCCACGTGCATTTGGAAGAACTTCTATGCACTGACACAAGTACCACGTCCTAGCGGACATTTGGAAAAGATTCAGCAGTTCCTGCTTGACTTCGGCAAACAGGCTGGTGTAGAAACGTTCAAGGATCCCGCCGGCAATATCGTATTCCGCAAACCAGCTACCGCTGGCTACGAGAATAAGAAGGGCGTCATCCTGCAGGCACACATGGACATGGTGCCACAGAAGACGCCCGAATCTACGCATAATTTTGAGACCGACCCCATCCAGCCATGGATTGACGGAGAATGGGTGAAGGCAAAAGGCACCACACTGGGTGCCGACAATGGTCTTGGCGTGGCTGCCATCATGGCCATCATGGAAGACAAGACCCTGAAGCATGGTCCTATCGACGCGTTGGTGACTGCCGACGAGGAGACTGGCATGTATGGTGCCAACGATCTGCCCGAGGGTGAGTTGCAGGGCGACATTTTGTTGAACCTCGACTCTGAGCACTGGGGCAAGTTCGTGATTGGTTCGGCTGGCGGCATCGACATCACTGCCACACTCGACTATAAAGAGGTGGACACCGATGCTGAGGATGCTGCCGTACGTCTGACGGTGAAGAACCTGCGCGGCGGACACTCTGGTCTGGAGATCCATGAAGGCAGAGGCAACGCCAACAAGTTGATGGTGCAGATGGTTCGCGAGGCTATCGAAGAGCTGGACGCACGTCTGGCCTGCTGGCAGGGCGGCAACATGCGCAATGCCATTCCATTCAAGGCTGAGACCATCCTCACACTGCCTAAAGAGAATGTTGAGGCCATCAAGGAACTGGCCAACGACTGGAAAGAGACCTTCAACGACGAATACAAGCTCATCGAGCCACAGGGCATCGAGGTGCTGGTGGAAGAGGTTGAGACACCAAAGACAGAGATTCCCGTAGAGATTCAAGACAACCTCATCGATGCCATCTATGCTTGTCATGACGGCGTAGTTCGTTTTATCCCCGCCTACCCCAACGTGGTTGAGACATCGAGCAACCTGGCTATCATCAACATTGGTGGCGGACATGCCGACATCAAGATTCTGGCACGTAGCAGTCGCGAGGACATGAAAGACTATGTGGTGAAGACACTGGAGAGCTGTTTCTCGATGGCTGGCATGAAGGTAGAGACTGCCGGCTCGTATGGTGGCTGGGATCCTAATCCAGACTCAGAGATTCTGCACCTGTTGCTGAAGGAATACAAGGAGCTGTTTGGTGCCGACGGCATCATCCAGGTGGACCACGCCGGACTTGAGTGCTCTGTCATTCTGGGCAAATATCCATGGCTGGATGTTGTCAGTCTGGGTCCAACGATGAAGTCGCCTCACACCACCACCGAGCGTGCGCTGATTGAGACCGTTGAACCTTTCTGGAAACTTCTGAAGAAGACCCTTGAGGACGTACCCGAAAAATAAATAGCACCAATGAAGAAGCTGTTATTATCTCTCCTACTGTCTGTGCCTGCACTACTGTCGGCACAGACAGTTTCTTTTTCCAAAGAGCGCATGGACACGCTCCTTATGGACAAGATGTTCGACACATCGAGTGTTGGACTGATGGTCTGGGACCTAACGGCCGACACATTGCTATACCACTTCAACGAACGACAGCTGATGCGTCCGGCATCGACCATGAAACTGCTGACGGCCATTGCGGCCTGCGACCAGCTAGGACCAGACTATCAGTTCACTACCCGCTTTCTCCATACAGGAAATATTGAGAATCGCAGACTGAAAGGCGACATCTACTGTGTGGGAGGCATGGACCCTATGTTTAGCGACGAAGATATCGAGGCTGCCGTCAAGGCCTTAAGAGATTTGGGCATTGACACGTTCGAAGGCAACATCTATGCCGACCTCTCGGCAAAAGACGATCTGAAGTGGGGTGAAGGATGGTGCTGGGACGACGACAACCCATCGCTCTCGCCACTATTGGTGGAGCGCAACGAGGGGTTCACCGACCACCTTGTAGAGGCAATGCTCGACGATAGCATTGCGTTTGTCAACGTGGGTGTGGGTCACTGGTCGTGTCCCGACAATGCCGTTCCTTTCTGCACACGCACGCACAGCATCAGTGCTGTGATGAAGAAGATGATGAAAGACAGCGACAACCTGTACGCTGAGTCGATGTTCTACCAGTTAGCGATGGCCGACGGCAACCGTCCCGCCAATGCCGACGAAGCAAAAGACTGTCAGCGCAGGGTGCTGAAGAAAGCCGGACTGAACCCCGACAACTACCGTTTGGCCGACGGCAGCGGCCTGTCGCTCTATAACTACCTGTCGGCAGAATCGGAAGTGAAATTGTTGCGCTATGTGTGGAACAACAAGCCGGTTTACAACCAACTGTTGCCCTCGCTACCCATTGCCGGCGTGGATGGCACGCTGAAGAACCGCATGAAGGAGACTGCTGCCGAGGGTAATGTGATGGCGAAAACGGGTACCGTCACGGGCATCTCGGCACTGGCTGGCTACTGCACGGCACCTAATGGCAACCGTCTTTGCTTTGCCATCATCAATCAGGGCATCATGCGTGCTACCACAGGTCGCGACTTTCAAGACCGGGTATGCATTCTGCTGACCAGCGGCGAACTGCCCAAGGCGAAGGTTCAGAACAAAGCAAAGGTTCAGCCCAAGCCTGCGGTCAAGAAAAAGACAAAACGCAAGAGGTAGAGTTCGACTATAACAACACAGAAGAGGGGCATTCGCTTTACGAAGTGAATGCCCCTCTTTTTGAAATATCTATCGTATTAACTTACTTAGAAGTTCACACCGACATTGATAAAGAAGTTACCCGTGTGAGCACCATCGTCTGTAGGATTCTCCTTGGCAATATCCATCACGCCAAACTGATAACCAAGCTCGGCATAGAGCTTATTGTACTCAGCACCACAACCCAGCTTGAAACCCATATCAGAGTGCTTCACCCAGTTGTATGAACTACGCTTGCCCTCCAAGGTCTTATACTTACCACCAATACCATAAGAGAAGTAAGGACCAATATAAGGCAGAACGGCAATCTCGTCGGTCACCTGTACACCATACTTAATCAGAACGGGAATCTCGAGGTAGTTCAAGTTGAAATCCTTGGCACCACGTCCAGAATAGTACAGACCACTTTCAACGAAGATAGGTGTAGTATCGCTAACACGCAGACCAACAACACCACCCAGGGTCATACCTGCCTTAGAATCCAAGTCCAGAAGATCACCGGTAATGGTTGATACATTCAGACCCATACGGAGTCCGTAATATACTGTACTCTCGTTCAGAGAGAAACCGCCACTACCCATCTGAGCAAACGAAGGTGCTGCGAAAAGCACTGCTACAATAGCTGCAAAAAACTTTTTCATAATACTTTTATTAGTTAATGTTTAATGTTATTAACTGCAAAGTAACACATTTTTTTTTATATATGCAAGCGTTTTTCTTAAAAAGTGTTTTTATTTTAACAGCGTCAGTGTGAAAAGATATACCACTGCTGCGGGAATGGCAAGGAGCGAAGAGTCAAAACGATCCAACATTCCACCATGTCCGGGCAGTATATTGCCACTGTCCTTTATGCCAAGCGTGCGCTTGAAAAGACTCTCTACCAGGTCGCCCCACGTACCAAAGACCGCCACCGTGATGCCCAGTCCGGCCCAGTGCAGCGCATTCATCTTCGACTCGTCGGGGAAATAGAGGTCCAGCAGATACCATATCAGCACGGCTACGCCCACCACCAGGATGCCACCACCGATGCTTCCCTCCCAGCTCTTGCCGGGAGAAACGCGGGGGAACAACTTATGGCGTCCCAGCAGCGAACCGCAGAGATAAGCACCCGAGTCATTCATCCACAGGAATACGAACACACTGAGTGGCAATACAGGTGAATAGGCACCTGCCTGTGGGAATGCCAACACGTTGAGCATTGAGAAAGGCAGAGCGATATACATCTGTGGCAACATGGTGTAAGCCCAGTTGTTGATAGGGTCTTTTGCTTTCAGATAGAGTTCGGCCACCATCAGGTAGATGATAGTGATGAGATAAGGTATGAAGACCGTATCGCTGTCCACCCTACCGCTGCAATGGCCTGCCATGGCCAGAAACAGATAGACACCGGCCACAGTAGAGATGAAACGGTTCACCTGAACGCCCTCGCGGTCGTTCACCAATCCACAGAACTCCCAGATGGTCATGCCTGTCACCAGTGCAAACAGGAACACCATAGCCAATGGGTTCAAAAAGCTAATCACAATGGCAGCAACAAAAATAACGCCAGTGATTGTTCTCACAATAAAGTTCTTCATAGTCTTTTATTTTTAAGAGTTCTCAGAATCATCCTCGTCTTCTGAGTCCTCTGCGTTCTGCTTTGCCTCGAGCTGCTTGGTGCGCTCGGCAGCCATTTTCTCGGCTTCCTCGCGCATCTGTGCCTCCAGAAGTTCGTCGGCACGAGAGGTCCAAGGACGCTTGCCAAAAATTTGTTCCACATCCTCGGCAAAGATAACCTCACGGTCAACCAAAAGTTGTGCCAGGCGTGCATGTCCATCAGCATGTTCGGTCAGTATCTTTTTGGCACGCTCATACTGCTCATTGACCATCTTCAGCACCTCATCGTCCATAATCTTCGCAGTGGTCTCGCTATAGGGACGCTGGAACTGAAATTCTGCATTGTTATAGTAGCAGAGGTTGGGCAACTTCTCGCTCATACCGGCATAGGCCACCATGCCATAGGCCTGCTTGGTGGTACGCTCCAGGTCGTTCATGGCGCCTGTAGAGATATGGCCCACGAAAAGTTCCTCGGCAGCACGTCCGCCCAGCAGCGAGCACATCTCGTCGAGCATGGCCTCTTTGGTCTGCAGCACGCGCTCCTCGGGCAGATACCAGGCAGCACCCAGTGCCTGTCCACGAGGCACGATGCTCACCTTCACCAATGGGTTAGCAAATTCCGTAAACCAAGAAATGGTAGCATGGCCGGCCTCATGAATGGCAATAGAACGCTTCTCAGCCTGCGTCATCACTTTGGTTTTCTTTTCCAGTCCGCCAATGATACGATCCACGGCATCCAGGAAATCCTGTTTGCCTACGCATGTGCTACTATGACGGGCTGCAATCAAGGCTGCCTCGTTACATACGTTCGCAATGTCTGCACCCGAGAAACCTGGTGTCTGACGAGCCAGGAAGTCAACATCGACGGTGTTATCGAGCTTCAGCGGTTTCAGGTGCACCATAAAGATTTCCTTACGCTCGCTGAGATCGGGCAGGTCCACATGTATCTGACGGTCAAAGCGTCCGGCACGCAACAGGGCCGAGTCGAGCATATCCACACGGTTGGTAGCTGCCAGGATAATGACACCGCTGTTGGTGCCAAAGCCATCCATCTCGGTGAGCAGCGCATTCAATGTGTTCTCGCGCTCGTCGTTGCCACCCATGGCAGGGTTCTTGCTGCGGGCACGTCCCACAGCGTCGATCTCGTCGATAAAGATGATACAAGGCGACTTTGCCTTAGCCTGCTGGAACAGGTCGCGCACACGACTAGCACCTACGCCTACGAACATCTCTACGAAGTCGCTACCCGACATCGAGAAGAAGGGCACGCCAGCTTCGCCAGCTACGGCTTTAGCCAGCAAGGTCTTACCTGTTCCTGGAGGGCCAACGAGCAGTGCACCCTTAGGAATCTTACCACCTAGGTCGGTATATCTCTGTGGATTTTTCAGGAACTCCACGATTTCCTGTATCTCTTGCTTGGCACCAGCCTGACCAGCCACATCCTTGAATGTGATGCCCAGTTCGCCACCCTTCTCATACATCTTGGCCTTAGATTTGCCAACAGAGAAGATGCCGCCACCCATTGAACCGCCACCACCGCGATTCATGAAGCGCAGGAATATCAGCCATGCACCAATAAACAGGATAATGGGGAGCAACATGGTAATTAAACTGCCAAGGAAACCGCCATCGCTATCGCGCTCATAACTGAGACGTCCGGTGAATGCATGATGAGCACGGGCGCTGTCCACGAACTGCTCCAAACGGTCAATACTTCCGAATTCAACAGACAGATAGGGATCGGTGCCCACCTGATCGGCCGTCTTGTTAAAAACAGAACGAATACTGTCGGGCTTCACATACATCTTCAGCGTGTTGTGACTTTTGTTGGCCACAATACGCGATGCATTGCCCTGGCTAACCAATGTCTTAAACTCAGTGTACGACACTTCGCTCATAGCGCCCTGTCCCTGAGCCAAGCCCTGTTCGCCAGTGAAATAAAAGAAAAACAATGCTCCAATAGCCAAGAAATAAATCCAGTTCATGTTGAACCTTGGCATTTTGGGCTGATTATTATTATTCTGTTCCATATTTATTTTAATCCAAATCAGGTATTGCTGTCAGTGGAGCGTCGGCCCAAAGGTGCTCCAAGTCATAATAAGCACGTACATCGGGCAAGAATACATGTGCCAACACGTCTGTATAGTCCATGGCCACCCACTGAGCATTCTCGAGACCCACCACATGAGCAGGTTTTTCACCCAGTTCCTTGCGTACCATATCACTTATAGATTCGGCAATTGCCTCTACCTGTGCAGGCGAGTTGCCCTGACAAATAATAAAGTTCTTACATATCGTGCCATCAATGCCGCTCAAGTCGGCAATTACGATACCACTACCTTTTTTCTCTTGTATTCCTTCAACAATAGTCTGAACCAGTTTTGATGTTTGTTCCATTTATAATATATAATAATGTAAAATTACCCTGCAAAGGTAGCGCTTTTATCCGTAAAACGCATATAAAAACTTTTTTTTTGATGATTTTTATAAAAAAGTGCCTAAAAGTTTTGGTAGTTCATAAAAAAGTAGTACCTTTGCACCCGCAAAACAGAACAAGAGAGTTCTACAACGAACAAAATTTTGGGGTATGGTGTAATGGTAACACTGCAGATTCTGGTCCTGCCTTTCCTGGTTCGAGTCCGGGTACCCCAACTTAAAAATCCGCTAGGTCACTGAAAAGTACTTAGCGGATTTTTCTTTTATCCAATTACGTCCTCGTCGTCCTTTTCAAAAATCCTGAATACGAGAAAGCACACATAAAACAAGACTTTTTCCCACTCTATAGTGGCGCATTACCAACAGAAAAGCGTTACTTTGGTAATTCACGACTTAAGTCGAAAGATCTCACGACTTAAGTCGAAAGAATTCACGACTGGAGTCAAAAGATCTCACGACTTAAGTCAAAAGATCTCACGACTTAAGTCGTAAGACACCAAAGTGCCACTATTAGCATATAATAACGACACTATTAGCATATAATAGCGGCACTATTGACTTATAAAAAGAACTGAAACAACAAACAAAAAGGGCCCTCTGACTGCCAAGTTGTTTGCTTGACAAGCCAAAGGGCCCTATCTGTAATCCGGGAAAACCACCCGACTTTATTCTTTATTCTCGGCATCGATAGCCTTAATCTTATCTCTTACCAGCTGCATATCGTCCTTCAACTTCTGCACTTTGCGGTTCATCTCGTCGATGAGCGAGTTGCCCTTCTTAGAGCTGACACTGAGGAAGCCCAGGTTGTTCTCGTAGGTAGCGATATCTTGCTTCAGGTTTTCGTACTGACGCATCAGACGGGCACGCTCGTTGTCGAGTGCAGCTTCGCCACGCTCTGCCACCTGCTTCAGATTGTCCTTGAACTTATTAAGGCGCTTCTTAGCTACAGATATGTTGAGCTCCTTATACAACTTGTCGAGTACGGCGTGGTATTCCTCGTAAAGCTTATCCTTCTCTTTATAGGGAACATGTCCGATGGCATTGTATTCTTCAACGAGTTTCTGAACCTTTGACTGTAGGTCTTCGCCAGCCTCTTCGGCAGCAGCCTTAAGGCGAGAAATGACATCCTGCTTCTTCTCCAGGTTCTGGTGCTCCTCGCTGCGCTGACCTGCGCCAGCTGCATTGCGGGCCTCGAAGAACTTATTGCATGCTGCCAGAAATTCCTCCCACAGCTGATCGCCCAACTTCTTAGGCACCATACCTATGGTCTTCCACTCCTTTTGCAGGGCAATGAGCTTATCGCTGGTAGAACGCCACTCGGTGCTATCCTGCAGTGCTTTAGCCTTTTCGATGAGTGCACGCTTCTTGTCAGCATTCTCCTTGAAGGCATCCTTCAGGGCCTTGAAGTGCTCGGCCTTTGCAGCAAAGAATGCATCGCAGGCGGCGCGGAAGCGCTCGAAGATTTTCACATTCATCTTCTGAGGAGCAAAACCGATGCTCTTCCATTCCTGCTGGATGGCAATAATCTCCTGAGTAAGACGTTCCCAATCTGCACTACCCTTCTTCTCTTCGGCAACGATGGCCTCCACTTTCTCGCAGAGCACAGTTTTCTTCTGCAAGTTCTCCTCCTCGCGGGCACGAATGTCCTCGAAGTGCTGCTGGTGGCGCTTGTTGATAACGGTAGAAGCGGCCTTGAAGCGCTGCCAGATTTCCTCGCGCAGCTCCTTAGCCACAGGACCTGTCTCACGATATTCCTGGTGGAGTTTCTGCAACTGATGGAAAGCGCTGATCACGTCTTCCTCGTCGGCCAGCTTCTCTGCTGCCTCGCAAAGGTGCGTCTTCAGTTCCAGATTCTTCTTGAAGTCGTATTCACGGGCTTCGCTGTTCAACTTCAGCAGGTCGTAGAACTGCTCCACATACAGCTGATAGCTGCGCCACAGCTCGTTGGCCTTATCGGCAGGAACACTCTTGATTTCCTTCCACTCTGCCTGTAGGGCCTTGAAGTCTTGGTACGATTTATTGGCTTCCTCGGGCGAGGTCACCATATTCTTTATCTTTTCAATGATTTCGAGTTTCTTCTTCAGATTCTCCTCCTTTTCAGCTTCCTGCTGACGGAACTGTTCGGCACGGCGTTCTTTGATGACGCCCATCTCGGCCTTGAACACTTCCTCGAGCTCATCGGGAGTCACCTGATAGGTAGCAGGATCGCCTCCAGCATCAACATACGCTTTCTGCTGGGCATCACGCTCGGCAATGTGAAGTTTGTAGAACACGGTCTTCAGGTATTCCACCTCATCCTTTTGAGGAACCTCTTCGCCATGGGCAATTTCTTTTACCCTGTCGAGTACTTCCTTCTTAGAGGTATAGACCTTACGCTCTTCAACTGCGGCTTCTTGAGCCATTACTTCTTCCTGTGTCCCCTGTTCGAGGATGTTTTCTTGAGAGTCCATCATTTAACTTTTTAGTTACTGATTCGATTAGTACACACAAAATTAGGCCTCAAAATTACGGAAAATAATTTTAACAGCCTAATTTTCTGTGATTTTTTTTCATTTTTGGGGGTTAAATAAGCCTTTTATACCTAAAAAACCACCATGCAAGAGCCGAAACGCCTACTGAAATAGCCATTGCAAAGAGGAAGCCAAAGTGGCTTGACTCCATGCCATTGATAAGGTTCATACCGAACAGAGAGGCTATCAGCGTGGGGAACATCATGATAATGGTCACTGAAGTCAGCGTACGCATCACGGTATTCATGTTGTTATTGATAATCGACTGATAGGTATCCATCGTCGACTCAAGGATATTCGAATAGATATTGGTGGTTTCGCGGGCCTGCGTCATCTCGATGTTGACGTCCTCAATCAGGTCGGCATCAAGTTCGTCAATCTGCAGTTTAAACTTCAGTTTAGACAGCAGGGTCTCATTGCCACGGATAGATGTCTGGAAATACGTGAGCGAATCCTGCAGACGGCTCAGTCCTATCAGACTTTCGTTGTTCACCTCCTTGTCGAGGTTTCGCTTGGCTTTATCTATCAGCAGGTTGATTTGCTTCAGGCGCTTCAGATACCACACCGCGCTGGAAAGGAACAAACGGAAAATCATGTCCACATGGTCTGTGAAACCATCATTGCGCTTCTGCTGATAGGAAACGAAGTCTATCATCATGTTGGTCTCGTAGTAGCACACGGTAATCGTGACGTCGCGCTTGTGGATAATACCCAGAGGCACCGTGGTATAGGGTGTGCGCGAACGCACCTCCTTGACGTAGGGAATACGCAAGATGATGAGCATCCATCCGTCATCGTATTCATAACGGGCACGCTCGTCGGTATCGCTGATGTCTGAAATAAAATAATCGGGTATGCCAAAGCGCTCTTCCAACTCGCGCTGGTCTTCGTCTGTTGGACACGTCACCTGTATCCAGCAATTAGGCTGCCACTCCTGCAGTTGGCTCAGCCCCTCTGTTGTGTTCCAATAGGTCTTCATATTGCTAATCCGTTTGATAATACCACAAGTACGAAAGCGCGAAAGCACTCGTGTACATGGATAGTTTTACGAAAATGATTTAGCGGCAAAGGGATTAGCAGCCTTGTCGCTATCCCCCGCCATTACGAATTGTAATTGTCCGCCGGGTAATCGTCCATAATTTTGTTGATAATTGGTTTAACGACTGCAAAGGTACGAGAAAAAAAGTAAAAAACACACAAATTGCGGAAATTATTTGCCTTTTTTTTTATTAAACAATTGTTTCTCAATTATTATGCGTACCTTTGCAGTGTTTTTAAAAACAAAGAAGAGCATGGTCTATAAATACGACTTTCTTATTATTGGTTCAGGAGTAGCGGGCATGAGTTATGCCCTAAAGGTAGCACGCGCCAACAAAGGTAAAGTGTGCATGATTTGCAAAACAACACTTGACGAAGCCAACACCTCGTTTGCACAGGGCGGCGTGGCGTCGGTTACCAACCTGCTGGTCGACAACTTTGACAAGCACATTGAAGACACCATGATAGCAGGCGACTATATTTCTGATCGCGCTGCCGTGGAACAGGTGGTTAGAAACGCACCCAAACAGATTAAAGAGCTGGTAAACTGGGGCGTAAACTTCGATAAGAAGGAAGATGGAAACTTCGATCTGCACCGCGAAGGCGGACACTCGGAATTCCGCATTCTGCACCATGCCGACGATACCGGAGCAGAGATTCAGCGCGGTCTGATGGAAGCTGTGCGCAACAATCCTAACATTGACATCAAGGAAAACCACTTTGCCGTTGAGATTATCACACAGCACCACCTGGGTGCCAAGGTGACACGACGCACACCATATATTAACTGTTATGGTGCATACGTGCTGAACCCAGAGACAGAGAAAGTGGATACATATCTGGCAAAGGTCACCGTGATGTGTACTGGCGGATGCGGTGCTGTTTATCAGACGACCACCAACCCCGTGATTGCCACTGGCGATGGCGAGGCCATGGTCTATCGTGCAAAAGGTACGGTGGCCGACATGGAGTTTGTGCAGTTCCACCCCACAGCCCTCTACTCGCCCGGAGAGACCCACCCTGCCTTCCTTATCACTGAAGCCATGCGCGGCTATGGCGGCATATTGCGTCTGCCAAACGGCGAGAGCTTCATGGAGAAATACGACGAGCGTCTGTCGTTGGCGCCACGCGACATTGTGGCTCGCGCCATCGATAAAGAGATGAAGATTCACGGATTGGATCACGTCTGTCTGGACGTGACACATAAGGATCCTGCCGAGACGCGCCGTCACTTCCCCAATATCTACCAGAAGTGCCTGTCTATGGGCATCGACATCACCACCGACTATATTCCCGTGCGCCCCGCAGCCCACTACATGTGCGGTGGCATCAAGGTGGATTTGAATGGTTGCTCAAGCATCGAACGTCTCTACGCCATCGGCGAGTGTTCTTGCACTGGTCTGCACGGTGGCAACCGTCTGGCGTCTAACTCACTTATCGAGGCTGTGGTCTATGCCGATGCGGCTGCCAAACACTCACTGGAGCATGTGGACCTCTACGACTTCAACGAGAAAGTGCCCGAATGGAACGACGAGGGTACGCTGACCAACGAAGAGAAGGTGCTCATCACTCAATCTGTAAAAGAGGTCGGGGAAATCATGTCGAACTATGTAGGTATCGTGCGTTCAGACCTTCGTCTGCATCGTGCATGGGTGCGCCTTGACACACTCTATGAAGAGACCGAGAACCTGTTTAAACGCGTGAAAGCCACAAAGGACATCTGCGAACTGCGCAACATGATCAACGTGGGCTACCTGATTACTCGTTTTGCCCTTGAGCGCAAAGAAAGCCGAGGTCTGCACTACACCATCGACTATCCGGCTCATGCCTACGACAAAGAATAAGAAAAGTTTCGAGCAGAATCAGAAATGGTTCTAAAGAAAAGGAAAACAAGTCTGAGAAATCAGAAATAGAACATAAAAGAAAGAGCGACAACCAGCATGGTGTGTCGCTCTTTCACGTTATTTATTCAATTTTTTTACCCTTGTAATATACATCATAGGAGTCTTCACCATAGCCATCACCTGTATATTTAAAGGTTAACGCCATGGCACCATCGACCTTCTGGCCATAGTAGAACACCGTGAAGGAGTCCTTTGCATAGCCTCCACCCAGCTCTTTAAATGATTGTGCATGCGCATCCAACTTCTTGTTGCCATAATAGACGTTGAACTTTGTCTTATAGTAACCGCGATGCGATGGCGGAAGTTCTTCGTTACGCCCTTGATTACGCCAGCTGCTGGGCTCTTTCAATCGGAACGAAGAAGGGTCTACATTCTCCAACACACGGCCATCCATATAGACATTGTACCTATCCTTGGCATAGCCACAACCCAAATCACGGAAGGTACGAGCATCGGCATACTTCAACAACGCATGACCAAAATAGACGTGTCCGCGGTCTATCTCATAGTGCTGAGCACTGGCAAACAAGCAAAAGCCTGTCATTACTAACAGCAAAAGCGATTTGCGAAAAACAGATGTTTGAGTCATAATCTTATAGTTTTAAATGGTTGATGGTGCAAAGATAAGGAATATCAACAAAAAAAGAATAGGAATTTCCGCATAACTATGGAGGAAATCCCTATTCTTTAGAATATTTAACTAGGCTGTTTTAGAGGTTTGCCAGTTCAACAACCTTATCAACAGCAGCACTGAGTCCGTCAACGCTCTTACCGCCAGCCTGTGCAAAGTGAGGCTGACCACCGCCACCACCCTGGATGAGCTTAGCAGCTTCGCGAACCATCTGACCAGCATTCAACTTGTGGTCGGCCACCATGTCGTCGCTCATCATGATAGAAAGCTGTGGCTTATTGTCAGCATGCGTTCCAAGTACGCAAAGCAGAGAACCCTCGACTGCGGCGCGAACCTTGAAGACCAAGTCCTTGGCAGCAGCAGGAGCCATGGGCAGCACGGCAGAAACAACCTTCACACCATTGATATCACGGGCCTTCTCAACCAACTGCTTGGCAGCGCGCTCTACAGCCTGAGCCTGGAAGCTCTCAATCTCTTTCTTCATAGAGTCGTGCTCCTCGATATACTTACGGATTACGCCCTGGAGGTCCTTGGCATTGTTGAAGAACGACTTCACAGCACGGAGCATATCCTCGGTCTGGTACAACAGTTCCTCGCACTCCTTACCGGTCTTGGCTTCGATACGACGAATGCCGGCAGCAACGCTGCTCTCTGAGACAATCTTGAAGAAACCGATACGACCTGTGCTGCTGGCATGAACACCACCACAGAACTCGCATGAGGGACCGAAGCGAACCACACGCACCTTGTCGCCATACTTCTCGCCAAAGAGGGCGATGGCGCCAAGTTTCTTGGCCTCATCGAAAGGCATATCGCGATGCTCATCGAGAGGAATATCCTGACGAATCATGTCGTTGACCATACGCTCTACCTCGCGAATCTGCTCGTCGGTAACCTTCTCGAAGTGTGAGAAGTCGAAACGCAGCGTGTCAGGGCTTACAAAAGAACCCTTCTGCTCAACATGGTCGCCCAGTACCTGCTTCAACGCATAGTCAAGCAGGTGAGTTGCTGTATGATTAGCGGCAGAGGCATCACGCTTGTCGGTATCAACACAAGCCATGAACTGTGCAGCAGTATCCTTAGGCAACTGCTTCACGATATGTACGCTCTGACCATTCTCTCGCTTGGTGTCGATAATCTCGATGGTCTCATTCTCTGAAACCAGTACGCCCTGGTCGCCTACCTGTCCACCCATCTCACCATAGAAAGGTGTGTTGTCGAGAACCAGCTCATAGAACTCGTTCTTTTTCTGTGTCACCTTACGATAGCGCAGGATGCGACACTCGTATTCAGTAAAGTCATAACCAACGAACTGCTGTTCGCCTGCTGCCAGCTCAACCCAATCAGAGTTCTCGACAGCAGCGGCATTACGAGCGCGGTCTTTCTGCTTCTGCATCTCGGCATTGAACTGCTCTTCGTTGACGGTGAAGCCGTTCTCACGACAGATCAGTTCGGTGAGGTCGAGAGGGAAACCATAGGTATCAAACAGACGGAACGCCTGAACGCCATCCAGCTCTTTCTTACCTTCAGCCTTCAACTGCTCCATAGCGTCATTCAGCATGCCAATACCTTTCTCCAGTGTACGCAGGAACGAGTCTTCTTCTTCCTTCATCACCTTGGCAATCAAGGTCTGCTGAGCCTTCAACTCGGGGAAAGCATCGCCCATCTCCTGAACAAGTGTAGGCAGGAGCTTATAGAGGAAAGCCTCTTTCTGTCCGAGGAAGGTGTAAGCGTAACGTACGGCACGGCGCAAGATACGACGAATAACGTAGCCGGCCTTTGCGTTTGAAGGCAACTGGCCGTCGGCGATAGAGAAGGCAACAGCACGCAGGTGGTCGGCACAAACACGCATTGCCACGTTGATATCGTCTTGCTCCTTGCTGATAGGATTCTCTGTCTCTTCCTCGAATGTAAAGTATTTCAATCCTGTAATCTGCTGTTCGGTCTTGATGATGGGCTGGAACACGTCTGTGTCATAGTTAGAGTGCTTGCCCTGCATCATACGAACCAAACGCTCGAAGCCCATACCGGTGTCAATAACATTCATTGACAGGGGCTCCAACGAGCCGTCGGCCTTACGGTTGAACTGCATGAACACGATGTTCCAAATCTCAATAACCTGAGGATCGTCCTGGTTCACCAGCTCACGACCACTCTTGCCACTGGCTTTGCGCTGCTCGGGGGTACGAGAGTCAACGTGAATCTCAGAACAGGGGCCACAGGGACCGGTGTCGCCCATTTCCCAGAAGTTATCGTGCTTATTACCATTGATGATATGATCGACAGGCACGTGCTTAGCCCAGTATTTTGCAGCCTCATCATCGCGAGGAATATTTTCCTCAGGAGAACCTTCGAACACGGTGACATAAAGATCTTCTGGATTCAGTTTCAGAACATCTACGAGATATTCCCATGCCATGTCGATGGCACCCTCTTTGAAGTAGTCACCAAAGCTCCAGTTGCCCAGCATCTCGAACATGGTGTGGTGGTAGGTGTCATGTCCTACTTCCTCCAAGTCATTGTGCTTACCAGAAACACGCAAGCACTTCTGTGTATCCGCTCGACGGCGAGGCTCTGGGTCGCGTGTACCCAGGATAATATCTTTCCACTGGTTCATACCAGCGTTGGTAAACATCAACGTTGGGTCGTCTTTAATCACCATTGGTGCAGAAGGCACAATGGCATGCTGTTTCGACTCAAAAAAATTCTTAAACGAGTCGCGAATCTCTTTAGCGGTCATCATTGTTTCTATACTTTATATACAATTTGGGTGCAAAATTACAAAAAAATGGCGAATAAACGATGACGAATTAAGAATTATTTCGTATCTTTGCAAACAAATGAAGATGTATTATGGCACTGAATCTTAACAAAAACCTGAAGTTGTACTATTCCATTAAGGAAGTGGCTGAAATGTTCGACCTTAATGAGAGTACATTGCGCTATTGGGAAACCGAGTTCCCCCATTTGAAACCTAAGACGATGGGGCCTAACAAAATTCGCCAATATTCAGAAAAAGACATCAAACAAATCAAGTTGATTTACAATCTGGTCAAGGAGCGTGGATTCAAGATATCTGCTGCCAAAAGCATTATCAACAACAACCGTGACGGTGCAGACAAGACTGCTGATATTCTGGCGCGACTTGTCAGTGTAAAAGAAGATTTGCAAGCCTTAAAAAAGCAATTGGACGGACTCCAGTAGAGTTCGTCCAATTGCTTTTTATACCTACATAATCTGTGAAATTTCTTTCAAGTCGTCTATTTCCTTCAGACTGCTGATAATCGATTTCACATCGTCTCGATCATGAACCTTTAGGTCTATCCATCCTTCGAAGATGCCGTCTTCTGTGGTGAAGGTCAACTTGCGAATATCCACATTCAACTGATTGGAAATGACCTGAGTAACCTCATTCACCAATCCTCTACGATCAATACCTCCCAAGCGAATCGTAGCATCAAAGAACAGATTCTTGTGCATATCCCATTTAGCATCCAGGATGCGGTTGCCATAGCTAGCCTTCAACTTATTGGCTACAGGGCAGGCACGCTTATGAATCTCAATAAGGTTCTGATTGTCTATATAGCCCAAAGCATCATCGCCCGGAATGGGATGACAACATGTGGGGAAGATATATTGTTTGATATTCTGAGCAGTGATATAAATAGGTTTCTTTCTGTTGAACTTCTCGGGAACGATAAAGAGTTCAGGCTGGTCATTAACAGCCTTCTTGGCCTTAACGAAAGGCACATACTTACGCCATCCGCCATTACTCTCGCTCTTTGACTTGTGTTTGCCATTAAGCTCGTCCACATCCTCGTCACCAAGAATGATGCGTTTCTCTCCCATAGCCAGGAAGAAGGGTTCGCGGCGGGTGAAGTCGTGCAAGTGCATCAGTTGGTCAATATGACTTTGATTAGACTCGAAGCCATTCTTCTTAAACCAGTCGTCAAGCAGTTCCTCACCTTTCTTCTGCACCTCGCGATTGTCTCTGCGCAGGATAGCCTGAATCTTTGCCTTTGCCTTTGCCGTAGAAACGAAATTGATCCACGAAGGCTGTACACGTTGTGACTTAGAGGTCAGGATTTCCACCTGGTCTCCGCTATTCAAGCGATGACTCAGAGGCACCAGCTTATGGTTGACCTTGGCACCAATACAATGCGAGCCTAAGAACGTATGGATAGAGAAGGCAAAGTCAAGCACTGTGCACTCGGCAGGCATCGTCTTAATCTCACCCTTTGGCGTGAAGACAAAAATCTCGCTTGCAAAAAGATTCAGCTTGATAGAATCGATAAAGTCCATCGCGTCTGGCTGTGGATCGTCAAGTATCTCCTTGATGGTACGAAGCCATTCGTTCAACTCGTTTTCATCCTCACTGTATTCGCCATCCTCCTGCTCACCTTCTTTGTATTTCCAATGAGCTGCCAAACCTTGTTCGGCAATTTCGTCCATTCGTTCTGAACGAATCTGCACTTCTATCCAATGGCCCTCCTTTGACATCAGGGTGACGTGCAACGCCTGATAGCCATTTGCTTTAGGATGGCTCACCCAGTCTCGCAGACGATCGGGATGACTCTCGTATATCTTGCCTAATTCTACATAGATATTAAAGCACTCACGAGCTTCCGCCTCCTTACTTGATGCTTTAAAGATGATACGCACAGCCAGGATGTCATAGACCTCCTCGAACGTGACATGCTTCTTCTGCATCTTGTTCCAGATAGAATAAGGCGTCTTGATGCGCTCCTTGATCTGGTATTGCACGCCCATGCGTTTCAACATGTCCTCAATAGGAGCCGTAAACAGGTCGAACGACTGATGACGCGTCTTATAAGTCTCGGCCAACTTATGTTCGATGGTGGCATACTCCTCTGGATGTTCAAACTTGAAACTAAGATTTTCAAGTTCCGACTTTATCTTATAGAGTCCCAATCGATGAGCCAATGGCGCATAGAGATAGAGTGTCTCGCCAGCAATCTTATACTGCTTATTGGCCGGCTGCGATTCCAACGTACGCATATTGTGAAGACGGTCGGCAATCTTTATCAGAATGACACGAATATCCTCACTCATCGTGAGCAGCAGCTTCTTAAAGTTCTCTGCCTGTGCAGACGCTTTCTCACCAAAGATACCACCACTGATTTTGGTCAGCCCGTCAACAATCTGGGCAATCTTTGGACCAAACATATTGGAGATATCCTCTACCGTATAGTCGGTATCCTCTACGACATCATGCAGCAAGGCAGC
Source organism: Prevotella sp. (assembly GCA_024695815.1). Taxonomy (GTDB): domain Bacteria; phylum Bacteroidota; class Bacteroidia; order Bacteroidales; family Bacteroidaceae; genus Prevotella. The sequence goes on from JAILHK010000013.1 coordinate 62,039, forward strand.
GCAGATGCTGGTAGAACCCAATCCAATCTCCGAACACACAATCTGTGCAACGGCAATGGGATGCATAATATAAGGTTCGCCCGACAAACGACGTACGCCCTTATGAGCCTGACGTGCAAAGTTGAATGCTTTTGCAATCAGGTCAACCTTCTTACGATGGCGCGAGTTCAAGTAGTTATTTATCAAGCGGTCATAGGCCTCGTTGATCATCTGATCATCGGCCTCTTCGCGTCGCATCATCTCTTCATCATCCATAGTATTCCCCCTTAACCTTATACCTTAATATATTATAATAGCAATATTATCTCACCTTCAGCTTCTGACCGGCACGGATGTTGTTACCGCGAATACCATTCAGTCTCTTCAGCTTAGATACCGTCGTACCATTTCTGCGTGCTATGGTAGAAAGAGACTCACCCTTTCTCACCGTCACTTGTCGTCCGCCACGTGAACTCTTACGTCCGCTGCGTTTGCTCGACACCGATTTAGAAGGTACGAATGTATTGTCTATCTCCACCTCAGCACGTTTCAGCGGGGTCGAAGAAGCATAGACCGAGTCCTGCATGGTGATAAACGTGTTCACATCGTTCAAGGGCAGGCGGATAGGCATAGGCCTTGAAGCTCCTGGCACCACATCGCGACGATAGACAGGGTTGAGGGCACGCAACATCTGGAGATCCAAATTGCACACCGAGGCAATCTGAGACAGTGTCAGGTCACGGTTCACCATCACCGTATCTGTTTGTGAGGGCAACTGCGTTCTCATCGGACATATGCCGTGTTCACAATAATAAGTCATCACGTAGTTGGCAGCAATAAAGGCAGGCACATAACCGCGTGTTTCCTTTGGAAGATATGGATAAATCTTCCAATAATCGCGTTCACCACCAGCGCGTGCTATTGCCTTGTTGATATTGCCAGGCCCACAGTTGTAGGCGGCAATCACCAGGTTCCAGTCGCCATAGACCTTATATAAGTCACTCAGCAGGTGAGCAGCAGCATAGCTGGCCTTCACCGGATCGCGACGTTCATCAATCAGACTGTTGATTTCAAGATTATACATCTTTCCCGTAGAGACCATGAACTGCCAAAGTCCCGTTGCACCTACACGTGATACAGCAGTGGGGTTAAGGGCAGATTCAATGACAGGCAGATATTTCAATTCCAAGGGAACCTGATAAGATTCGAGTGCTTCCTCAAAGATAGGCATATAGAAGTTAGAGGCGCCAAGCATAAAACCCACCTGGCGGCGCAGACGTCCGGCATAGCGATCGATACAAGAGCGCACCACCTCGTTATACGACATCTCCATGACAGTAGGCATGCGCATCAGGCGCTCGATGTATTCCTCTTTTGAAAACAGCGGGTTCTCGTCTGTTGTTCTACAGTCTTCATCCACCGTCAAATAGCTCTTCGACTCATAGAGGTTCATCAAGCTGTCCATCATATTATCGGCCATGGCCTCGGGGAAGTCAATCTCTTCCACATCGCCATACTCATCAGACACAATGATTTCCTCGTCTTCAACCTCCACCTCAATCTGCGCCTGTGTGTTGACCACACAAGTCAGAAGCATTGCGGAAAGTATTATCAGTTTTCTCTTCATAAAATCTTCTTTAGAAATTAATGCTGCAGTTCACGCCAATCGACGTTGCTGACAGCGATCTGCTATTCAGGCCGTTGCCCATAACTGTTGGGCGCACTTTCATACTCAGGTCTTTTGAGATGTCGAACTCAGACAATTCTGCATCTACATAGGCATCAATCACCGAGACGACATAGACACCCACCATACAGAAGAAGCTTAGGTCGCGCCAACGGCGGTAGCGGTCCTTACGACTTTTAAACACCGACTTATAGCGTTCTTCGTTCTCAGGGGTAATCGTACGTCCCAAGTGCAGAAACTTATTATAGCTGGCCGTTGTAGGATCATCATCCATGATATCCAGATAAGCTTGCTGATAGTCCTTGTACATCATGTTGTTCCACATCAGCGCATAGACACATCCCACGAAACCTCCATACACAATCGGCAGTTTCCAGTACTTACGGTTATAGATTTGTCCTCCGCCAGGGATTACCATAGCCATCCAAAGAGCTCGCTGGGGGTCAGGGCGCCAAGTGCTCCAGTCCTTTTTGGGTTTAGGCGCCTTCAACGACTGGGCAACCACCGTCTGTACCACAGACGTATCAACGACATCAGCAGTATCCACAGGCAGGGCAGCATACATCGAGTCTATGACCTGCATAATAGAATCTGCTACCACCGTTTGGGCTTTTGTCTCTGTCAACGGCAGACACAGCGACAGTACAATCAGTACCATTGCCTTTCGCAACTCCCGTATCATGTCAAAGTCCCAATTTCTCATTTGCTCAATGTCCAGCATTCAGCACCTTTAATATACGTTCCAGATCGCCCTCGTTGTCAAAAGGAATACTGATTTTTCCCTTACCACTGGGAGAGCATGTCATTTGAATCTTTGTCTGGAAGAAAGTTGTCAGGCGTTTCTTCACAGCGTCATATTCTGCGGGCAACTTTGCCTTGGCAGCAATCTTTCTGTTGGCGCCTTGCACGTCTTCGCCATTCTTCAGCATCTGAACCATCTCCTCTACCTTTCTCACAGAGTACTGGTTCTTCAGCACCTCCTTGAACAACTTCAATTGCATGGAAGGAGAATCGAGCGACAGCAGGGCACGGGCATGTCCCATGTCTATTTCGCGATTCTTCAGTGCCATCTGAATCTGGGCAGGCAACTTCAGCAGTCGCATGTAGTTAGTCACTGCCGTGCGACTCTTGCCCACGCGCTCAGAGATTTTCTCTTGCGTCATGCCACTGGTTTCTGCCAGATGTTCATAAGCCAGAGCAATTTCGATGGCGTTCAAATCCTCGCGCTGAATATTCTCGACGAGGGCCAGCTCCATCACGCTCTCATCATTAGCCGTGCGGATATAGGCAGGTATCGATGTGAGTCCAGCCTGTTGCGAAGCCCTCCATCGGCGCTCACCTGCAATGATCTGATAGCGATCGGGCGCTACCTGACGCAAGGTGATGGGCGCAATGATACCCATGGTTGCAATACTTGTAGCCAGCTCCTGCATAGCTGTCTCGTCAAACTCGCGACGAGGCTGGTCAGGATTTGGTTCAATCTGTTCGATAGGAATCTCATTCAAGTTTGACGAACCTTGAGTTTTCACCTCGCTTGTATCAATGAGTGCATCCAGCCCGCGGCCATTACCGATATCATCGAGTCCGCGTCCGAGCACATTCCGGTCAAATTTCTTTCTTACAGCCATTACTATTTATTCTTACTAATGATTTCTTTTGCCAATGCCAGATGGTTCTTACTACCTGTAGAGTCTGCGTCGTAAAGGATGACAGGCAGACCGTGAGAGGGACTCTCCGAGAGTTTCACATTACGCTGGATAACCGTCTTGAACACCAGTTCCTGGAAGTGACGTTTCACCTCGTCATAAATCTGATTTGCCAGACGCAGACGCGAGTCATACATGGTCAACAGGAATCCCTCGATCTCAAGTTTCGGGTTCAGCTTGCTCTTAATAATCTTAATGGTGTTAAGCAGTTTGGAGATGCCCTCCAATGCAAAGTATTCACACTGCACGGGAATGATTACCGAGTCGGCTGCCGTGAGCGAGTTCACAGTGATAAGGCCCAACGAAGGCGAGCAGTCGATGAGGATATAATCATATTCTGAACGAATTGGGTCAAGCAATTTCTTGATAACCTTCTCGCGATTGTCCAGGTTCAACATTTCGATCTCGGCACCCACCAGATCTATATGACTGGGAATGATGTCAAGTCCCTCAATGTCGGTAGTATAGATAGCTTCGCGCACATCGGCCTTATCGATGATACATTCGTATATAGAACAGTCCACCTGCTTGATATCCACGCCCAGTCCACTTGAGGCATTGGCCTGTGGATCAGCATCGACGACGAGCACCGTCTTCTCAAGGGTAGCCAGCGAAGCTGCCAGATTGATTGTAGTGGTGGTCTTTCCAACGCCACCCTTTTGGTTAGCTAATGCAATAATCTTTCCCATTTCAATCTTTTCTCCTTTATAGTTTTGAACTGCAAAGATACAACTTTTCTGTGAAACAATGAATGTTTCACTGATATTATTTCAATAATTTTAGAATTATTCTCAGCCCGGCTTTACTTTTTCTCAAAAAGAATCGTTACCTTTGCAAGAAATTTTTTTAGAGTAATGAACAGTAGAAAACCACTCATATTTATTTCCAACGACGACGGCTATCAAGCCAAAGGCATCAATTGCCTAGTAGATATGCTGAGACATTTGGGCGACATCATTGTATGTGCTCCCGACTCGGCACGCTCTGGTTTCTCATGTGCTTTTTCTGCCACCACGCCTCTGCGCCTCAACTTGCGCCACGAGGAGGAAGGACTGCAGATATGGTCAAGCAATGGCACGCCCGTTGACTGTGTCAAACTGGCTCTATCACAAATTGTCGACCGCCGTCCAGACATTGTTATCGGTGGCATCAATCATGGCGACAACGCGTCTGTCAACACGCACTACAGCGGCACCATGGGAGTCACCTTGGAAGGATGTATGAAGTACATTCCATCTATCGCTTTTTCCCTTTGCGACAATCACGACGATGCCGACTTCGAGCCCATGCGCCCTTATGTTGTTGCAATGACAGAGAAAGTGCTGACCAAAGGTCTTCCCAAGGGTATCTGTCTGAATGTCAATTTCCCTCGCACTGCGAAATACAATGGAGTAAAGGTATGCCGCATGTCAAAAGGCACGTGGGGACAGGAAGTTACACGCTGTCATCATCCTCGCGGCTACGACTATTTCTGGATGGTGGGACACTATCAGAACGACGAGCCCGACATGCAAGACACCGACCGTTGGGCTTTAGACAATGGCTACGTGGCCATCACCCCCACCCAAGTTGACGTCACCGCCTACGAATTCATGAACCAGAAAAAGGACTGGGAAGAATAACTCTCAACTCATTATGAAGTACTACCTGATAGCTGGAGAAGCCAGCGGCGACCTGCACGCTTCAAGACTGATGCAAGAACTGAAAAGAAACGATGCCAACGCTTCTTTCCGCTTTATTGGTGGCGACCTGATGGCACAGGTCGGAGGTGAGATGGTGAAACACTATCGCGAACTGGCATACATGGGATTCATCCCCGTATTACTGCATCTGCCCACCATACTAAAGAATATGAAGCGCTGTAAGGAGGATATTCTGCAGTGGAACCCCGATGTTGTCATTCTGGTTGACTATCCCGGTTTCAACCTCGACATCGCTGCGTTCGCTCACCTTCTGGGCTTTAAAGTATTCTACTACATCTCGCCAAAGATTTGGGCATGGAAGGAATACCGTATCAAGAATATCAAGCGCGATGTTGACGAGCTTTTCTCCATCTTGCCTTTCGAGGTTGACTTCTTTGAGAACAAGCACCACTACCCTATCCATTATGTAGGCAATCCCACCGCCGACGAGGTGAAGGAGTTTCTGGAAACAAAACAAAAAGGTGCACTTCACAACGAGATAAAGGGCGACAAGCCTATCATTGCCCTGCTGGCTGGTTCCAGAAGACAGGAGATCAAAGACAACCTGCCAATGATGATTCGAGCCACAAAGAAATTCGAAAATGACTACGACATCATTCTTGCAGGTGCACCAAGCATTGACGAAGACTATTATAAGCAGTACCTTGCCGGGAGCAAAGTTAAGCTATTGAAGGGGCAGACCTATGCTTTACTCTCGGAAGCGCATGCAGCTTTGGTCACCAGTGGAACGGCAACCCTCGAGACTGCCCTTTTCAATGTGCCACAGGTGGTATGCTATGAGACGCCCCTCCCCCGACTTATCGGTTGGCTGAGAAAGAAAATCCTGAAGGTGAAGTACATTTCACTTGTCAACCTGGTGGCCAATCGCGAGGTCGTACGCGAACTTGTTGCTGACTCATTCACGTTCGACAACATACAACACGAGTTGGAAATCATCCTTGATGGTCCAGCCCGCGAGACCATGCTCAAAGGGTATCAAGAGGTTTGGAGCAAGCTGGGCAAGGAACACGCGCCAGCCAATGCTGCCAAGACTATGATTCAGTTGCTGAACGGCGGCGTTCCTGCCAAATCTCTATAGAGTTAATAATGTTTTGCCAGAGGATATAACAGCCTGGGCCCACACTGGCCAAAGGTGTCAGATAAGTATAAGCCATCCAGATGGCAAAGGCCGTATTCTTCTGTCCCAAGCCCTGTCCTGCCTCTTGCGCACGACCGAAATAATGACCGATAAAGCGTCCTACGGCAAACTGTATGACGCACAACAACAATCCCAGTATAGCTATAGAGCCCAGCAACAGCAATGTTGCCTGAGCATGAACGATATTCTTGACCGTCGTTCCCGTCACAATCATGAGCGAGCAGCCCCAAAGATAGAAGGACAAATCGCGCACTGACACCACCTTTCGATGCAGACTGTGCCAATAATGCTTCACCAAGTAAGCCAACAGCATCGGTACCACCAGCAGTGTCACCACCTGATAGAAGATTTTTGTGAAAGCCGACATAAACGAAATGTCTGCCGACTTCTCTATCAGCGGGAAGCAAACAGGCACCAACATGACCGTCAGGAAGTTTGACAGAAATGTATAGGTAGTCATTTCCTCCAGCGAACCGCCCAATTTCTGCGTCACCACAGCTGCAGCCGTAGCTGTAGGAGCGATGATACACATCAGCAGTGCCTCCATCAGCACCAGTTTATCGCCTGTGAAATGAAAGAACAAAACGATGGCCATCACGATGCCCACAAACAGAAGGTTGAAGACGCTCACCCATAAGTGCCACCCCACAGGAAGCATCTTATGAAAGTCAACCTTACAAAAGGTCACAAAGAGTATCAAGAACATAAACAGCGGCAAGATAGTGTTAAACACCGGTTCCATCATCTCTGCAGCGCCCTCCAGTGCAGGAACAAACGCAAATATCAGATATACAATAGTTCCCATGCCCATAGATACAGGCAGTGTCCAATCCTTTAAAAACTTAATAATATTCATTCTTCTACTTGAATTTTTGGCCAGTTGACCAGGAACACCTTTTCCGTGGCACGTGTCAAGGCAGTATAGAGCCAGTGCATGTAGTCTGGCGTCAGCATGTCGTCCGTCATATAACCCTGGTCTATATATATGTGAGCCCACTGTCCACCCTGTGCCTTGTGACAGGTCACGGCATAGCCATATTTCACTTGCAGCGCATTATAGTAAACATCCGTCTTTAGCTTCTTCAATCTGTCAGACTTCAAAGGGATGTCTGCATAATCCTCCATCACCTTATTATATAGTTGTTCATGTTGCTCACGCGTCAAAGCGGGAGCCTCAGACATCAGTGTGTCTAGGATAACGGTTGACGTCAGTTCCAAGACGGGGTCGAAGTCGGGAAACAACAGCGTCACATCGGCAAAACGAAAGCCATACTCTTTGCGTGTATTTCTCACTCGTTGAACCACACAACGGTCACCATTGGCCAGGAACAACCCATTCTCACCATAGTGGTTTTTTACAATCATCAGCTGGTCGCCCCGACACAGTTCCTCTTCACGATCAAGAACAGTGTTGCGGATGCCCTGATTGTATATGTTTGCCCGCTTATTACTGCGCGTCACCACCATGGTCTCGTCGAGCCCCACCCTGCTATAACTAGTAGCCAACGACTCTATCAGCTCGTCGCCAGGCACAATCTGTATGTCAGGAAAACTAGCAACACGCAACTTCGGCAGCGCCCACACATCCACGCAGCGACGAATCTCTGTGGCGTTAAACAAGATGCCCGACTCCTGTGTCTGGCGAAGCACCTCGTCCAGATCCATCTCATAAACCCTCATGCCATAGCCACGAAGCACGTCCGACATCAGTGCCGGACTATCCTCTTCGCCCACCGGTGGCAACTGTGCCCTGTCACCTATCAGCATCAGCCGGCAGTTCTTTCCATTATACACGAACTGCATCAGGTCGTCGAGCAAGCAGCCAGAGCCGAAAGTATCGCCGAAACCAGCATTACTTATCATCGAAGCCTCATCAACAAGAAACAGCGTGTCGCTATTAAGGTTCGCGTTCAGACTGAATGCCGACAGGTCGGCAGCCGTCTTCTGTCGATAGATACGCCTATGAATTGTAAAAGCAGGATAATGAGCATAACCAGAAAAGACCTTTGCCGCCCTTCCCGTAGGTGCCATCAGCACCAGTTTCTGCTTCATGTCCAACAGGGCACGAACAATAGCTGCCGCCAACGTCGTTTTACCCGTACCGGCAGCACCTCGCAGAATCATCACGCACTCAGGATGCCTATCAAAAAGAAAATCAGCAAAGACGTTCATTGCCTGTCGCTGCTGATTGGTAGGCGCCAGCCCCATGTGCTGTTCAATCTTTATCTTTAGCTCGTCGCTTAACATCCCTGCAAAGGTACGATTAAGTGAGCGAAAATGCAAATTTATTTGCAATTTTCCGAACGTGAGTACCTTCGACGAAGTCAAAGGTACGAATAAGTGAGCGAAATGCAAAAGAAAAGCGAGCTTTTCTTTTCATTTCCGAACGCAAGTACCTTCGACAAAGTCAGAGGTACGAATAAGTGAGTAAAGAACAAAATGAAAATACCATTTTTATTTTTTCTTTCGAACGCAAGTACCTTTGACGAAAAAAGAAGATGCGCCCACAAAGCCAATCATTGGGAGCGCATCTTGTATGTGTTCTTGTTAGCAATTAATTTAAGGATAAAGATTGGCCTATTTTCTTATTTGTTCTGATGCAAAGATAGTGTTTTTTTAGTTTCCTCCAAAATAATCTGAAACTTTTTTTTAGAAAACTACAGAATTATTTTCTGTTTCCGAGCACAGCACGAACTTCCTCATACAATAGCTCCACCAAACGAGGCACACCATACCTTTCAAGGTCTTCTTCCGGCACCCACATATAGTCTTCGTCCAATTCAGGTTGTACCGCTGTCTCCAACAAATAGAAATCAGCCATCAAGATGCGGTGTGTCAACACGTGGCGCACGTTCTTCTTCAACAATAAGCACTGTTGCAGGTCAACCCCGTTGTTGTCTTCCCCCACGAGATACGGCTCGTAGAGTCCTTGCCAGATATCTCCGGCACCACGTCGATGAATAGCCACCTGTCCCTTACACCTTATATAAATATAAGAGAGACGACGCTCCTTCACCTTCAGCGTATTCAATTTCACCGGCAGCATCCCTACCCTGTCCTCACGAAGTGCCACACAGGTCTCCTGCAGCGGACAACTGCCGCACTGTGGCGCCTGTGGTGTGCATTGTATCGCTCCGAAATCCATCACTGCCTGGTTGTATGCAGAAGCCTCTTTGGGAGGAAGCAGCGATTGTGCCAAAGCCGTAAAAGTCTTCTTTCCCTCGGTGGTGTTGATGGGCGTCTCCACGCCGAAATAGCGACTCAACACCCTATACACATTGCCATCCACCACCGCTGCAGGCAGTCCGAAGGCGATACTTCCGATGGCCGCTGCAGTATAATCGCCCACCCCCTTCAGCGACTTAATCTCTTCAAGAGTCCGGGGGAAGCCACCCATGGTCACTATCTGTTTAGCCGCAAAGTGAAGGTTGCGGGCACGACTGTAGTAGCCCAATCCCTGCCACTCGCGCAGCACCTCATCCTCAGAAGCAGCAGCAAGAGCCTCAACCGTGGGCCAGTGCTTCATAAAGCGCTCCCAGTAGCTCCATCCCTGCTTCACCTGCGTCTGCTGTAGTATAATCTCCGAGAGCCAGATAGCATAAGGATCGTGCGTCTCGCGCCAAGGCAGTTCTCTGCCGTTTTCGCGAAACCATTTCAGAAGAACATTTGTAAAAGAGGTCATCGTGTCAACGAGAATTTAAGTGATACACCAAAATCGTGTGTCGTTGTGGGATAGCTGCTCGAAGACAGCAGCGGCTTGTTGGTCTGACGATCGTAGTAAGCCGTGATGGTCAGCATCTTCGAAAGTGTATAGTCGGCAGCAAACGAAATTTTCAGCGCAGAGTTGCCGCTCGATGCAGAGCTAACACCACTGGCAATATCACGTGTGATGGCAGCCTGGTCGCGGAACGAGATATCGATACGTGTGTTCAGGTCGTGGTTCACGCCCTTACTGTTGTTCGACGACTGTTGTTTCTTGTTATTGTTGTCATCCTCCTTCTTATTGCTATTCGAGCCCTTCACCTTTCGGTGGTTGCCGCCGCCAAAGAGGTTGAAGTTTGAAATCTTATATGCCAGACCAACCACCCAGTCGTTAGAGCGCGACTCATTAATCTGCACACTCGTCATCGAGAGGTTCAGCACGCGCGACGTTTTGTATTCCACCTTACAAGTCAAGTTATTGGGGAACGTCACATCAACACCCAACAGTGGTGAGAAGGCCTCGTTGATGCTCACCGAAGAGATGTTATAGCGAGAAGACGGTGTGTAAGAACCATCGGCAGCCTGCACATAGCCAAGGTCGCCCATGTATTCCAGCCAACTGCTGTACGAAGCATACGAGCCCACGCTGTAGATGCTCTTATACGAGTGGTTCAGGTTGACGCTCTTCAAATGATCACGCAACCAAGGCAACTTCGACAGTCCGCCATACTTAATGGTCCAGTTAGGCAACAGTCTGGTCAGCGCCGGGAAGATGTCCAGCGAGTTGCCTGCCCCCATCGTATAGGATGAAAGGAATGCAGGAATCATCACGTCAGCACTGTAGGGGTCAACAGGGTTCACCGTTGTAGTACCGCCACCGACCGAGCCTGCAGGATACTGTGCCTGCACACGTTCACGGAAGGCATCCAGACGACTGCAGAACCTATCAAACGAAGCCGAGTGATAACCATTATTAGCATTGCCCGTGCCTTCCAGCGCACTGCGCAGCGAGATGGTGGTCATCGTAAACGAACCACTATAGGTAGTGGGTGTACCAGCATACATAAACTGTACGCTCTTCGACTTATTCACCGTACGCGTAGCGGTGAGGTCAATCTTCAAGTCGCGCACAGGTTCCAGTGTAGCGCGCAACTGCAAATCCTCAGTACCACTGCTTGTTGAAGGCGTAGCCACACTGTCGGCACACATCAGCCATCCGCGCTCCAAAGCCTTGTTCACATAACTATCGTCCGTCAGACCGAATGCGAAATCCAGACCAGGCGCCAGCACACTACCCGTGTTCTGGCCGAAGGCATCACCCACATTAGGAATAAATCCGGGCAACGTCATCGAATACTGGTTGCGGTAGCTCAGATTGATGGTGCGCACCATCATCAGCACGCGCGACACCTGCTGAGCGGGGTTGTACCACCACTGCTTGTCCAGCGGCTCTTTGGCCATCACGCTCAGCTTCAGCGTGTCGGCGGCAGCGCCCTTCGGCAACCACACCTTAATCTTGTTCTCATCCACCGTCTTCCATTTCACTGTGACGGCCTTGCCCTTCGCGTTCTTAGCACTCACGATCAGTCGCTTTGACTTCTTGCCATGCTGCACCTCGATGGTCGTATCGCTCTTCAGCGTCAGTTCCTTCTGGAAGGTATTCTTATTCTTCGGCAGTGCCTTCTCTTCCTTGTCCTCGCCCTTCTTCTCTGCAGCTCCAGCTCGTTGTGCAGCCCTACTCAGCGAGGCCTTCTTAGCCTTGTTGGCAGCATTCTTCAAAGCATTGCTCTGCTTCTTGAAGCGCTCATTGGTCTTCTTCAGGAAGGGGATGTGGTTATAGAGCGTCTCCAGATTAAGACTACCATTGACGTTCAGGTTACGGTTGTTCGAAATCGTATTACCCAGCGAGGTACCATTGTCCAACTCCGTACCGCGCAACCACGAATACGTAGCCGAATAGCTGGCATCCGTCTTCAACCAATCGAAGATGGGCAACTTGTCCAGTGGCACCTGATAGCTGGCAGTGAAGTTCTGCTGGTAGTCCAGCGGTGTGCCCCAGTGCTTCAAGCTCTGCCATACCGAGTCTTTCCAAGCCGTATAGCGATCAGCATAGAGGTCTTTGTTGAGCGGTGTGTATGGCTCTTCGATCTCAGCATGCGTCGCACTCTGGAAGTTCATGTGCAGATTCTTGGTCAGGTCCCATCGCAGCTGGAAGTCACGGTTCCACAAGAACTGCTCGCTGAAGGTCAGTGGCAGGTTCGGGTTGACCGTATTTTCCAAATCGCGCTCCTGCAGTTCGTAGTAGCTGCGCGTCCATTCCGAGTTAAACGAGATGGTCTGTGGCAGATAGTTCAGTCCCAGAGCCTTCGGGAACTGCATCCACTTCGACTTGCTCTTCGACGATTTAAACGGCTCCCAGGTCTTATATACCGGTGTGTAGCTATAGTTCAGCGAGCCACGCCACTGGTCGTCGGTCTCCCAAACGGTGGTCTCACCGGTCGTACGGCGATGCGAATGACTGTAGGTGAACGCAAAGTTGGCTGGGTCGTAGGGCATTGGATGACGCTTGTTCTTGATGCCCACGCGCGCATTCGACAACGAGAAGTTGCGCATCACGTTCTTGGTCACAGCCAGCGACTCGATAGAGTCTTTTTCACGCTGGTTGGCAGCCGTCTCCAGAGCGTCGTCGAGCTCCATATCCGTGTCCAGCGGATTATATTTAGGACTGACAATCTCCTTGGTGTATGAGTAGTAGAGCGGAGCCGTCACTTTCGCCTTGTCGGGGAACAGCTTACCCAGTTCCAGGTTGGCCGTCACCGAGTACGACTTCTGTGTATCTGTAGATCGCTGCATCACGTTCTCTTCCAGTCCGCCGAAGCCGTCGCTGACATAACGACCAGAGAGGTTCACCGTACCAAAGTCAGACAACTGCACGTTCATGGCTCCCGATGCAGCCCAGCCACCCTCGTTGTTGGTCTCGCGCAGACGAAGCTCGTTCACCCACACCTCGCCCGACTTCATGGTGCTGCTCAGGTTGCGCACACCGATAATCATGGTCTTCACCTCGCCCAGCGACGGGTTACCCACAATACTGATTTTATTGTTAGGTTTCTCTGGGTCGTAGTCGGTGAACAGCTGTGTATAGGAAGCAAGTCCCTGTGCGCGTGCTTTGTTGCGAGCCTTCTTCAACTGCGTGAAGATAGACATGTTGATGTCGAGCATGTTTTCCAGCGGCCACACCAGCGGACGGTCCGACGGCACATTCCAGCGGTAGTTGCCCTCGGGTGTGAGCTTCAGCGGAATCAAATACTCGTAGTAGTTGCTCTTATAGTCAGAACCCAGACGGATGAACACAGCCAACTGGTTGTCTTCCAGCTGCGTATTGTTAGGTATCAAGGCGTTTGCATGCACAAACATCTGCAGGCGCTTATACTGACGCAGGTCCAGGTTGGTGTTCTTATAAACAGCCTTCGACTCGTTCTGCGACAGGTTCTTCACCGTCAAGCAGAGCGACTGCTCGTTGTTCTCGGTGAGCTGAGGCTGAGCGGGGTCGGTGGCACGCGAGATGCCTGGAGGCAACACATAGGCCACGGGCTTACGGTCGGTGTTCTCTTCGATGTTCACAGCACTCATCTCCAGCACGCCCGTTTCAGCACCTGCCGATGTCTGCAGGTTCTGCTTGTACTGGCGCCATTCTCCGCGCACCAGGTCCAGCGAACCAAAGCGCAGCACTACCGGCTCTTCGAAACCAGTCAGGAACATACGCATGAAGCGGATGCTGGTGAAGTCGTTGATGGCACCCACCTTGCTGTCGAACTCTGCCAAGGGGATACGATACTGATACCAGCGCACGGTGAGCGAGTCGCCGTTGCGCAACTTCGCGTTGTAGTCGCGGTGGTCCACGATATAGCTTTCTTCCGACTTCTCGCCACGGTTGTAGGCCTGCAGCTCATCGTCGCTGATGGGGATGCGATACTGATAGTAACGCTCGTATTCGTTCAACGTGTAGTCCTGGTTGATATCCTCCACGTCAGGACCGGTCTTGTACGACGTGTCGTAGCCCTCGGTCTGGTTGTCGTTGGCGGGCGAGTTACCCTGAGGGTTGTTGATACGCTTATAGCGATCCATGATGCTGGTGCGCGCTGCATCGAAGTCGGTGCCGCGATAGTAGTGATAGTCATCACCAGCGGGGTCGTTGCGCCATGCGTTCAGTATACTGTCGTTGGTCACCACCCCACTCACGGCATTCAGCCAATCCATATAGGCGCCATACTGCTGTTCCTCGTCGTCGGTCAGACCGTTCAAGCCCACATCCTGCAAGCTGCGCGAGCCCGAGGTGGTGGCAAAGGCATAGGTCTGAGTGGCCTGCACGGGAATCTTACCCCACTGGGTGGTCTCGTACGAAGAAGTGCCATCTACAGCCATACCGCTCTCGTAGAATTTCTTTCCGTCGCGCAGCACATCCTCTGACACCTCACCCAGGTTCAGGTACAGCTCACCTTTATGTCGGCCTGCCGTTCCATCCTTACGGGTGTAGATATAGGGGTCGAGCAGCCAGAACTCCACATATTCTATATTAGCCTGTTCGAAGTCGGTGGTTTCCAGTCGGCGCATCATTCCACCAAACATCTTGCTGGGGTTCTTCAGCGTACCGTCGGCATTCAGCTGGGTGGTCAGGTTGTAAGGGCCACGCTCCTGAGGGTAGTAGGCCAGGTTCAGCACCGGCAACGTAGAAACGGCGCCGTTGTACGAAGACTGGTCGCGGTTGGGATAGAGCTCCTTCACATAGACCTCGCGCACATAGTGGTTAGACAACTGTTCCAGGTCGCTCTTGATGTGAGCCGGCGTCAACGACGAAGAACGGCGCGTGAAGATAGGATCCACGTTATACCATGCCAGCAGGGCACGGTTATAACCGCTTTTCACAGACGTCTTGTCGTTGGCATCGGGAAACATGCTTGGCACGCTCGACAGCACCCAAGCCTTTGGATCGCTCACGTCGAGCAGGTTCTTGGTGTTCTCAAAGTCGTCCAGATACGAGGCATTGTCTTGTGTTCCCGTAGGTGTGTGAGCTATAAGTTGTGCAAACTCACCCGTGAAGGTGATCTGCGAAGGTTGCGTACAGTGCAGCAAGGGCAGTCGGTCAAGCACGTTGGTCAACCACTGCGACTCTTGTTTCCAGTTGACGTTCAGTCCCCACAACGTGTTGTTCAGGGGCTCCTCGCCCATCGACACTTTCGATGTGAGTGCCTGTTCCTTCAGGTGCAACAGCGTACCGCCCAACGAGAAGTTCTTGCTGAAGTCATACTCCCAGTTCATGCCCAGCATGGTCTTGCGCTGCATGCCGTAGCTGCTATTGTCTTCCAGCGATACGTTGACGTTTGTGCCAGCGTCAATGATGCTCTGGTTCAGGATTGTCACCTCGCCAGCCGAGTAGTCCACCGAGTAGTCGCTACCCTCCTGAAGGGTCACACCACCCGCCGTCACCACCACCGAACCCTGAGGCACGTAGGCAGCACCCAGCGAGATGACATTGGCGCTGGTGCCCTTGTACTGTCCCGACAGCACGAACTTATCCTTCTCGGCATTCTGTTTGGCCACCGTCTTGGTCGAGTCGTAGAGCTGGTCAAAGCAGTATTTCTCGGCCACGTTGCCCATACCTTTCTGCTTCAGGTAGTTTCGCAGATAGCTGCCGAAAGGCTCTGCGGCAGGCAGGAACACACGTCCGTTGACCACGGTGTAGCCTTGCACAAAGTCAAACTGGCCGTTGGAGTGCGGTTTCATGTTGGCATCCAGTCGGTCCAATCCCATCACGCGCAGCAGTGGCACCGACTTCAGACTCTCTTCGGGCAGATAGGTCAGGTAGGTACCAGTGGTGTCGCTCTGGTATTTGATGTCCATGCGGAACTTCTCTTTCTCTACCGTCGAGGCCAGGTAATAGACGTTCTTCATCATCAGTCGCCAGTTGGCCTGCGACGGGTTGTTAGAGGTGTTCTTCAGTGCCTTCACAAACAGGCAGCGGTTGGTCTGGGTGATGTCTGTAGAGAACTCACCCACCTGATAGGTCTGTCCGCCGTAGGTATATTCGTAGGCCACAGCCAGCACCTGGTCGGTCTGCAACCCCGTCTTCAGCGAGATAAAGCCCAGCGCCGTGTTCACGGTATATTCGCTGGAGTTCAGCAGGCGTGCACTCGACAGTTTCTCGTAGTCGGCACCGCCCACCAGCTGATGGTTGCTCTCAAGGATTGCCGTCACGCGGTCCATCGTGCGCGAAGCCGAGTCTATCTGGCTCACCAGCTGTGCATATTCTGTGTTGGCCAGGTTGCTGGGCACATTATAGCCCGTGGTCTGCCATTGCGAGTTGCGAATCACTTCATTCTCGCCCAAATCACTGAAAGCCACAATATTTCGCGAGTTAGACGTGGTACCGCTCTTGTTGGTCACCCACACCTCGATGCGGTTAATCTTCACACCCGTTGTCATGTTGGGCAGCGACTGCATCGAGCGGTCGTAGTTTTTCTGGAAATAGTGCGAAAGAAAGAAGTGGCGATTTTCCTCGTAGTCGGCCACGTCAATCTCGTAGGGAGTGGTCTGTGTGCCGCCTTTCGAACTAACACTCTTCGAGGTCGATTTCTTTTGCGAAACCACCGTCTGCAGTTTCAGTTTGCCAAACTGCAGGTCTGTACGAATACCGAACAGCGACGAGGCGCCGTGCACCAGCGAGTTGTTCGAGGGGAACGACACGTTGCCGGCCTCTACCAGTTTGATAATCTCGTCTTCCTTGCCATCGTACTTCAACTTCAGGTTTTTCGTGTCGAAGTCGAACGTAGCGTCGGTGTTGTAGTTCAGGTTCATGTTCAACTTGTCACCCACCTTACCATTCACGTTCAGGTTGATTTTCTCGTCGAAATCAAAAGCCGTGGTCTTACGGTTGCGTATAGGCAGCGACGGGTTCTCTATGTTCTTGTGCGTAGCGCCAATCTTCAGCTCTGCCGTACCTTGCGTCTTCACGCGCACACCGCCAGGACCAAAGATTTTCTCTGCCGGGCCCAGGTCGAAGTGCATGTCAGAGAAGTCAAACTTATTCTTTCCTGCAGCCTTGGCAGCCTCAGCATCCCGCTTTCTGAAGTACTGTTCACGTGCCTTGCGCTCGCTCCATCGCATATACTCGCTGGGTGTCATCACCACCGGCGTGTTCAGGTAGCTGTCGCCAATCTTCGAGCCTATGCGATAAACATTCAAAGAGTCGTCGTATTCCACCTGCAGCTTAATATTGTCTGGCATTCTCAGGTCCAATGCGCTGGAGTCCAAATCCTCTACTACTACAGGTGCCGTGTGTTGAATGCGCCAGCGAGCATGCAACAAAGAGTCGGGAATGCTCTCATCCTCGACCCTTGCCTTGGGTTGTGCCTTGGGCGCTGTTTTATTATCTTTCTTGTTGTCGTCTTGTTGCAGCACCTGAGCAGAGGCCAGGCCCACCATCAAAACGAGCAACAACATATATATTATGCGTTTCAAACCGTTCTATATTGTCGTATTACAATAATGATAACGCAAAACATACCTATTTATTATAAATAGAACGCTTTTTTACATCAAAAAGCAATGGTTTTGACTCGTGAAATGCGTACTATTACAAGGCAATAGCATAAGTATTGCAATGCAATAGTTACGCTTTTAAGTCGAATCTAGCCCCTAGAAAGCTCAATTCTAGCCCCTAGATTACCCAATTCTAGCCCCTGGATTACTCGATTCTAGACTCTAGATTACTCAATTCTAGACTCTAGAATGATGTGATCTAGACTTTAGAATCATGTGATCTAGACTCTAGAATGATGTGATCTAGACTTTAGAATCATGCATTCTAGACTCTAGAATGACACCAAAACCTTAACTTTTGCAAGTCAAAACCTATACTTTTGCGCCTTCATACCTATCGTTTTGGCAGTCGAAAGTACTTGTTTTGCCACACTCCGCGACCAGTTTGGCAATGCCACTTGCACACACCAAGAATCTCACAGCCCGTGGCAAAAAATATTTTTCCAATGAATTGCTTTGAAAGTTCAGAAATACTATATGTCATGTACCAGATTCCTAACACTTTCAAGAAAACGAAGAGATCGGCTGACAATGGACTGTCATGCTTGGGGATGATTTTTTGTAAAACAATTCAAATAATTTTCTATAATCTCGATTTTATTTACTAACTTTGTACACATATTATCTAAGGAAGCAAATAGAACTATATATGAGTACAGAAGAATTACAGAAACGAACAACCGTCAATATACAGGAGAAAGCCAACCTTATTTGGGCCATTGCCGATAAACTGGTGGGTACCTATAAGCCCCACGAGTATGGCAATGTCATCCTGCCCATGTGTGTGATTAAGCGCTTCTCTGATACACTGGCACCTACCAAACAGGCAGTGCTCGATGCCAATGCCCTTTGCGAACAGCGAGGCTTGGCAGTAAGGAAAGGCTTCCTGACTACAGCCTCAGGCTATGATTTCTATAACGTGTCGCCATTTACATTCGAGGGCTTGCTTTCTGATGCAGATAACATTGCAGACAACTTCCGTAGTTATCTGAACCACTTTTCAGAGAATGTGGTGGATATCATCGAGAAGTTCGACTTCGACAAGGAAATCACCAAGCTCGACCACAATGGCATCCTCTATAATGTTATCCAGGAGTTCTGCAGCAAGAAAGCCTATATGGGTGCCGACGAGATTAGCGCAGTAGATATGGGATACATCTTCGAAGAGTTGGTACGCAAGTTCTCTGAGAGTTACGACGAGCAGGCAGGAGCCCACTTCACGGCTCGCGACATCATCTATATGATGGCCGAACTCTTGGTGGCACCGCAGCGCGAGCAGTTGGAGCAGGAAGGCGTAACGGCTACCGTATATGATATGGCGATGGGCACCAGTCAGATGCTTGACTGCCTATCAGAGAAGCTATTGGCGATTGATCCTGAAGCACAAATCACAGAGTTTGGTCAGGAACTTAACGAGCAGACTTTTGCCATTGCCAAGGCCAACGTGCTCATCAAGGGTGGCGATGCAGAGAATATGCGCCATGGCAATACCCTGAGCGACGATAAGTTTGAAGGCTATACCTTCGACTATATCATCTCGAATCCTCCCTTCGGTATCGAGTGGAAGAATGAGAAAAAGACTGTTGAGGAAGAGCATAAGCGTGGCGATATGGGGCGCTTTGCACCTGGCTTGCCTGCCATTGGCGACAGTCAGCAGTTGTTTATGCTGAATGGCATTGCCAAACTGAAGGATACAGGTCGTATGGCTATTATTCAGAATGGCAGCCCATTGTTTAAGGGCGATGCAGGTAGTGGCGAGAGTAATATTCGAGGCTATCTGTTGGATAACGACTGGTTGGAAGCCATTGTTCAGATTCCTAACGATATGTTCTACAACACTGGTATTGCCACCTATATCTGGGTAGTTACCAAGGACAAGGCACCAGAGCGAGTGGGCAAGGTGCAACTGATTGATGCCAGCAAGTGCTGCGAAAAGCGACGCAAGTCATTAGGCAACAAGCGCAATGAGTTTACTGACCGTTGTATCGACTTGATAAGCAAGGCTTATATGGCCTTCGATAATGGCACGTTTGAGGATGGTGAATTGGTAGTAGAGAGCAAGATTAAGGATTGCGACGACTTTAAGTTTACCAAGGTGGCCATCAAACTTCCTGAAAAGAAGAAGGATACAGAGAATGTGCCCTTCAAGGAGGATATCGAGGCCTATATGCAGAAGAATGTCTATCCCTATGCGCCAGAGGCTAAGGTGGATATGAAAGCCAGCAAGATTGGTTATGAAATACCTTTCACTCGCGAGTTCTACAAGTATGTGGCTCCTCGCAAGAGCGACGAGATCTTTGCCCACCTGCAGGAACTGGAGAAGCAGGAAACTGCGTTGATGGCGAAAATCATGGGACGATAAAGAATGGGAGGAGCAGAAATGAACGAGATAGAGCAGAACAATCAAATTGTCGCGACAGTGTCGACACAATCTCTGATTCAGGATTTGCGTCAGATTATTGAGCAGGCACGTGGTCGTGTAGCTGCTACTGCCAATTACGAATTGACCATGATGTATTGGCATATAGGTGAGCGTATCAATCGTGAAGTGCTTGATAATCAGCGTGCTGAATATGGAAAACAAATTGTTGCGACAGTGTCGCAACAATTGCAGGCGGAGTATGGGGAGAAGGGATTTGAAAAGAGTTCCCTCACGAGGATGATGAAATTTGCAAAATTGTTTCCTGATAAGCAAATTGTTGCGACAGCGTCGCAACAATTGTCATGGTCTCATTTCGTAGAGATTTTGCCTCTTAGGGACGGTCTTCAACGTGAATTCTATCTTACGTTAGCATCTTCTGAAAGATGGAGTATACGTCGCCTTCGCAAGGAAATTGATGGCATGCTCTTTGAGCGTACAGCCATCAGTGGAAAGCCTGACGAGTTCATCAAGAAAGAACTGCCCACTCTGCGCGATGACAATGTGATGTCGCCCGACTTGGTTTTCAAGAGCCCTTATTTCCTGGAGTTTACAGGATTAAAAGGAATGTACAGCGAAAAGAACCTTGAAGACAGTTTGATTGCCCACCTTGAGCAATTCATCATTGAGTTGGGCAATGGATTCAG
>JAILHK010000014.1 GCA_024695815.1 Prevotella sp.
AGACCTGAAAGAGTACATTGACTATTATAATAATGAGAGAATAAAGCTCAGACTAAAAGGAATGAGCCCAGTACAATACCGGACTCAATTCCATATGAGCAATAGTGTTTAATCCGTCCAAACTTTGGGGTTCACTTCACATTCTAGCCCCTGGAATGGAGCTTTCTAGGGGCTGGAATGAGAGCAAAAGTGGCACTTTTGCTGTTCTATAGCGCCACTATTGCAAAGTGATAGTGGCACTATTGCAGCACAAAAGTAATGCTTTTGGATGGGCCTTGCGGCACTACAACTGGCCTCCGGACTTCAGCTTTTGAAGGTATTCTGACGGGGAATAGCCTTTGTGCTTCTTGAAGAAGCGCGACAGGTGGGCCTGCGACGAGAAGCCAAGGTGCTGGGCTATATCTTTAAGGGGACGATGGGTGGAGGTGAGCAGCGAGGTGATCTCGGCAATGATGCGCTCGTCGATGATGGCTTTGGGCGAACGGTTGGCGGTGCGACGCGTCACCTGACCCAGGTAGCGGGCGCTGACGTTGAGCTGTTCGGCATAGAAGGCCACATCGGCATAGCAGTGGAAATAGTGTTCAACAGTCGTCAGAAACTGGTTGTAGAGTTCGTCGCTGCGGGTGTTGCCCTCGGCATAATCTACAGGCAGCGTCTGAAGGTAGGTCTGGGCGTGGAGCATGGCATCGGCTTCCGACTCGCCGAGGCTGAGGTAGTAGGCCAGGGCTGAGGCCAACTGGTTGGCATGACCATGGCGACGAGGGCCCGGGGGCAGGTCGGAAGGCGAGAGGATGATGGTGCACAGGGGCATCAGCAGGCGCTGGATAACCTCATAGACACGCGGCAGCACCAGCAGTTCGCCCTTGGCAGAATGTAGCACCGGGGCATAGATAACGTGCTGAGGGCGGTATTTGCGCAGCACTCCAACCAGTACCTCGACCACGTCTGTGCGGCGCAGCAGACCAATCTTGACAATCTGCGGCTGGAGGTCGTTGACGATGGCCTCTACCTGCTGCTGAACAACAGAGGCTGGCAAGTCATAGAACTCCTGAATACCCAAGGTATTCTGCACCGTGATAGACGTGATGACAGATGCCGCCTTGCCTCCCAGCGCACGTATCAGCTGGATATCAGCCTGCACGCCCGACAAGCCGGTACCGTCGCTACCGGTGATGGTCAGTATGGTCTGTCTGTTAGTCATCTCATTTTCATTTTATCCTTTTAAAATGAAAAGTGCCGCAAAGTTTCCTTTGCAGCACTCCATGCTTCTTGAGCTTTTGTACCCAGACCCGGGGTCGAACCGGGACGGGTTGCCCCACTGGTGTTTGAGACCAGCGCGTCTACCGATTCCGCCATCTGGGCTCCTAAAGCGGGTGCAAAGATACAACTTTTTTTTTATTCCCGCAAAATATTCTGAAAAAAAATGCATTTTACTTGGCGTTATCATGATTATTTTGTATCTTAGCACCCAATAATCATGAACTTTCTAATCTGATGTATGGAAAAAAACATCTATAATTATTGTGTCATACTTGCCGGAGGTCGCGGCAAACGTCTTTGGCCATCGAGCCGTACAGACCATCCGAAGCAGTTTATTGACTTTTTTGGTACTGGAAAAACACTGTTGCAAACCACCTTCGACCGTATGGCGACAATACTGCCAAAAGAGAATATCTATGTGTGTACGTGCAGGGAGTTCGACACGCTGGTGCACGAACAACTGGGCGACTTGGACGATGAGCACATACTCTACGAACCCGTAAACCGCAACACGGCGCCTGCCGTGGCATGGGCTGGCGTCACCATCCACCGCCGTTGTCAGCAGGCACGCATCGTGGTGGTGCCTGCCGACCAGATTATCTTCAACGAAGAGGCTTTTTGCAAGGACATCACCGACGGACTGGAGTTTGCTGCCGGCAAGGACTTCATACTGACCATGGGCATCAAGCCATCGCGCCCCGAACCGGGCTACGGCTATATACAGATGGGCGACCACACGCTGAAGGACAACATCTACAGGGTGCAGTCGTTCAGCGAGAAGCCCGAGCGCGAGTTTGCCCAGATGTTTATGGACAGCGGCGAGTTTCTGTGGAACACGGGCATCTATATAGCCGACGTGAACCACCTGCGCAAGTTCTTCATCGAGGTGGTCAAAGATTTGCCCCATCGACTGGCCGACTTGCTGGAGATGAACACAAAGGAAGAGTGTGATGCCTACGTGAACCTGCACTACCCGGCCTATCCCAACCTGTCGATGGACAAGGCAGCGCTGGAAAAGTCAGAGGCCGTGTATGTGATGTGCTGCAGCTTCGGCTGGGCCGACATCGGTACGTGGCACGCCATCTATGAGTGTATGCAGAAAAACGAGGACGACAACGTGGTCATCGACTCGGAGGTCATTCTTGAAGAGTGCAAGGACAACATCATCAAGTTGCCAAAAGGACATATCGGCGTCATCAACGGACTGGAAGGCTACATCGTGGCCGAGCAAGGCGACGTACTGCTGATATGCAAAAAGAGCGACTCATCGTCGCTCATTCGCAAGTATGTCAACGAGGTTGGCATACGTTATGGTGAAGAATATATTTAGAAGTTCTTTCTAATTTCCTCTGCAATATGCTGCATCTCTTCTTCCGAGAGATGCAGTTTTTCTTTGCGGAAGTCCACATCGGCCTCGGTGTTCATAGGGATGAGGTGGATATGTGCATGGGGCACTTCTAGACCCAGCACCACCTGAGCCACCTTCTTGCAGGGGAAAGCCTTCTTCAGGGCTACAGCCACGCGCTTGGCAAACACCTGATACTCGGCCAGTTCATCGTCGTCCATGTCGAAGATGTAGTCCACCTCGCGACGTGGGATAACCAGTGTGTGGCCTTTAGCCACCGGACTAATGTCGAGGAAAGCATAGAACTTGTCGCTCTCGGCACACTTGTAGCTGGGAATCTCGCCAGCAGCAATCTTACTGAAAATATCCATATTCCTTAATTATATATATAAGATAAAAAAAGAGAAATGAGGGATATGACGACTCTCAGCATTGATTCAACACAAATAAAATCTAATCATATCTCTCATTTCTCAACTCTCAGTTCTCAACTCACAGTTTATCCAATCGTGATCTTCTCAATGCGCAGCTTGATGGTGCCACGTGGAATCTGCACCTCGACCTCGTCGCCCACCTTATGGTTCAGCAGTCCCTGGGCAATTGGCGTGGTGATAGAGATCTTGCCTTCCTTCAGGTTGGCCTCGCTCTCGCTCACGATGGTGTAGGTCATGCGGGCCTTGTTGGCCAGGTTGGTCATCTCCACCTTCGACAGTATCTGTACTGAGTCGGTGCTCAGACGAGACGTGTCCACAATCTTGGCTTCGGTAATGGCCTGCTTCAGTTGGTTGATTTTCGACTCCAGATGAGCCTGAGCCTCTTTGGCGGCTTCGTACTCACTGTTCTCACTCAGGTCGCCCTTGTCGCGTGCTTCAGCGATGGCGGCCGATGCTTTAGGGCGTTCAACACCCTCCAGACGTTTTAACTCGGCTATGAGCTTATCATAGCCCTCTTGTGACATGTATGACATATTTACAATTTTTGGTTCTTTAAATAGAAAAATAATAAAACAAAGAATCCCGACTATCTCGTAAAGTCGGAATCCTCGTTATCGCTATTTTCTTCTTTTACCTTTTCTTAATTCGCAGGCAAAGATAGGCATTTTTCCCGAATCAACCAAATTTTTTCGGCACAAAGTGTTTTTCACTCAATGGCTGCTCTTGGAAAATATCGTGTCAAGCAAGGAAACTATTTGGTCAAAAGTATGGTAAAAGTACACTTTCGGCAAAGAAAAAACGCTGAAATTGAATAAAAAATTGTAATTTTGGAGCCAAATATAATCAAAATATAACAATATTATGTTAATACAAAACCAGCGTCAGCAAAATTTTAACCTACTAAAAATCAAACTGTTACATTTTGTATAATACAAAAACCACTTATACAAATCGGTTTCTTTGAACAAATTAAAAAGAAAATGCCGAACTTTGCCGGAGAAAAAGTTAGTAATAGTTTTAGTTAGGTTTTTATTGTTAGAATGAAGAAAATTGTTTCTTTGTTGACGCTGTTGGTCGGCTGCGTGGTGCAGCTGGCCGCAGCAGTAGAAAGTCCCAATCCGCAGGCAGACCCAGAGGCCATTGTCACCTCGGGCCGTGCACGTTTCACTGTGTTGACACCAGAGATGATTCGCATTCAGTACAGCAGCACTTCAAAATTTGAAGACCGTGCTACCTTTGCAGTCATCAATCGTCGTCTTGCGGTACCAACATATACCACCCGCGAAGAGGGTGGCTATCTCTACATCGAGACCGACAAGCTCACGTTGCGCTACAAGGTGGGCTCGGCTATCAATCCCGCGATGAAGTCGCCCAACAATCTCAGCATCACCATGAAGGTGAACGACGTGAACGTGACCTGGTATCCCGGCAAAGAGGATGCTCTTAATCTAAAAGGTACACGCAGAACGCTGGACGGCGGCAGTGGCGACAACTACCGCAACGACCTGGAAGACGGTATCATCTCGCGCAGCGGATGGGCCATCATCGACGAGTCGCCCCGCACCACACGCGGCGACGGCTCTACCACCTTTGCCTTCGACAAACAGGTGGACGGCATCGACTGGGTGGCAAAACCCGTAGATACCAATGCCTACGACTGGTACTTTATGGGCTATGGCCACAACTATAAAAAAGCTATCGGCGACTATATCAAGATTGCCGGCCGACAGCCACTTCCCCCACTCTATGCTTTAGGCTATTGGTACAGCAAGTATCAGCGCTATACACAGTCAGACTTCGTCAATCTGGTGAACGAAATCAAGAAGAACAAAATACCCATCGACGTGATGATCATGGACATGGACTGGCACCTGGACGGATGGACCGGATGGACTTGGAACAAGGACATCATCCCCAACCCCACAGGACTCATCAAGATGATGCACGACGAGGGACTGAAGGTGTCTCTGAACCTGCACCCCGCCGATGGTGTGGCCAAGTACGAGGAACATTTCTCGGAGATGAGAGACGAAATGGGACTGAGCTCGACCGTGGACCGCATCCCCTGGGAACTCGAAGACTCTACGTTCTACCGCGCTATGTTCGGCCACATCATTCGCGACCGCGAGAAACAAGGTGTGGACTTCTGGTGGTTGGACTGGCAACAGAATCTGACCAGCGACGCTACGCCCGGACTGAGCGAGACATTCTGGTGTAACCACGTGTTCTTCAATGACATGCGTCTGAACCGCAAGAACCGTCGTCCTATGATATTCCACCGCTGGGGCGGTATGGGCAGCCATCGCTATCCCATCGGATTCTCGGGCGACACCTATGGCACCTATGGTTCGCTGACCTTCCAGCCCTACTTCACCGCCACCGCCTCGAATGTATGCTTCGGCTACTGGGGTCACGACATTGGCGGTCACCTGCAGATTGGCGAGACCAACCCCGAGCTGATGCTGCGCTGGTTGCAGTTTGGCGTGTTCAGCCCCATCTTCCGCACCCACGGAGCTAGTCAGGCCGGCAATGAGCGTCGCATATGGAAGTACGACAACTTCCCCTTGCTGCTGGAGTGCGTAAATCTGCGCTACGAACTGATGCCCTACATCTATACGGCTGCCCGTCAGGCCTACGACACTGGTATCTCTATCTGTCGTCCGCTGTACTACGAGTGGCCCGAGGAGAACGAATCCTATCGTCAGGAAGGCGAATATATGTTTGGCGACGACATTCTGGTATCGCCCGTAACCACAGCCGCAGAAGATGGTGAGAAGACATTCCGCCGTACATGGCTCCCCAAAGGTACGTGGTACGACGTATGTCGCCACCGACTGGTAGAAGGCGAGCAAACCATCAGCGATCTCTACGCCATGAACGAGATTCCCTATTTCATCAAGGCTGGCGCCATCATTCCCTGCAACCCCCACATGGAAAATCTGAAGTCGCAGGCCAAGGAACTGGTGCTGAAGGTTGCACCTGGCGCCGAAGGCAGCACCACTCTCTACGAAGATGAGGGCGACACGCAAGGATATATGGAGGGTGTTTATACCAACACCACCATCACCCAGACAATAGGTACGGACCGCCGCATCGTGAACATCAAACCGCGCGAAGGTGCTTACAAGGACATGATCGAAGCCCGCAAATACACAGTGATGTTCCTGGGCGAGACAAGACCCGACTGTGTGAAGGTTGACGGTCAGGTGGTTGACACTTGGACCTTCGACGAGACAACAGGTACCGTCACTGTGAACATAGACAAGCGCAACTGCGACCAGTCGGTGTACATCGACGTGCAGCACTGGACCGACCAGATTGACGGCACCACCACCCGCAACATGCAGAGCGAGCGCTTCTTCGACATGCAGGGGCGCGAACTGGCACGTCCGGTGATTGGTCATCCCTACATCGTACGTCGCACTTGGAGCGATGGCATCATTACAACTCAGAAAGTTATCCAATAAGCAAGAACCCCTATGAAGAAGATACAATCCATCCTGTTTCTGATAGCACTGCTACTGCCTGCAACCATAGCAGCGCAAGGCTTCACTGACCTTTGGGCCACGGGAAGTGCGGTGCCCAACGGTACGCAGCAACTGCTGAAACTGCCCAACGGCAACTTTGCTTTCAAAGGTGCGCTGAACGTCGGCGAGGTGAAGGTGATGACCACCGAGACCTATCAAGAGGGGGTCACCCAGTTCCTGAAACCACAGCTGACAGACTCTTACCTGATTAACAAAGGACTCAACTATGTCACAACCAAGGATGCCAGTCAGCCCGGATGGGTGGTGTCGTTCCAGGAAGACCTCTATCATTTTGTCGTGATGCCCAACGACAAGAAGTTGCAAGGCGAACTCTTCTTGCCTTGGAATGAGTTGCTGATAGCTGGTAGCGCCTTTCGCAACGGTGCCGACAACACTGAATGGAAAAGAGACAACATGCTGCCCTTTGTGCGTGACCACGAGGATCCCTACCTCTTTACATGGGAAGGTGAGCTGGGCATCTATAATAATGTGGTGGAACCCGGTTACTTCAAACTGGAGGGTCAGATGACCTGGGGTCCACGCGAGCTGCACCCCTACCAGCATGGCGAGGACATCCTGGACGCTCAACAGGTGTGCATTGGGGGTAATGACAACAAGTGGAAGGTGACGAAGAACGGCAGATACCGCATCACCGTGAACCTTTACACTGAGACCATCCACGCAGAACTGCTGCCTGCCAGCAGTTATCAGACACAAGAGGTGCTGGGCATCAGCACAACAGAAGGTGAGGCAGGCACACCGGCATCGGTCTATGACCTGAACGGCATGAAACGAGCGTCGCTCAGTCCGGGACTGAACATCATACGTAGAACTGACGGACGAATCATTAAGGTCGCGAAAAGAAAATATAATAAATAGTATTAAGTAATAATGAGTAAACTGATAGCAACATTGCTTATCACCCTTTTATGGGCTGCCGATATGGCAGCCCAATCGGGTATCTATGTGGGTGGTCATATCAGACGTGAGCGCCCTAACACCGTAACTAAACTGAAAAACTCTGGTTTCACGTATGCCATTCTGTTCAATGTCAACGTGGAAACCGATGGTACACTAACCACCGATGGCGAGACTATCTGCAAGGATGGTGTCTATGTTTTTGCCAACCAGCAGCCCCATTACGTGGAGGATGTGGAGGCCCTGATAACCTGGCCCACAGGTATCCAGCGCTTGGAGATTTGTATTGGCGGTTGGGGCAACGAGTCCTACTCGCGCATCAAGAACTTAATCAACAACGAGGGCACTGGCACCAACACCATTCTCTACAAGAACTTCAAGGCCCTGAAGGAGGCTCTGCCCTGGATCGAAGCTGTGAACAACGACGATGAGCACTGTTACGACGTCAGCACTGCGGTGAAGTTCCACACCATGATGTACGACCTGGGCTACAAGACCACCGTGGCTCCCTATATGAACAAGTCGTTCTGGCAGAGCCTTGTGTCACAACTGAACAACAAGCGTGCCGGTGCATGCGACTGTGTGCTGATTCAGTGCTATGGAGGCGGTACGTACAACAATCCAAGCGATTGGCACCTGGGCAATATCCCCTTGCATGCCGGTCGTGAGAACTACCAGGATGGCTCAAGCCTGGACATCTGCATAGATAAGATGCAGTCTTGGCACGACAACAACAACGTGACGGGCGGTTTCCTCTGGGTGTATAACGATGAGACCTGGAACCTGAACAAGTGGGCATCGGCCATCAACCGCGTGTTCCCACCGAAACAAAACGAGGAACCTGTTGTTACACTCTATAGCAGGAATAGCTATGGCGGCTATGCCGTCAGTCTGGCACCTGGCACCTACTGCGCCGGTGAGCTGTCTAACCACGGCATCGGCATGAAGGAGGTCATGTCTATGAAATTGGCCGAAGGCTATCGACTGACTGCTTATCAGGAGGCCGACCTGACCGGCACCAGCAACAGCTGGACTGGCGGTGATTACCCACGTTTGGCAGCCTGGACACTGCGTATCAGTTCGCTGAAAATCGAAAAGATAGACGACACCGAAGGTATCAAGACCGTGAGCCAAGCAAGCAAGGACGATACGGTCTTCAACCTGCAAGGGCAACCCGTACAGCAACCTCAGCGCAAAGGCATCTACGTGAAAGACCAACATAAATTCGTAGTGAGATAAAAGCAATAATATAACCAAACTAAATAACCAAAACGTAATAATGATCAAGCACAAAATTACAACTGCTATGGCTCTGCTCATGGGCCTTTCTTTGCAAGCAGCAACAGTATCTGTCAACCAAGCACGTCAGCAGGCTCGTCAGTTCTTGAGCGAGCGCGGCATCAACCTTTCGGAAAAGACACCCGCCAAAGCTCCACGTCTGGGGCAAGGCACTGCCGACGAGGCTTCCTATTATATCTTCAATGCTGACGCAAACCGTGGCTTTGTGATCATCTCGGGCGACGACCGTACGCCGTCGGTATTAGGCTATACGGACAAAGGCCAGTTCGACGCCGACAACATGCCCGAGGGATTGAAATGGCTGCTGGACAGCTATGAGTCGCAAATCAACGCCCTTGGCAAGACAACCGTAAAGAGAGTTGCAGCCAAGGCTGGCGATGCTAAGCCCATGGCACAGCCTGCCAAGCACAACATTGCACCGCTGATGACCACCACATGGAACCAGGGCAGTCCCTATAACGACCTCTGTCCCAGATATATCAGGGAAGACGGCACCGAAGGCGACCGCAGTGCTACGGGTTGTGTGGCTACAGCCATTGCTCAGGTCATCAACTACTATCGTCAGCCTGAGGCGCTGTTGCGCACCATTCCAAGCTATACAGTAGATTACAACACCACCAGCGGCAAGCGCACCGTGACCGTTCAGGGCATCAAGAAGGGTGCCGTAATTGACTGGGACAACATGCTCGACAACTATAACGGCAGCGAGACCCAGGAACAGAAGACTGCCATCGCCCAGCTGATGCTCTATGTAGGCGTGGGCTGTAAGATGGGCTACGGTCCTTCGTCAGGCGCTGGTTTCCCCGAAGGTGTCAAGACTCTGATTAACAACTTCGGCTTTGACGATGGTACTCACATCGAGACACGCGGCAATTATAGCATTGAGGGCTGGAACAACCTGCTATACAACGAGCTGGCTACTGGCCATCCCATTGCCTTTGCTGCCTCTAACTCTGGCGGTGCACACGCTTTCGTGCTGGACGGCTACGACATCCAGGGCCTGTACCACGTGAACTGGGGTTGGGGAAGTCTTGACGACGGTTACTTCCGTATCGATGTGATGGCTCCCGACAACAACAGTGGTATTGGTGCCAGTGCTACCCCCGACGGTTATAACATGGGACAGGATGCTATCATCGGCCTGCGCCTGTCCGACAATATCGTTGCTCCACGCGAGCAGCCTAAACTGACTGTCAACGACTGGGAACTACGTGACGGCAATAAGTTCTTTGCCAACTACGTCAACTGGTCGGGCACTGGTGGCCAGTGGGACATGGGTATTGGCTATATCAACGAAGCTGGCAAACTCATACCTATTGCCAGCCAGATGAACAGGGAACTCGGCACAAACTACTATTTTGGTTTGGAGTTCCAAATTACCGATCTGCAGCCAGGCACCTATCACGTGGTGCCCATCAGCAAACGCAGCGCCAGCTCTGATTGGCAGACGCATGTGAACCCTGCCATCCGCTATATCCTGGCAGAGGTTGACGGAGAAAACAACATCACACTCAGCATGCATCCCGTTGAGGACGTCACCGTGACGGGCATCACCTTCCCCGGCAACCATAAGGTCAACGAGAA
The DNA here is from genome assembly GCA_024695815.1 of Prevotella sp. Taxonomy (GTDB): domain Bacteria; phylum Bacteroidota; class Bacteroidia; order Bacteroidales; family Bacteroidaceae; genus Prevotella. The sequence goes on from JAILHK010000014.1 coordinate 10,368, forward strand.
CCAGCCCATCAGCGTGAACTTCAAGAATAATGCCGACGAGTACTATCGCGAAATTCATATCTTAGTCAGCCAGACCAAAGATAAAGGTACTAGCATCGGACGCACGGCTGTCACCATGACCGAAGGCGGTGAGACCACCAGCTCGTTCATCTTCAAGCCAGAGAAGACCGGCACATGGAACATCTGGCTCTCTACAGACAACCATGGCAACAACGTCATTGCACACGCCACCGTTGACATCACCGAAGAGGGTATCACCCGCGATCGCAACCTGCGCTATGTTTCACACGCCATCAACAACAAAAACAGCAACACCATTTATGGCGACCGCATGCAAGGCACGGTAATCGTTCGCAACAATGCTAACGAGACTTACGACGACAACATCCGCCTCTGGCTGTTCAAACTGGAAAGCAATGGCTATTTCTATGGTGCCAACAGCATCATGGTGCCTGCACACATTGAACCAGGCGAGACTGCCGAGCTGAGCTTCAACTTCGACAACCTTGCCTTAGGTGCTAAATACAATATGAGCATTATCTATGGCGACAGCCAGGGTGGAGACATCAACGATGGTGGTTTGAAGGACATGGGTACCACTCAGAAAGGTGTTATGTACTGGACCATCGACAACGAGCTGAAGGGAACTGCAGGAAGGGCAACCTACACCATTCCTTCCGATGCCGTGGCTGTGGATATGACCAGCATCAACAGCCTCATCAGATCGGTGCGTCCTAACAACAACCCCAACACGCTCTACTTCCTGACTAAGGAGACCACGGGTCTGGAGAACGCCAATACCATCATCAACGGCGAGGCTGCGCGCATCACCCTGATTGACGGCAAGAACTTCATGTCGCCCAAGCGCTTCAAAGCTAAGGAGATTAATTATAAGCGTCCTGCCAACACCGCAAAATGGGAGACCATCACCCTGCCCTTCGAAGTTTCTCAGCTTCCTTCGCACACCGTTGTGAAGGCATTCGACCGCGAGGAAGACGGCATTGCCCACTTCGAGGCAGTAGAGAAGATGGAAGCTGGTGTACCTCACATCTTCTACACAACAAAACAGGACACAATTACGTTTTATAGTAAAGACGCCACCGTGCTGAACTCTGCATCGGTCATGAAGGCCATGACCGACAACTACCAGTTTGTTGGTACTACAAACGCTAGCAACACAGGCGCAGATGCAATGGTTATCAACGAAGCTGGCACTGCCTTTGTTCATGCCGAGGCTGCCACACCGGTAGATGCTTTCCGTGCATGGCTCGTTGCGCCCTCAGAGGCTGAGGACATCGTCATCGGCATGGAAGAGGTGCTGGGCATCACCACCACCCCACGCCAGCAGTCTTCTGACGTCATCTACGACCTGCAGGGCCGCCGCTCTTCGGGCAAGCAGAAAGGAATCTACATTCTTAACAATAAAAAATATATCAAGAACTAAAAAACTATGCGAAAATTATTCCTTAACCTGGCCTTTCTAGCCATGATGCCACTGAGCATGATGGCACAGAAGGCATTAACTCTCTCATCACCCAATGGTGATTTACGTATGAAAATAGAAATCGGCGACAGCCTGGCTTTCTCCGTAGAAAAGGGTGCCGAGCAGCTACTCAGCCCCAGTGCCATCTCGGTACAGAACGGCAAAAAGCTGCTGGGTGTCAAGCCTCGTCTGCGCCAAGCCAAGCGTAGCGCGGTCAACGAGCAGATCAAGAACGTGGTTCCACTGAAGAACGCTGTTACGGCCAACGTGGCCAACGTGCTGACACTGAAGTTCGCCGACAACTACGACGTGGAGTTCCGCGCCTACGACAATGGTGTGGCCTACCGTTTCATCTTGAAAGGTAAGGGCACCACAGATATTGTCAACGAAGGTATGACCCTCAACCTGGCTCAGAACATGACAGCCCACCTTTCACAGTGTGGCTCGTTCATGACATCTTATGAAGAGGAGTACTCTCACATCCAGACCAACACATACAAGGCTGACGACCAGATGACCCACCTGCCCATCCTGCTGGAGACGCAGAAGGGTACCAAGCTGCTCTTCTCTGAGAGTGATTTGCGCGACTATCCCGCCATGTTCCTCAAGAGCACTGGCAACAATGGTCTCACGGCATTGTTCCCTCGTTCTCCCGAGAAGTGGGAGCCATGGGGCGACCGCAGCGAGAAGATCACACAGGAGGGCAATTACATTGCCCACACATCGGCCAACCGCAGTCTGCCCTGGCGCTTCCTGGTCATCGGCGACGATGCTACCATCGCTGCCAACGAGATGGAACGTATCCTGGGTGGCAAGAGCCAACTGGCCGATGCCTCATGGATTCGTCCGGGAAAGGTAAGCTGGGACTGGTGGAACCACTGGACCGTATGGGATGTGGACTTCGTTACGGGCATCAACAACCAAACTTATAAGTACTTCATCGACTTCTCGTCGAAGTACGGCATCGAGTATATCCTGCTGGACGAGGGCTGGAACAAGGACGTTCGCAACCCCTTCGTCACCATCGACGACATCAATGTGAAAGAACTGGTGGACTACGGTCGCGAGAAAGGTGTCGGCGTGTGGCTCTGGCTGTCATGGCTCACCGTGGAGCAGAACATGGACCTGATCCCCTACTATGCTAAGATGGGTGTCAAGGGTCTGAAGGTTGACTTCATGGACCACAGCGACCAGTGGATGGTGAACTTCTACGAGCGTGTGGCTAAGGCTTGTGCAGACAACAAGCTGATGGTTGACTTCCACGGATCGTTCAAGCCTGCAGGTCTTGAGATGCGCTATCCAAACATCGTCTCTTACGAGGGCGTTCGCGGACTGGAGAACAACCAGTGGTGCCGCCCCGAGAACACCATCTGGCAACCCTTCATGCGTAATGCCGTGGGCGGCATGGACTTCACCCCCGGTTCTATGCAGTCTGCACAGCCCGAAGACAACCATAGCTGTGGCTCGCTGCCTCAGGGCACTGGCACCCGCGCCTATCAGATGGCCATGTATGTGGTCTTCGAGAGCGCTTTCCAGATGCTGGCCGACAGTCCTACCCGCTATCTGCGCGAGGACGAATGTACCCGTTTCATTGCCTCTGTCCCCACCACCTGGGACGAGACCCGCGTGCTGGCAGCCAAGGCCGGCAGCTACTATGCCGTAGCTAAGCGCAAGGGTAACAAGTGGTATCTGGGTGCTATCACGGCCAACAATGCTCAAGAGCTCAAGCTGAACCTCGACTTCCTGAAGGCCAGCGGTCAGCTGACCTCGTTCGAAGACGGTAAGAACGCCTATCGCATTGCCGTTGACTACAAGAAGCGCCAGCAGCCCGTATCGCCTGCTACCACCATGACCATCAAGCTGACACGCAACGGTGGTTGGTGTGGTGTCATCGAGTAAGGCATCCTTTCCAATACTTATAAACTAAAACATCCATTAACCATGAACAAGAAAATACTGATTATCGCTTTATCACTTCTTTCCCTGGGCGCCACCGCTCAGGAAAAGAAGATGAAAGCATATATGGTCTCTGACGCTCACCTCGACACCCAGTGGAACTGGGATGTTCAGGCCACCATCCGCGACCACATCCGCAAGACTCTGACTCAGAACCTATACCTTCTGAAGACCTATCCTGACTATATCTTCAACTTCGAAGGTGCTGTGAAGTATGCCTGGATGAAGGAGTACTACCCCAGCCTTTATGAAGAGATGAAGAAATATGTTGCCAACGGTCGCTGGCACATCACTGGCAGCAGTTGGGATGCCAACGAAGCCGTGGTTTGTTCGCCTGAGTCGTTCATGCGCAACATCATGCTGGGTCAGAACTTCTACCGTAAGGAGTTCAACACCGAGGGCACCGACATCTTCCTGCCCGACTGCTTCGGATTCAGCTACACACTGCCCACCCTGGCCAGCCACTGCGGCCTGATTGGTTTCTCGTCGCAGAAGTTGGCTTGGCGCGTAAAACCCTTCTACGAGGGCAACCGCCGCTACCCGTTCACTGTAGGACTGTGGCAGGGCATCGACGGCAGTCGCATCATGATGACCCACGGCTTTGGCTATGGTCAGCGCTATAAGGACGAAGACCTATCGAAGAACGAGCAGCTGCAGCGCGAGGTCAAGGAGAGTCCGCTGAACACCGTCTATCGCTACTATGGCACCGGCGACACCGGTGGCTCACCCAACATCCCCTCGGTCCGTGCCCTGGAGAAAGGTCTTAAAGGCGAAGGTCCCATCGAGATCATCAGCGCCACCAGCGACCAACTGTACAAGGACTACCTGCCCTACGAAGATCATCCCGAGTTGCCCGTGTTCGACGGCGAACTGCCCATGGACGTGCACGGCAACGGCTGCTACACCTCACAGGCAGCCATGAAACTCTATAACCGCCAAAACGAACACCTTGGCGATGCCGCTGAGCGTACGGCTGTTGTGGCCGACTGGCTGGGTGTCAACCAATACCCCACCAAGCAACTGACCGACACCTGGCAGCGTTTCATCTGGCACCAGTTCCACGACGACCTGACTGGCACCAGCATACCTCGTGCCTACGAGTTTTCATGGAACGACGAGTTGCTGAGTCTGAAAGGTTTCTCCGATGTAATGACGCACAGCATCAACGGTATCGCCTCCAGACTGGACACCAAAGTGGCTGGACAGCCCATCGTGGTGTACAACAACGAGACCTTCCCCGTTGACGGCATCGCACAGGTAGTCATCAACGACGGCAAGAGCTACCAGGTCAGCGGTCCCGACGGCAAGCGCGTAGCCTCACAGATTATTGAGAAGAACGGACAGCGACTGCTGCTGTTCCACGCCACCGTACCATCTACCGGTTACGCCGTTTATAGCCTCAAGGCCGGTGGCAAGACAAGCACCGTCAGCCAGCAGGGCACCGTCATCGAGAATGCAGCCTATCGTCTGCAGGTAAATAAGTATGGCGACATCACCTCACTGCTCGACAAGCGCGCCAACAAGGAGTTGGTGGCTGGCGGCAAGAGCCTCCGCCTGGTGGTCTTCGACGACTGTCTCTCTGAGGTATGGCCCGCTTGGGAAATCCAGAAAGCCACCCTCGACCGCGAGCCCGTGGCCGTTCACGACGATGTCAGCATTGCCTTAGAGAAAGGTGCCATGCGCCAGACACTCATCATCCGCAAGAAGTATGGAACGTCTGACATCGTTCAGCGCATCCACCTTTATAATCATGGTCCCATCGACCGCATCGACTTCGAGAACGAGGTTGACTGGCGTTCCGAGAATGCGCTGCTGAAGGCTGAGTTCCCACTCAGTGTCAGCAACAAGGAAGCCACCTACGACATCGGTCTGGGCAGCGTGAAGCGCCCCAACAACCAAGACCACCTCTTTGAAGTCTATGCACACGAATGGGCCGACCTCACCGACCGTTCCGACAACTATGGCGTCAGCCTGTTGACCGACTCTCGCTATGGCTGGGACAAGCCCTGCGACAATACCATGCGTCTGTCGCTGCTCTACTCTCCAAAGGTAAAGAAGAACTATGCCTATCAGGCTCGTCAGGACATGGGCTACCATGTCTTCACCTACAGTCTCATCGGTCACCAAGGCGCACTCGACATGGCAGCAGTCAACCAGCAGTCGAAAGCCCTGAACAGTCCGTTGAAGACCTTCCGCACCACCCGTCATCAAGGCACCCTCGGCCGCTCTTTCTCTTTTGTCAGCTCCGACAACGACCAAGTGATGGTTCGTGCCCTGAAACGTGCAGAGCGCAGCAACGAGTATGTGGTTCGTGTTTACGAGTTGAGCGGCAAGCAAAACCAGAAAGCCAACATCACCTTCGCTGCTGACGTCACCCTGGCTGTCGAGGCCGACGGAACCGAGCGCACCATTGGTGCAGCACAGTTCGATGGTCGTTCGCTGCAAGTAGAACTGAAGCCCTTCAGCGTGAAGACCTATAAGGTCACCCTGAAGCGCCCCGCACAGCGTCAGACTGTAGATTGTCAGCAGCTGGCTCTCGACTTCGACCGCCACTGCTTCAGCAGCAATGCCTTCACCGGTTCATCCAATTTCGAAGGCGGCTACAGCTATGCTGCAGAACTGTTGCCTACAGAAGGTCTGACTGTCAACGACATTCCCTTCACCTTCGGCGATACAGACGCAGCCAACGGCCACACCTGTCATGGCGATACCCTGCTGTTGCCCACCGACAAACACTACCGTCACCTCTACCTCCTGGCAGCTTCCGACAAGAACGACCGTCAGGCACAGTTCAAGGTGACAGGTCGCAAGCAGACGTTCAATCAGCAGCTCACCGTGCCCAACTACACCGGTTTCATCGGACAGTGGGGCCATGACGGTCAGACCGAAGCCTATCTGAAAGATGCTCAGGTAGCCTACATAGGTACTCACCGCCACTCTTCTGCCGGCGACGAGCCCTACGAGTTCACCTATATGTATCTGCTGAGAATTGATCTCCCTGCCGAGGCTACCCAGGTGATCCTGCCCGCCGACCAGCACATCGTCCTCTTTGCCGCCACACTGGCCAACGACAACAGCAGCACCACAGCTGCCGCACCCCTGTTCCAGACCTCTATGAAGAGTACCGGACAGAAAGGTGATGCCAGTAAGGACAGCCTCAAGGACAACCTGCTGAAAAAGGCCAAGGTAGTGGCTGTCTCTGGCGAGTGCAAGGACAACGAGCGTGCCGCCAACCTGACCGATGATAATGCAGAGACAAAATGGTGCGACGTGACCGATGCCCCCAACTATGTGGTGTACGACTTCGGTCAGCCCACCACCATCAGTCGGTGGTATCTGCTCAACGCCGGCGCAGAAGACCAGTCGTACATCACGCGCACCTGTCTGCTGCAAGGTCGCAACAGTGCCACCGAGGAATGGCAGACACTCGACATGTTTGACAACAACCGCAACGACATCGTTGACCGTCGTTTCAAACCAGCCAGTGTTCGCTACGTACGTCTGTACGTTGTCAGTCCCGCACAACGCCCTAACGATGCTACCCGTATCTATGAATTTGGACTCTATGAATAAGTTTTTCGCAGCCTTGTGTGTCAGTTCGCTTTTTTTTAGTACCTTTGTTCCCAAAATAAAGCAATAAGGAGAATGAGCATGACATACAAGGCTGACGAACACCGCTATGATGAAGGCGGCATGACATTCAAAAGATGTGGTAACAGTGGTGTACTGCTGCCACAGGTATCTTTAGGTTTCTGGCATAACTTCGGAAGCGTGGATCCCTACGAGCGTTCACGCGAAATCACACGTTATGCCTTCGACCATGGCATCACCCATTTCGACCTGGCCAACAACTACGGACCGGTCTATGGATCGGCCGAGGAGACCATGGGCCGACTGATGGACGACACCTTCCGTCCTTATCGCGACGAGCTGTTCATCGCCTCTAAGGCCGGCTACGACATGTGGCCTGGTCCTTATGGAAACTGGGGCTCCAGGAAATACCTCATGGCTTCGCTCGACCAGAGTCTGAAGCGCATGCACCTGGACTATGTGGACCTGTTCTACAGCCACCGCTACGACCCCAGCACCCCGCTTGAAGAGACCCTTCAGGCACTGGTCGATATCGTTCGCAGCGGGAAAGCCCTTTATATTGGCATCTCTCGCTGGCCACTCGAAGCCACCCGTTTTGCCTACAACTACCTGAAGGAGCGCGATGTGCCCCTGCTCATCTATCAGGGTCGTCTGAACATGCTGGACCGCGAACCACAGGAGTCAGGCATTATGGACTTCTGTGCCGAGCACGGTGTAGGCTTCATCTCGTTCTCGCCACTGGCACAAGGACTGCTCACCGACCGCTACCTCAATGGCATTCCTGCCGACTCGCGCATGTCGAAGGGCAAGTTCCTGAAGGAGAGCGCCCTCACCCCCGAGCTCTTGGAGCGTCTGCGCGGCTATAATGTCGAGGCCCAGCAGCAAGGCATGACGCTGGCAGAATATGCCCTTCGCTGGATTTTGAAGCAGCGTGGCGTCACCTCCGTACTTGTTGGCGCCAGCAGCACCGCCCAGTTAGAGAAGAATCTGAAGTGTGTGAAAGAGTAGCATGAAACAAGTTCTTCTGGTCAACGATATCGCAGGTTATGGAAAGGTAGGCATGGCAGCCATGCTACCCATCCTTAACTATATGGGTATTCCCGCCTTCAACCTTCCCACAGCCTTAGTATCAAACACCCTGAACTACGGCGACTTTGCACAACTTGACACCACTGAATATATGCGCCAGACGCTTCCCGTGTGGAAACGTCTGGGCTTTCATTTTGACGCCATCTGTACCGGACTGATGTTCAGCGAGGAACAGGCCCGCCTGGTGGCCGATTTCTGTCGTGAACAGGCCAAGACCGGCTGCACCGTGTTTGTCGATCCCGTGATGGGCGACGGCGGCAGCCTCTACCACGGCATCGGTCAGCAACAGGTAGAGCTGATGCGCGAGATGGTCAGCGTGGCACACGTTATCTTCCCCAACTACACCGAGGCCTGCTATCTGGCTGGTGTGCCGTTTCAGGAAGAAGGTCTCACACGCCGCGAGGCCTGTCAGCTGCTCGACCGTCTGGTGGCTTTGGGTGCCCATTCGGCCCTCATCACCAGCTGCATCATCGACGATAAGAATCAAGTGGCAGGCTACGATGCCAACACCGGCAAGTATTTCCTCCACGAATACAACGAGATTCCCGGTCTGTTTCATGGCACCGGCGACATCTTCTCGGCCGTACTCATCGGCCACATGCTGAAGGGCGAATCGCTCTCGGCCAGCACCCGTCAGGCCATGGATGTGGTCCGCGAGATGATCTACCGCAACCGCGATGTTGAAGACCGCATGTGCGGCATCTACATAGAGCGTTGTCTAGACCTGCTCTGACAGCACCCGACAAGAAAACAAAGTAAGTAATAATTAATAACTAGAATCTAAAAATCGCATGAAGAAGAAAGCATTAGTAGCACTCCTGCTACTCGTTTCACTCATGGGCTATGCCCAGACCAAGCTGTACCTGAAAGGTAACATCGTATCAACCCCCATCCAGTTGGAACAGGTCGAAGACCAAGTGTGGCAGTCGGAGGTCACCCTCGACGACTCCAACGTCTTTCTGTTCAGCGACAAGTACGTTTACTTCGAGGCTGACCAGCCCTCTTACAAGTCCAACAACATCCGCATCAACGGCGGCACCTATACCGTGCGCTTCGACATGGCTACCAAAGCATGGAGCTTTACAGCCCCCGTCGATCCCTACCGCATCTCAGCCTTCGGCTCGTCGGTATGCAACGGCACTGGCGCTTCGGGCAACAAAGGTTATGCTTACCTCTACGGCGAGATGCTGAAGAACCGTTTCAAGAATAGTGAGAGCGAGACACCCTTCTACGTTTCGGGCATCGCCATTGGCGGCAACACCACCAATGACCTGCTGAACCGCTATGCCGAGATGACCCGCGATCACGCCCGCTTTGTCATCATTGGTCTTTCAATGGGTAACGAGGGCATCCATGGTGCTGCCGACCAGCAGAAGATTTTCAATCAGTTTGCCAACAACATGCAGTTGCTCATCCGCAAAATCAAGGCCGACGGCAAGATTCCCGTGGTGATGAACAACTACACCCGTGCCGACTATACCCCTGAAGACTATAACTATATCAAGCAGATGAACCTGCTCATCCATAGCTGGGACGTATCTTCGTTCAACACGCTGGGTGCCATCGACGATGGCATGGGCCACTGGGCTTCTGGCTATAAGGACGACGACTACCACCCCACCACGGCTGGTCATCAGGAGTTCTTCTATGCCATGACACCATCACTCTTCGACGCCATCAACAGCGGTAAGACACAGCCCGTGCGCAACACCACTGCTGCCATGCAACTGGGACAGGGCGACGTGGTTAGCTTCCAGGGCGAAGGCACCGTACACCCCTTCACCATCAGTCTGCGTGTGAAAGGCGGCAACGCTGGTCGTCTGCTCACGCTGAAGGCCACCAGAGGTACCCGCGAGGCCAACCTGTCGGTCAATGCCGACGGTAAGGTTGTTTACACCAGCATGTACAACGACCAGATGACGGTTGATGCCCCCATCAACGACGATCAGTGGCACACCATCACGCTGACCCACTACTACGCCCAGCGCCGTGTGCTGCTCTATGTTGACAACAAGTCTGTAGAGGCCAACGAGCGCATCAACACACAGTTTGCCACCATCGTAGGCGACTCTACCAGTCAGGTATCACGCCAGTTCAGCGAGCTGTTCTTCTGGCGTTCAGCTTTCTGTCCTGAAGAGATTGAGCAGTTGAATGCAGGCAAGATGCTGAAGTCCAGCCTCGAGCTCTACGTGCCCATGGTTGCCCCCGACCAGTTGGAGAACAAGGCCATGAGCCTCAACACCGTCGACTACGTGTCGAAGCAGACCACAGGCATCCGTCCTGCGGTAAAAACGGACGCCCCAACAAGACGCTATGACTTGTCGGGGCGTGCAGTAAAAAACGATCGAAAAGGTATTATCGTACAAAACGGTCGTAAGTATGCGCTGTAAGCATCACTTTACGACAACCTTACGTCCGTTAACGAGATAAATTCCACATGGCAAATTGCTATCCAGCGATTTGCCATTTTTTATGGCCCTACCCTGCAGGTCGTAAACCACTGTGGCAGGAGTAGCTTGCTGTTGTGTCATGTCGGCAATACCGGTGGGGTTCAGTGTCCAGAAGTCAAACACGCGGTTCTCCATCGTATTCAGCGCCAGCACCTCGGCAAACGACAGCGAACGGTCGTACACCAAGAGGTCATCATAGCATGCATCGGGCGTGCCCCAGTAGCCACCATTACCCAGATACAGGTACTGACAAGCCGACAGGTGGTTCAGCACAATATTATAGTCGAAGTCTGCCACCTTGCTGACGGCCGTACCTTTCAGTTTGCCATTGGCAGAGCTGAACGACTTCTGACCTCCCGAGATATAAAGCTTGATACCGTCTTTGGTAAAGCTCAGCGTCACGAGTTGCCACTTGTCTTGCGACAGCAACTTAGCCTCTGTGCTCTCTGGGTGGTTCAGGTCCAGCCAGTTGTTCCACACCTCGCTGGTCGCATTCTCTGTCTTGCCATCGTTGTAGCCCAGATAGGCATTACCCGTAAAGAACAGGCGTGCCGTACCGTCGATGGCACCCAGCAATGTACCGTATAGGTCGTTGGTGGTGCGTTTCACCCAAAACGAGATGGCAGCACCATTCTCCAGGTTCTTGCCGTAGAGCGGGTTGGGAACAGCCACGTAGCCCTCGTTCTTATTCGCCGACTGGAAGGTATGTACCACACGTCCGGTGCGCATGGGGTCGCCATCTTCCAATGCGGGCTTGGTACCGCTGCCACTCTTGTCCAGTGTAGCCTCCTGAGTAGCGTCAAACGAGTTGCTGAGCTGTTGGTGGTCAAAGCCATAGTGAGCCAGCATACCGCCTTGCCAGTTGGCAGTGGGAACACTCTCTTTAGTAGCATATACCTTATAATTCTGTGTCCAGTAGTAGTCTGCCACATCCAGTCGTGCCGTGAGTGTCAGTGGCACATCTTGTGTCAGTCCGCTGGGATTATACTTTCCGTAGGCAGAGATCACCTCCGGTTGTTCGCTCTCCCAGCTCAGTACCGAGTTGGGTGAGGTGCAACCAATGTTGTTCAGATACACATCCTTACTGATATATTGGTTCTGCGTCACGGGCACCGTCATGTTGTTCAGCATCCATGCCAGCTCGTACTTAGGCATCAGCTTGTGGGCCCAAATGTTCACACCCGACTCAGCGCAGGCACTGATAGAGAGCGCATGCATAGACTGGTTGTCCATCACCTCTTCGATGGCCACGCCCTCATACACTATGTTGTTAAGCGTCAGTGTGACATAGCCCGTGCCCTCGGTCATGCTCCATGAGCCCGTGTACTTACCCGTCACGGTGCCGTCGGCATTCAGGTTCACCGTCACTGGCTCCACCTGTTCCAGCTGTGTGCGGTTGTTCGAGAACTTATGCATCAGCAGACTGTAGGTACCGGTCATCTCTTCCAAGGAGAACGGCTGTTTAGTGGCAATATCCTGGTCGTTGGTTTGCTCACCATTATATTCGAAGGGAGCAGCTACCAGCCAACCATCCTTGTTCTGGAACACCTGATGCACGCGCACCAAGTGGCCCTCGTCACCGGCTTTCTCGTCATTACAGAAGCGCGTGTGATAGACCAGATACGTACGTCCGTCGGGTGCCGCAATGATCGAGTTGTGACCTTGCGAGCGCTCTCCCTGCTGCATGTAGCCCCAGTGACTGTAGGGGCCTAACAGCTTCTCGCCGCGAGCGGGCGCATTATTGCCGAAGTTCAAGACATAACCCGTATATATAGGCGAGCGTTTGCTGGGATCGGAATAGGGCCCGTCAGGATTCTCCGAGCGATACACACGCATGTTGTAATCGCCATTCTGCTGCAGTTCGCCATAGGTCACAAACAGATAGTAATAGCCACCAATATATTCTATATAGGGTGCCTCACCCGATGAGTAGTAGCCACCTGCTATCTTCTTGCCGAAGTAGGCATCGCTGGTGTTGCTGTTCTCGTACTCCACGTCATAGTCGCGCAGTCCCGTCTGCTCGTTCAGCTCCAGAATGAAGATACCACCCGACCACGAGCCGTAGGCCATCCACAGCTTACCCTCCTCGTCGTAGAACACACAGGGGTCGATATTGTTTGGGAAACTGGGCTTCGTAATGCTGGCCCAAGGACTGTTATAGCGTGAGGGCAGCGACGGCTGTGTGCCCAGCACCAGTTCCAGGTCTGTCTTCTTATAGTCCGTGTTGGCGTTCAGGCCAAAGCCGCTGATCACCACCGGACCCTGATATTCGTAAGGTCCCTCGATATTATCAGACGTCAGCAGGATGATGCTCGAGTTCCACTTCGGTCCGTTGATGCTCAGATACTGGCACCACTTCTGCATAATGGGGTTCCAAATCACGTCCGGTGCCCACATGTTGCCATTGATATTCCACGCATTGCCGTTGCCGTCTCTCCACGAAGGATAGGCAGCCGCCCACTCATAGGCGTTGAAAGCGGGGAAGTCCACCTCCTGACCACCCTTCGTCACCTTTGTCACTCGAGGCGTCACGAAAGCCGATTCGTTCGAAGCATTATTGTTGGTTCCCACCTTCCATGGCGAGTTGAACCACGTCCAGTTCTGCAAGTCCTGTGTCCAGGCCTGCGCACGGTGTGAACCGAAGATATAGTAGCGTTTGCTTTTAGGTTCCCAGACCACAGAAGGGTCGTGCACGCTGATGTAGTTCTTGCTTGTGGCCTTATACAGCGTCTTAGCTTCCGTCTGTGTTAACTCTGTCTGGGCGGTGCTGTTCAGTGCCAGCAACCCCATAGTTAACAGTGTAAAGATTCTCCTCATAATTATCTGCAGATTAGTTGTTTCTTGCTTGCAAAGATAAACATTGTTTTCTTTATTGCCAAACTTTTACCACAAAAAACAATCCAATCTCGGTCATATAGCGGTATAACAGAGCTACTTTTCCAACCTAAAAGTGCTTTTTCTGCCGTCGTGAAAAAGAACAGCTCCCATCCTGGCCGACAGGCGGTAGGATGGGAGCTGTTGTTATGTTGACAGGAGTCCTGCTTAATCGTCACTGTCCAGTTGCCAGCCCTTGTCTTCGAAATAGGTGTAGTGCAGTGTTGGCGAAACGAAACGCTGACCGTCGTACACGCCCATCATGATACGACCCACGGGAGTCACGTCTTCATACTCCATCAGAATCTGGGCCTCCGCGGTATTGTCGCTCGTCTTGCGCACGTTGCGTGCCTTAATCACGTCCAGCTCAAAGGCTTTAAGCATCACATCCTCGTACTTTTCCTTGGCTTTAGCCTTGTCGTAGGCACTGGCTTTAGAGTCAACGGCCTCTGTAGCTGGCTCATCGGGCTGGAAAGCTTCCTCGCTCTCTTCGTAGTCAGCCACCGTGTCGGGGGTCTCTACGACAGTTGGTGCTTCGGCCTGTGCTGCAGGCTTTGGAAACTCCTCAGCTTCCACCTTGTACTCGGGATACTTGCTCAGGTCTATCTCCTGATCGAGCTTCAGTTCCTTGGTGTCCTCATCGGGTTCGGCTTCCTGGGGTTCATAGAGCAGAGCACGACCTTTCTCGGTCAGCTCGACGGTCACGAAATAGGTGTCCACCTCTTCGTTGACATAGTAGCTCTCGGTGGTCCAATATCTATAATAGTAGCCTGCCTGCACGCGGCGCTTCTTCCTGACGCGCTCTGTCTTTTTCACCACGTCGCACTTGTAGGTCACAATGTCGTTGGCAGCCAACTGGCGCAGCTTGTAGCGATCCTCGTTGTCATTGCACTCGTAATAACCGGTGCGAACATTAGCAAAACCTTCAAGACGATGCGTACGCGCCATCTCTTTCTTAAACAGCTTCTTAGCTTTTGATGCACCCAGACTGTCGGGACTGTCACTGCAAGCCGTCAAACACAGGGCGGCCACCAGAATCAATAACAATGACGATAGTTTCTTCATAATGTAGTAATATTAAAAGGTTAGTATAAAAGTAGTTATTGGTATGCAGTAGGATTAGTCTTCATAGACAGTACGGTCGTCGATGCCTGCCAGCTCGAACGCCTCACGGCGCTCTACACAGGTGCCACAACGACCACAGTGGTGCTCACCACCACGATAGCACGACCACGTCTCGCTGTAGTCGATGCCCAGCTCCTTGCCACGAGCTGCAATCTGCGCCTTCGTCAAGTTGGTATAGGGCGACAACAGGCGCACACCATTGTACGTACCGGCCTGCGCCGTGGCATCGAAAGCATCTACAAACTCAGGGCGGCAGTCGGGATAGATGGTGTGATCGCCGCCGTGATTAGCCATCATGACATACTGCAGGTTGTTGCTCTCGGCCATGCCCACCGCGATAGACAGCATGATGCCGTTGCGGAAAGGCACCACCGTTGACTTCATGTTCTCATCGGCATAGTGGCCCTCGGGGATGGCATCAGCGCCCGACAGCAGCGAACTGCGGAAATAGGTGGCCATAAACTGCAGGGGGATGGTGATATGACGGATGCCCAGTCGCTCGCAGTGCATGCGGGCAAAGGGTATCTCGCGGGCATTATGATTGGAGCCATAGTCAAACGAGATGGCCATCGCAATACGGTCTTTGTAATCGTAGAGCATGGTGGTGGAGTCAACGCCGCCGCTCAAAATCAAAATGCTGTCTTTCATATTCTTTCTCTGCTATTCGGTTGCAAATATATGCAATTAATTTTAATTGGAGCACATTCAAAAGGAAAAAATGTATATCTTTGCACTATGAAACTAAAAACCATACTACTATTTACAAGTCTTCTGAGTCTTTTTACAGAGTTATCAGCACAGTGCTGGCAACATGTTGACCCGCGGATTGGCAGCGTGGGCGTAGGACGCACGTTCCCAGGTCCCTGCATGCCCTTTGGCATGGTAAAACCAGGTCCCGACTGTGGGGTGCTGCCCAATGCGGGATGGGCCGAGATGCCTGCCAAGGTGACGGGCTTCTCGCAGACGCACGTCAGTGGCACGGGGGGCGGACAGAAGTATGGTAACATCCTGATACAGCCATGCCTCACAGACGGTGAGCATGGCGAACAGGCGCGCCGTGAGGAACAGATAGCGCTGGGCTACTATGCCACCACCTTCGACAACGGCATCCGCACGGAGATTACCACCGACAAGCGCTGTGCCTACTATCGTTTCCACTATCCTGCCAAGGG
This sequence comes from Prevotella sp., assembly GCA_024695815.1. Classification (GTDB taxonomy): domain Bacteria; phylum Bacteroidota; class Bacteroidia; order Bacteroidales; family Bacteroidaceae; genus Prevotella. The sequence goes on from JAILHK010000014.1 coordinate 26,108, forward strand.
GGCACTGCTACTGGACGTGACCCACTTCCTAGGCAAGGACCCAGTGCCCAACCAGCGCGAACGACAGCAGTTTGTGAGTGCGGCCTTTAAGGTGGTGTCCGACCTTGAGGTGCTGGGACATTCATGTATCAGGGGCGGCTGGAACAATGGCGGTCCATACACGGTGTTCTTCTCGCTACAGACCGACCGTCGCTTCAAGGCCGATGGCAACCTGTTGTGTTTCGACGATACCGTGGTCAACGTGAAGATTGGCATCTCGTACGTCAGTGAGCAGCAGGCACAGCGGAATGTGGGCAAACGCCACTTCGACCAGCAACTGAACCACCTGCGCACCACGTGGGAACAGTACCTGTCGAAGGTCTCCATCGACGGCACCGACCAACAGAAACGTATGTTCTATACAGCCCTCTATCACACCATGCTGATGCCGGTGGACAAGACGGGCGAGAACCCACGGTGGCAACAGGGCGACTATTATGATGACTACTACGCCATCTGGGACACCTACCGCACCTCGTCACCACTGCTCACACTGCTTTGTCCCGAGCGCCAGGTGGCTATGGTCAACGCACTGTTAAACATCTATCTGCACGAGGGGTATATGCCCGATGCACGCAGCGGCGATTGCAATGGCAGGACACAGGGCGGCTCAAATGCCGACGTGGTGATTGCCGATGCAATGGCCAAAGGCCTGAAAGGCATTGACTACCGACTGGCGCTGAAGTCAATGCTGAAAGATGGCGAGGTGGATGCCGGTAGCGACCACGAGAAACATGGACGCGGCGGACTGAACGAATACATCGCACTGGGATATATCCCCTATGGCATTCCGCGTGCCGGCACCCGCACCGTGGAGTATGCCTTCAACGACTGGTGCATAGCCCAGGTGGCCCAACAGTTAGGCGAGACAGAGGTATATCAGCGCTACCTGAAGCGGTCAGACAACTGGAAGAACCTGTGGCGCAAGGATTATACCTACGACGGCATGCGTGGCTTCATCATGCCAAAAGACGCACAGGGCCAGTGGCTCGACGCTGTACCCTGGGGCCACTCCAAGGTGTTCCACCCCACCATCCCCTATACGCCCACGACCAAGGTGGCACCGTGGTACCTGCCGTGGTGGGACACCTTCTTCTACGAGGCCACCAGCGAGGAGTACTCGCTCAGCATTCCGCACGATATAGAGGGACTGGTTGAGGTCTGCGGCGGGCCGGAGGCGTTCAAGCAGCGACTGGACCTGTTCTTTGAAAAGGGATATTATAATGTACAGAACGAACCCTCGTTCCTCTCGCCATGCCTCTACCACTGGATTCGACGTCCGGACCTGAGCACCCAGCGCATCCATCAGATCATCAACCACCACTACACGGACCTGCCCGACGGACTGCCCGGCAACGACGACTCGGGAGCGATGTCGTCGTGGCTGGCCTTCCACATGATGGGACTCTACCCGCTGGCTGGCACCGACACTTATCTGCTCAATCTCCCACTGTTGCCTTACTACCGTTTCACACTGCCTAACGGCAAGACGCTAGAGGTGCAACGGCGTGGCGAAGGCAACCACTTCACCGCTGTCACGTGGAATGGCCAGTCCGTCAACGACGCTCGCATCACTCACCAATCGCTCCTGCAAGGCGGTCACCTTCTGTTCACCGCCACCCCCACTTCATCCACCCCCGAGGTCTGCACGGAGCCCAAACCCTGCCCCTCAACACCCCTTCTCCGTAGGCCAGCCGTTTCGGCTGGCACCACAGTCACCTCCCGCGCCCAGATTACCTTCACGCTGAACCGCCAGTTGCGCACCTGGCCCCTGCAATACACCTGGCAGGCGGACACGCTGGTGGTGACCTGCAAGCAGACGACCTACCACATACCAGCGAGCGAGGTACAGCATGCCACCACCTTCTGCTGGCTGACACCCCAACAAGACGGCACCACCTACCACGCCGTAAAAGGCACCTTCGCATTCATCTCGCAACACGCTTACATCGAACTGCGAGAAAAGGGAACCTTCGTCTATGACACCATCACATGGCGAAAGGTCGATGAGACTGACTTTGCAGTACACGTGCAAGCCGACATCGACGGCACCGAGATGTGGATAGAGAAGAACGAAGCACTGCCGCTGGTGCTTGAAATGAGACATAATCCTTTAGGTATTGACTGGACAATCAAATCATAATGAAAAGACTTAGCATCCTGACCATCTGCCTACTATTGGCACTGACAAACCTGGCACAGACTTTATCGCCCGAACAGACGGGCGGCGTGTATTATGCCTACCCCGTGACAGAGGCAGAGAAATGCACCTTTCCCGATGGATTCGACGTTTTTTATATCTCGCACTACGGCCGTCACGGCTCCCGCTGGTTGCCCGACGAGCAGCGCTACACATGGGTGCTGCAGCAGTTTGACGACGACAACAGGCTGACGCCGCTGGGCCGCGATGTCAAGAAGCGCCTGCAACGGGTGTGGAAGAACGCCAAAGGAAACGCGGGCCAACTGACACCATTGGGCGCCAGGCAGCACCGACAGATAGCACAGCGCATGGCGAAAAACTACCCGCAGGCCTTTGCTAAAGGGGCCAAACTGCAGGCACGATCGAGCACGGTGACGCGCTGCAGGGCGTCGATGCTGGCTTTCTGCAGCCAACTGCCCAACAAGGACATCCGCCCCGAGACAGATGCACGCTTCATGGCGTATATCAACTACGAGTCTGACGAGCTGAAAGCGCTCTCAAAGAGGACCAAGAGTCAGCTCAACGTGCCAACAGAGCGCTTCATCGCCCGACTATTCAAAGCGCCACTGGCCGACGCGACGACCGAGAGGCGCCTGCTGTCTGAGCTGCATACCATTGCCGCCGACATGCAAGACATCCCGATGAAACTGCGGTTTTGGGACCTTTTCACCGAGGAAGAGATGCTGGCTGTGCACCGGGCTAACAACGAAAGGATGACCATGATCAACGGACGGACGCCCCTGAACGATGGCATTCCCGCTCGGTCGAGCATACCCTTGTGGGAAAACATCGAGCAGGAGGCCGACGCCATGATAGCCAGTGGCGGCCATGGGGCCTCGCTTCGTTTTGGTCACGACACAGCACTGCTCCGTCTGCTGACGCTGCTACAACTGTCTTTGCCGGGCAATGGTATGGAAGACATCGTGCCGATGGCAGCCAACCTGCAGATGGTGTTCGCACGCAACGCGGATGGCGAGGTGCTGGTGCAGCTGCTACACAACGAAAAACATCAAAAAATACCCATTCTATCGGTTGGCGACAGTTACCGATGGGAGGATGTAAAGACCTACATGCACCAGCGCATCCACATGCTGAGCCACGTCAAACAGTTGGCCACACTAAACACCATGGTAGGTACGGCACCAGCCAACACCAAGTCGGCCGGACTGTTTGGAAAAGGTTCTGAGGAACACGGACAGACGTTGCCAGCCGTACTGGTGCCCCACGGACAGACCTTCTGGACACCACAGACGCGCGACACAGAGAAGAAATGCGTGGCGCCCTACTACTATACCGACTCGCTGTTTCAGGGCATCCGTGCCAGTCACTGGCTGGTGGGTGGCTGTACACAAGACTACGGCTCGTTTACGGTGGCCGCACTGAGCGGCAAGCCACGCTTCGCACCGACCGAACGGGCCACACGCTTCTCGCATGCCGATGAGGTGTCGCACCCTTATTATTATAAGGTATATCTGCCCGACGAGCGGCTCATCATCGAGATGACGGCACTAAGCCACTGTGCCATCATGCGCATCACACCCCAGGAAGACGGCCCCGTGCACATCGTGGTGAACACCAATAGCGACGAGAACGAGGGAAACATCTGGCACGACCAAAAGAATCATCTGGTAGAGGCGTGCAACCCCGTGCACCGCATCTATCAGGGATGGGGCGAACGAGCAGGACTGAATGGATATCTGAGAATGACATACAACGATGAAATGGTTAGTTTTTCGCCATTTCATCAGGGTATCTGTCTGACCTTCAATGGTAAGAAGGCGCAACCTTTGGTGCTCAGACTCGCCACCTCGTTTACGAGTCTTGAAGGGGCGAAGAGAAACCTGAGCGAACAACTGTCGCTAGAGGAAATGGCAGAGGCAAACATAGCGCAATGGAACGAGCGGATGCACAGCATCGACGTGAGCGATAGCGATGCAGACAAGGTGAACCAGTTCTATGGTGCACTCTATCGTGCATCGTTCCTGCCACGCGAGATGAGCGATGCAGACGGGACGTATCCCTCCTTCCCCGAAGGCAATGTGAAAACGAGCAATGGCCGCATTCGCTATGGCGACTTCTCGATGTGGGACACCTACAGGGCACTGCACCCGCTACTAAACCTGATAGACCCTAAACGTTCGGCCGACATGATGCAGTCGCTGGTGGAGATGTACGACGAGGGAGGCTGGCTACCCATCTTTCCCTGTTGGAACAGCTACACGGCAGCAATGATTGGCGACCACTGCGTGTCGGCGCTGGCAGATGCCTACGTCAAGGGCGTCAGAAACTTCAACGCAACGAAAGCGTACGAGGGAATGCGGAAAAACGCGATGGAATGGCCTAAAACGGAGGCAGCATATAAGGACGGACTGGGACGCAGAGCCCTGAAGTCGTACCTGAAATATGGGTATATCCCGATGGAAGACCATGTAGAAGAGGCTTACCACACCGACGAGCAGACCTCGCGCACATTAGAATATGCCTACGATGACTTCTGCGTGGCACAGATGGCGAAGGCCTTAGGCCATGACGACGACTATCGCCTGCTGATGGCGCGCAGCGAGAACTGGCGCAACGTGATCAATCCGTTGACAGGCTATGCCGACGGTCGCCATGCAGACGGCAGGTGGGAGAACAACAGCGACCTGACGCACCGCAAGTCGTACATCACCGAGGGCGCCACTTGCCACTACACCTGGTACGTGCCACAGAACATAGAAGGACTGATCGGTGTGATGGGTGGGCGCAAGACCTTTGTTGCCAAGCTCGACTCTATGTTCAACGAAGGCCGGTACTGGCATGGCAACGAACCCTGTCATCAGGTGGCATGGCTCTATGCGACAGCAGGCGAACGCGAGAAGACACACCAATGCGTGCAACATATTCTGGCCACGGAATACAACAACACACCTGGCGGACTGAGCGGCAACGACGATGCCGGACAGATGTCTGCATGGCAGGTGTTTGCCATGATGGGCTTCTATCCTGTTTGTCCGGCCACCACGGAATATATGGTTGGTGCACCAGCCTTCGAACATGTCACGCTGAACCAGAGCAACGGACAAATATTCACGATTTCATCGGGAAAAAGCGGTGGTAACCCCACATTAAACAACCACCCCTTACAACGCAACAGCATTCAGCATGAAGACATTGTAAGGGGCGGCAGTCTGGAATATTTGCCTTAACAGCAATCTGACCTCTTATTATTTATAGACATCCTCCGTGGTAGGATATTTATACCAGTCGGTGGCTTGCTTCTGATCGCGGGCCCACTCTACGAAAGAGTGGCCTGGCGTTCTGTAGGCACCAATCACCTCACCACTCTTATCGTTACCGATGGTGGTCCACTCGTATGGATACTTGAAGTTGCCAGGCACGCAGATAGCCCATGGGAAGTTGTCGCCATAGAGCTCTTTCTTTCTGTTGGTGGCATAGTCTCTCATCACCTCGTCAGTCTTGTAAGGCACGGTGTGCACCTCCCAATAGGCCGAGTTGTAAGGCTCAAGGATGAACACATCGAGATCTTTCTCAGAGAAATGAGCGGCAGCCTCAGCACTGTTCAGTTCGAAGGTGAAAGTCACCTCGGCAGGTGTCACGCCATTCTTCTTGCCAGCATAACCGCTGGTGGGGTTGACAGTGTTATAGAACCAGTTCTGCACCGAACCGATGTTAGCGATGGTACGGCCGATAGACCAATGGGCATTGTTGAAGAGAGCAATCACCACATCGGTGGTGTTGTTCTTGGCATTATTGCTGACCAGTCCATTCTCGCCCATGCCATTGATGATCACGCGAGAGGTGTTGGGATAGTTATCGTCGAGGTTACCCGTACGAACACAACTCTTAATATCGCTGTCTTTCAGGCCAACCACGCGGATGGCTGCAGCCAACTGCTTGGTAGCACCCACGGCATCGAGCGTCACTTTCAGCGTGACGTTTTTGCCGTTGACGGTAGGTGTGACGGTGAGCACGACGTCGTTGAAGTCGTAGTCGCCCAACTGCGGGAAGTTATCCTCGAAGCAATAGCGGAATCCCAGAGGACCTGCCTGAGGCTCTTCCTCCTGAGGTTGACCGCCATAGCCAGGCGAGCACTGACCAGCTTTAATCTTCACATCGGCACCATTATACGATGACATCTTGGCACCCGATCTGCTATCCAGACGATAGTAAGGCTGGTTGCCCTTCTCGCCATTGGCAATCTGTTCGTCGCTCTTGTCGCTATAGCCGAAGTTGAAGTGCTTGTCGGTGGCCACATAGACACGGTTGAAATAGTTGGCTACAAAGCCCTGACGAGGATTGATATCGCTACGACGGGTTATTTCCTTGGCCTGGAACACGGCATAGCCGCCTCGGGTGGGACCGTAGATGCCATAGACATCCTTGGTAATGGCCATATAAGCCTTGCCAGTGACATGGAACAGCGAGCCTGAACCCATCTTGATGAAGCCAGGACCAGAGAATTCAAAATCCTTTGTGACCACAGAAGCGCCACCATTCAGCTGGAAGCTATTCACGTAGCTATCGCCCAGACCGATGTAGAAACGGTCGGTGACAATCATCTTACAGTTGTTGATCACGTCGGTGCTACCGGCAGTGTAGGTAAACTTCTGAGTAGTATAGGTACCGTCGTTGTGCCAGGTAGCCTGGTTACTGCTGACGGTGGTCTCGCCCGTGACGGTCATATTACCGTCGTTGTAGAGATCGGCACTGCCAGCCACACCTACGGTAGCCGCCGTACAGGTTCCTTCGTTGATAAACAGCGACTCGGTGTTCTCGACACCCAGGTGCCCACTCACGGTCATGGTGCCCTTGTTCAGGATCTGACCAGTCTCTGCCACATTAATCGCAGCGGCGGTGATTGTGCCGGCATTGACCAACTGAGAATGGCTATTGACATTGATAGTGCCAGAAACCCTCACGGTTCCTTCATTATACAAGGTTCCATCAGAAGCATTAGGATCATTCCACCATGGATTATACGAACTATAGAGGGTCAGGACAGAAACATTCATAGTACCCTTGTTATAGATATGCACATTGGTATTAATACTGCTCGTCAACGTAGCACCCTGAGCCACATAGACATTGACATTGCCATATTTCATACCAACATCCATCGTGACCACTGCACCAGACAGCAAGTAGATATTTGTATTGTTGTTAACACCCGTGAGCTTCACATTGTAAGTACCTGCTCCGAAATACAAATTACAGTTACCGTTCCACACGTTCACCTGTGTATCACTGGTTCTCACATAATAGTTACCGCTCTGTGTCTCATAGTACCTGTCAACCGTCTTTGCGCCACTTGGAATAGAGGTAGCGAAAAGCGATGCGCTGGGTGCGTCGGGGAAGTTGACGTTATGCGCCTTTTGACGCTGAGGAGCCATCTTTCGCGATTCCTCAGTAGGCTCATCACTGATGACACCCTCTATCTTACCGTCGGTGATGCCGAAGGGATAGACGCTCATATAGCGGTCTTTGTCGAACAAGGCCACAAAGACATAGTTCTTATCCAATGTATAGCTGAGCACGGTGGAAAGTGTCTCACCGTCGTTGACGATGCCCTGTGCCAGCAAGGTGAGTGAGTCAGGATTACCGATAGGGTTCTCATCATAAATTCTCACGTCGTACGCCTCGCCTGTACCCATGTTCACACCGAGTTCCACGCTGGCCGTACCGATAGTAGTCCATGTGTGGTCTGGGTCCACATTCATCACAGGGAATGCGGCAGCCACCGTTTGTCTATACTTCTCCAAGTCGAACAAATCCCTCTCACAAGAGGTAAGAATCAACGAAAACAAAACTAATCCGAAAATAGATTTTCCGTTCATCATAAATCTTCTAATATTATATACCTAAACCAATTCGGTTGCAAAATTATAATTTTTTTTTCAGTTAACAATCATTACTTTTCCCCTTTTTTCTTATAATATGTTCGCAGGCGTACATTATTAACATCGCTTAACTTATAATTTCTTTTGCATATTCCAATAATTTACACTACCTTTGCACTTTGTATGGTATTAAATTATATTTGGATTGCATTCTTTATCATCGCCTTTGTGGTTGCATTGGTGCGATTGATTTTTCTGGGAGATTTTGATGTCTTCCCTGAAATGATGGACTCTACGTTCTCTTCATCAAAAACGGCGTTTGAGATTTCTCTCGGTCTGACAGGTGTGTTGTCCCTGTGGTTGGGCGTTATGAAGATTGGCGAGCGTGGTGGTGTAGTCAACGTACTGGCGCGCCTGCTGAGTCCGGTCTTTGTGAAACTGTTTCCCGACGTGCCCAAAGGCCACCCCGTGACGGGCAGCATCTTCATGAACATCGCTGCCAACATGCTGGGACTGGACAATGCCGCCACGCCGCTGGGTCTGAAGGCCATGGAGCAACTGCAGGAGATCAATCCAAAGAAAGATACCGCTTCGAACCCCATGATCATGTTTCTGGTGCTGAACACCAGTGGACTGACCCTGATACCGGTCAGCATTCTGGTTTACCGTGCCCAGATGGGTGCAGCCCAACCCACCGATATCTTTATCCCTATTCTGCTGGCCACCTTCTTTTCCACGATGATGGGCGTACTGATTACGTCACTGTTCCAGCGCATCAACCTGTTCAACGTGCCCGTCCTGGCCACGCTGGGCGGTGCCTGTCTGCTGGTGTCGGGCATCATCTGGGGCTTCAACCAGTTGGACAGCTCACAGATGAACCTGGTGAGCACCTCGGCAGCCAACATCATCCTGATGAGTATCATCATCTGCTTCATCACTGCAGGACTGCTGAAGAAAATCAATGTCTATGATGCCTTTGTGGAAGGCGCCAAAGATGGCTTCACCACAGCCGTGCGCATCATCCCCTATCTGGTAGCCATCCTCGTTGGAATCGGTGTTTTTCGTGCTTCCGGAGCCATGGACTTCCTGATAGACGGCATCCGTTACGGCATCGAGTCGATGGGCATCGACGCCCAGTTTGTGGGTGCCTTGCCTACGGCCCTGATGAAACCGCTCAGCGGCAGTGGTGCCCGTGGCATGATGATTGACGCCATGACCACCTATGGTGCCGACTCGTTCGTGGGTCGCCTGTCGTGTGTGTTCCAAGGTTCCACAGACACCACGTTCTATATCCTGGCCGTTTACTTCGGTTCGGTAGGCATCCGCTATACGCGCCATGCCGTAGCCTGCGGACTGTTGGCCGACCTTGCCGGCATCATCGCCGCCATCTTGATAGCATACATGTTCTTTGGATAAAAGAAAACCCATGGCAAATCTTAAATCACTAGTAAAAGACACGGCCATCTATGGCCTTTCGAGCATTATTGCCCGCTTTATTAATTACCTGTTAGTGCCCATCCAGACCGCACGCTTTGCGGCCTCGGGCGGCGAGTATGGTGTCATCACCAACGTCTATGCCTACGTGTCCATACTCATCATCCTGCTCACCTTTGGCATGGAGACCACCTTCTTCCGCTTTATGAACCGCGAGGGCGAGCAGCCGGAACGCATCTATTCCACCACCCTGCGCATGCTGGCCACCACATCACTGCTGTCCATCGTGCTGGTGTTGTTGCTGCTTGACCCCATAGCCAGTGCTGTGGGCTATGCCGACCATCCGGAGTATGTAGCAGTGATGTACGTCACCGTGGCCATCGACGCCTTTATGGCAGTGCCCTTTGCCTATCTGCGCTATCAGCATAAGCCCGTGAAGTTTGCCGCGCTGAAGATTATCAACATCCTGTTGAACATCACCCTCAACCTGCTATACCTGATTATTCTGCCGGCCCTGAAGCTGAATCCTTTCGGTATCTACGACGAACAGTTCACGCTCGACGTGGCCTTTGTGTTCTATATCAACCTGGTGTGCACGCTCTGTTCGCTGCTGCTGCTTTGGAAAGAGTTGCGCGGCTTCCGCTTTGGCTTCGACGGTGCAGCTTGTCGGCGTATGCTCAGCTACACATGGCCACTGCTCATCATGGGTGTGGCAGGACAGCTCAACCAGGCCGCCTCACAGATTCTGTTCCCCTATCTCTACGACGGTTCCGTCGAGGAGGCGCGTGCCCAGCTGGGCATCTATGGTGCCTGCATCAAGATAGCCATGATCATGGTCATGATTACTCAGGCCTTCCGCTTTGCCTACGAGCCCTTTGTCTTTGGCAAGTCTAAGGACAAAGACAACCGTGAGACCTATGCCCAGGCCATGAAGTTCTACGTGATATTCACGCTGCTGGCCTTCCTTTGCGTCATGGGTTTCATCGACGTACTGAAGTACATCATCGGCGAGAGCTACTGGGAGGGTCTGAAGGTGGTGCCCATCGTGATGGCCGCCGAGATCATGTTTGGCGTGTTCTTCAACCTGTCGTTCTGGTATAAGCTAACCGACCGCACCATCTGGGGGGCCTATTTCTCGGGCTTTGGTGCACTGATACTGATCAGTATCGACATACTGTTTATTCCCCGCTTCAGCTATATAGCTTGCGCATGGGCGGGCTTTGTTGCCTATGCAGCATCGATGTTGCTGTCGTACTTCATCGGTCAGCACTATTATAAGATCAACTATCCACTGAAAGACATCGCCCTCTACGTCGCTGCCGCAATGATACTCTTCGTATTCATGCGAAGCACCAGCAGTTGGCCACTCTTAGGCTCGCTGTTGTTCAACGCACTGCTCATCCTGCTGTTTGTGGCACTCATCGTGAAGCGCGACCTGCCCCTGGCCGGTCTTCCCGTCGTTGGCAAATACTTCAAGAAATAATATAAAAACACACACACAAGTTATTTAACAACAACAATGAAAAAACTATTATTCTCACTCCTCACCATGCTGGTCGCCCTTGGAGCAAAGGCCGACGAAGGCATGTGGACTCTCTACGATCTGCCCCAGGCCGTCTATGAACAAATGCAAGGCTATGGTTACCAGCTCCCCTACGATCAACTCTACAAGGCCGACGACGCCATCATGAAGTCGGTGGTCTGCTTCTCGGGCTACTGCTCGGGCGTGGTGGTGAGCCCCGATGGCTTGGTGTTTACCAACCACCACTGTGGCTTTGAAGCCATCCGTTCACACTCCACCGTTGAGCACGACTACATGCTGAACGGTTTCTGTGCCAAATCGTTCGAAGAAGAACTTCCCAACGAGAATATGTTCGTGGCATTTATGGTTGACCAGAAGGATGTCACCGACGAGCTGATGAAGCAGGGACTGGGCACCATGAGCGAGAAGGAACGCAGCATTTTCCTCGATTCCATCGAGAACGAGATGTCTAAACAGCTCAAAGCCAAGGACTCTACGCTGCGCCTTGAATTAAAACCCTTCTACGAGGGCAACCGCTACTTTGCCACCACCTATCGCGACTTCACCGACCTGCGTCTGGTCTTCACCATTCCGAAGTCTATGGGTAAGTTTGGCGGCGAGACCGACAACTGGATGTGGCCACGCCAAACGTGCGATTTCTCGGTGTTCCGCATCTATGCCGACCCCAAGACCAATGGTCCTGCGGCCTATTCAAAAGATAATGTGCCCTATCATCCCGAACACTGGGCCCGCATCTCTGACGAGGGCTACAAGGAGGGCGACTTCTCAATGACCATTGGTTATCCTGGCAGCACCAGTCGCTACCTGTCGAGCTATGGCATCGAAGAGCGCTATGTGCAGAACGCCATTCGTGCTCAGGTGCGCGGCGTCAAACAGGAGGTCATGAAGCGCCATATGGACGCCTCTGAGGCTGTACGTATCAAGTACGACTCAAAGTATGCACAGTCGTCCAACTACTGGAAGAACTCTATCGGCATGAACAAGTGCATAGACAGCATCCAGCTGATACAGCAGAAGCGCGACTTCGAGAAGACGCTGCAACAATGGCAGAAAAACAGCGGTTTCCTGGCTGGAAAGCTTAACTTCGACAAGATGAAAGAGCTGTATGGCCAGCGCATCAAACTGATGGAGGCATATATGTACTGGATGGAGAGCTTCCGCCGCACCGACGAGCTGTCAACACGCGCCATGTTCGTCCACAACGGTGCATCGCCCGTTGGCAAAGGCAAGCGTCAGCGCATCACGCTGAAAGACAACAGCGAGACCTTCGACCAGGCTACCGACTGCGAGATACTGGGCACGCTGCTCAGCAATTTCCGTCAGCAGATGACCCAAAAGGAATATCTCGCTGCCGTTTACGACCTCATCGACAAGCAGTTCGATGGCGACTGCCAGAAATATGCCAACTTCCTCTATGCAAAGTCAAAGCTCATGAAGAAGGGTGCACGCCTCTATCCCAACAAGAAGTCGTTCATGAAAGATCCCGGCGTGTGGTTTGGCTTTGAGTTGACCGACATGATGAACCAGCTGCGCGAGGGCATGCAGAAAATCAACGATTCCATCGCTATCCAGGAGCGCTACCTCTGCGATGCCAAGATACGCATGGAGCAAGACCTGCCCCACTACAGCGATGCCAACATGACCATGCGCTTGAGCTATGGTCAGGTAAAGGAATACAACCTGGGTGGCAAGCCTTCGGGCCACTTCACGGCTGCACCCAGCATGGTGGAGAAGATGAAGACCGGTGACCGCATCGAGGACTACAAGGTGGAACCCGAGATGATTCCCCTGATGGAGAGTGCCGGCAATATGAACCTCTGCTTCCTCACCACCAACGACATCACCGGTGGCAACAGCGGTTCACCTATGTTCGATGGTAAGAACCGCCTCATCGGTCTGGCCTTCGACGGCAACTGGGACTCACTGTCCAGCGACATCTTCTTCGACAGCCATTTGGCTCGTTGCATCGGTGTGGACATCCGCTATGTGCTCTTCATGATGGACAAGTGGGGACATGCCGACCGCCTCATCAACGAGATGAAACGATAAACCATCATCACAGCAACCATCTGCTGACAGCCTATGACACGATGGATACTACTTTTAGCGAGCTGGCTGTGCATCAATGCCGATGCACAGTTAGCTCGCTACTCGTTGGATTTCACGCTGTCGCACAAAGATTTCGTCGATTCCATCGCCATTGAATGGAATCGTCAGCAAATCCATCTGCCAGTCGAAATCAATGGTCGCCAACATCGTTTTCTGCTAGATACTGGCGCCGGCCAAAGCGTTATCTTCAGCGACACCCAACCGGAAGGCTGCCGGCCAGCAGGACTGATGATAGCCTACGATGCCAACAACCAGCGCGACACGGTCGCTGTGGTGAAGTTACCGCCACTCACGCTGGGCCACCTAACGCTCACGGGGCTGCAAGCCACCGTTCAACAGCGCACAGCAAACAATCAAAACATCGATGGAATCATTGGTTTTGACATCTTTTGCAAAGGTATTCTTGGCAAGATTGATGTAGCCAACCGCCGCCTCATCCTGACCGACCGAAAGAAGTTCTTCGACCGGGAAGCAGGTTTTGACGTGCGCTATCGTCTAAATTATCACGTACCCTACATACAGGTGAAACCCTTCGAACGCTACAAAGAACGCGTGCTCTTCGACACGGGCAGTCGCTGTTTCTACGTAATGAACAAGCAGAGCTTTGATCGTGGCAAAAAGAAAAATGCCCGCACAATCTTCACCCAGATAGAAGGATGCAGCGAGGGACGTCATGCCATGGGACATTTTGGTGTAGAACAGCGCGGCGAGGTGGTATTTCTCCATCTTCATCAGTTGTGCATGGGCGACTTCCTCTTTACCGACCTCCACGCCATCACCACCCAGGGCGGCTCACATCTTGGCGCTGCCATGCTGGACTATGGTTCGCTTATCATCAATCCCTTAAAACACCGTCTGCGCTTCCTGCCCTATGACGGTCAGCCCTTTGCACAGATCAGCAATCCCCAATTAGAGATTGCCTTCATCGAAAAAGACGGTCTTCCCACCGTAGGCTTGGTGTGGGAAGGCGGCACGCCCTATCAGCAGGGCTTTCGCGAGGGCGACGTTATCCTGCAGATAGACCACCGCCCGGTGCGCAACTTCCAGCAGTTCCTTCGCTGGGCTTTCGAACCGGGCCGTGAATATCTCTTCACCTTACGCGACCCACACGGATTTCAGCGCGAGGTCCGTTGGATAAGAGTCAGATAGAAAAAAAGTATCACCCCACTCTCGATAGAGTCTGAGTGGGGTTTCTTTGCGTACGAAAATGAGTACCACGTTTTGGTACTGGTCGTACCAAGCGTTGGTACTGAGGCTACCAAGCGTCGGTAGTCACACTACCAAGCCGTGGTAGTCAGGCTACCAAGCCGTGGTAATCACCCTACCAAACCGTGGTACCAAAATAAGACATGTAGTTTAATGATTTTAGTTGACTACTAGGCGTCTTACTCACGATAATGGTAGACCCTGTTAAACTTATTTTTTAATTCATGTTGACTCGTCTTTACGTTAGTCATCATCTGGGTTTACGTTAATATTCGTAAAAAAAAACCAATCATGTTAAAGAATACAAAACACGAGAATAACGACTACCTATTCATCATATCTTTGTAATCGAAAACCATATCCTGTAGAAAAAAAATACATAACAACTACAACTATATATAAATAAATATATATCTCCCTCTCCTTGGGAGAGGGCCGGGGTGAGGTCTTCACTCCTTTATTACTATCAAACTTAAACCTACACAATTCTATGCTTATATGGAAAGAGTCATCTTTGATCTCCAGGGCCGTCGCCTCAACCGCATTCCAAAGAAAGGGCTGTATATAAAGGATGGGAAGAAGTACGTGAAATAAAAAAAAGAAAAACAAGCTAATTATGAATAAAACAATCTTACTATTACTTACTCTGTTTGTTACAGTGATGTCGCTGTCATCAAAGGCCCAATCTACAGACGGTTATCATCCTTTCCTAAAAGAAGGGAAGGTGTGGAACTGTTGTATACATGAGGTTTATACTGAACATGAGGATCAGAAAATAGTATCTTCAGGATGGCAGACTGTATATTATAGCCTAACTCTAAGTGGCGATTCTGTTGTCAATGGAACAACATACCACAAGATGCATGGTAAGCCCTTATCAATAGTACGCAAGGACGGCGAAGGCAAAATCTTTTCTATTCCTGCAACAGATATGGTTGCGTTGTGGCCAAAGCTATGGCGCGAAGAAGGGGAAAAAGTGTATGGCTATATATGGAATAAAGAACAGTTGTATTACGACTTCTCGGTTGAATTGGGTTCAGTTATAGTCATAAGCAATCAAACTGTGACGGTGACATCTGTAGATACAGTTACAGCAAACGGTCAGCAGTTTCGCCGACTTGAGGTTGAACGTTTTGGTGGCTATGAGCCTATCTGGGTAGAAGGCGTTGGCCATATAGGAGGCCCCTTTATGTCAACTATGTATATGGTAAATGATGGAAGGTCTTATGAACTCCTTTCTTGCTATGAGGATGGTAAATGTATCTTCACCCAAAAGGACTTCCGTTCCGAGCCTGGTGTTGACCGGATAGAGAAACTCTCCCCAGCCCTCTCCAAAGGAGAAGGAGCCATCTTCGACCTCCAAGGCCGTCGTCTCAGTCGCATTCCAGAGAAAGGGATGTATATTAAAGATGGGAAGAAGTACGTAATGAAGTAGAAGGGAATCACAAAACGACTGCTTTTATGGCCTGATAGCGCCACTATTCCTTGCGAATAGTGGCGCTGTTGCGTGCTTAAAGTGGCACTATGTGGTGGGGGCGAAGGTACACTGGGTGAGAATCAGCAAATAGTTATTCTTCCGTCTGCTCCGGATCCCATGTCACGGGTACATTCTGCAAATAGATGTAGCCAGAATGGTCGCCACCATCCAACTTCACGCAGAACCTCATGATACCCATGCTCCGTATGGCCTTTGACATGTTCTTATAGCGGGTATTATCATTGAGCACCACGCGCAGCGGTTTACCCGGCTCAAACGTAAATGCATCCGACAGGTTCTTATAAGGCATATACAGGTTGGCATCTTGGTCAATGGCCAGTGTGGGAGCACTACTACCCCAGTTGCTGCCTATTGCCACACGCTTGAATGGCTTCTTAGGCTTCAGCGTGAGCACCGTATAGATGGTACCAAAACCCTCTTCGGTTGTCTGACCATATACACCTTCCAACTGAATATCCAGCACATCGCGCAGCGGATTTATAATCAGAGGAGCGCCAACAGGCAGCTGGCTACTCATCTCCAAGTGCACCTTCGGCTCCACATCCCACTGGATGGGCACGTCTCTCAGTTTCACCACCTTCCATTTCGTGTCCTGCGTAGAGAACATATAGTCCACCAGGGCCAAGTGTGTCAACGTTCTAGGCACATCTACAAAGCGGCGACTGTCGTCCAACTTGATACGCACAAAGAAGCCTTCCTGCACATCATAGTTACCAATAATATTCATTTTCTGCTTGTACGCAGTACCCTTTGCATCATAAGCAAACGTGTTGCCGGCGTTGCCGTGGTCACCACCAATGCCAAGATTCGTCTGTGGCACCTTCATCTTAACCTTCAGCACAGCATACACTTCACCAAACGATGGCGATGTGGTGCGACCATACACACCTTCGCACTCCACATCCATATAGTCAGCCAGCGGATTCTCCAGCATACCGCCGCCTTCAATATTCACCTGCACGGTTCCCTCCGGCAGCTTTGCCGCCTCCGTATTATTCTCACCCACGATAGCATTAGTCACCTCGCTGGCCTTGTCAATGGCATCGCCCATCTTCTTCAGCAGCTTACCAAACTGGGCATTCGCCGGTGTACACATCATGATTCCAAGAACCACAAGTCCGAAAAGTCTCATTAGGTTTCTCATAATCCAAATCTATTAAATGAATAATATTCTGTTTGCAAAGATAAACAAAAAACGCTATCATTCTTCCATTTCCCTCATTTTTTTGTCACCGATAACTGTCACAAGTGACAAGAACGCTCAGCAGAACATCACATTAAGGACAGAAAGAAGTTTGTCACTTTGTTTGTAATGTTTAACGTTTTATGTTTGCATGATACTGAAAAGATATTTATATTTGCAAAATAATTCCAAACAATAACTAATAACTAAAACTAATCAATCATGAACAAAAGAATTATCTTCAGCGTATTCGCATTGTTATTGTTGTCCGAGTACACTTCAGCTCAGTTGAAAGTCACATCTGATGAGAAAGTGGCTGTAGCGACAACTACACCATTGTCTTTGGCAAAGCTTACCGTGGGGAGTAATAGCTTCAACAACTCTCTTTATAATATGGGAACATACTCCCATATTGATGGTTTCCATTCTACTGTCGGTGTTGGCGTTTATGGGGGATGTACTTGATAACATCATGAACATGAATGTTATTACATACAATTACAAATATATCTCTCCATCCGAAAGTGAAGGACTTCCCGGTATTGAAGATAACAAGGAGCTATACTTGGGTTTGAAGGAGGCAGATGCACTTATACACCTATTATTTTACGCATTATGAAGAAAATACTTATACTATCCATTATATTAAACGTATTCTTCTCCCTAAACATATTTGGAGAGGGAGAGGGCGTTCTTATTGACGGTCTTTATTATGTATTATTTGAGGAATCTGATGAAGCGATAGTGGCCAATGGGAACAATACATGGAACGGAGAATTGAGAATTCCAGAAAAAATAACCTATAATGAAAAAGACTATACGGTAGCATATATAAAATCGCTGGCCTTTATGAATTGTAATGGGTTAACACAAGTGTTCATTCCCTCATCAATCAAGGATATATTGCACGTCTATCAAAATCTGGACAGATATAAGAATCCATTTATATATTGTATAAATTTAGATTCAATAAACGTTGATCACGACAACCAGTATCTTACATCACAAGATGGGGTGTTATTCGATAAAGAAGAAAAAGGACTATACGCCTACCCAAGTGGAAATAGCCGAGTGTCTTACAACGTTCCTGAGGGTACAACAAGAATTTACGACCTAGCCTTTGAGGGAAGTAAGAACTTAGCATGTATTCAAATACCCACTTCTGTAAACAGAATTGGCGGCAGCGCTTTTGCTGGCTGCACATTAGACGCCCTTGTTATTCATGGCATTCTTAAAGATGATATCACGCAAGACATATTCCAGTATATGGATACATCAACGGTAATCTATACTCAAATCTGTCAAATTGAAAAAATCCAAAAGTTCTATAAAGGTAAAGTTCTGCCATTATCAGATTATAGTTTGCGGATTTCAGAATTGCACCAATTAAAAGGAAATGAGACAATCTTCGATCTCCAAGGCCGTCGCCTCAGCCGCATTCCTGAGAAAGGGATGTATATTAAGGATGGGAAGAAGTACGTGAAATAAAAAAAGAAAAACAAGCTAATTATGAATAAAACAATCTTACTATTACTTACTCTGTTTGTACAGACCGCTGCTGCTGAAACGGAATATAGGCCATTGGTGGAGGAAGATCAGAATGATTACATCACATCGACCATTACTCCACAGACAAGCAACAAAGTGGGGGTAGGTGCTCCGGTGTTAATGTCGTCGGCAAAGACGAAGTCACAGATCAACTATAGCAACATCCCTGATCATGCCAGAATAGTCAAGATGACATTCCGCGGATACAACGAGGGCGAGAATGTGACACGCCATGCTAAGGTATATTTCCTCGAAACATCTCAAGTACATACGCTGGAGACTCCCTTTATATCAACCTCCGATATGACTTGTGTTTTTGACGGAGACTGCGTGATTAAGAAGGGAGGCACTGCCAGTCAGCACGAGAACATACTGGAAATAGAACTAAGCCAGCCATTTGCCAGCCATGGCAAAGTATTGTATATCATCATGGAACTCTCGGGAGAAACCACGGACACCGATGTATATTTCGAACAAGATACATATACCAAATGCACCATGGCTGTTAGTGATAACCCCAATGAAGATTTGCCCAATAGCTCTATGCTGGGAAACATGCCAAGCGTTGTTTTTACCATCCAAACCCCTATGCAACATCTCACTGGTCGTGTTGTCGATCAAGACGGACAACCGGTTATTGGAGCAAAGGTACAGATGGGACGAGGCGACTATGGTTCGTTTGAAGCCATGTTTGAAGGCACTACTGATGCCACTGGCTACTACGATATCCGGGTGGAGAACGCTCTGCTTTACTTAAGTATTGCTTGTTCTGCGCAGGGGTATCTGCCTTTTTACTGTAGGGGCGTTGGTTACGACCAAGAGGACATTTCTGAGATGAACATCCGACTGTTTAATCGTGTGACCTACCCCGCTGGCCAGCGCTGCACGATTGTGCTACCTGCAAAGCCCGACGCCACCGCAGGCCGTTATTACCGGTTGTATGAAGAAGTGGCAGACACTTTGTTCTTCATGCGCGAGCCTGAACCAAAGGCAAACATGCCATACCTATTCTTCCCTGAGCGCGACTATCAGGTAGAGGTAGCCAACTTGGATTTGTCGTCAAAAACAGTAGAACCCAGCACTCAAGGAGTTTCGTTCTGCGGTATGTATTATAGCAGTGACGTAGGGATCGTGCATGCAGGCAACTCTGGAACCTTCATCATTGACAAAACGTTAGGTTGTTCGCGAGACACGCTTTGCGGACTGCATGCATATTTCAATGCCTACATGACCAGTTGGAAAGCTCTTCAAGAAGAGAACTTCAAGTTCTTTGAGCAGGAGCCTAAGACAGAAGGCTATATCCCGCTATTGAAGGATGGTCGTACATGGAACTACACCAGTGCTACAGGCAATTTCCGCGAGTTCATCGATGGCGACACACTGATAGCAGGCGAGACTTGGAAGAAAGTATTCATTGAGAAACCACTCGGCACACCAGCTGTCTATGAAAAGGCGATGCGTGAACAGGGACGAAGAGTATATGCGATGACTCCCCACATCAACAATATCAATGTGGTGAGCTACCTATTTGCCGACTATTCCTTAGACACAGAAGATAAACTCGACGGCACGCTATTGCGACTCTTTTGGGATTTTTACAGCTTAACCGTGGCTGAGAAAGATTCTATTCAGTCGTGTGGGCGGCTTTATCCACAACTAAAACTAGAGCAACATATTCCAACTGAATCTTCAACGGGCAGCACCACATGGATAGAAGGCATCGGAGGCGATTGTGGCATTTATAATTCCGTGCTGTGGTCAAACGGTAACTTGGCAGGATTGTTCGACCCCACGGCAGAGCTGTTGACTTGCTACGATGGCGATGTGTGCATCTATAATCGCGATGATTTGAGCGACAAGACCGATGGAATTATTTCACGCAAACTATTCCATTCACAAGGAGAGGAAGCCATCTTCGACCTCCAGGGCCGTCGCCTCAGTCGCATTCCAGTGAAAGGGATGTATATTAAGGATGGGAAGAAGTACGTGAAATAAAAAAAGAGAAACAAGCTAATTATGAATAAAACAATCTTACTATTACTTACTCTGTTTGTACAGACCGTTGCTGCTGAAACGGAATATAGGCCATTGGTGGAGGAAGGGAAGCACTGGATGTATGATAACTTTTTGTCAGAGCGCCCCGCCATGTATGATTACTATTACTATTATGACTTAAAAGGTGATACTTTAATTGCAGGAAAGCGATGCCTTAAAATGTATATTGAAAACGAATTTGGCAGTAAAGCCGTAGAATATAGAGGAAGTCTTTACGAGGAGAACAAAAAAGTTTATTTTTTCCCGCCGAACAAGGACACTGCAGAGTTAATCTATGACTTTGACTGTGCTGTCGGTGATACGATTCATCTATATAACGAAAATATAATAGTTAAGGATATTAAAACTGAAGACAACGGGAACATTCCCATAAAGAAATACTCATTGCAGTACAAACCCACAAACAGAGAGTACGGGGAAACATACAACTTTACATGGATAGAGGGCGTTGGTGCAACAAAAGATTTCTTTGCTATGATACCCCTTCCTGGTAACTACAACACATTACAGTCTTGTGAGTGTAAGGGAGAAAAGCTTTATCAAATCATTAAGCCTGAACTTACAGAGAAAGGGTATCACAAGATGGGCATTGAAGGAAAACGTTGGAACTATATTCACTATTACATAGACGATAGTGGAGAACATTGCAAGCCTTATTCGTATGTCGTGAAAGGTGACACAGTCATTAAACGTATCAAATATCCCAAACTGATTTATCAAGATCACGAAAGAGAATATGATGTTTGTCTTCTTTATGAGGAAGGACGATCGGTTTATAAATGTGACTTTGGCAATAATTCATTTCATCAACCTATTGCTTCACTTTATTTCGACTTTGGGAGAGAAGATTTTGGCCGGGTATATAGTTGGGAGTCAAAACAGAAGCCTGCCAATACCAACTGGATGGTATATGATGTTGACACCATTCAAGTGGATAATCATTCTTTTCGCAGAATAATCTGCTTGCAAAAGTATTCGGAAAAGGGCCAAAGACTATCCACGATAGAAGATGGCGAGGATGTTTGGCACGACATTTGGATTGAAGGCATAGGCTCTGTATCCTCTGGTATTGAAGAGCAACGTCCAGCGTCAGAACCACAAAACATGAACGCAAATGATTGTACTTATTTCGTGTCTTGTTATGAAGGCGATGAGTGCATCTTTATGTCTGACAATCCAAACATTCCAAATATCCCCGATAACATAAGAACAATTAGGCCATCTGTTAGCGACAAGCTTCAAATCTTCGACCTCCAGGGCCGTCGCCTCCACCGCATTCCAGAGAAAGGGATGTATATTAAGGATGGGAAGAAGTATGTAATGAAGTAGAAGGGTATCACAAAACGACTGCTTTTATGGCCTGATAGCGCTGCTATTCCTTGCGAATAGTGGCGCTGTTGCGTACTTAAAGTGGCACTATGTGGTGGGGGCTCGAAGGTACTTCCGTTCGGAAAATTGCAAATAAATTTGCATTTTCGCTCACTTAATCGTACCTTTGCACCATATTAATAAAAGAACAAATGGATTTTACAGGAATAGCAAGAATGGTGTTTGCTTCGAGAGCGCGAGAGATAGAGCGCTACAACAACGAAGCAGAGGCACTGCAGAGAGCAGCGCTCAATCACTTGTTGGACAAAGCTAAGGATACGGAATACGGACGGAAACATATCTTTGCCGCCACCCGTGGTTATGAAGACTTTGTGAAGAACACACCCGTGAACACCTACGAGGAACTGAAGGGCGATATCGACCGCATGCGACACGGCGAGAGCGACGTGCTGTGGCCCGGACGAGTGAAGTGGTATGCCAAATCGAGCGGCACTACCAACGACAAGTCGAAGTTCATACCTGTAAGCCCCGACGGACTGAAGCGTGTGCACTACCGTGGTGGTACCGATGCCGTGGTGCTCTACCTGAGAAACAACCCACAGAGCCGCATGTTCAGTGGCAAGGGCCTGATACTGGGCGGCAGTCATGCGCCTAACTACAACCTGCCGGGCGCGCTGGTGGGCGACCTTAGCGCTATCCTAATAGAAAATATCAACCCCATGGTGAACCTGTTTCGCGTGCCTGCAAAAGAGACTGCCCTGCTGAGCGACTTCGAGATCAAGCGCGACCGCATTGCCAAGGAGGCCATGACCAAAGACGTGACCAACCTGAGCGGTGTGCCCTCGTGGATGCTATCGGTACTGAACCGCGTGATGGAACTGTCGGGCAAGCAGCACCTGGAAGAGGTGTGGCCCAACCTGGAGGTGTTCTTCCATGGTGGCGTGGCCTTCACACCCTACCGCGAACAGTATCAGCAGCTTATCACCTCGCCACGCATGCACTATATGGAGACCTATAATGCCAGCGAGGGCTTCTTCGGATTGCAAGACGATCCTGCCGACAAGTCGATGCTGCTGATGATAGACTATGACGTGTTCTACGAGTTTCAGGAGATGGGCACCGACAACATCGTACCTCTGTGGGGCGTGGAGAAAGGCAAGAACTATGCCATGCTGATCAGCACCTCGTGCGGTCTGTGGCGCTACATGATTGGCGACACGGTGATGTTTACCTCTACCAATCCCTATAAGTTTATCATCTCTGGTCGCACAAAATACTTCATCAATGCCTTCGGCGAGGAGCTGATACAGGATAATGCCGAACAGGGACTGGCCTATGCCTGCGAGAAGACTGGCGCACAGGTGCTGGAATACACCGCTGCCCCCGTATTTATGGACCAAAACGCTAAGTGCCGCCACCAGTGGCTCATAGAGTTCTCTACACCACCTGCCGACATCAACGAGTTTGCCTCGATACTGGACCGCAAGTTGCAGGAGCTGAACAGCGACTACGAGGCCAAGCGCTACAAGGGCATCACCCTGCAACCACTGGAGATTGTGGTGGCACGCCAGGGACTGTTCAACGACTGGCTGAAGGCTAAGGGAAAACTGGGCGGACAGCACAAAGTGCCCCGACTGAGCAACGAGCGCAAACATATTGAGGAGTTACTGGCTCTTTCATCGGAAGATGAGAGATGATAGATGAAAGATATGATTAGATTTAACAATAAGAGCCAACGGAAAGGTGTGTTTGGGAATATGGTAATCATATCTCTCATCTTTCATCTTTCACTTTTGGGTGGGGTATTCTCTTCCTGCGCCCGCATGGGCAGTCCCGACGGTGGCTGGTATGACGACACACCGCCACGCGTGGTGAGCGCCTCGCCTGCAGAAAACGGGGTAAACGTGAAGAGCCACAAGGTGGTGATCAACTTCAACGAGTATATCAAGGTGGAAGACATACAGAACAAGGTCATCGTGTCGCCACCACAACTGGAACAAGCCGACATCAAG
Source organism: Prevotella sp. (assembly GCA_024695815.1). Taxonomy (GTDB): domain Bacteria; phylum Bacteroidota; class Bacteroidia; order Bacteroidales; family Bacteroidaceae; genus Prevotella. The sequence goes on from JAILHK010000014.1 coordinate 50,104, forward strand.
GCCACGGGCCGACGCATCGTCGTGGACCTGAAAGACTCACTGAAGGCCAACACCACCTACACCATCGACTTCAGCGACGCTATCACCGACAACAACGAGGGCAACCCCATGGGCAACTATACGTTCAGCTTCTCTACCGGCACACAAATAGACACGCTGGAGGTGAGCGGCTACGTGCTGAACGCCGAGAACCTGGAGCCTATGAAGGGAGTGCTGGTAGGACTGTATCAGAACTTTGCCGACTCAGTCATTCACCGCGAACCCATGATGCGCGTGTCGCGCACCAACGGCAGCGGACGCTTCACCGTGAAGGGCGTGGGCCCAGGGACCTATCGCATCTATGCGCTGCAGGATGCCGACGGCGACTTCCTCTACGGACAGAAGAGTGAATACATGGCTTTCTCGCACGACAGCATCGTGCCCAGTTGCATGCAGGACATGCGCCAGGACACCATCTGGCGCGACTCGCTGCACATAGCCAACATCGTGAAGGTGGGCTACACCCACTTCTTGCCCGACGACGTCACACTGCTGTGCTTCCAGGAACCACAGACCGACCGTTTCCTGCTGAAGACAGAACGCAAGGATGCCGACCGACTGGGCTTCTTCTTCACCTACGGCAGCGACTCGCTGCCCGTACTGAGAGGGCTGAACTGCAATCTGGAGGGTGCCGTGATACCGGAATACTCGCAGAAAAACGACACCATCACCTACTGGCTCAGCGACACCACGCTGGTGAACCAAGACACGCTGTTGGTGGAGTTCAGCTATCTGGCAACCGACACGCTAGGACAACTGGTGCAGCGCACCGACACGCTGGAACAGATTGCCAAGACGCCCTACGCCAAACGACTGAAGGAGCAGCAAAAGGCCTTTGAGAAATGGAAAAAAGAACAGGAGAAGCGCAAGAAACGCGAGGAGCCTTACGACACCATCATGAAGCCCAAGGCACTGGAGGTGAAGATCAACGCCAACCAGAGCATCAGTCCGCTACACGTGCTGCGCTTCGAGATGCCTGAGCCACTGGCACACTGCGACACTAGCCTTGTGCACCTCTATTCAAAAATAGACACCGTGTGGTATCGCACACCCCACGACTTCCGACAGATTGGCACCCGCATCTACGAGATGGACGTGGACTGGCGACCCGACACGGAATATAGTCTGGAGATAGACACGGCGGCCTTCGAGGGCATCTACGGACAGGTATCAAAACCCATCAAGCAGGGCATCAAGGTGCTGAACGACGACGCCTTCAGCACGCTAACCGTGGAGATTAGCGGTGCAGAGAGCGCCGACTCGGTGGTGGTGCAACTGATGGACAACAGCGACAAGGTGAGACGTCAGGCGGTGGCTCACGGTGGTCAGCCTGCTGAGTTCTACTACTTGCAGCCTGGCAGCTACTACCTGCGTGCCTTCATCGACAAGAACGGCAATGGCATCTGGGACACCGGTCGCTACGACGACGACTTGCAGCCCGAGCCCGTGTTCTACAACCCCGAGATAGTGGAGTGCAAAGCCAAATGGGACGTCTCGCGACAGTGGAACCTCACGGCACTGCCCCGCTACAGACAGAAGGCTGCTGCCATCACGAAGCAGAAGCCCGACAAAGAGAAGCAACTACGTAACCGCAACCTTGACCGCGCCAAGAAGCTGGGCAAGGAATATATTGATAATATCAAATAATATAAGGTATGATAAAGAAAATCATTTTTACTGCTATCATAGGCATGATGAGTGTTGTCAGCATGAACGCTCAGTCGTGCGGCATTGAGAACAAGGCCTTCAAATCGGGCGAGTTCCTGGTCTATGACCTCTACTTCAACTGGAAATTTGTGTGGGTGAAGGTGGGCTCGGCATCGATGTCAACGATGGAGTCGAGATATGCCGGAAAGAAGGTGTTTCGCAGCAGTCTGACCACACGCGGCAACCAGAAGTTGGACGGCATCTTCGTGATGCGCGACACGCTGCTGTCTTACTGTGATGCTGCCACGCTGGCCCCTATATATTTCCGCAAGGGTGCCCTGGAGGGCAAACGCTACTACGTGGACGAGCTGTGGTACAGTTATCCTGGCAACAACTGCCGACTGAAGATGCACCGCATCGATGCCGACGGCGAGCAGCACTGGACCAACAAAGAATATACGGATTGTGTTTACGACATGATGAGCATCTTCTTGCGTGCACGCAACTTCGACGCATCGAAGATGAAGAAGGGTGACATCATTCCCATGCCTATCAGCGATGCCAGACACCTGACGAACTCGTGGCTGAAGTATCGTGGCAAGGAGAACTTCAAGGTGGATGGCACTGGCGAGAAGTTCCGCTGTCTGGTATTCTCGTTCTACGAGAAGGAGGATGGCAAGGACCACGAGTTGATTCGCTTCTACGTGACCGACGACCAGAACCACCTGCCCGTAAGACTAGACATGTTCCTGAGCTTCGGCTCGGCCAAAGCCTTCCTGAAAGGATATAAGGGGGTGAGGAATGCGATGAGCGCGAAAATAAAATAACTTTTCGGGCGAAAAGTTATTAGATGAGAGATGAAAGATGAGAGATATGATTACTTTCTGCGCTAAGTGAAGCATATAAGTCTAATCATATCTCTCATCTTTCATCTCTCATCTTGCGGCAACGCCGCACCTCTCAGTTCACGCATACACCAGCAGCGTAATCACAAAGCGGGCACCTTGGCGATAGGTAGTGTCCAGAGAGACGACGCCACCCAGGTGCTTCACCAACACACGACACAACGAGAGACCAAGACCAAGGCCCTCCTTGAAATCGTCGAGCTTGACAAAACTCTCGAAGATACGCTCGGCATCCGTCTCCGAGATGCCAATGCCCGTATCTGTGACCGATAACATGAGCTGACGCTCGTCGAGCTGGGCTGCCAGCGTGATCGTACCAGCAACGGTATATTTCTTCGCATTCTCTATCAGAATGTTCAACACGCGTTTAAGCACTTTGGCATTGGAACGGAAAGCAAAGTTATCGTCAACCTTGCAGTCCACCTTTATCTCTATCTTCTCGCTCAGTCCCTCGCGGTTCTCTTCCTGTAGCGTATGCAGCAGACTGCATACCTGCACCACATCGTTTTTGTCGATACTGGTGGTGGACTCGTTTTCTGAGAGTTCCAATATCTCATCTACCAGCGAGGTGATAAGCTCAGTATTCTTCGTGATCATCTCAGCATGCATGCGGCGCTCCTCAAGACTGGGTTGCATGGTGGGATCGGCGAGCAACTGCGAGAAACCATTGACGATGTTCAGGGGGGTGCGTATCTGATGACTCACATTCCTGATGAACGCGCGTTTCATCTTGTCGCTCTCCAGCGCATGCTCGTAGGCCGACCTCAGCTGTGCCGTGTGGCGGCGCCGGCTATTGACAATATAGAACAAGGCTACCACCAGCATGAACAGCAATACAATGATCAGCGTGAGGCCAATCATCCTGGCACGTGCCACCTCACGTTCGCGCTCGTAGGATGCCATATCGTCTTGCAGTCCCTGCATGCTATTGTTCAGCACCACGTTGATGACCGAGTCGTTGGCCAAGAACAGGTCGTTCAGGGAGTTGTAAGCATTCTCCCATTGTTTGGCCTTTTTATAGATCATGGTGATGGCCTCGTGACCGTCGTCGCCCAGCTGGCGTGCCAGCGCCACCGCCTTCTCGGTATTGCCGATGGAAGCCTCATGATAAGCCTCGAGCAAACGACCATGCACAGAGCTTTTCCCCTCTTTCACTCCTTGGCGATAGGCTTCGTAGCCCTTATTAAAGAGGTCGTGCTTGTCATTGGCAAAGTAGGTCAGCGTCTTGCGGGTGTCGATGTCGAACACGCGTTCGGGCGAGTACTTGACAGCTATCTCACGAGCCTTTTCCAACAATTCCATTGCTTCCTCGGGGTCGTCGTCTAACGACACATTGACAATGTTCATATAGATGGGCGGCATGCTCTCGTAGTAGCCTTGTTTCTCCAAGCGTTCAATCACCTCGCGGAAGTTGCTCTTAGCTGCCTCCTTGTTGCCACAGTAATTGTTGATATGTCCCATCATGTTGATGGCCATATACATCTCACGGTCGAGATGTTTCTCCTGAAGTTCCGCAATCAGTTTGCGCGCCAGTTTATAAGCCTCGAAAATCTGCTGACGGTTCATCAGGAAGATAATCTCGTTGCATCGCTGAGTATAATAGCCATGCAGGTCGTCGTGATCCAAAAGATAGGATTCGAAGTCCTTCAACGCAGCATAGAAACGGATGCTGTCGTCGTTGTTGAAGGCATAAACCATGGTGTCACGAAGTGCAGTGTACTTCGGATCAGTATATTTTTTCGGTTGTGATTGTGCTAACCCACTATTCAGAAAGAGAGCAAGTAAGGTTATGATAACTGTTTTAAAATGTTGCATAAATTATGTTACTTTACGATTTCCGCGACAAATATACTAAAAGTTTCTTATATGACAATAAAAAGGCATGCTATTTTTTTGTTTCGTTTGTCTATTTCGTTCATTTTTAGTACTTTTGCACAGATGAACGAGACGTTATCACCCATTTTAGAACTCCAACAGCAACGCTTGTTGCTGCAGATGGAATATGACGAAGAAAAGAAAGCTTTCCAGGAGCATACCAAGATCATTGGCATGCTGCGACGCGTGAGTCGTGGTGATGCATGGATGCCGCTACGACTGGGCAAGAGCTACTATAACTCGCTGAACCAGCTGTGCGTAGAGGTGTATCGCAATGCCAACGATGACACCGACCACAATTTTGAGTTTGGAAAGCCCGTGCAGTTCTTTGTGCAACGCGAGAAAGATATGCACTTCTTTTCTGCGCCTGGCACGGTGAGCTATGTGGACGGCGACCGCATGGTGGTGGCCGTGCCCGACAGTTTTCCTGTGGCCGACCTGCAGGTGAGCGACGGACAACTGGGCGTGCAGCTGTTCTTTGACGAGACCAGCTACCGACTGATGTTCGAAGCGCTGGAGCGCACCATGCGTGCCAAAGGTCGTCTAGGCTATCTGCGCGACCTGTTCTACACGCGCCAGAAGGCAGAGACGTTCTCGTTTCCCGACATGGGGTTCCCCTACCTCAACGCCACACAGGAGCATGCGGTCAACGAGGTGCTGCGTGCCAAGGATGTTGCCATCGTTCACGGACCGCCGGGAACAGGCAAGACCACCACACTGGTAGAGGCTATCTACGAGACCTTGCGCCGCGAGAGTCAGGTGCTGGTATGCGCTCAGAGCAACATGGCGGTGGACTGGATCAGCGAGAAGCTGGTGGACCGCGGCCTCAACGTGCTACGCATTGGCAACCCTACACGTGTGGACGACAAGATGCTGTCGTTCACCTACGAACGACGCTTTGAGGCACATCCCGACTATCCGCAGCTATGGGCCATCAGAAAAGCCATCCGCGAACTGCGCACACAACGCAAGCGCAGCGACAACTGGCACCAGAAGATGGACCGGCTGAAGAGCCGTGCCACCGAGATAGAGATACGCATCAACGCCGAACTGTTTGGCGAAGCGCGCGTCATTGCCTGTACGCTGGTGGGCTCGGCCAACCGACTGCTGGACGGCATGAAGTTCGGCACACTGTTTATCGACGAGGCCGCCCAGGCTCTTGAAGCAGCCTGCTGGATACCTATCCGCAGAGCCGGACGCGTGGTCTTTGCCGGCGACCACTGTCAGCTGCCGCCTACCGTGAAGTGCTACGAAGCACTGAAAGGCGGACTGGGACGCACGCTGATGGAGCGCATTGCCAACCTGAAACCCGAAGTGGTGACGCTGCTGCGCATTCAATACCGCATGCACGAAGACATCATGCGCTTCTCGAGCGACTGGTTCTACCACAACCAGATGGTGTCGGCACCCGAGGTGAAGCACCGCAGCATACTGGATCTGGACCTGCCCATGACGTGGATAGACACGTCGCAGTACGAAGGCAAGGAGGAGTTCGTGGGCGAATCGTTCGGACGCGTCAACAAGACCGAGGCCGAACTGACGCTGTTGTCGCTGCAGGCCTACTTCGAGATGATTGGCAAGGAGCGCATCCTGGACGAACGGCTGGACGTGGGCATCATCTCGCCCTATAGAGCACAGGTGCAGTACCTGCGCCAGCTGGTGCGCAAACGCGAGTTCTTCAAACCGTTTCGCCACCTGATCAGCATCAACACCGTGGATGGCTTCCAGGGACAGGAGCGCGACATCATCATCATCTCGCTGGTACGCTCGAACGACGAAGGCCAGATAGGCTTCTTGCGCGACCTGCGCCGTATGAACGTGGCCATCACCCGAGCACGCATGAAGCTCATCATACTGGGCGACCGCCACACCATGACGAAACATCCGTTCTACCGAAAACTGTGGGATTATATTGCTGCATTAAGATAATTTTCGGTCAATTGTTTCGTCGTTACAAAATAATTCCGTATTTTTGTGGGCTGAACCTTTCTAAAAATAAATACGACTATGAAGAAAACGCTACTCTGCTTAGTGGCTTGGACCATGACGATAGCCATGGGTGCACAGGCGCCCCACAACACTGGCACATACTATGCAAGCGCTCATGGGAAGAAAGGGGCCGAGCTGAAGACGGCTCTCTACGAGATTATCAACACGCCTGCCGTGGTGGACTACGACTCGCTGTGGCACGCGTATCAGTACTCTGATGCCAAACCAACGGACACGGTGCCCGTCATCTGGGATATGTATTCGTGCAAGTCGGCCTACTCCATCTACACCACTCTTCATAGAAACGGGAAATTGGGCACCGACCCTGAGGGCACAAAAGGTTTCCAGCGCGAGCATTCCATGCCAAAAAGCTGGTTTAACCCTGCAGCTAAGAGCGGAAACAGCTATACCTACAAGGACATCAAACCCATGTTCTCGGACATCGTGCACGTAATACCTGCCGAAGGTATCGTCAACAATAAGCGCAGCAACAACCCTTACGGCACGAACAATGGTGAATTCTACACCTCGGAGGAGGGTTTCAGCAAGATGGGAGCTTGCACCTACCCCGGATATACGGGGCGATGCTTCGAACCTAACGACGAGTATAAGGGCGACTTGGCACGCATCTACTTCTACATGGTGACGGCCTACGAGAAAAGACAACCGTCGTGGAGCAGCACAAAAGATAGCGTAGGCGACCACTGCGGCACGTGGACGAGCGCCATGTTCAATCTGGAAGATGAGTCTGTCTATCAGCCCTTCGCCCAATGGGCCTTAGACATGCTGATGCAATGGTCTAAGCAAGACCCTGTGAGCGAGAAGGAGCTGGCACGCAACGAGGCTATCTATCAGTTGCAGGGCAACCGCAACCCGTTTGTGGACTATCCCGGACTGGAGGACTATATCTGGGGGGAAAAGAAGGAGACGGCCTTCGACTACGGCGGCGAACCGGTAGCAGACGACGAGACAATGGCCACGGACTGCACCATCCTGCTAAACGAGAAGACGTTTGGCACAGACTGGAGCAGCACGGACTACATGCGTAACTACTTTGAACGCATACCGCTGAACATCGAGCAGAACGGCATCAGCCTGACATTCTCATACGGCATAGAGGGGGCACGCATGTATTGCGACACCACACAGATTCGTCTGTACAACAAAAACACGCTGACCTTCAAGGCTCATCATAACGGCCTCAGCCGTATTGAGTTCGTGGTGCCCGAGAAATCGGCCGACAAAGAGTTCATCCCTTCGGTAGGCGAGATGAACGGTTTTGTGTGGACAGCACACACAGACACGCTGGTGAGCAGCGTTCAGTTCACCTCAACCTACACCAGCAGTTGGCCTGTGACCAATGCCAATAAGCACATACAGATTGAAGAGGCACGTGTGGAGGTGGTGAACAAAGGGGGCATTGACCATATCAAGTCGGCAACCGCGACACGACGTAACCATATATATAATATGTATGGCATGCGGATGAACGAACACAACCTACGTCCTGGGATGTACATCTGCAACAACCGGAAATTCTTGATTAAGTAAATTAGAACAATAGAGTCATCACGTTATGAGAACATTTGGAAAAGGAATAGCCCTCATCATGCTGATGCTGACCAGCATCGGCCTATGGGCACAAGGACCTAACAATTCTGGCACTTACTATCAGAATGCCGACGGAAAACAAGGCGAAGCGCTGAAAACGGCACTTTGCGGCATCATCTATCCACATACGGAACGGACCTATGCCGACCTTTGGATTGACTTCCGCACCACCGACGTGCGTGAAGACGGAAAGGTGTGGGACATGTACTCTGGAATCACGAACTACGAATTTGGAACGGACCAGGCTGGCAGCTTCTCGAAAGAAGGCGACAAGTACAACCGCGAACACTCGTTCCCTAAGAGTTGGTTTGGCGGCAACACACCCATGTACACCGACCTGTTCCACCTTTATCCCACCGATGGTACGGTCAACGGAAAACGCGGTAACTTCCCCTTTGGCGAGACCGACGGCAAGGACTACAAGTCGGCAGGCAACTTCAGCAAGCTGGGCACCTGCACCTACCCCGGTTATAACGGCACGGTGTTTGAGCCAAACGACGAATACAAGGGTGACTTTGCACGCACCTATTTCTATATGGTGACATGTTATGAGGAAAAACTGTCTGATTGGTACGCTAACTGCAGTGACTCGAGACCCACGCTGGACGGTAACACCTATCCCGGACTGAGCAGCTGGCAACTGGAGATGCTGATGAAATGGGCTAAGAACGACCCCGTGAGCGAGAAAGAGACCAACCGCAACAATGCCGTCTTTGGCATTCAGGAGAACCGTAACCCCTTTATAGACTATCCCGGACTGGAGGAATATGTATGGGGCGACAAGACCACGGTGGCCTTCAGCTATGACAACTATGGCAACACAAACGGCATCTACCTGGTGAACAGCACGCTGAAGAGGGCGACAAAGGGCACATTCAACCTGCAGGGACAGCGCATCAAGAGTCCTGCAAAGGGCCTCTACATCATCGACGGCAAGAAGGTCTTCGTCAGATAAGCACACACAACAGAAAGAAAAACCACACCATTATACACATATTATGAAGAAAACACTGACGCTGCTCGCGGTGCTGTCGATAACACTGCTGAACAGTTGGGCACAAGGCCCAAACAACTCTGGCACCTACTATCAGGAGGCCAACGGAAAGAAAGGAGAGGCCCTGAAAACGGCTCTGTACAGCATTATCAAAAACCATAAGACGCTGAGCTACTCGGATCTGGAGGATTACTACGAGAAGACCGATAAGCGACCCGACGGTCATGTGCGCGACTGGTACTCTAACATCACCAACTACAACTGGAACCAGCATGGCAACAGCTCAGAAGGGGCTGGATGGAACAAGGAGCACACCGTGCCACAAAGCTGGTTTAACGAGGCCAGTCCGATGAAAAGCGACATCATCCACGTGGTGCCTACAGATGCTAAGATCAACAATATGCGCTCATCGTACGTCATCGCCGAGGTGAAAGACATCACAAAGGCGTCAGCCAACAACTACAGCATTCTGGGCTCGTGCAAAACACCGGGCTACAGCGGTACGGTGTTTGAACCCAACGACGAGATAAAAGGCGACATTGCACGCATCTACTTCTATATGGCCACCTGCTATCAGGACAAGTTGAAGAACTGGACTAAGGGAGAGGTAAAGAAGGTGTTTACGAACGAGACCTATCCAGGACTGCAACAGTGGTACCTGGACATGCTGTTCCGCTGGTCGCAACAAGACCCGGTGGACGAGGTGGAACGGGCGCGCAACAATGCCGTGGCCGGTGATGATGTGCAGAAAAACCGCAACCCGTTTGTGGACTATCCAGGACTGGAGGAATACGTATGGGGCTCGAAGACGGAAACAGCCTTCAGCTACGACAACTACGAGGGTGGCGGCACGGTGGATCCTGACTTCGTGATGCAGCCGGTATTCACGCCGCAAAGTGGCAGTTATGTGGAAAAGGTGGAGGTGAGCCTCAGCTGTTCAACATTAGGCACCACCATCTACTATACCACCGACAGCACGGAACCCACCGCACAAAGCAGTGTATATACAGCACCTATCACCATCAGCGAGACGACAACGGTGAAGGCTATTGCGCTGAAGGGCGACAAAAAGAGTGCGGTGACAACTGCCACCTATACCATCACCCAGAAGTCTAACGAGGAACTGGGCGACAGCACTATCTTGCTGAACAACAGCTTCTTCGGCGTTAAATGGAATGGACCTTGGAGCAATGGCAACGAGACTGTGCTCAGTGCTTCGCAGGGGCCGGTGACGATTACCTATGCAAAGGCTAGCAGCGCCAACATGTACTGCAACGATGCGCAGATTCGTATGTATGGAGGCAACACGCTGAAGGTGGAAACCAACAATGGCACACTGACAAAGCTGGCTTTCATCACCATAGACAGCAGCAAGAAGATGACGGCCGACAAGGGCACCATCGGCAGCAACTATGTGTGGACAGGCGAAGCCAGCGAGGTGACCTTTGGCGCAGAGGGCAACCACATCAAGATCAGTGGGGTCAACGTGACCTTTGCGAAAGAGCAGCCCGACGGCATCTCGACCATCGTAAACGACAGGCTTGGCACTGCGGTGTTCAACCTGCAAGGACAGCGCACGAAGCATCCTCGCAAAGGACTGTATATCATGAACGGAAAGAAAGTAATACTGAAGTAAGAATGAACGAGAAAACCCGCGATTTCATCGAACAAAACATCGATGCCGACGTGCGCCAGCTGGCGCTGAAAGGCTGCCGCGACAAGGAGGTGGACTTCAACTTGGCTCTGCGTCAGATTGCGGGACAACAAAAGGCCCGTCTGAAGTTGCCCTCGTGGGCAGCTACCGACGGGCTTCTGTATCCACAGCACTTATCGTTGGAACAGTGCTCCAGCGAACAGACGGCACTGTATAAGGTGGACCTCTGCCGGCGACTGAATGTCGAGGGAGAGCGACTCGTGGACCTGACGGGCGGCTTCGGCGTGGACATCTCGTTCATGAGCAAGGCATTCAGGGAGGCCGTCTATGTGGAACAGAACGAAGCGCTCTACGACGTGGTGGCGCACAACATGAGGCTGCTGGCGCACAACGTGACGTGCAAATGTGGCGACGGCGTGGACGTGCTTCACCAACTGGAGCATGCCACGATGATATATATGGACCCGGCACGCCGCGATGCCCACGGGGCACGCACCTATGGCATCGGCGACTGTACGCCCAACGTGCTGGAACTGCGCGACGAGCTGCTGCAGAAAGCGGATGTGGTGATGCTGAAGCTTTCGCCCATGCTCGACTGGCGAAAGGCGGTGGAAGACCTTGGCAGACAGCATGTTTGCGAGGTGCACATCGTGGCCACTCAAAATGAATGCAAGGAGTTGGTGGTGGTCATGAGACAAGAGGCCGACCGTCTCCAGCTATACTGCGTGAACGACGGACAGACATGGCAGGTGCCAACAGAGCCAACAAACGACTTCGAACTGCCGGAAAACAACGGCGTGGAGGCGGGCTGTTACCTCTACGAACCGAATGCCTCTATCATGAAGGCGGGATGCTTTGCCGAAGTAGAGAAAACATTCAGCGTCAGACAGTTGGCACCCAACAGTCACCTGTTTGCATCCTTCAAAGCGTGTGATGTTTTCCCAGGGCGCAGGTTTCGCGTCACTGCTATCACCACGATGAACAAGAAAGAGCTGAAAGCAGCGCTCAGCAACATCGGCCAAGCCAACATCACCGTACGCAACTTTCCCCTCACTGCCGTGCAACTTCGCCAGCGTCTGAAGTTGAAAGACGGTGGCAACAACTACATCTTCGGCACCACACTACGCAACGGGCAGCACACCCTGCTTATCTGCGAGCGCGCCTCATAAAACTATGCTTCAACAAGCGCCGAAGTGAGCCTGCTGTCGGGCTACGGAAAAGTGCCACTTTGGTTACTGGAAACCTATACTTTCGCAACGGGAAAGCAGCACTTTCGTTACGACAGACAGGAGGTTTCGTTACGGGAAACCCATCAACTCTTTTCTTCAATTTACAAGAAAAGTTGCAAAAAACTGTTTATTTCTGCTGATATGTCTAAAAAAAAACGTACCTTTGTAAGTTGAATTAGCACATAATTTACTCACCAAATAAAGAAAGAAATGTCATCAGTTACGATTGAGAGAGTCATCGATAAAAAAGGGTTGAAAGCCTTTATACAACTGCATTATGACCTTTATAAAGGCAACCAGTTCGATGCTCCTAACCTGTATAGTGACGAAATACACACACTTAGTAAAGACAAAAACTCGGCTTTCGAGTTTTGCGAAGCCGAATATTTCCTGGCCTATCGCGACGGCAAACTGGTGGGACGCGTAGCCGCCATCATCAACCACCGCTACAACAAGCAATGGGATAGGTCCTGCGTACGCTTTGGCTGGCTAGACCTGATCGACGACGCAGAAGTGATGAAAGCACTGCTCACCGCCGTAGAAGACTACGGACGCGAGAAGGGCATGAAAGAGATTATCGGTCCGTTGGGCTTCACCGACATGGACCCCGAAGGCATGCTGACCGACGGCTTCGACCAGTTGGGCACCATGGCAACACTCTACAACTACCCTTACTACCCCAAACTGATGGAGCAGATGCCTGGCTACGAGAAGGACAACGACTACGTGGAGTACAAGGTGTTTGTGCCTAAAGAGGGCATGCCCGACAAGATGAAACGCGTGGCAGAGCTCTGCATGTCGCGCTACAACCTCCACGTAAAGAAGCTGAAGAAGGAAGACATCTACGGTCCGAAGAAATACGGCTATCGCGTGTTTGAGGTCATCAACAAGACCTTTGGACATCTGTATGGTTACTCAGAGATGTCGCAGAAGCAGATGGACGAGTATGTGGACATGTACTTCAAGTTCATCGACCTGGAGATGCTCTGCATCATTGAAGACTGGAACACACCTGAACACGACTGCATCGGCGTGGGCATCACCATCCCCTCGCTGTCGCGCGCGCTGCAGAAATGCCGCAACGGCCGCCTGTGGCCCTTCGGATGGTGGCACCTGATCAAGGCGCTGAAGTTCAAGAAGACCGACATCGTGGATTGTCTGCTCATTGGCATTCTGCCCGAATACCGTTCAAAGGGCGCCAACGCCCTGTTGTTCTACGACCTGATTCCCATCTACCAGAAGTACGGCTTCAAATGGGGCGAGACACATGTAGAGATGGAGACCAACGGCAAGGTGCAGAGCCAGTGGGGCTACTTCGACAACGAGCAGCACAAGCGCCGCAGGTGCTACAAGAAGAGCCTTGTCTCGGAGCCCACTCACGAGGCAGAGTAAACAGAAGATATCAAGACAAGAAGACTGCAACAAGATATGAATGAGAACGAGACTGAGAGACTAACGGCTCCCCTTTCCACCGAGACAGGGGTTGGAGCAGGGGCTGACTACAACGACGACAACATCCGCACACTTAGTGGCACGGAACATATCCGTCTGCGTCCTGGTATGTATATCGGACGCCTGGGCGACGGTCAACTGCCCGAAGACGGTATCTACGTACTGCTGAAAGAGGTCATCGACAACTCTATCGACGAGTTCAAGATGAAGGCAGGCGACCGCATAGAAATCAACGTCGAAGACCAGTTGCGCGTCAGCGTCAGAGACTACGGCCGCGGCATTCCGCAGGGTAAGATGATCGAGGCCGTCAGCGTGCTGAACACTGGTGGTAAGTACGACTCAAAAGCCTTCAAGAAGTCTATCGGTCTGAATGGTGTCGGCGTGAAAGCCGTCAACGCCCTGAGCGCCCATTTCGAGGTGCAGAGCTTCCGCGACGGTAAGGTGCGCAAGGCGGTGTTCGAGAAAGGTAAGCTGGTGAGCGATGTCACAGAAGACACGCAAGACGAGAACGGCACCTACATCTACTTCGAGCCCGACAACACCCTTTTCCTGAACTATAAGTTCCACGATGATATTGTGGAAAACATGCTCCGCAACTATACTTATCTGAATACCGGACTGGCCATCATGTACAACGGCCGACGCATCCTGTCGCGCCGTGGTCTGGAGGACTTGCTGAAAGACCGCATGAGTGCCGATGCCCTCTACCCCATCATCCACCTGCAAGGTGAAGACATCGAGGTAGCCTTTACCCACGCCAACCAGTATGGCGAGGAGTACTACTCGTTTGTCAACGGTCAGCACACCACACAAGGTGGTACGCACCAGAGCGCCTTCAAGGAGCATATTGCCAAGACTATCAAGGAGTTCTTCCAGAAGAACTTTGAGTATGGCGACATCCGTACGGGTATCGTGGCTGCCATCGCCCTGAACGTGGAAGAGCCTATGTTCGAGAGCCAGACCAAGATCAAGCTGGGCTCGCTGACCATGGAGCCAAATGGTGGTGTGTCTATCAATAAGTATGTGGGCGACTTCATCAAAGAGGAGGTTGACAACTACCTGCACAAGAATGCCGACGTGGCCGAGGCGATGTTGCAGAAGATACAAGAGAGCGAGAAAGAGCGCAAAGCCATGGCCGGCGTCACCAAGCTGGCACGCGAACGTGCCAAGAAGGCCAACCTGCACAACCGAAAGCTGCGCGACTGCCGCATACACTTTAGCGACGTGAAGAACGACCGCAAGGAGGAGTCGTCTATCTTCATCACTGAGGGTGACTCTGCCAGTGGTTCTATCACCAAGAGTCGCGACGTCAACACGCAGGCTGTTTTCTCGCTGAGAGGAAAGCCACTGAACACCTTCGGACTCACAAAGAAGGTGGTTTACGAGAACGAGGAGTTCAACCTGCTGCAGGCTGCCCTCGATATTGAGGAAGGACTCGACACGCTGCGCTACAACAAGGTGATCGTGGCCACCGATGCCGATGTCGATGGCATGCACATCCGCCTGCTCATCATCACTTTCTTCTTGCAGTTCTTCCCTGAACTGATACGCACAGGACATGTCTATGTGCTGCAGACGCCCCTGTTCCGCGTCCGCAACCGTCGCACCAAAATCAAGAACAAGAAGATGCTGGAGGACGGTAAGAAGAGTGACTTCATCACCCGCTACTGCTATAGCGAGGAGGAACGCCAGAAAGCTATCCAGGAGTTGGGTCCCGATCCTGAGATTACGCGATTCAAAGGTCTTGGCGAAATCAGTCCTGAGGAGTTTGCAGGCTTCATCGGTCCCGACATCCGCTTGGAACAGGTGACGCTGCACAAGACCGACCAAGTACAGAAGCTGCTGGAATACTACATGGGTAAGAACACCATGGAACGCCAGAACTTCATCATCGACAACCTCGTCATTGAGGAAGACCGACCCGAAGAAGAGGAGGGAATATGAAAAAACGGACAAAAACGCTTGCCGTTTGCGTTTTTTTCCGTACCTTTGCATCGTGTTAAGCCTGCATGTGCATTCTGCCAAGACTGCATCTGCACGTTGCGCCATTTGTATTCATGTACTGAACGCGACCGATGGATACCTATTCACTGCTTAAACCAGGCACACTGTTGCGCGGTGGCACCTACTGCGTAGAAGCCCCTATTGCCATAGGCGGTTTCGGCAACACATACCGTGTGCGCAACGTGATGTTCAACGAGACGTATGCCATGAAGGAGTTCTTCATGCGCGGGGTGAACACCCGCCGGGGCGACAGCCTGGTGATGGTGAGCGTGCCCGAGAACATGGACTCGTTTGACGAGCAGAAAGCCAAGTTCCATAAGGAAGCCCAGCGCCTGCGCAGCCTTCACAACGCACATATCGTGAAGGTGCACGACCTGTTTGAAGAGAACAACACGGCCTACTACATCATGGACTTCATCGACGGCCAGTCGGTGGCCGACCGCATGAAAGCCTTGGACCGGCCCCTGAGCGAGCAGGAGGTGCGCCACATCCTGCCGCAGATTCTCGATGCGCTGAAGACCGTGCACAGCCAAAACATCTGGCACATGGACATCAAACCCGCCAACATCATGGTAGACAAGAGCGGCCGGGCCTTCCTCATCGACTTCGGCGCCAGCAAGCAGCTGCGGCGTGTTGACGGACAGCAGTCGTCGGCCCTGTGCTACACCCCCGGCTTTGCCCCAATGGAACAAGTAGCACAGGAGAGCGAGAAGTTTGGCCCCTGGACGGACTTCTACGCCCTTGGTGCCTCGCTCTACTACATGCTCACCCGCCAGGTGCCCCCCTCGTCGTCACAGATTATCGAGGGCGACAGTGCTTTCAAGTTTTCCCCCAACGTAAGCCAGTCCATGCGTGACCTTATCCGCTGGATGATGATGCTGAAGCGCGACCAGCGCCCGCAGCAGGTGGCCGACATAGAGCAACGCCTGAACGGAGGCCACACCGGCACACAGACCATCGTCATACAGCCGAAGAAACAGAAGCAGCGCATGAAGACGACGACCATTCTCGCCGCCGTGCTGGCCGCGCTGCTCATAGCACTGGGAGCATACTTCCTACTCTCAGGCGGAAAGAAGGGCAGCCACACCGACAGCTACTATGAAGACGACACCGAGACCGCTGCTCCGGCAAGCGAAAGCAGGCTGAAAAAGATAGCCGAGGCCGTCAACGACGAATGTCCTATGGACATGGGACAGTTTGGCACCGTGACCAGCATTGTCTACGATGAGAGCGACAACGCCATTGTCTACTCCTACACCGTGAACGAAAGCATAATAGACGTGGAAGCCATGGCCACGAACCGTATGAAGATGAAGGAGAACATGCTCACCATGCTCAGCAACCCCAGCGGCGACATGCGCACGCTGATGGAAATCATCATCGAGGAGGACGGCAAGCTGCGCTACATCTACACCGGAGCCACCAGCGGCATCACCGCACGCGCCACCCTCACGGCCGACGAGCTGAACGACGCCCTGAACACCAACGTCACCCCCCGGCAGAAAGTTCAGGGCCACATCGACGTCACCAAGCTTCAGCTGCCCATGCGGGTAGACGAGATGACAGTACTCACCAGCGTGGAGCTGGAGGGCAGCACTGTCGTGTATGAATACGACCTGGAAGAGAGCGACGACCTCACCGTCTCCATGCTGAAGGCCGACAGGGCGAGCACGAAGCGGGTGCTCGAAGACCTCCTCTACAACAATGCGAGCGGTATAGAGAAAGAGTTCGTTTCACAGGTCATCGCGGCCGGCCTCAACGTCTGCTACCGCTACAACGGCAACCTCACGGGCGACTACATCGATATCATATTCACCAACGACGAACTAAGCAGAAACTTAAAATAAACACTAAAACCATCACCACTATGAAGACAAGAAGCATCACCACCCTGTTCATGGCCGTTGCCATGACGCTCACATTCACCAGCTGCGACCGCATCAGCGCCGTCATCGATGCCATCATGGGAAAAAAGCCGAAAGTAGACTTGTCTGGACTCAAATTGAACCCCAACTCCCCCACCCCTTCTCTCGGTAACACTTCGGGCTATTCGGTTCAAACATTCGTGAATGAAATCAATCAGGGCTGCCCGCTGCAGATCAACGAAGGGCTGACCATGTCGCACGCCAGCATTGAAGGACGCAATGTGGTAGTATATGTTTACGTAAATGAATATGTTTACACGCTCAACAGTTTAGCTGCCAACACCAGTAAAGCGAATATAAGACAGTGGTTTTCAGCCGTTGGAGACCAGTATGTAAGGACTATGGCCAATGCTAATATGAACTTCGTATACAGATATGTGGGAAGTTCTACAGGACAGACGGTACAGATTCTTTTCACACCGCAGGAGCTGCGCAACATGGCTCAATAACCACCAAAACCGCCAAGAAAGATGAAACACCGCCTATTATTCCTCATGGCCTTGCTCCTGATGGTGGGCTACGCACCCGCACAGGCCCAGAAACCCGAGATTACCATCAAGCAGGTGCTGAAGCTCGGCAATCCCTACAAAGTGCTGAAAAAGGCCAACGTGCAGCCCATCACCTACCAGCTGCCCAGCGATAGCAAACCCTACATCGTAGCCTTCGGACGCAACGTGGAATGGGAAGCATTTTTCGTCAGCCTGAAACCCACCGGCCCCGATGCCCTCGGCATCAACAACAACGACATCGGCAGCGGTGCATGGGAAATCGTCACCACCCACACCGAGTGGCTGGATGCCTACGTGAAAGAGGCGAAGAAGCTGGGCTATGTGCCATACATAGACTACCTCACAGGAGAGATTCCCTCGACGCTGCAGTGGACCGACGTGACCGACTATGACACCGGCGAGGTGATAGGGCGCCATACACAGATGCTTCAGCTGAAGCGCTCAAAGCCCACCGATCGCGTCATCGACATTATCATCTATAACGAAGGCTATATGCGCCTGCAGTTCGGATGGGAATTTGGCATAGATCTGTGACCCTTCCTGACCGATAGTACACATTACATTAATCATAATACACTAAAAAGAAACAAATGTCTTACACACGACTGACTGCTGCCGAGGCAGCATCACTGATTAAGAACGGCGACCACATCGCCATGAGCGGGTTCACGCCCGCCGGTGTAGCCAAGGCTACTACCAAAGAGTTAGCAAAGATTGCACTGGCCGAGCACGAAGCCGGCCGCGAGTTCAAGGTGGCCATCTTCACCGGTGCCAGCACCGGACAGAGCACCGACGGCGATCTGGCCAATGCGCAGGCCATCCTCTACCGTGCCCCCTACACCACCAACCCCGACTTCCGCAAGCACGTGAACATGGGCGAAATCCCCTACAACGACCTGCACCTGAGCCACATGGCACAGGAGCTGCGCTACGGCTTCTATGGCGACGTGGACTGGGCCATTCTCGAAGTCTGCGACATCGAGGAAGTGGGCGATGAGTTCCGCGTCTATCTCACTGCCGCCGGCGGCATCAGCCCCACAGCAGCCCGTCTGGCCAAGAAGGTCATCCTCGAGCTGAACTCGTTCCACAGCCCCAACGCCAAGTACATCCACGACGTCTACGAACCTCTTGACCCGCCCTACCGCAAGCCCATTCCCATCTTCAACGTGAGCGACCGCATCGGCAAGCCCTACGTCTCCATCCCACGCGAGAAAGTGGTGGGTGTAGTGGAGTGCAACATCCCCGATGAGGCCCGCGCCTTCAAGGACAGCGACCCCGTGACCGACAAGATTGGCTTCTTGACGGCCGAGTTCCTGGTCAGCGAGTTGCACGCCGGCCGTATTCCCAAGGAGTTCCTGCCGCTGCAGAGCGGTGTAGGCTCTACGGCCAACGCCATCCTCGGTGCACTGGGCCAGGACAAGCACGTGCCCGACTTCAACATCTACACTGAGGTCATACAGAACTCCGTCATCGACATGATGCTCAACGGTCGCGTGAAGGACGCCTCGGCCTGCTCGCTCACCGTCAGCAACGAGTGCCTGATGCAGGTCTACAACAACATCGGCTACTTCAAGGATCACCTCACGCTGCGCCAGAGCGAGATCTCGAACCACCCGGCTGTCATCCGCCGTCTGGGCGTCATCGCCATCAACACGGCCATCGAGGTTGACCTCTACGGCAACGTGAACTCCACGCACATCAGCGGCACGAAGATGATGAACGGCATTGGTGGCAGCGGCGATTTCGAGCGCAACGCCTACCTCAGCATCTTCACATGCCCGTCAACAGCCAAGGGCGGCCTCATCTCGAGCATCGTGCCCTTCGTCACCCACCAGGACAGCTCGGAGCACGATGTCAACATCATCGTCACCGAGCAGGGCATCGCCGACCTGCGCCACAAGAGCCCCATGCAGCGTGCCGAGGCCATCATTGAGAACTGCGCACACCCCGACTATCGTCCGTTGCTGCGCGAATATCTGAAGCTGGGCACCGGCGGTCACACCCGCCATTGCCTCACTGCTGCCTTTGCCATGCACGACACGCTGGCTCGCAAGGGCGACATGCACCTGACCGACTTCGCTGAGTACGTGAAGTAAGATTTTTCAGCAACACTACGGATTTCTCCTTTCAAGGGGGAATCCGTAGTGGTTTTGCCTCAGACAGCATCAGAAATCAAAGATTGTTCTTAATGAGAATTAGCAGAACTGGTCAACTAGTTCAAGTAAGGAAACATTGCCTACCAATTATGGTTATGTTTATGTTACTGTGTACATTATTATCATGTACAAAACGTGTGGAAGGTATCGTACTTTCTGAAAGAGATGATAATGTCAAATGGGATGCCGTATACGTTGATTTTTTTTATGCGAGAGCAACTTCAGGCGAAAACATCAATAACGAGTATGAAAGTTTTCGTGACAATGCTGTAAAACAGGGCATTCCGTTTGGTGCAGTTTGTTTGTATGACGACTTTGAAGGTGGGAGTGGCTATTCACGTTTTCAGAGTTTTAAGAATGTTGTTCCTAAAGGAAGTGTGGATTTAATTCCTGCTCTTTTCGTCAATTATCCTGCACTTTTACAGAATAAAGAACACTTTTTCGACGGTGTACGAGAATGGATTAGACTTTGTAAAGAGTACTATGGGACTTATCCTTTAGTGTTTTGTGATGAAAAAGGATTGTTTAGTCAGTTAGGTATGGACAGTATCCTGATATGGTCGTCATCCCTTTTAGGTAAGACGCCAATAGAATCAGCTAAATTAGTATTTTACGGGTCTGAACTCATTCCAGGATTTAGCGAAGAAGTTTCGTGCGTCTACCTGAATGGCAGTATTGATGACATTATGCTATTGCCATAAACTCCATTCGCTTTGTAATGGTGTCCTGGTGACAGGAAAACGAATTACAAATACTGGCCAAGAAGCTCCTCTATCACCGTCTTCAGCTTCGGCAAGTCATCGTTAATGACCGAAACGACAATCTCCTCATCAATATTTGCATATTCATGGGAAATAATATTTCTCATACCATAAATGGCATGCCAAGGTATTTCTGAATATTTTTCCAACGACTTACTGTCGTCTTTCAGTAGTTTACCCACATGCTCACCTAT
This sequence comes from Prevotella sp., assembly GCA_024695815.1. Taxonomy (GTDB): domain Bacteria; phylum Bacteroidota; class Bacteroidia; order Bacteroidales; family Bacteroidaceae; genus Prevotella. The sequence continues at coordinate 71,048 of JAILHK010000014.1, forward strand.
CACTTGTAACCTCATTACACAGGCATAGAAGGCCATCACACGCCCTGGCGAAACCATAAAGTCATGCAATTCCGTCATTCCTTTACTCCATTCTTGAATCAATTCAATGGATTCAAGGATTTCTTCTAGTAGTCTGTAAAGTCTAAAAGTTGACTAAAGGATACAAATGTTTTAACTTGACCCTTGCCTTTTCATTTGTAAACTGCCAGTCCACTCCCTTCTGCCTGTTGTTCCTGTCGGTATGCCATTTCTCCAGTTCCGCATTCAGGTCATCCAGATTGTCAATCCTTCTTTTCCCGAGACATTGTTTTGACAATGCGGACAACTCTATCTCTGCAATATCGAGCCAGCTGCCATGCTTGGGAGTATAGTGGAACTCGAACCGCTTGGCAAGCCTCAATGCTTCCACTGGCGGGAATGCCTCGTAGAACGAGCTCTTGTCGTGCGTGTTCAGGTTGTCGCACACCATTATTATCCTCTCGGCATCAGGGTATATCTCATCTGCGAGCCATTTCATTTGTCTTGCCCAGTCAGCCTTCGTCCTGTGCTCCAAGGCTGTTGCATGTCGAAAGCCTGCAAGCGGCTCCGTAAACAGGAATATGCTGCATGTGCCATTACGGACGTACTCACTGTCCTGAATCATGGCGCCGTTGCTCTTGCGACGCCCCTTGCGTGCTTCACCCAACAGCCACCCTCACCTCGCAGGTGTTCACCGAGCCTGACGGCACGCAGCACCGTCTGGAGGACACGGCGTTCACCGTGGCACCAGAGGCGGGAGCAATGAAGTGCGCCGCGCCCACCATCACATACAACAAGGGGCGTTTACATTTCGCTTGCGCCACGCCGGGAGCGCGGTTCGTGTCAACGGTGAATGTGGGTCAACCCCACGTGGACGGGTATGAGGGCGACAATATCGAACTCCCTACAAGCCTTGTGGTGACGGTATACGCCAAGGCTGACGGCTATTCCGACAGCGACCTGACTACAGCCACACTGACGTTTAGCGACAGCGGGTTAAAGGCCGAGAGGCTGACCATTGAAGCCACGAAGGACAATACGGGCGATGTGAACCGCGACAATACCGTGGACGTGACCGATATACTCGCCATCATCAGCATCATGGCTGGTAAATAGAGGACCACAGAGTCTTTCATTTCCATTTTGAGCAGATTCTGTGTTTAAAAATCAGCGAAATTCGAAAATATTTTCTCGTTTTCGCTGATTTTTAAGCAAAAGATACATGAGTATATTGCTCCGAGGTCACACAGATATACTGCAGCTGACGCGCGCTATCATGGATGCTTTTGGAGTGCGAACAGTCCTTCAGGCCCCCAAAGGTTAATGTTATAAAAATTGTTTTGCTGTTAGGAAGAATATTCGTAATTTTGCAACCTGAATTT
>JAILHK010000015.1 GCA_024695815.1 Prevotella sp.
AGACCTGAAAGAGTACATTGACTATTATAATAATGAGAGAATAAAGCTCAGACTAAAAGGAATGAGCCCAGTACAATACCGGACTCAATTCCATATGAGCAATAGTGTTTAATCCGTCCAAACTTTGGGGTTCACTTCAAACGACCCCATCTAGGGGCTGGATGCGACTGCTCCAGGGGCTAGATGGACACCAAAAGTTAAGCTATTAGAGAGCAAAAGTAAAGCTATTACAAGACAAAAGCGCAACTATGAGAACACTAAACCGCACCAATCATCACGCAAGAAGAGAAACCTGAGAGACTATCCCCTTCTATGAGCGCTTGCTGCTGAAAAAGAAAAAAGGCATTAAATACAACTTTTACACTGTTTTTTCGTAAATTTGCAGTCGAAGAATCAAGACGAGATGACTGCAAAAGAAATTATACAGTATATGGAGTCGCTGCACGACGAGGAGCAGCGGCAGGTGCTGATGCGCTTTTTCAAGACTGCACCTGGCGAATATGGCTACGGCGATGAGTTTCTGGGCATCAAGGTGCCGAAGACACGCGAGGTGGTTAAGGCGGCTGCAAAAGACACACCGCTCAGCGAGATTCCGGAATTACTGATGTGCCGTTGGCACGAGGTGCGGCTCTGCGGACTGTTGATTCTCGTCTGGCATTTCGAACGACTGACAGCCAAACGGCTCATTAACGATACCGAGGCTATCAGAAAACGCGAGGAGATCCTGACACTCTATTTGAAGTATGCCGAACAGGCAAACAATTGGGACTTGGTTGATATGTCAGCACCTAAAATACTGGGGGCATGGGTTGCCTGCCCCGCGCCTTCAAAGGAGGAAGAAAACAAGAAGAAGGAAGTGCTCGACGAACTGGCCACAAGCACCAATCTTTGGAAGCAGCGCATGAGCATCGTCTGCACTTGGAAGACCTCACAGATGGGCGATGCTTCGTGGTGTCTGCGATATGCAGAGATGCACTTGCACCATCCGCATGACCTCATGCACAAAGCCGTCGGTTGGATGCTTCGCGAGATGGGCAAGAGAGTGTCTATGGACTTGTTGCGCGACTTCCTGCGGCAGCACGTCCACGAGATGTCACGAACCACACTGCGCTACGCCATCGAGAAAATGGACGACAAAGAACGAACATATTGGATGCAATCATAAACATAATTTATAAATAGAACTCAAAGATATGATGAGAATAGTAGTACTTGATGGATATGCGGCAAACCCAGGCGATTTATCGTGGGAACCACTAGAGAAGATGGGATCGCTAACGATCTATGACCGCACAAAACCTGAAGAAACGGTGACCAGGGCTGCCGATGCCGAGGTAGTGCTGACCAACAAGGTTGTACTTGGGCGTAAAGAGATAGAACAATTGCCAAAACTACGTTACATCGGTGTGCTGGCCACGGGCTATAACGTGGTTGACACACAGGCTGCCCACGAACGCGGCATCATCGTGACCAACGTTCCGGCCTACAGCACAGAGAGTGTTGCCCAGATGGTATTTGCCCATCTGCTGACTGTGACCAACCGCACGGAGCATTATGCCCTTCAGAACCGCCAAGGCCGCTGGAGCCAGAACCCCGATTTCTGCTACTGGGACGCCCCGCTGATGGAGCTTGCCAGCAAGACTTTCGGCATCGTGGGACTTGGCAACATAGGCAGCAGAGTGGCCCAGATAGCTCTGGCCTTCGGCATGCAGGTGAAAGCGCTCACCAGCAAAGCAGCTGATGCGCTGCCCGCAGGCATCCAGAAAGCAGATCTCAATGAACTGCTCTCTTCGTCCGACGTACTTTCGCTGCATTGTCCACTGACTGCCGACAATCGTCACTTCATCAATGCCAAGACCCTAGCCCTGATGAAGCCAACGGCTATCGTCATCAACACGGGTCGTGGTCCCCTGGTCAATGACGCCGATGTAGCCGAGGCTCTCGAAGCAGGACGCCTTGCTGCCTATTGTGCCGACGTGCTCACGGATGAACCTCCTAAGGCCGATAATCCCCTACTCGCTCAACCTCATGCCTATCTGACGCCACACATTGCCTGGGCAAGCAGCGAGGCGCGTCTTCGTCTGCTAAACATCGCCATTCAGAATGTACGTTCATTCGTTGATGGTCAACCGCAAAATGTGGTGTAAGAATATGACTTCATTATTGCAGTAATCACCGCAGTCCATAAGCATAAAAAAATGAATATATCTGCACTTTATTTGCGATGATATATTCATTTTTTTGAAATATTCATCCAAAAGCTAAGGAATAACAATTATTTTACTTATCTTTGCAACAGCTAACTCATGTCGAGCCAACAATTGATATCGTTGGAGCGGCAACAAAGAGGGAGCACTACATTTTGGAAAATGCGTCGCTGACGCTTTGTTTTTGGCTACCTTGAACCTAGGAAATTCAAACGTACAGTTCAAAGACTTAGCAGATGTTGGTGCTACGGGTTGGTATATACCATCCCCGTGGGCGTGCAGAGGACTAACCATGTCCTCGCGCACGCTTCATGGATGTATTGTATATATAACAAACGCGTGGGTATCACTCTGTCTCGTTTACTGTACAGGTTTTCCTAGGACCTAAGGTGGCGAACGAGCAGAAGCTAGATACCCCGCTTTTTCTTTTTGTAGTATTTATCCTATTAATCAATCAGCCTGCATCTATGGGTATCAACAGGCACAACTTTTTCAATAAAAAAAAATGAAGAAGTATTTTATGTGTTTTATTCTTATCAACATTCGCACAGAAAGAGGTAACGGTAAAAGCAGGAACACTTGTGCCGTTGCAAGTAATTAATTACACTAAAGCAGCAGACGTAAAAGTCGGGCAGAAAGTGGGATTTAGAGTTTCTCGCGACATCACCGTTAATGGCGTAACAGCAATCCCTTATGGAACCACTGTCAACGGAACGGTTTTCGAAGCTAAGAAATCATCTTGGTGGGGAACCAAAGGTCGTCTTGGTATAAAAATCTCAGAGATGTTTGGTCCTAATGGCGAAATGATACCTTTGACCAATGGTGATGTCTACGTAACTGGCAAAAACCGTACTGCGGTTTCAGTATTACTATTTACGTTTGTTGTATGGCCTGCTTGCTTTATCTGCGGCTCAAAAGCTGAAATTCCTGCAGGCTATGAGATACAAGCCAATGTGGCAGCTAACACCGTCATAACTGCCGAATAAAAAAAGACAAACTATCTCATTGCGGTATGACGTCAAAATAAGTATGCTTCATATTTCATAATGAATAGTGAAACAAAACAAACTAAGCAGCGCTTCTAATCAGATGCGCTGCTTTTCTAAAATGAATATATCTGCACTTTATTTGCGATGATATATTCATTTTTATCTGAAAATGATATCCCTTGACGTTTACCCTAGAACCAGCGGCTGAGACACTTCAAAGCGCAAGCCAAGGGCACTAAGAATGCGAAGGAACATACCAGCACCAGGTTCAACGCTGCCATTCTCCACACGTGAGATATACGACTTGTTGGTGCCTACACGCCTAGCGAGTTCCTGCTGGGTAACTTTCTCACGCTTGCGTGCATCACTGATAATCTGACCAACACAATAGGCATAGGCTTCCTTGCGAAAGGCTTCTCGCTCTGGGGTTCCTACCTTTCCGAAGCGTTCATCCATCATAGCATCAACGCTCATTATGTCATTTCTTTCCTGCATAATATTCTTTTTTTAATTGTATTGCCTTGTTAATCTCCTTTTCTGGAGTCTTCTGTGTCTTTTTCTGAAAGCCATTGAAGAGTATTACCACATTACCATCGTCAAAAATGAAAAACACGCGGAATATTTTGCCAGCATGTTCTGCACGAAGTTCGTAGATCTCATCACGCAGATACTTTACGAACTTGGCATTAACTCGCTCCTGTGTCTTTAGCATATCAATGACATAGAACACCTTGCGGGCTTCTGCATCAGAGAGCGACTGGATGAAGTCTCTGAAATACGATTTGTATGCAGATATAATTCTTTCAGATTTCATGGTGGCAAAGATACAAAAAGTTTTCATATCAGGCAACTTTTTAATAAAAAAATATATAATCTGTATCAGCAACGTCCGCGCATTCATTGATGGTCAGCCGCAAAATGTAGTGTAAACAATAACAATTTCGTAAATTATCGCGATAAAACTTGCGAGTTCGTAGTTTTTTTACTACTTTTGCAGTCGATTTATAAGTTAACCCCTCGTTGGCATCTCGGGCAGATGCCGATTGTGCTGACAAAACGACGGCTCTCGGGTTAGGGCTGGCATAGTGCAAAGGGATATGTATAACACATTAAACATAATTAATAATTATGGCAGAAATGAATTTTGGTGGCGTTATCGAAACTGTTGTCACCAGCAAGGAGTTCTCTTTGGAGAAAGCACGTGAAGTATTGAAGGATGAAGTAATTGCCGTTATCGGCTATGGTGTGCAGGGTCCTGGACAGGCTTGTAACCTGCGCGACAATGGATTCAACGTCATCGTAGGCCAGCGTCAGGGTAAAACCTACGACAAAGCCGTGGCCGACGGATGGGTGCCCGGCAAGACACTGTTCTCTATTGAGGAGGCAGCTGAAAAAGGTACTATCCTGTGTATGCTTCTGAGCGATGCTGGACAGATTCAGCAGTGGCCCACCATCAAGCAATATCTGAAGCCCGGCAAGACGCTTTACTACAGCCACGGCTTCGCCATTAACTGGAGCGATCGCACAGGCGTTGTGCCCCCAAAGGATGTTGACGTTATCATGGTAGCACCAAAGGGTTCGGGTACATCGCTGCGCACTATGTTCTGCGAGGGTCGCGGACTGAACTGCTCATATGCCGTTTATCAGGATGCATCAGGCAAGGCTAAGGAGAAAACACTGGCTTTCGGTATCGGTATCGGTGCAGGCTATCTGTTTGAAACCACATTCCAGCGCGAGGCTACCTCTGACCTCACCGGCGAGCGCGGTTCGCTGATGGGTGCAATCCAGGGACTGCTGCTGGCACAATATGAGGTATTGCGCGAGAATGGTCATACTCCTTCTGAAGCCTTCAACGAGACCGTTGAGGAGCTGACTCAGAGTCTTGGCCCGCTGTTTGGCGAGAAAGGTATGGACTGGATGTACGCCAACTGTTCTACAACAGCCCAGCGCGGTGCTTTGGATTGGGCTCCACGCTTCCACGATGCTATAAAGCCCGTGATGGAGTGGCTGTATTACTCAGTAAAGACTGGCAACGAAGCACAGATTACCATCGACGCCAACTCAAAGCCCGACTATCGTGCAGGGCTGGAAAAAGAATTGGAAGCTATGCGCAATCAGGAGATGTGGCGTGCAGGCGAGACCGTACGCAAGCTGCGTCCTGAGAATCAGGATGTATAAACACATTCAAGCAATAACACAAGAGAGAGGACACTAAGGTATCCTCTCTCTTTTTTTATTGTGAATAATATTCCTGATTCTGTCTAATCGATACTAAACTAATGCCTAAAGCGAATGTCACGCAACTCATGATTGCCCATGAACCGACTCTTATCAACCAAACCCGTGACGCCCATGATGCGACCTCGACAAGAATACTGCCACAATGTATAGTCACGCCCATCTTCTAACACGGGCTCCTCGTCGGCATACATGGCCACCATCAACTGATAATCGTCTATCTTTCCCTGAAGATGCTTATTGTAAAAATTACGATAGGTATAGACCAAAGGCTTCTGATGATAGGCCTCCTCCATCAAAGACAACATCTTGAGCAATGAGTCGCAGAATTCTTCTGACGACAGGCGACCATCGGTCTCTACATCAAGCATCGGTATAAGGTCTTGCTCACCAGGCAGGCACTGGGCTTTAAAATTCTCGAGTTGCGTCTGCAAATCGGCAGCAGGGCGGAAGAAATGATAGGAGCCCACCTTCAGCCCATAGCGGTGAGCCAAATCGATATTGCGTTCATAAAGAGGATCTACATTCTCGGAACCTTCAGAGGCCTTCAGATATACATAGGCCATCTTGGTGTGCTCACCAATGGTGTTCCAAAACACCTCGCCCTGATAATGGCTCAAGTCGATGCCATGAATGTGACTGCAAGTATCCTCGCAACAAAAAAGTGGATTTTCATGTATCGTAGGTGGCACTACTCGACGTACAACTCTGCGTTTCCTTACCACACGGTGAGTTTTGGCTTTCTTGCGATGGCGGCGTACGGCGGCATCAGTAGGCATGACCACCAGCAACGCGAGTAACATCGTTAAACAAATTGTAATTCGCTGCTTTACCATATTCATGATACAAAAATACTGCTTTTTTCTTGAAAAAGCATAAGATATGTGCGAAAAATAATGTATTTTTGCAAATGAGAAGAGAAAAGCAAAAATGAGAAAACACTTTTTCCGATATTTCATCTGTTTGATAACTCTCTGTACATACACAGCTTGTAGCCAGGATGATGACGAGAGCGACCCTTTCTATCCCAACCGTGAGTATCAGCGTACCGTCTTAGTTTATATATCTGGTGAAAACAGGCTCTGCACATTTATCAACGGTGAACTGAAAGAAATGTGCGAGGGCTCAAAGAAACTCAACGACAGTCAGGCTTTAGTGGTGTACGTGGACAATGCCAGCTCTAGTGAGAAACCTTTTCTGGCAAGAATTGAAAATGGAGCGCTGACAGACCGTTACGACTTTGTTTCCGATTCTCTATCGTCTGATCCTTGTGTGATGTCTAACATTTTGAACTATGTGTCACACCGCTATCCAGCCAACGAGTATGGACTTGTGTTATGGGGACACGGCAGCGGATGGCTGAAAGAAGATTCAATAGCAAACAGCCGACGTGCATATGGCATAGACAACGGAAACAACACTTATACAGATGTGGGACCGTGGATCAACATACCTACTCTGGCAGAAATCCTGCGAAAGTGGGGACATCAGTTGCGCTTCATTCTTAATGACTGCTGCTATGCGCAATGCATAGAGAGTGCCTATGAACTGAGACACGTAGCTGACTATATCATCGGGTCGCCAGCAGAAATTCCTGGTATCGGTGCACCGTATGATCAGCTAACACCAACACTATTTGGCACCACACCCAATTTCTACGAGGATATTGTGAACAGCTACTTCAATCAAACTATCACAATTAAAGTCAACGCCAACGAATCATACATTGCACGTGTGGCACTATCTGTGATTAAAACCTCAGAGTTGCCATCATTGGCCAATGCAACCAGATTAATATTAGACAAGATAGACCTGCAGAATAGCCAGAAACTAAACGGATTGCTCTACTACGGCATGTATGAATACCTGCCAGAAATGAGAATGGTTGACACTTTCTATGACATCAACGACTTCTTTCTGAATAAGGCTGATACAGAAGATTATAATGGGTGGAAAGAAGTTTTCGACCGTGCGGTGGTATATCGTGTTTACGACAAATGGCAAACACTCTATTTGCCCCTTAGTAATTTCGACCTGCTCTCAGAACAGCGCTATGGGGGCGTTAGTATGTATGTACCACAACAACGCACTAACACCAACTTCTATAACGTCTGTGCAGAATATATCAAAAACTACGAATGGTACTATGCTGCAGGTTTAAGTTCTTTAGAACATCAGAAAGAATAGGTTAAAACATAGTCGGCAGAACACTCATAGTTGATATTTACGACCTTGTTTTGCGTGATATCTTCAACCTGCATAACAGATTCATTCATCTCACGCAAACGCATTTCGAAATACTGTAAATGGACTGAAGAGTGAAGTTTGAATAGAGTCTCTTTTGCCGACCACAATAACAACATTTCCTCTGTTGAGGAAACAGGCTCATCTTCGCGAATAAACCTCTTTGCGATACGTCCCACCCTGTCTGACTGATATTCAATATCTACTGCCACCTCTTCAAGGTCGGAAAGAATAAGTGCGGCAAAACCTCGCGTATGACTGACGCTGATATGCCATCCATCCAAGGTGGGCTTACCACTACTCTCATGTCCGATGCAGAGCGAATCGTCGCCCGTCATTGCGTGCAACAAACGATGCACAGCATCACGTTCCCTTTCGCGAGCAGTACCTTCGAAAGGCTCGTCCATGCGCCAAAGCCCCAAACGGGTGTGGGCAGACAGTTGACGAATTTCAATCAGCGACATCGTCTTTGCTAACAATCACCTTAATCTTTGATATGCGATGACCATCAAGTTCAACAATCTCGAACTTGAAATTCTTATAGTCTATACGCTCATGCTCGCTTGGTATATCACCCTTGAGTTCAAGCATCAAACCAGCCAGAGTGTCGGCATCTCCCTCTACCTCTTCAAAAACATCGTCATCGAGATCCAATATGCGATAGAAATCAGTCAGGAGTGTCTTGCCTTCAAACACGTAGGTATTGGCATTAATACGTATAAAGTTTCTCTCTTCTTCATCGTATTCGTCGTTAATCTCACCCACAATCTCCTCGAGCACATCTTCCAACGTAATAAGACCGCTTGTACCACCAAACTCATCGACAACAATAGCGATGTGCACCTTGTTTTCCTGAAAATCGCGAAGTAAATCGTCAATCTTCTTTGTTTCCGGCACAAAATAAGGCGGACGAATCAGCGACTGCCAACGAAACGTAGAAGGCTTGCCCAGATGAGGCAGCAAGTCTTTGATATACAAAATGCCACGTATGTTATCAACAGAATCCTGATATACGGGAATACGCGAATAGTTGTTTTCTACAATACACTTAATAACCTCTGAGAACGTAGAACGGAAGTTCAAGTCCACAATGTCTTGACGACTTGTCATTACCTCTTTGGCAGTCTCGTCGCCAAAGCGTACAATGCCTTCAAGCATGTTTTTCTCTTCCTTCAAGTCTTCCTTATCTGTGAGCTCTAACGCCTGTTCCAAATCATCAACACTCAGAATACGGTTTTCTTTCTGAACCACCTTCTCTGCCAGTACACCGGTACGAATCAGTATGCTAGACAAAGGATAGAAAACCTTACGCAACACCATAATAGAAGGTGCAAACGTACGGCATACAGCAAGAGCATGTTGAGAACAATACACCTTTGGCATAATCTCGCCAAAGAGCAGGAGAAGAAAAGTCAGTAAAACAGTGATGACCAAGAACTCGAGCCACACAGCATTTCCAAAATGCACCACAGAGGCAAAGAAGAAGTTACAAAGCATAATGATTGTAACATTTACCAAGTTATTGGTTATCAATATAGTGGCTAGTGTTCGCTCTGAATCTTCGCGAAGAAAAGCAATCTTTTTATCCTGATTATTTTTTTCCTCGTCCAACTCGCTAAGATCTGTTGGAGAGAGCGAGAAGAAAGCAATCTCTGATCCAGAAGCAAAACCCGAGAAGAGCAATAAAACACAAGATAAAAAGGCTGAGATAAAGGCTCCGAATCCAATCGGATTCAGATGTACTTCGGTTAGTATTTGTTGGAGATAGTCCATTTCAAATGATTAAAAAGGCAACGGCTCGTCGGATGTTCCTGTGTCAGCTGTTGTCTGCCCTTGTCCTGCACCAGTATTCAATGCAGAAGAACCAGACGCAGAAGGAGCAGTACCATTGGCAGAAGAAAACTGTTTTGGCGTCAGCATTTCCATATTGTCAGCCCATATCTCGGTATAGTATTGACGCTTGCCCTGTTTGTCGTCATAAGAAGCATAGTGAATACGACCCTCGATATAAAGTTTGTCGCCCTTATGAACATAGTGCTCAACAACCTCGGCCAACTTACGCCAAAGAATAACGTTATGCCATTCTGTACGCTCAGGCACTTGAGTTCCATTCTGCAACGTATAGCCACGTTCGGTGGTTGCCAGTGTCAAACGCGCCACGGCCTGTCCCTGATCTACATAGCGTACCTCAGGATCACGGCCCACATTGCCTATCAACATCACCTTGTTCATACCTTTATATATAATTAAAAACTTAAGTTTCTAAGAATATGAGCTTCCAATATTCCCTGATTCCAAGAATTAAAGGGAAATATTGAAACGCCTGATTTTAGGCTTCACTAGGTAAAGGCTTTGCCTTACCTAAAAAGCGGAAATGGAAATTCTTTCCCTTAACAGAAGGGAACTGACTGCGATTGTCAACTCGCTCACGCAGGTAATCAACAATACGGTTATAACAATCGATGCCAGACATTGCCTTCACCTGTGCAACAAAATGTGTATCACGATACTGGAACTTACCAGTACCTGGCACCATCAGAACACGCTTAAAATCTATTTCACCTTCATACCATCCCTCTAGTTCCTCGTTCAACTTCATAATGACGGGCGATGCCTGACGTGGTGCTACAGGAGGCTCTGGCGTACGCACGGCACGTTTCTCCTTAAAGTCAGCCATTGATGCCGCCTCAGTTTTTATAATAATGAAATAAACGCGGGGACGAATTTTATAACGCTTAGGATACAAGACATCGCTATCAACATAATCACGGATATCGGCTTCAAGAACAGGATTCATTCCTATTTCATCGATACTTTTCAAAAAGTCGATAGCTTCATCGACACTAAACACAAGTGTCTCTTTATCAAAATATCTTAAGTATAAATTCATGATTTGAAGATGTTTTCCTGTAATATTAAGAGGAGCGGAAAACGGGACTCGGACCCGCGACCCCAACCTTGGCAAGGTTGTGCTCTACCAACTGAGCTATTTCCGCATAATTTCAAAGAAGGGTTTAAAATGGTGAAGAGGAGGAGACTCGAACTCCCACGTCGCAATTGACACTACCCCCTCAAAGTAGCGCGTCTACCAATTCCGCCACCTCTCCAACATGATTCACACTTGAATAAAAAGAGTGCCCAGAACAGGACTCGAACCTGCACGCCTTGCGGCACACGCACCTGAAACGTGCGCGTCTACCAATTCCGCCACCTGGGCATTTACGATTAAGGCCTTCCCTAATCTCTCTTTTTGTTCAATATGTTGAGCGGAAAACGGGACTCGGACCCGCGACCCCAACCTTGGCAAGGTTGTGCTCTACCAACTGAGCTATTTCCGCCTGTTTATCGCACTAAATTAAGTGTTTAGCATATCTCTCTCGATTGCGGTTGCAAAGGTACTGCTTTTTTTTGAACTGCCAAAACTTTTCCGCATTTTTTTTAAAAAAAAGTGCTAATCCATGCGATTTTTATAGTCTTCGTACCCAAATTGGCGCAAAATCTCGAGATTTCCGTCTATTTTTAGCATTCCAATGGCTGGATGACTGATGCCGTTGAACATGCATGTTTTTACGGTTGTGTAGTGAATCATATCCTCAAAAATCACCTCTTCTCCCACTTTTAATTCATGATCGAAGCACCAATTTCCCATAAAGTCGCCACTCAAACAACTATTTCCTCCAAGTCGATAGAGATGACCTGAGGCAGAAGAAGAATAAAAATCGGATGATTTTGATACTGTCGTATTCGTAGAATCATCACAAACAATGCTTTCTTCGGGATCAAAATGTTCGGCCCCACGTACATCGGGATAATATGGCATCTCTAAACAATCGGGCATATGACAGGTAAAGCTGACATCAAGAATAGCAGTACGAATACCTTTGTCCTCGACCACATCAACCACATGACTCACCAACGGACCGGTTTGCCAAGCAAAGGCGCTACCAGGTTCAAGTATGATTTTCAACCAAGGATAGCGTTCGTGCAGTCCTTTTAATATATTAATAAGGTGTGTAACATCGTAATCCTTGCGAGTCATCAGATGGCCGCCTCCCAAGTTGAGCCATTTCAACTGGGGAAACCACTTACTGAATTTCTCCTCGATGTGCACCAATGTGCGTTCGAGCACGTCTGCCCCACTCTCGCAATGACAATGACAATGGAAGCCTTCAATATCGTCAGGAAGCTGTTCGGGTAGCTTATCTGCAGTCACGCCAAAGCGGGTGCCTGGTGCACAAGGATTATAAAGCAACGTACCAACCTCGCTATATTCAGGATTGACACGCAAGCCTATGCTGGCTTTTCCTGCCACACGATTGTGGTAACGATTATATTGCGACAATGAATTGAACGTGAGATGCGAAGAGCATCGCACGATAGGATCTATCTCATCATCGGTATAAGCCGGCGAGAAAGTGTGTGCCTTTGCACCAAACTCATGGTAGGCCAGCAAGGCTTCGCTGAGCGAACTTGCTGTAGTGCTGTTGATATATTCACGAAAAATGGGGAAGGTTTTCCAAAGTGCGAAAGCCTTAAAAGCCAAGATAATCTCTACATCAGCCTCTTTTGCCACATGAGCAATGAGCTGGAGGTTGCGTCTCAGCTTTGCCTCCTCTATAATATAAATAGGTGTTGCCATTAAAAACAATCAATATATTCTGGGTCCAAAGATGGTTGTGCCAATACGAACCATCGTACTACCGTGGGCAACGGCAATGTGATAATCATCGCTCATGCCCCACGAGCGCTCGCAGAAAGCATCGTCATCGGCAAAGAACTGCGCCTTAACTTCGTCGAAGAAACGGGCTGCGGTATTGAATTCGCGTGCTATTTGCTCTTCGTCATCTACGTTTGAGGCCATCATCATTAGGCCACAAATCTGCACATGACTCATCTGTCGCCACTCGCCGTCGACCAAAAACTGGCGACAAGCCTCGAGTGTAAAGCCATATTTTGTAGCTTCTTCAGCGATGTGGAGTTCCAACAGTACCTTCACTACCCTATCGGCCTTAGCAGCCTGTTTTTCAATTTCGCGAAGCAACTTCAACGAATCTACCGTCTCGATCATCGAGATATAGGGTGCGATATATTTCACCTTATTAGTTTGCAGATGTCCGATGAAGTGCCACTCAATGTCTTGAGGCAGTAGCTTTACTTTCTGTGCCAGTTCCTGTTCGTGACTCTCACCAAACACGCGCTGTCCCTCTTCATAGGCAGCGTTGATAAAATCAACAGGATGAAACTTACTGATAGCCACCAGTCGCACCCCTTTCGGCAGCGACTGGCGGACCTCATTCAGTTTTTCTTTTACCGGATACATAGCGACGGTCTATTGTTCAAACTCGGGTTTATCGTCTTTTTGGGTTTTTCCAGTATGTTCATAGACGTCCATCAACTGTGTCTCGGTGATGCTGGAAATGGTATAATCGATCATTGTACCACCCATCACCTCGTCGAGGTTCTTCACAGCACCGTTAAAGCTGCCTGCCTGTACTAGATAGTTGACGGTAGATTTTTTCTCTTTCTCAGACTTCTCATCGATGGTGATAAACTGCAACTTAGCCTTATACCATTTATCGGCCATTTCCTGGTCGCTGAAGAATATCTCACCATAAGGTGCCTTCTTGATGTCGGTAACGGTGAATTCGCCACTGATATATGATGACATCTCTTCGATGATACGTTCTTCTGCCTCACTAAAACTCAGGGCATCTACCACATAAGCCTCAGTCACTTTCTTTTGCATGCCGTCTTCCATAGTTTTCTCGTAGCGTATTTTGCACTCAAACCATGTAGCGGTTCTACTTCTCATTGCCATTTGTTTTCCTGTATATAAAATTTATGTTTATTTTTGAATACCCTTCTTTGAAAGGCTTTTCTGTTTTTCTTTTGTCAGACGATTGATGATATCATTGGCCAACTGACCTGTGCGCTCAGGACTCAGCCCAGCCTCTTCGCCCAGTTTGGTCTGTTGTTGTATCAGTTCTTCCATCAATTGCTTGCTGCCAGCAACAAACACTTTCTCCTCGGCGCCCATACGTTCATTACTGTAAACCTTGGAAAGTATGCGGTCGGCCTGACGCTCAAATTGTTTTTTGAAGATATCTTCAGCCTTGGCCTGATATTCATCGAGTCGTTTTTTCTCTTCTTTTGTAAGAAGTGTATCACCATCCACATTGGCCGAGTCGGGATCTCCGGCAAGCTCTGCCTCTGGATCGAAGTTCTCATCGCCAAACCATTCGTCCTCATTGTCTTGCTGAGAGGTCTGTTCAACGAAATCTATTTTCTCTGTTTGTGGTGTAACATCGAAATACACCACGACACATAGCACCGTCAGAGCTACCGCAGCCAGCGACACCAGTAACGACTGACGCATACTATTGCGCTTTTTCAAATCCGTTGACATCGCTTCGACCGTTGCATATCGTGCCTTTGGGTCTTCGCTCACGGCTTTCTTCACCACAGCTTTCATTCCCATTGGCATATCGCCATTCTCATAGATTTTCTGCAGCAACATACCCAGCGAATACACATCGCTACGGGCATCGCCACGCCCCGTCTGCATTACCTCGGGGGCCACAAAACATTCTATACCTTGATAAAGGGTTGCCAAATCAGCGGGTTTGAAAAGCGAACCATGACACATCAGCATCGGACGCGAACTTCCTTTTGCCAACAGGATATTCCTTGGAGCAAAACACCAGTAAAAAACACCATCCTGATGCAGTCGCTTAGCGGCATCCATCAACTGTTGGGTGAAGTCGTCCATGAATCCTTTTCGTGCTACCACAGACGGATCATCCCTTAAAACATGCTCCAACGTCTGATATGAACCTGTCTCAAACCCTAACTCACAACTACCAGGCGCCATTGACAGGACCTCGTAATGCATCTGTTGAGACATATTCACCCTCGAGGTGTACTGCTGGTCTTCTTGTAGAGAGGCACAGAAAGAGCTGTTGTCTGCCAAGTCTTGCCTGATAGTCACAATATTTCTATACTTACCGTCTATCTGCTGTTTGCGCAATATACCAATAGGCAGTTGCTCTTTTCCGACAACCGACTTTTCTGATGCATTAAGCATTTCTTCGAAGTTCATACCTTTAAGTTTTTGAATGCGCAAAAGTACACATAAAATCCGAGATAAGCAAATTTTATCTAATAATTTCCAATGCGGTTTTATTCGCTTTTCTACTCTTTGAGTTTAAAGACGCAATTCAAGCCGTTTGACAACGCAATTCAAGCCGTTTGGCAACGTTAAACCTACTCTTTTGCGAAGGGAAAGCCATCATTTACCATCAGTCATGAATTACGCTGCTAATTCATAGCGTTTTAGAAACAGAAAGTCATTTACCAATGGGCAACAACGTCATCAAACGCATTCGAAAACCAACATTTTCGCAAAAACTTGTTCGTCAAATCACAAAAAATCACTTGTCACATGAAGTTTTTTGGACTATTTTAGTATCTTTGCACTCTGAAACAGAAAAATTCGATTAAAAATGCCTGAGATATCAGTTCGCGGACTTGAAATGCCTGAATCGCCAATCAGAAAATTGGCACCTTTGGCTGCTGCCGCAAAAAAAAGAGGTACGCACGTATACCACCTGAACATTGGTCAGCCAGACCTGCCCACACCTCAAGTGGGACTGGATGCATTGAAAACCATCGATCGCGACATATTGGAATATTCACCATCGCAGGGCTATCTGAGCTACCGTGAAAAATTGGTGAACTACTATGCTAAATACAATATCAGCGTAACGGCCGATGACATTATCATCACCAGCGGTGGTAGCGAAGCGGTGCTCTTTGCATTCATGTCGTGCCTGAATCCTGGCGATGAAATCATTGTGCCAGAGCCTGCTTACGCCAACTACATGGCATTTGCCATTTCGGCTGGTGCAAAGATTCGTACCATTGCAACCACCATTGAAGAGGGCTTTTCGCTGCCAAAGGTTGAGAAGTTTGAGGAGTTGATCAACGAACGCACACGCGCCATTATGATTTGCAACCCCAACAACCCCACTGGCTACCTTTACACACGTCGCGAAATGAACCAAATTCGAGACTTGGTCAAGAAATACGACCTGTATCTCTTCTCCGACGAGGTCTATCGTGAGTATATCTACACTGGTTCGCCCTATATCTCGGCCTGCCACTTGGAAGGCATCGAACAGAACGTCATACTTATTGACTCAGTGTCTAAGCGCTATTCTGAGTGCGGAATCCGCATTGGCGCCCTCATCACCAAAAACAAAGACGTTCGTGCCGCAGTCATGAAATTCTGCCAGGCACGCCTATCACCTCCTCTTATCGGACAGATTGTGGCCGAGGCATCGCTAGATGCCCCTGAAGATTACTATCGTGATGTGTATGATGAGTATGTAGAACGCCGAAAATGCCTGATTGACGGATTGAACCGCATACCTGGTGTCTATTCACCAATCCCTATGGGAGCATTCTACACCGTAGCCAAACTGCCCGTGGACGACAGCGAGAAGTTCTGCCGTTGGTGCCTGAGCGAGTTTGAATACGAAGGCGCCACCGTGATGATGGCTCCCGCAGCCGGTTTCTACACCACCCCTGGTGCCGGCATCAATCAGGTACGTATTGCCTACGTACTGAAGAAGGAAGACCTGACAAAAGCATTGGTAGTGCTACAGAAAGCATTGGAAGCCTATCCTGGCAGAGTGAATGAGTAATCTTCCACTATTTCTAGCGCGTCATATTTACGACGAGAAAGGCGACAAAAAGAAAGTAAGCCGCCCAGCCATTCGTATTGCCACCATTGGTGTAGCCATAGGACTGGCAGTCATGATTGTGACCGTTAGCGTAGTGATGGGATTCAAGCACACCATACGCGACAAGGTGGCCGGCTTTGGAAGCCATATTCAAATTCAGAACATTTTTGCCTACACTCAAGCTGGCAACCTCCCCATTTGTCTTGGCGACACCTTAACATCTGCTTTCAAAGAGGTCAAGGAGGTACGCCATATCCAGCGCTACACCCACACGCAAGGCATCCTAAAGACAGACGAAGACTTTATGGGTGTCGTACTAAAAGGACTAGGTTCTGAGTACGATACACAGTTTTTGAAAGAGAGCATGATAGAAGGTGAGCTACCTGAATTCTGCGATTCTGCCACAAAATACCCCTTGATTATTTCACAGACGATGGCCGACAAACTGCAGCTGAAAATCGGTGACAGATTGTTTGCCTACTTCATCAATAACGACGACATCAAGGCGCGTCGCTTCACCATCAAGGGTATTTACCAAACCAACATGAAGCGTTTCGACGACATTTTCTGCCTGACAGACATTTATGTAACCAACAAACTGAATGGTTGGCGAACAGATCAAAGCTCTGGAGCAGAAATTCTGATTAAAGACTTCACGCAGTTAGAGCACATCTACCCCCAGATTGCCGAAATTGCTAACCAAACACACGACAAAGACGAGCAGACACTAGCAGCTCAAACCATCATACAGGCTTATCCACAGGTATTCTCTTGGTTGGGGCTTCTCGACATCAACGTGTGGATTATCCTTGCACTCATGATTGCTGTTGCGGGATTCACCATGATTAGTGGCTTGCTTATCATCATCTTGGAACGTACACAGATGATAGGCATCCTAAAAGCACTAGGTGCACGAAACACCACCATCCGCCACACATTCCTATGGTTTGCCGCCTTTATCATCGGTAAAGGTCTGATTTGGGGCAATATCATTGGTCTCGGTGTCGTACTTTTGCAGATGAAGACAGGCTTCGTTTCACTCGACCCACAGACCTACTACGTCAATCAAGCGCCAATGGAAATCAACGTGCCCATCATCATCGCACTCAACCTGAGCACACTGATAATCAGCGTTCTCGTACTGATAGCACCAAGCTATCTCGTTTCTAGAATTCATCCAGCGCGCTCGATGAGATACGAATAGAAATTAAACTCATTATTTCCTATAATTTGTTCTATTTCACACCTGAAGGAAATAAAACCAGCATAAAAACAAAAAACTGCACAGAAAATTTTGGAATGTGCAGAAAATAATGTATCTTTGCACAAAATTTTGAAAATTGTGCAATGAACAGCTGTTCAAGTTTTAACAAATACGTACAAGAGACTATCGTCAAATACTGGGATCAAGACGCCTTAACAGATTATCAAGGAGCCACCCTGCAATTTCACGACGTAGCTCGAAAGATAGAAAAATTGCATATTGCATTTGAAAGTTGCAATATACAAAAAGGTGATAAAATAGCCATTTGTGGTCGCAATTCTGCCCACTGGGCAGTAGCATTCCTTGCCACACTGACTTATGGCGCAGTAGCAGTTCCCATTCTACATGAGTTTAATGCAGAACAGATTCACAACATTGTGAATCACTCGTGCTCACGCGTACTGTTCGTTGGCGACTTTGTAGCAAAGGAAATCAATCCTGACGAGATGCCTCAACTGGAAGGCATCGTCAATCTGCCAGACTTTTCGCTGATGCTGTCACGCTCTGAGAAGCTGACCTATGCCCGCGAACATCTTAACATGATGTTTGGCAGCAAGTATCCACGCGCCTTCCGTCAGGAAGACATCAACTACCACGAGGACACACCAGAAGAACTTGCACTCATCAACTACACCAGCGGAACCACTGGTTTCTCAAAAGGTGTCATGCTGCCCTATCGTGCAATTATGGGCAACTTGATGTTCTGCATCAACCGTCTTGGCAAAATAGTAAAAGCAGGAGACCCACTGCTATCCATCCTTCCTATGGCTCATATGTATGGTATGGCTGTAGAGTTCATCTTCGGATTCTGCAACGGATGTCACCTCTTCTTCCTCAATCGTCTGCCTTCGCCTTCACTCATCGCAAAGGCATTTACAGACGTACGTCCCACTTTGGTCGTTTCAGTACCACTCATCATCGAGAAGATTATTCGCAAGAAGGTATTCCCCATCATACAAACCAACCGCATGAAGTTGTTGATGGCCATGCCAATCGTATCACAAAAGGTAAAACGCCGTATCTACGAACAAGTATATGCAGCCTTTGGTGGTCGTGCCTACGAAGTAATTGTTGGCGGAGCAGCACTTTCTAAAGAAGTAGAAGAATTTCTGATGAGCATCAACTTCCCCATTACCGTTGGATACGGAGCCACAGAATGCGCCCCACTTATCAGCTATTGCGATTGGACAAAGTTCTGTCCAAGTTCGTGCGGATGCCCCGTTGACGGCATGGAAGTACGCATCGTAAGCGATGATCCAGCCAATATCCCTGGCGAGATTATTACCCGCGGACAAAACGTGATGCTTGGTTACTATAAAAACGAAGAAGCCACCAATCAAGCCATTGACAAAGATGGCTGGTATCATACTGGCGACTTAGGTACAATGGATGCCGACGGGAACATTTTTATTCGCGGACGCATCAAAAACATGTTGCTCGGATCGAGTGGTCAGAACGTCTATCCCGAGGAGATCGAAGACAAGCTTAGCTCTATGCCAATGGTCAGCGAATGTCTGGTCGTACAACGCGGCGATAAGTTGATCGCTTTGGTATATCCAGATCAAGACGAAATAATGAACTTCAACCAAGAAGAGTTAGAGGCTATTATGGATCAGAATCGTGAGAATCTAAACGCCTTATTACCCTCATTCAGCCGCATTAGCACTATAGAATTGCGTCAGGAAGAATTTCAGAAAACTCCTAAAAAGAGTATAAAAAGATACCTCTACCAAGAATAAAATACAATTATGGAACACATACCAAGTTTTAACGAACTCATTGAGAAAAGCATCCTAGACAACTGGGATCTTGATGCACTTACTGACTATAAGGGTCAGACGCTGCAATATCATGATGTAGCCCGTAAAATTGAAAAGGTTCATATACTATTTGAGAACTCTGGCGTTAAGAAAGGCGACAAGATTGCACTCTGTGGCCGCAATAGCAGCCAATGGGCTGTAGCTTTCCTTGCCACACTAACGTATGGAGCAATAGCAGTACCTATTCTGCATGAATTCATGCCAGATCAGATACACAATATAGTGAACCATTCGGATGCAAAACTTTTGTTTGCCGGTGACCACGTTGCAGGAACGATTGATGCAGAACAGATGCCCGGATTGGAAGGTATTATTCGCAACACAGATTACTCACTCATCGTGTCGCGCTCAGAAAAACTGACTTATGCCCGCGAGAACCTGAATGCACTCTACGGACAGAAGTTTCCAAAGTATTTCCGCAAAGAGCACATTCACTATTACCACGAGGAGAATGGCGACGAGTTAGCCCTTATCAACTATACTAGTGGTACAACAGGATTCTCCAAGGGTGTCATGATTCCCTATCGCGCCATCTGGTCGAACTACGATTTCGCAGAGAACGTGCTGGGCACCACCATCAAGAAGGGTGACAACATCATCTCAATTCTGCCAATGGCCCACATGTATGGTATGGCTTTCGAATTCCTATTCGAATTCCTGCATGGTTGCCACGTGTTCTATCTGAATCGCACCCCATCGCCAGCAATCATTGCGCAAGCCTTTGCTGAGGTCAAGCCAAAGATTATTATTGCAGTACCTTTGGTCATCGAGAAGATTATTCGCAAGAAGGTATTCCCCAAGATACAAAACAACCGCATGCGCTTACTGCTACAAATGCCAATCATTTCAGCTAAGGTACGCGACATGATATGCAAAGAAGTGGTAAACGCCTTTGGCGGCGAGATGTACGAGGTCATCATTGGAGGTGCAGCCTTCAATCAGGAAGTAGAGCAATTCATGAAGCGCATCAACTTCCCCTATACCGTGGGTTATGGCGCCACAGAGTGTGCTCCAATCATCTGCTACGAAGATTATCACGATTTCAAGCCGGGTTCGTGTGGTAAGGCTGTATTGCACATGGAAGTAAAGATTGACTCTCCCGATCCAGCACATATTCCTGGCGAGATCTTGGCACGTGGACTTAACGTGATGCTTGGTTACTACAAGAATCCTGAGGCAACAGCAGAAACTATCGATAAGGATGGCTGGTATCATACTGGTGACCTGGGTACGATGGATTATGAGGGTAACGTATTCATCAACGGACGCTCGAAGAACATGCTGCTCGGTGCTAACGGACAAAACATCTACCCCGAGGAGATTGAAGACAAACTGAACTCAATGACTATGGTGGTTGAGAGCATCGTCGTTCAGCGTGACACCAAACTGGTAGCATTGATACACCCCGATTTAGAAGAAGCAAAGGCAATGAACTTCACCAAGGAAGACTTGAAGGGCATTATGGAACAAAACCGTCAGACTCTCAATGAACAATTGCCTGCTTACGAGAAGATTGCCGAAGTAGAAATCTGCGAGGAAGAGTTTGAAAAGACCCCAAAGAAGAGTATCAAACGATACCTCTACAAATAAGCATCAACATCTCTAATAGGAATAGACGCATTCTCATTCAAATAATATAAGCCGCGATAGTTGTAAATAATTACGCGGCTTATATTTTATTCCAACACCTATTCAATCCGTTCTAACGTTTTGAAAGTCTTTTGTTCTAATGTTCCGTTGTACATAAAAGCGGAAGAATCGTTATACAATTCTTCAACTATACAGTGTGCAGCATTATTCCCGCATGCCATTTAGCCATTCAACAAAGTGGCCGTTCTTACACGACTCAGCGTCTCAGGCGTCATCTGCAGATAGCTGGCAATATATACCAGAGGTGCACGCAATACCAACTGCGGTGCATTCTTCACCAGCTTCTGGTAGCGATCTTGAGCACTCTCGAATCGCAACATGTCTGCATGCTGCTGACTGATGATAAGCGACTCCTCCAAGATCTTACGATAGAGCATCTGGATGTTCACACTCTTCATAGCAGCCGTCTCCAGCTCGTGCATAGGAATAGCGAAGATAATCGTTGGTTCAAGTGCCTGTATAATTTGCATGGAAGGAGCCTCCTTAAACAGGCTTTCGATACTCATACATATAGTATTCTCAGTGGCCATATACTCAGTCAGTTCCTTCTTGTTCTTGTAATAGAACTGACGTACAAGTCCCTTTACGATCCAAAAAATATGACGGCAGACTTGGCCTTCATCCAGGATTTTTTCTCCTTTCGAGAATTTCATTGGTACAAGGATACTCTCCAGGATGTCAAGTTCATCGTGGGTCATTGTACTGTAACGACGTGCTAACTCTCGAGCTACGTCTCTGGTTGTTAAACTTAGGTTTGTTGGCATTGTTTCTGTACTCCTTTCTTAAATTATAGTTTTAGTAGATAGTCTTAGTCAAGTTTCAAAACAGCCAAGAATGCCTTTTGGGGCACCTCAACATTACCAATTTGTTTCATACGCTTCTTACCGCGCTTCTGTTTCTCCAACAGTTTACGCTTACGACTTACGTCACCGCCATAGCACTTGGCCAGCACATCCTTACGAACCTGCTTGACCGTCTCACGTGCAATAATCTTGGCACCGATAGCAGCCTGAATGGCAATATCGAACTGTTGACGTGGAATCAGCTCTTTCAACTTTTCGCACATTCGACGACCAAAAGTCACCGCATTGTCCTGATGAGTCAGCGTAGAGAGTGCATCCACGGGCTCGCCATTGAGAAGAATGTCGAGTTTGATGAGTTTTGAAGGACGGAATGAATCAATATGATAATCGAACGAAGCATATCCCTTAGAGATACTCTTCAGCTTATCGTAGAAGTCAATAACGATTTCGCCCAGAGGCAACATAAAATGCAGTTCCACACGATTTCCGCTGACATACTGTTGATCAAGCAGTTCGCCACGTTTGTCCAGACAGAGCGTCATGATAGGACCAATAAAGTCTGCAGCCGTAATGATAGAAGCGCGGATATATGGTTCCTCGATATGATCAATAAGCGTTTGATCGGGTAATCCCGATGGGTTATGCACCTCTTTCACCTCCCCCTGCTTCGTATAGCACATATACGAAACGTTGGGTACAGTGGTGATGACATCCATATCGAACTCACGATCCAGACGTTCCTGCACAATCTCCATGTGGAGCAAGCCAAGGAAGCCACAACGGAAGCCGAATCCCAATGCCACTGACGACTCCGGCTGGAATGTCAGCGAGGCATCGTTCAGCTGCAATTTCTCCAACGATGCGCGCAAGTTCTCATAGTCAGCGGGATCAATCGGATAGACACCAGCAAAGACCATAGGCTTCACCTCCTGGAATCCCTCGATGGCCTTTTCGCAGGGTCGCTCCACGTGCGTGATAGTGTCGCCCACCTTAACCTCCTTCGAGTTTTTGATACCACTGATGATATAGCCTACATCGCCCGTTCTCAACTCGTTACGAGGAATCATATCCATCTTCAATACGCCCACCTCGTCAGCATCGTATTCCATACCCGTATTAAAGAACTTAACCTTATCGCCCTTGCGGATAACGCCATTGGTTATCTTAAAGTAGGCAATAATGCCACGGAATGAATTGAATACCGAGTCGAATATCAATGCTTGCAGCGGTGCTTTTTCGTCGCCTACAGGATGAGGAATACGATCTACGACGGCATTAAGAATCTCGTCAACGCCCTCGCCGGTCTTTCCACTGGCACGAATAATATCTTCAGGATTACATCCAATCAAGTCAACAATCTCATCCTCTACCTCATCGGGCATAGCGCTTGGCATATCTATTTTATTGATGACAGGGATAATCTCCAGATTGTTATCGATAGCCATATAGAGGTTAGAGATGGTCTGTGCCTGTACACCCTGTGTAGCATCTACCACCAGCAATGCACCTTCGCAGGCAGCAATACTTCTTGACACCTCATACGAGAAATCCACATGTCCTGGGGTGTCAATCAAGTTCAATATAAATTTCTCTCCATCACGCTCATATTCCATTTGGATGGCATGACTCTTGATGGTGATACCACGTTCACGCTCCAGGTCCATGTCGTCGAGCATTTGTCCTTCAGTCACCTGAATAGTCTTTGTGCGCTCCAACAATCTGTCGGCCAAAGTTGATTTACCGTGGTCAATATGTGCGATGATACAGAAATTTCGGATATTCTTCATTATGATGTTCTTCTCTTTAAATTGCAAAAGTACAAAAAAAACATCAAACGGACCTCATTTTTGCTTTTTTTTCGTAATTTTGCAAGCAAAAAATTACAAAATAGTTACAAATATGAAGCATATTCTATTACTCGCTGTTTTAAGCATCATTTTCGTTTCCTGTCAAGAGCCGCTTGAAGAGCGTATTGCTCGCGAAAACAAAGAGTTCACCAAAACCAAGTGTCCGATGCCTCTGAACACCGAAAGTACAATGTATCTGGACAGTATTGTGTTCGACATTTCCACTTTGACCCAGAGTCAGTATTTCCGTATCAGCGAATTTGCCATTCCCACAGATCAGCTTCGCCAGGCGCTTGTCGGCGAACTGAGACAAGAGCCTAAATACAAGGCCCACCGTGAAAAAGGCTACAGCTTTC
The DNA here is from genome assembly GCA_024695815.1 of Prevotella sp. Taxonomy (GTDB): domain Bacteria; phylum Bacteroidota; class Bacteroidia; order Bacteroidales; family Bacteroidaceae; genus Prevotella. Next base: position 24,163 of record JAILHK010000015.1, read on the forward strand.
ACTATGTGTATCGCCATTTGAATAATCCCGACAGTATCCTTTTCGAAACAACCATCGTCAAGGAAGACTATCAAGAGAAGTAGTAATCTGGAAATAAGGAAAAAGAAAAATAGCGAAGCTCGTTGAAAAAGCTTCGCTATTTTTATGATCTTAACCGATTTACTTAAGCCTCCTCTTCGGGTTTCATGTTGGTGTAAACGGTCTGAACATCATCGAAGTCCTCGAGTTTCTCAACCATCTTGTCGATTGTCTCGCGCTCCTCAGGTGTTACGTCCTTCAAATCGTTAGGAATACGAGTAAACTCAGCACCCGTCACCTCGAAACCATTTTCCTCAAGATGCTTCTGCACAGCGCTGAAGCTTGAAGGATCGGCATAAATGGAGATGCTGTTTTCCTCCTCATCCTCGTCGAATTCGTCCTCAACACCATAGTCAATCAGGTCGAGAATCATCTCGTCCATATCAAGTCCATCCTTCTTTTTGAAGGTGAATACACTCTTGTGATCGAACAAGAACGACAGTGAGCCCTGAGTACCCAGGTTACCATTGAACTTATTGAATACCGAGCGAACGTCACCCACCGTACGAGTCGTGTTGTCGGTCAATGTTTCTACGAAGATAGCGATACCGTGAGGTCCGTATCCCTCGTATGTCACCTCCTTATAATCACTCTGGTCCTTACCCATTGCGTTTTTGATAGCACGCTCGATGTTATCCTTCGGCATATTCTCGCGCTTAGCGTTGGCAATGATAGCACGCAGTGCGGGGTTGTTTTCGGGCTCAGGACCGCCAGCCTTCACGGCAATAGCAATCTGCTTACCAATCTTAGTAAATGTCTTGGCCATGTGGCCCCATCTCTTCAGCTTTGTAGCTTTACGATATTCAAATGCTCTTCCCATTGTTTATATTTTTTTGCCCCCTAAGTTAGGGGGTTGGGGGTCTGAACACATGTTCATTGCCCCATTGTTATTATTATTCTATTAATTATCTCGTTCAGACCCCTGTCGTCCCCTCGCTCGGCTATGCCGCTTTGCTTTGCAAAGAACTTAGGGGACAAGGGTTAACGCAATTCTGCACCAAGCTGCTTCTTCAGTTGAGCAATCAACTTCTGCATGATGGCATCAATCTGCTTGTCGTTCATGGTCTTTTCTGTGTCTTGCAGGATAAAGTTCACAGCATAAGACTTCTTTCCTTCTGGCAGGTTCTTACCCTCGTAAACGTCAAATAGTTCCACCTTCTTCAGCAGTTTCTTCTCCGTCTGACGTGCAATCTGTTCAATCTGTGCAAACTCTACGGCATTGTCGACCAACAGAGCCAGGTCGCGACTCACAGCAGGATGCTTAGAAATCTCAGTGAACGTCACCTCATTCTTCTTCGTAGCCTTCATCAACTGCGTCCAGTTGAGTTCAGCGAAGTAAACGGGCTGCTGCAGGTCGAACTGCTTCAGGAGCTTCTTAGATAGGATACCCATCTCGATGAGCTTCTTTCCACCACGATTCTCGATCACAATGCCAGCCGAGAAGTTTGGATTCTCGCTCTTTTTCTGCACCATCAATCCCTGCTTCATGCCTATGCGACTCAGGATGTTCTGCACGTGTGCTGCCAGTTCGTAGTAGGTAGTATCTTCGTTAGGATGCGCCCATGAGCCTTCCACGCGCTTACCTGTCACCCAAAGACCCATGAAGTTCTCCTCCTTATAGGCCTGCATGGGGTTCTCCTCGTTCTTCTTCTCTGGGTCGAAGAAATAGCAGTTGCCAAACTCAAAGAAGTGCAGGTTAGCATTCTTACGCTTTACGTTATGCTCCACGCTTTCCAAACCGCCATAGAGCAAGGTCTGACGCATCACGCCGAGGTCGCTTGACAGTGGGTTCATGATCTTCACCACGGTATCGTTCTCGCCATAGTATGCTGTCTTGGTCAGCGAGTTATTGAGAATTTCGTTGAAACCGGCACCCACCAGCTGCTCAGAGACCACATTCTGCAGTTTGTGCTTGCGGTCTTCCTCGGCCTTGATGACCAGACTTGACTTCAGCTGTGTGGGAATCTCTACATTATTATATCCATAGATGCGCAGGATATCCTCAACCACGTCACAGGGACGCTGCACGTCCACACGATAGGCAGGAATCTCCAGTTTCAGTCCCTCGGCCGTTGTCTCTAGCACCTTCATCTCCAGTGTTTCACAGATATTCTTGATGGTCTCTACGGGAATATCCTTACCCACCAGGTTGTGCACGTAGTCATATTTCAGGTCAACAACAGCATTTTCCATCTTCTCAGGATATACGTCGCATATCTCCATAGACACCTTACCGCCTGCCAGCTCCTTGCAAAGCAAGGCAGCCTGCTTCAGGGCATAGATTACGCCATTGGGGTCGATACCACGCTCAAAGCGGAACGATGCATCGGTAGAGAGACCGTGACGACGGGCCGACTTACGAATCCATGTGGGGTGGAAATAGGCACTCTCCAGCACCACGTTCTTGGTGGTTTCATAGGTACCACTACCCTTTCCACCAAACACTCCAGCGATGCACATTGGCTCCTCGGCATTACAGATAGCCAGGTCGCGTTCAGAGAGCTTGTGTTCTTCGCCATCGAGTGTAACGAAAGGTGTACCCTCGGGCATCGTCTTCACCACGATCTTGCGGCCCTTCACCATGTCGGCATCAAAAGTGTGCAGAGGCTGTCCGTAGGCCATCATCACATAGTTGGTGATATCCACGATATTGTTGATGGGACGAAGTCCGATGGTGGTCAGTTTATTCTTCAGCCAGTCGGGCGACTCCTTTACTTCGCAGTCAGAGACGCTCACGCAAGCATATCGCTTACAGGCTTCAGTGTTTTGAATCTCCACCTCGATGGGTAGGTCGTTGTTATCAACTTTGAAATCGTCAACACCAGGACGATGCAAACTTGTATCGTAGCCATTCTGCTTCAACCAGGCATAGAGGTCGCGAGCCACGCCCCAGTGCGAGAGAGCATCGGCACGGTTGGCGGTGATGTCAACCTCGATGAGCCAGTCGCTCTCTAGGTTGTAATAATCTGCAGCAGGTGTGCCCACCACAGCATCCTCAGGCAGCACGATAATGCCTTCGTGACTAGTGCCTACACCAATCTCGTCTTCTGCACATATCATGCCATTCGACTCAACGCCACGGAGCTTCGATTTCTTGATTACAAATTCCTGATCGCCGTCATAGAGCACACAACCCAAGTCGGCCACGATAACTTTCTGCCCAGCAGCCACATTGGGAGCACCGCACACGATCTGTGAAGGTTCGCCCTTGCCTAGGTCAACGGTGGTCACGTGCAAATGATCAGAATTGGGATGCACTTCGCATGTGAGCACTTTGCCCACATAGAGTCCTTTCAATCCACCACGTATGGATTGAACTTCTTCGAGAGCGTCAACTTCGAGTCCGGTAGAGGTCAGCGCATCGCATACCTGCTGCGGCGAAAGGTCGAAATCAACGTATTCTTTCAGCCATTTATAAGAAATATTCATTCCTAAAACAATTGTTTAAATTCGAATTCGGGTGCAAAGGTACGAATAAACGAGCAAAGAACAAAATAAAAGCTCGCTTTTTATTTTTTCTTTCGAGTGCAAGTACCTTCGACGCAGTCAAAGGTACTAAAAAAAAATGAAAGACCCATCATATTCCTGATGAATCTTTCATTCTATGATGCGTAAAAAAGGCTATCGTTTTATCTCGATGTCTCTTCGCACATTGTCGCGAATCTTGTTGAGGTAGCGCTTCATGCCATCGGCATCTTTTTGGTCGATAATCTCCAAAAGTTCCTTCAACTCTGTACGGATCTGCGCCACTTGGTCGTGGGTGTAGGGGTTGAACAGAATTTCCTGCAACAGATAATCGTCTTCGTTGAGCACACCCTTGGCTATGCGCATATGGCGCTTAAAGGTGGTGCCAGGTGCATCCTGATGTTTCATCACGGCTGCGAAGACGAAGGTAGAGACGAAGGGGATGCTCAGCGAGTAGGCTACGGTTCTGTCATGCTCCTCAAAAGTATATTCATAGATATTGAGTCCCAGTTTGTTGTAAAGGTCTTTAAAGAAGCAGCGCCCCATGCAGTCGCCCTCTTGGATGATGATGGCATTTTCCTCAGAGAGTTGCTGCAGGTTGGCAAACGTAGGACCAAACATTGGGTGTGTAGAGACGTAGCGCATGCCCGTTTGTTCGTAGAACTCCTTTAGGTCGGTTTTCACACTGGCTATATCGCTGATGATGCACTCCTTAGGCAGATATGGAATCACTTCTTTAAATACAGGAATGGTGTATTTCAGCGTCACTGCATTAATCAGCAGTTCGGGCTCGAAGGCCTTGATTTCTTCGTAGGTAGTAAACCGTTGGCAGTTGTAAGTAAAGCGCATGCGCTTGGCGTCGCGTTCGAACACAGCCACCTCGTGGTCAAAGCTCAGCAGGTCGATGAAAAAGCTTCCCATCTTTCCTGCTCCCATGACTAATATTTTCATAAAAAAGGCTCTCCCCCGACCCCTCCCTATGAGGGAGGGGAGTAGAATGTTTTGTCGGGGTATTCTACTTGATTAAGTTTTTATTATTTCAGAAGTAACCACTCCCCTCCCTCTAGGGAGGGGCTGGGGGGGTGGGTCTTACTTATTAATAATTTCTATCTGTTGACGAACACTCTCCTCGTGGATACCCTCGAAAACCTTGGCCACGAAGTCTGCGCCCATGCCCAGTAGAGAACCCTGGGCACCACGCTTGGCCAGAATCTCATTGTAGCGCGAGGTTTGCAGCACGGTCATATTGTGTTCTTTCTTGTACTGACCAATCTCGCGACACACGCGCATACGCTTGGCCAGCAGGTCCATCAGCTGGTTGTCCAACTCGTCAATCTGCTTACGCAACTGCTGGATGCCTTCGGTGGTGGTGTGCTCGTCGCGAATCACCAACAGCGAGAGGATGTAGTCGAGCACATCGGGTGTCACCTGCTGAGCAGCATCGCTCCATGCTTTGTCGGGGTCGCAGTGGCTCTCTACGATGAGTCCGTCGAAGCCGAGATCCATAGCCTGCTGACAAAGTGGTGCTATAAGTTCGCGGCGTCCGCCAATATGTGAGGGGTCGCAGATGATGGGCAGGTCTGATATGCGGCGATGCAACTCAATGGGAATCTGCCACATAGGCATGTTGCGATAAATCTTTTTATCGTAAGACGAAAAACCGCGGTGAATGGCGCCAAGACGCTTCACGCCAGCTTGATTAAGACGTTCCAGAGCTCCGATCCAAAGCTCCAAGTCGGGGTTCACGGGATTCTTAACAAACACGGGTACATCGACGCCCTGAAGCGAGTCGGCCAGTGCCTGCATGGCAAAGGGGTTGGCCGATGTGCGGGCACCAATCCATAGAATGTCGATACCATATTTCAAAGCCAGCTCCACATGCTCGGGCGTAGCCACCTCGGTAGATACCAACATCTTGGTTTCCTCTTTAACCTGCTTCAGCCATTTCAGGGCAGGTTCCCCATGCCCCTCGAAGCCACCAGGCTTGGTGCGTGGTTTCCACACGCCAGCGCGGAAGTTGTGGCAGCCTTTCATAGCCAACTGTTTAGCTGTGGTCATTACTTGCTCCTCGGTCTCGGCAGAGCAAGGTCCTGCAATCACGAAGGGACGTTCGTTGTCACTAGGCAAATTCAATGGTGATAATTCTAGTTCCATAATTATATTGCTTTTTTGATTCTTTCCAATGCTTGTTTAATTTTTTCCTCCTTGGCACACAGCGAGATACGTATGTAGCGATTGCCGTTAGAGCCAAAGATGAAGCCTGGGGTGATGAAGACGCGGGCCTCATGGAGCACACGCTCGGTCAGGTCTTCTACGTTCTTCACGCCATCGGGTATGCGTCCCCAGAGAAACATGCCCACCTGGTTGCTGTCGTAGGTGCATCCCAGTGCTTCCATGATTTTCTCGGCCCACTGACGTCGGCGTGCATAGGTCTCTATGTTGTATTCGCGGTGCCAGCGCTCGTCGTTGTCTAGAGCCTCGGCAGCAGCCAACTGTATGCCGCGGAAGGTGCCACTATCCACATTGCTTTTGATCTTCAATATCCACTGGATAAACTGTGGGTTAGACACGCACATACCCACACGCCATCCTGGCATGTTATGACTTTTCGACATAGAGTTGAACTCTATGCAGCAGTCCTTGGCGCCAGGCACCTGCAGCAGCGAGAGTCGCTCTTCGCTGAGGATGAAGCTATAGGGGTTGTCGTTCACCACCACGATATTGTGGGCCTTGGCAAACTGCACCAATCGTTCGTAGGTGGCTCGCTGGGCGCGTCCGCCCGTCGGCATGTTGGGATAGTTGGTCCACATCAATTTCACGTGCGAGAGGTCCATTTTCTCCAGCTCGTCAAAGTCGGGCTGCCATCCACAATCCTCGCGCAGGTTGTAGTTCACAATCTTGGCTCCAAGTATCTTCGAAAGCGATGTGTAGGTAGGATAACCTGGGTTGGGCACCAGCACCTCGTCGCCTGGGTTCACGAAAGCCAGTGTGACGTGTAGGATACCTTCTTTCGAACCGATGAGTGGCAACACCTCGGTCTTTCCGTCAACATCCACGTTGTACCATCGCTTATAGAAGCGCGCCATAGCCTCGCGCAGCTCTGGCGTGCCCATCGTGGGCTGATAGCCGTGGGCGGTGGGTTCGTTGGCCACCTCACAAAGTTTGTCGATGGTCTGTTTCGAAGGTGGCATATCGGGACTGCCGATAGCCAGGGAAATGATGTCCTTGCCTTCTGCATTCAGTTGGGCTACCTCTTTCAGTTTACGACTGAAGTAGTACTCCTGTACTAAATTTAATCTTTCTGCTGGTTGTATCATATTTAGTCTTTTTATTATTTCACAAGGAAAAACTCTCAGTTCTCACCTCTCAGTTCTCAGTTCACTTCCCCCCGTATTCTCCCAGAATCTTCAAGTCGCGCGTCAGTGGGATGATGGCATCCACAGCCTGACGATAGCGGGTCAGGTCGCTGTAGGTCACGTCCACATAGAACAGGTACTCCCACTCCTTGCCGATGATGGGCAGCGACTGAATCTTAGTCAGGTTAATCTTATAGAACGACAAGATGGCGAGCACGGCCGAGAGCGAGCCTTCCTCGTGGGGCAGCGAGAATACGATGCTGGCCTTGTTGCTCTCTACGAGAGGGCGCAGCATGTCGGCCTTCTGAGGCATGGAGCACACCAGGAAACGGGTGAAGTTATGCTTATTATCCTCGATACCGTTTTCCAGCACCTTCAGCCCGTAGAGCTTGGCTGCCTCGGCATGACAGATGGCGGCCCATCCGCGATGCTGACCTTCGGCTATCATTTTGGCCGAGCCGGCGGTGTCGTCACCTTCCACCATGCGCAGCGTGGGGTGCTTCTCTAGGTAGTGGCGCGTCTGCATCAGTGCCACGGGGTGCGAGTGTACCTCGGTGATGGTGTCCCAGTCGTCTTCCGGCAGACAGCAGATGCAGTGGGTGATGTGCAACTTGTGCTCGCCCACCACGGTGGTGCCACTGTCGCGCAGCAACTCGTAGTTGTGCAGCAGCGAACCGGCTATGGTGTTTTCGATGGCAGCCATACCGATGACGGTGGGGTCTTGGCGCACGTTCTCAAACACCTGTTCAAACGTATTGCAACAGATCAACTGCAGTTGTTCGCCCTCGAAATACTGATGGGCGGCTATGTCGTGAAACGACCCTGTGATGCCTTGTATCGCTATTCTTTTCATTTTTCAATTATTCTCTTTTGCCTTGCCCTTAAAAAGAAGCCCCACTTTCACTCTTCGTGAAGCGGGGCTTGTATTTTATTTGTTCATTTCTGACCTTCAACTTTACATACGACTACCCGCTTCACAATTGCTTGTAAAGTAATAATAAAAATAGAAGTATGCATTAAATTTCGTCATTTTTGTTACTAATTGTAATTAACGGGTGCAAAAGTATAACAATTCTCTCAAATCACCAAACTTTTTCTGAGTTTTTTTACAATCCAAATGGATTTATGGCCGAATAGACGCGTTTCATGTGCTGTTCTACGCCCTCGGCCGAGTAATCACCACTGACGTCGGCCAGTTCGTTGGGGTTCAACTCCAGCAGTTTCTGCATGTCTTCCTCGGCACCTTTCTTGTCGCCTGTCTCGTAGCGCAAACGCCCGCGCTCGTGGTAGGCATCGAGCTGGAAGGGGTTCATATCTATCAGCTTATCATACAGGCTCAGCGCTTCCGTGCTCTGTCCCTTGGCCTGCGCCAGGCGGGCTGCTGCCAGCACCACATCCTCGTGGTCGGCATGATGACTCATCAGCCAATCCACGTCTTCTTGGGCGCCTTTCACCTCGCCCATCTTCGTCAGCACCTGGGCACGCAGCAGACGGGCATCACTGAACTCAGGTTCCAGCACAATGGCTTTGGTCAGGCGGGCAATAGCGCCAATAACGTCGTTACGCTGCACGCACGCTTGACTGAATAAATAATGTACGCGAGGATTATCCCCGTCTATCTCCTGCGCCTGCTGACACAGGTGCTCCATCTCTTCGTAGTCTTCCTGCATATAGGCCACATGGGCTGCCTGCAACAACACTTCAGCATTGTCTGGCGTCAACTCATGAAGCGTCTTCAGCTCGGCCAGAGCCTCGGCCAGTGCGCCCAGATGTATCAGTGCCTGCGACAGATAGTCGCGCACCTCCAGGTCTTCCTGCAGCTTCAAGGCCTCGCGGTAGCACTTCACGGCATAGTCAAACTGCCCCATTCGCATAGCCTTCACACCGTCATACTTCAGCAGATCAAACTGCTTGGCATCGGCATTTTTCTTTTCTTCCTCGGGGTTCTCTGCGTCCCCGCCCAACAACGTTTTCCAAAATCCCATGATCAAAAGCTTAAAAATTTGGTTGCAAAGTTACGAAAAAAGAATTAAAATGTGTACCTTTGTCCCGATGATTTAAATCATATTTTTTATGTTAGCAACAAAAACATTACTGCTCTTAGGACTGGGCGCACCAGAGCTGCTACTCATCGCCCTCGTTGTACTGCTGCTCTTTGGCGGCTCTAAGATTCCCGAACTGATGCGCGGTTTGGGCAAAGGCGTAAAAAGCTTCAAAGAGGGCATGAACGAAGTGGGCGACGTGAAATCTGACATCGAAGGCCAAGCAAAAGGGGATGAGAAATAACGAGGCAGCCACCTTCTGGCAGCATCTCGACATTCTGCGCTGGGTCATCCTGCGCTCGCTAGCTGTGGTAGTAACAGTGGGCACGGTGGCCTTCTGCCTAAAGGACTGGCTCTTTGCGTTGGTGCTGGCACCGAGCAACAGCCAGTTTGTCACATTTCGCTGGCTGCACACCGAGCCGTTTGCACTCCACCTAATCAACACGGGGCTCACCGAACAGTTCATGACACACATGCGTATGGCCTTGTATGCCGGCTTGCTATGTGCTGCGCCCTACGTGCTTTTCGAGCTTTTCCGTTTCATATCACCAGGGCTCTACCACCACGAGCGCCGTGCTGCGCTGTGGATCACGCTCTCTGGCTATTTAATGTTCATGTTGGGCACACTCGTGTGCTACATGCTCATATTCCCTCTCACCGTGCGTTTCCTCGGCACCTACCAGGTCAGCCCTGATGTTGACAACATGCTCACACTTCAGAGCTATGCCGACACGCTCGTATCCATGAGTCTGGTCATGGGTGCCGTCTTTGAGTTGCCCGTGGTCTGTGCCATCCTTGGTCGTATGGGGGTCATTTCCCCCACCCTGATGACCCACTATCGTCGCCATGCTATCGTCGCCATCCTCGTAGTGGCAGCCATCATCACCCCCACTACCGATGTCTTCACCCTTCTTCTTGTATCACTTCCCATCGCCCTGCTCTACGAAATCAGTATCTTCATTGTCAGAATTTCCCCAAAAAACAACCCCCTCTAAATCTCCCCGAGGGGGAGACTTTCTTATTTTCAACCCCCTCCTTTGGGAGGGATGGGGAAGTCTAATTTTTCAACCTGTGCGGTTGTTTCCTTAGCTTAAACCTTGCGTAGCCACTCCCCTCCCATGTAGGGGAGGGGTTGGGGGTGGGGTCTTGGATTGGGGTTAGTCCTCATTCTCCCCCTGACTCGCGGTCTCAATTCCCGCCAACTCCTTCACGTTAAGGAGCGATGCACGCTTCTTCAGCGACTTCGACGTCAGGTCGTTCAAGTCCATGCGACTTGGCTGGAAGCGCAGGTATATTCCTCGCATGTGGGACGCCAGGTTGAACTCCTCCTCAGAGTCGGCACCCGTGGTGTGCGTAGAGAGATAGAACGTACCCAGGTCGCCAAACTGCACCTTCTTACCCTCCATCAGCTGCTCCAGGATACACGACTGCAACTTGTTG
>JAILHK010000016.1 GCA_024695815.1 Prevotella sp.
AGACCTGAAAGAGTACATTGACTATTATAATAATGAGAGAATAAAGCTCAGACTAAAAGGAATGAGCCCAGTACAATACCGGACTCAATTCCATATGAGCAATAGTGTTTAATCCGTCCAAACTTTGGGGTTCACTTCAAAATGAGCATTCTAGGGGCTAGACAGAGTGATTCTAGGGGCTAGATGAGGCGCGTCCAGGGGCTAGACAGAAGGATTCTAGCCCCTGGAATCAGAACAAAAGTGGCACTATTACATTCGAATAGTGCCACTTTTATACTGCAATAGCGGTGCTATGGCGATGTTATTCTACTACTTTGATGGCGACAGCATGCAACTGTTGCCATCCGGCAGCATCGGTCAGGCGTATCATGAAGTGATAATCTCCAGGATCAACGTCGGCCGGAATGGGGATGTTGACGTTGGCCTCATACTGACGCTGTCCCTCTGGGATATTGAAGTCCTGATTGTAGAGCCAAGGCTTGACAGGCGCTTTGTCTGCATCCATAGGACACTCTACGACGGAAGTGCTATGGGTATGGTGGTCGAAATTATTGTGAATCTCAATATTAAACTGTCCCAGTTCCATATTGTCGGTGAGAAGATAATGCACCGCCATCGTTTCACCACGATGGTACACCTGACAGTCGATGGGATTGGCCACGATACCCTCTTCGCTGATAACGGGCATCTGCATATCCTTGTCATCGCTATCAGAACTGCTGCACGCACAGAGTGCGCACAGCAGAGTGAAAATAAAAATTGTATTCTTTATCATTTCTTTTATCGCCTATTTATTCTTCCTAGTCCTCATCCTCCTCTTCGGTGATGCTCTTCTGGGCCGAGGCTGACAGTCCCTGCGCATCGGTCACGGTCATGGTCAGCACGTCGCCCTCCTGCACACCTTTATCGGCAATGGGTACATGCACGTGGAATCCTTCGATGTTGAGCACGCCAATATACTTACTCTCAGTCACGGGGTAAGACACCTTGATATTGCCCTGCTGGTCGGTGATGGTCAGCAGAATAGCTACCGTGCGTCCCTGGGCCACCACGTCGGCCTCGGTGCAGAGAACGTCCTCTTCGATGTTGGCCTCCTCGATGGTGATCTGCGGTGCAGGCTGCTTGTCGTCATCATCGTCGCTGCAAGAGGTGAAACCGAGTGTGAAAGTAAATGCGAAAGCCATCATGAGGCTCATATATGTCAAAGTTTTCATTTTCAAAATTGATTTAAAGAGTTGATATTTAATGATTGTATTGTTTAGAACGTCAGCCCCACCATCAAAGACACGTTGCGCCCTGGTTCGGGCACGTCAATGAGGCGGTAATAGCTGGTGTGATCGTAGTAACGGCGGTTCAACAGGTTGTCGGCATGGAGGGCAATGTCCAACTGGCACGACTTCAAGTCCACCTGCTTACCTGCTGAGAGGTTCAGGGTCCAATGTCCGTCAGTGGGTTTCTCGGGCGGCACAATCTCATGTTGCGCCCCCACGATGTGGGCATTCACACCAATAAAGGTGTCGCCCAACCACTGGAACGAATATTTTGCACCCGCTTCTACTGACCACGGCATGCTGAAAGGCAGCGTGTAGCCCTTCTTCTGGCCCGACTGCTGGCGCGCATAGAGATACTCGCCCTTCAGTTCGGTTTCCCAATGCGAGTCGATGACCCACGTAGCCTGAGCCTCAACACCGGTGCGCAACACACGTGCCTGCGTGTAGTGATAGAGTTGTAGGCCTTCAACATACTGTGACGTAGGATTCAGATAGATATAGTTGGGGAAATAGTTTACGTAGGGATCTACCTGCACGCAGAACACATCATTGTCCCAATGGATGCCCAGGTCCAGCTGGTAGCTCTCCTCGGGATCCAGATTGGCATTGCCACGCTCATAGCGGAAGATGTGGTAGTTCACGCCATCGGCACCCAACTCTTTAGGTATAGGCACGCGATAGCTCTTACCCACATTGGCCGTCAGCACCCAGTGGTCCACGCCATAGCTGACACCCGTGGACCAGGTGATGCTGTTGAAGTGGCGGTTGATGGTTGCCGAGCGCTGCTTATACACCTCGCCATCGGCAGTAGGCGTCGGGAACCAGTCGCGATAGCCGTCGATGTGCGTATCGGTGTGATCCAGACGGAGACCTGCGTTCCACTTCAACCTGTCGCTGATGGTATAGCGATCCATGGCATAGAGACCCATGCTGGTGGTCTCGAAGTCGGGGATGATGAAGCCCCACCCGCCACGTCGGTTGTGCTGATACTCGCTGTTCAGGCCTACGCTCAGTTCATGACGCATAGACAGGTTCAGCTTCATGCCCAGGTTGGCCGTCAGCGTGTTCTTGACGAAACGCCGTTCCAACGAACCGTCCGGACGCGGCATATAGCCATGACTCACGGGCTCGCTCAGCTCCTCGCGGTGGTTGTTCTGCCACGCCAGGTTGGCTTCCAGTCGCAGGCGCTCGGCCTGCCACGAGGTGTGGCTCAGCACCTTCAGATGGTTCACCCACTGATAGGGCAGGTCCACGTCACGACGCGAGTGGTCATAGTCGATGTCAGACAGTCGTACCTCCAGTCCATGAGCATTGGCAAAGAAGCCACTCTTCATATAACTGTCGGAGATGTGCAGGTCTGTGTGGAAGCGGTAGCCGGCATAGCCCAGTGTTAGGCTGCCGTCGCGCTCGCATCCTGCAGTATTACGCAGTCGCTGGTCTTTCAGTTTGATCCAGTAAGAATAATACTGAATGCTGTCGGTAGGCACCCGATAGTCGGCATAGTCTATCAGCGTGGCGCCCACGCGGTAGAACCAGTTGCCGTGTCGGCCACCCAGTTTTGCCGTCAGGCCGACCTGTTCGTTGTTCGAACGACCAAACACCTGGACGCTACCGCTCAGCGGTTCCGTCGGGATGTGGTTGGTGTATAGGTTCAGCACACCGCCAATGGCATCCGAGCCATAGAGCAGCGCAGCAGGTCCCTTGACCACCTCTGCCCTATCCACGGCAAACTGATCGATCTCAAGACCATGGTCGTCGCCCCACTGCTGGCCTTCGTGCTTGATACCATCTTCGCTCACCACCATACGGTTGAAGCCCAAGCCACGAATCACGGGTTTCGATTGTCCTGAACCAATCGTCATGGCCTTGACGCCGGGAATACCTTCGAGAGTCTGCATCAGCGACCCGGAAAAATGTTGTTGCAGATAGTCGTGGCTGACCTGTATGGCCGACTGCGACGTACGCATCAGGTAGTTACGCTGTTGCTGTCCGCTCACGGTGACTTCCTTCAGCACCACAGTCGTGTCATCTGGCACCACTTCTACATGTCCACTGGCCATCAGCACCGACAGCGCTGCAGCCAGAATAGATAATGTCATAATGATTTCTCCATTTTAATAATAATAGAACTAAAAGTCCACATCCTCACGGATGCCGACTTTCCCCAACATGCTAAATGGAAAAAGCAGGGGGCGCCCGTAGTCCTACGATGCCGCTGTCGGCCGTACGCACGGGGTACTGGCGGACAGCGATGCTGACGCATACCTCCCTGGAGAGAACAGAGATAACAATTGCTCCAGTGGCTACATACGTCAGCGTCAGAAACTGGCAGAGCACACAATCATGACTCCACGACACCACGTTTGTCAAGTGTCCTTGACAACTGTGCCGCACGCAGTCGCTACATTCCGTCTCTTCCTGTGCCTCTCGCTCATGAATATGGAACGAGGTGACCAGAAGCATCGACGAGAACACCAGCAACAGAGTCCATGCTGTAAAGATTCTCTTCATATCCAGTTTCACGGGTGCAAAATTACAACATTTTATTGAATCGCTTTTCATTTTCGTATAAAAATAACTTTTTTTCAGTAACTTTGCACCCCATAAGTTATCAAACACAATGGCAAAAGAACAAACTTCAGTCAGAGAAAGACAAAACATCGACCTGCGCGAACCGAAGCGCTACAAGGTGTTGATATACAACGACGACTTCACACCCATGGACTTCGTGGTGAAGATACTCGTAGAGATTTTTTTCAAAAGCGACACCGAAGCCGAGGCGCTAATGCTGCAAGTGCATCACTCCGACAAAGCGGTGGTGGGCATCTACAGCTATGACGTGGCCCTCTCAAAGGTACGCAAGGCAACCAACATTTCACGAGAGGCGGGCCATCCGCTACGCCTGTCGGTTGAACCAGAACAGTAAACAATTATGGCAGAGATAAAACGAACCAAAAGGGCTAGTCGCGTGATGGAAGAAGCCGTGGCTTGCTGCCAGGCATTGAGACACGAGTTTGTGATGCCCGAGCATCTGCTGCTGACACTCACCAACGACTTCGAGTTCTATCAGACACTACATATTTTCTACCATCCGGAACAACTGAGAAAGAGAGTCAGAGAGAAACTGCTAGAGTTGGAGATCGTGCCCACTGACCGCGACTACGCACCGGATATATCGGAACAGCTGACACAGGTCATCAGCATGGCATGGCAGCAGGTAAAGGCCAGCAGCGCCGAAGAGGTTGACGTGCCCCACATGGTGGCCGCCCTGTTGCAGTTGGAAGAGTCGTGGGCCGCCTATATACTGAAAAGTGCGCTCGACAATAAGGTGAGCAACTTCATGAGTCGGCTGATAGACAGTTATGAGATGGAGGATTTCCTGAGCGACTCGTACGAGGATGACGACGAGGAAGACGACGAGGAAGACGACCTGTTTGGCGACTACGACAAGAAGCACGAGGTGGCCTGGCGCCAGCTGGTGACCTGCATGAATGAGCTGTACGAGAAACACAACCCGCTGATTGGTCGCGAGACGGAGTTGGCCCGCACCATCCAGGTGCTGTGCCGACGCGACAAGAACAACCCGCTGCATGTGGGCGAACCGGGTGTCGGAAAGACCGCACTGGTCTGGGGACTGGCACGCATGATTGCCGAAGGACAGGTGCCTGAGCGCCTGAAGGACGCACGAATCTATCAACTGGACATTGGCACACTGCTGGCGGGTACGCAGTATCGCGGCGACTTTGAAAACCGCATCAAGATGATAATGGATGGCATCGTGGCCGAAAGCGAGGCTAACATCGTGTATATCGACGAGATACACACGCTGGTGGGAGCCGGTGCCACGGGCGAAGGGGCGATGGATGCCTCTAACATGCTGAAGCCCTACCTTGAAGCAGGCAGCATCCGCTTCATAGGCAGCACCACTTACGAGGAGTACAACCGTCACTTCTCGCGCTCGAAAGGACTGGTACGTCGTTTTCAACAGATTGACATCCCCGAGCCCTCGACCGAAGAGACTAAGCATATCCTGCGACAGTTGCAACAAGGCTACGAGGCGTTCCACCACGTGAAGTACGACAGCGATGCCATCGACTTTGCGGTGGATGCCAGCGCCAAATACATCAACGACCGCTTCCTGCCCGACAAGGCCATCGACCTGATAGACGAGGCGGGAGCTTCCTACGAAAGTAAACTGACGTCAGCGAATGGTGAAGACACCCAGAGCGCAACCGTGACCAAGGCCGACATTGCCGAAGTGCTGGCCAAAACCTGCAAGGTGGATGCCCTGGCAGTCAACGCAACCGACGAGCACCAGCAGCTGGAGCAGATGGCACCACAGATGCTGGCAAAGATTTACGGACAAGACGAAGCAATCCGACAGGTGGTGGAAGCCGTGCAGATGTCGCACGCCGGACTGCTGGACGACAACAAGCCCATGGCGTCGCTACTGTTTGTGGGACCCACCGGCGTGGGAAAGACGGAAGTGGCTCGCGTGTTGGCCAAGGTGCTGGGCATCGAACTGATACGCTTCGACATGAGTGAATATACCGAGAAGCACACGGTGGCCAAACTGATTGGCTCGCCAGCAGGCTACGTGGGCTATGAGGATGGTGGTCTGCTGACCGATGCCATCCGCAAGACGCCCAACTGCGTGCTGCTGCTCGACGAGATAGAGAAGGCACATCAGGACATATACAACATCTTGTTGCAGGTGATGGACTATGCGCGTCTGACCGACAACAAAGGACGGAAGGCCGACTTCCGCAACGTGATTCTAATCATGACGTCGAATGCCGGCGCCCAATATGCGGCCCAGGCGTCCATCGGTTTCACAGGTGGTGCCTCGCGCGGCGAGGCAATGTTGCGCCAGGTCAAGAAGACCTTCAAACCTGAGTTCATCAACCGCTTGTCGGGAACGGTGGTGTTCAACGATATGGACAAGAAGATGGCTCGCCTCATCCTCAACAAGAAGCTCGACGAGTTGCGCGAAAAACTCAGTCAGAAGCACGTCACCATGACACTCAGCGACGAGGCCTTCGACCTGTTGCTGAACGAGGGCTTCACTAAGGAATATGGTGCACGCGAGATGGATCGCGTCATCGCCCGTCGTCTGAAACCCCTGCTGACTCACGAAATTCTGTTTGGCACCATGAAGCAGGGCGGTAACCTTGACATCACAACAGACCATGGCCATCTTTCAATTAGATAAACGATTGTGGTTCCCACATCCAAGTCTGGCAGAAGACGACGGGCTGATAGCCGTAGGTGGCGACCTCAGCATCGACCGTCTGCTGCTGGCCTACTCCAACGGCTTCTTCCCCTGGTTCTCGTATCGCGACAGCCCGGAGCCGATGTGGTACTGTCCGCAGCAGCGCTTCGTTATCTTCCCCGACGAGATACACATCAGCCACTCCATGCGCCAGCTCATACGCAGTCAGCGCTATCAGGTGACCATCAACAAGGACTTCGACGGCGTGATTCATGGTTGTGCCATGGCACAAGACCGCAACACCACCGAGGGAGCATGGCTGGGACCCGATATGATTCGTGCTTACACCGAGATGCACCACCAGGGCTTTGCAGCCAGCGTCGAGGTGTGGGACAATGGTCAGCTGGTGGGTGGACTGTATGGCATCACCATCGGTGCGGCCTTCTTTGGCGAGAGCATGTTCTCGTTGGTGCCGAGTGCCTCGAAACTGGCACTGATTCACCTGGCTCAGGTGCTGCGCGAAAACGGCGGGAGCCTCATCGACTGTCAGTTTGAGACACCTCATCTCCGTTCCATGGGCGGACGGCATATCTCCTACGAAGAATACATGAAACTTATCGGATAGTTTAAGTAAAGGCGATGGAGGTCACAATATTTGTTACATTTATTTTCTGAGATTAAAAACGAAGTGACACAAAAAACACATTTTTTTAATAATTGTGCCGCATTGGAACACTCTTGTTATTTATCTCAAGAAATGACCTAACTGACCAGTTTAAAGCAGGACAAATGTTAAAATGGCATAGAAAAGCGTAGAAAAATTCCCATTATTGGGAATTAATTAATATCTTTGCCACAAAATTATATATTAAGATGCAAATAATCTTTGACGACAAGGATTTGGAAGAACTCATCACGACGGGGCGTAATAGCAAGTATAAGAAGTACATGCGCAATAAGAAATTTATGCATGCCCTCGCTACTGCATATAACTATCTGCGACTTTCTGAACGTGCTAGCGATCTCCGTTCCATCTCTTTTCTCCACTACGAACAGCTCTCTGGGACTAATGGCAAAAGTTCCATCCGAGTTGTCAACGGAATGGTGGAGCGAATCATCTTCCGTGAATTCGAAGGCGGAATTAGAATTACGATTTTAGATTTAGACAACACTCATTATGGCAACAAGAAATGATAATCCGACGCCATTTATGGCGGTACACCCAGGAATGATGATTAAGCCCGAGCTCGAAGAGAGGGGCATCAGTCAGAAAGCATTTGCACAGATGCTTGGCACACAGCCCTCACATTTGAGCGAAGTACTCAATGGCAAACGAGCACTCACGGCAGAACTGGCCATGAAGATAGAGTCCACTATCGGTCTCCCAGCCAAAATTCTACTCTCCGCACAGGCACAGTATGAGCTAGAAACGGCAAGCGCTGATATTCCGAGAAGCAATCCGCAACAAGAGACAGTCACAGTCACCATTCCAAGTAGTGATCGAAACCTACTACAGGAAATTGTTAAGAGATTCGGCTGGGCATGCGTATTTTAACAACAGGAAAGTGGCACTTTACACATCGTAAAGTGCCACTTTTCTGTTGTTATAGTGCCACTTTTGCCATGCAAAAGGGTAACTATTGATATTATTCTAGAGTCTAGAAAGCACATTTCTAGACTTTAGGAATGTAACATCTAGAGTCTAGAAACAATCATTCTAGACTTTAGAAATAGCTTTTCTAGAGTCTAGAATGATTCTGATACCGTCACTTTGCCATACGCAAAGTGGCCTTATTGACTTATAATCTTACCTTTTTTGCAGTGCCATCCGACAGCTTTACGATGTAAACCTTGCCACTCTCAAGATGTTGGACGCGACGGCCATCGAGGGTGTAATAAGCCACGGGCACTGCCTGACGGGTTGCAGGTGCAACGCTGGTGGTTTCTTCTGGCGACATACGCGAAGCGTAGTTGTTCTCCACACGACAGTTCAATAGGATATTGTCGAACTGTGCCTGACCGGCATAGCGGTTGGTGTTGTAGAGGATGCTGCCCACCTTGACGAACGATGAGCCAATCGTGTACTTAGTACCATCGACATAGAGGAAGGTGCCGGCCTGCGAAGAGCGCAGTGATACGTGGTGATTGATGGTGGGAGCTGTCTCGGACTTGAAGTAGGTGCCCTTGGTGACACCATAGTGACCCACCACAGTGCCGTTGACAACGATGTCGCCCGTGGTTGCGCCAGTGAAGGCACGGAAGGTGACGATGGCACCATTGCTCTGGTTGCGAAGGATGATTTCGCCGGCACGGTCGGCATTGCTGCCGATGATGGATGTCTGGGCGAAGTCGAAGTTGAACTCGTATGAGGTGGTGGTGGCATACTCGCTGATGGCGGGAATGGTATAGGTAGCCGAGGTGCCGTTGTTGGCATCGAGCACGCTCTTCAGCCAAATACACTTAGAACCGCTGGCACCGTTCGACTGCTGGACGGCGGTCAGACGACCGGGAAGGGCGATGGTCCAGTTGTCCTGCCAGTTGGAACCTTCAAAGTTCTGTACCAGCACATCGAGATAGGTAGCACCATCAATCTGATAAGTGGCATCGATAGCCGTACCCACGTGCAGGTAATAGCTCTTGTTGGCCTGGTTGAAGAACACCGTGCCGAAGTGTCCATTAACCTGCGCGCTACACTCCACCTTCACGTCGAGCAGACTGGCCGAACCGGTAGCCATGCCCTGGAGCGTGCCCAACAGGTAGTCGCCATCGGCCAAAGCACCGGCAGAGCGGATGTCAATGACAGGCATCAAGTACTGAGGACCATACTGCCAGTTCTGTGTGCGCACGAAAAGGGTGCCAATGTTCAGGCGGTCGCCGTTAGCATTGCCATTGCCACTGATGTCGAACACCAGACGTGAGCCCTCCTTGATGATGAGGTTGCCAATGGTGAGGTGGGCATAGCCGTTATCGTTGACATAAGGAGTGGTCTTCTGGTGGCTGGTGATATAGAGCGCAGAGCCATACTCCATGCTAACAGACTTGTACTGACTCTCGGCTGCGGCCAGGTCAGAACCAAAGAACAGTTCGGTGAAGCGGTTGGCCCATACGTCGCTGTTGGTGATGCTACCATTACAGATCAGCGCGCCCTGCCAAACATCGGTCTTGCCCGAATGAGTATGCGTGGTGTAGGGCAGGTGGGCTGCCGACGAGCCCTGCTTACAGAGATTGGTGGTGCCAGAGAGGCCATTGCCCGTGAGGCGGATGCGGTCCCACGTATGCTTGGTTTCGAGATACTGCACGCGATCACCACCCTCGATGGTGGTACGTGAGTTCAGGAAGAGCGTCGAGGGCTTGGCACCAGCATTGATATTGACCATGTACTGAGAGCCATTGCCGTCGGGCCATACAAACACGTCGCGACCATTGAGGGCGGTAGTAATGGAACCGTTGTTGCCAATGCCCGTGCGACCTGTCCATGTCAAAGCGGGAGGAGCCTGCGTGAGTCCTTCCAGCTCGCCCACGAAGAAGCTGGGATGAGGAGGTTGGTTGTAACCTTCGGTCTGCCATACCATGGCCTGACGATACTGGTGGTCGTACCACAGTGACTGCATGCGGTGTTCGGTAGGTGTGACGGTGGTATAGACACGGATGAAACGGTTATCTGAAGAGCGTACCACCAGCTCTTCGCGCCAGTCGCCCAGGATATCGCCTGTGGCACAAGGGTTCTTCTTGGTGCCGTTGATGCACGAGGTGGCATACGAGCCGTGGTTGGTATCGAAGATGCGTTGTCCCAACTTGTCGATATAGAGATAGCTCTCGTTAGAGCCAGGGCCATTGATGGTCTCAGACAGCAGGTCGCCGTCCCAATAGATACGGAAGTTCAGCGCCATGGGGTAAGGCGTCTGCGCATTCCAGTTGTTGGCCATGCCACTGATGTAAACAGGCGATGTGGGGTTGGGCTGCACATAGCTCAGAGGAATGATGCCCGAGCCTGTCGAAGCACCGATACCACCAGGATACTGGTTGGTGAAATTGCCAGCCATGGCACGTCCGTCGTCGCCACTGCCGGGTGTGCGGGCATAGATCTCGCAGGTGGTGGCATTGCGGAAGTTGTTGCAAGGATGGTCCTCGTTGCATGCAAAGGTCTCCAGACCACGACGGAAGGGATCCAGGTCGCCTGTATGGGAAGCATCGCCATGTCCGAGACCTGTAGAAGAACAGCCATGCAGCGAGTTGTCGGCCGTGTGGAAGTCGAGCACCATGGAGCCATAGATAATCTCGTCGCTGCCATCCTCATCGACATCGGCAATAGAGAAGTTGTGGTTGCCCTGGCCGTTCCAACCGCTGTTGTTATAGCTGTGCCAGGTGTTGCCCACCTTATATAATTTATTAGTGCTCTTGTTCACGCGATAAGTACAGGCATCTATCTTGGTATAGATGCCACGACCCAGGAAGATATAGGGATTGACACCATCCATGTAGGGGGCGCCCATGAAGTACTTGCTGGAACGATGACCATAGGAATCGCCCCAGTCTGAGGCATTGCCACGGGGCAAGGGATAGGCGATGACGTCGTAGGTGCGACCTGTGCGACCATTGATATACATGAGCCACTCTTCGCCGGCATTAGAAAATGTCATGTTGGCGGTATGGGTGATGCCGTTGCGGATGTTCTCGTTGACATTGCCAATGGTCTCGGTGGTTCCATCGGCATGGTGAATAACGGTGTTGGCACCACCGCGATAAAGCACTTCGCAAGCGCCATCCTCGTTCCAGTCGAAGGCCACTGCATCCCACTGCTCATCAGCACCGTAGCAGATATTGGGTCCGCAATCAATCCACCACAGACGTCCATAGTTGATGCTGGAGGCATAGACCTCTATCTGGCAGTACATCTGATAGTTGTTGGCAGGGAACAGGTTGTCTTGGTCGGTCTGATTCTTACGTTTCACGATGAAGTCAACCTTACCGTCGCCATCCACATCGCCCAGCGAGATATCATTAATCACATAGTTGGCCATCGCCGTAGAGGGGTTGTTTTGTTTCCACACCGTCACACCACTACGTGCCTGAACATTAGATACGGGAATCTCGAAATACTGGTTCTGCCAAGGGGTGACGGCTGCACACTGTGCTCCCTCTACCCCATTGCGGACTGCTGCCACGGTGTATTGGCTAGAAGTGCTGCCACTGGCATCGGCATAGTTGGAGGCATAGAGGTTCTGGGCAATCAGCGCACCGTTGCGATAGAGCTTGTACGTCACGCCATAGTACTCGTCTGCCTGTACGCGCCAACTGACAAACACGCCCTGCGACACCTTGACGGCCACCAAGCCGCGATCCAGCTGATCGGTCTTGCGCTGTGCAGAAGCATTAGTCACGAAAAGAAACGAAAGGATAGCCAACAGAGCTATGCTTCCATACCTGCATAGGTACTTTGATAAGTGTTTCATTGTTTTTAATGAGTTAGATAGTTTTAAAATAGTTTATAGTTAGTAAAAAAGTAGTTATGGTTAGGTGGTGCAAAAATAAGAAATAATTGTCAGTAGCACAATTATTTCACGAAAAAAGGTCTCGTTGCAAACATTAATTAACAAAAAAGGAGGCAGGAAAATGATGCTTCCTGCCTCCACTGATTCTTATGCTTGTCTATTATTAAATAAGTGTCATACCCATCTCCTTGCACTGCTGGCGCATGTCGTCGGGCCAGATGCTGGCCTGAATCTCACCGATGTGGCCTTTGTGCAGTAGCACCATGCAGAGACGACTCTGACCGATACCACCGCCTATGGAAAGTGGCAACTTGTCGTTGAGCAACTGCTGGTGGAAATAGAGCTGCATGCGCTCTTCTTTGTTTTCAATCTTCAGCTGGCGCAGCAACGACTCCTTGTCAACACGGATACCCATTGACGACAGTTCGAACGAACGACCCAGCACTGGATACCAAATCAGGATGTCGCCATTGAGACCCTCACGACCGTCCTCGGCAACGGTGCTCCAGTCATCGTAGTCAGGAGCACGCCCGTCGTGCTTTTCGCCGTTGGACAACTTACTGCCGATGCCGATAATAAACACGGCACCATATTTCTGACAGATGGCATCCTCGCGCTCCTTTGGCGTCTTGTCGGGATACATCTGCAACAACTCTTCGGCATGGATGAAGTGAATCTTCTCGGGGAGGAAGGGCTTCAGCTGGGGATAGGTCTCGCAGGTCAGGTACTCGGTGCGGCGAATGGCTGCATAGATACGCTCCACGATATTCTTCAGGAAGGCCAAAGTGCGGTCCTCGCGACGGATAGAAGCCTCCCAGTCCCACTGGTCAACATAGAGAGAATGCAGGTTGTCGAGCTCCTCGTCGGCACGGATGGCATTCATGTCGGTATAGATGCCATAGCCAGGTTCGATGTTGTATTCTGCCAGCGTAAGGCGCTTCCATTTTGCCAAAGAATGTACCACCTCGGCCTTGGCATCGCCTAAGTCTTTGATGGGGAACGTCACAGCACGCTCCACGCCGTTCAGGTCATCATTAATACCCAGTCCCTTCAATACAAACAAAGGGGCGGTGACACGACGCAAACGCAACTCGGTAGAGAGGTTAGCCTGAAAAAACTCTTTTATCAACTTGATACCTTGTTCAGTCTGTCTCATGTCGAGCAACGGCTGATAGGCGATGGGCTTGATGACTT
This sequence comes from Prevotella sp., assembly GCA_024695815.1. Taxonomy (GTDB): domain Bacteria; phylum Bacteroidota; class Bacteroidia; order Bacteroidales; family Bacteroidaceae; genus Prevotella. Next base: position 13,170 of record JAILHK010000016.1, read on the forward strand.
GACTCATATTCTCATGGTTTAAAAATTCGGGCGCAAAGTTAATAATAAAATATTAAACTGCAAACAATAGCACCCAAAATATTTTCAAATAGTTATCAGTAAGGGCCTTTTAGTAACTAATTGTTCCTCAAAACCCTAATAAAGGGTAATTATTACACTTTTTCGTCAATTTGTTTGGTAGTTAGATTCATTCTTCGTAACTTTGCACCCAAACCAAAAATAAATTACTAACATTAATCAATTAAAACTCTATGAAGAAGGTATTACTACTACTTTTCATGACGGTTTTCACGATGACGGGCAACGTCTGGGCTCAGAGAACCACAGACAAGCTAGATCGTGGTCTTGTGGCTGTTCCATCGGGGGCTGGCTCGTTTGTTAGCTGGCGCATCTTTGCCGAGGAGTACTACGACACGGAGTACAACCTCTATCGCGACAGTACCAAGATTGCAGGACCGCTGAAGGTTTCTAACTATGTGGACAAGGACGGCAAGGACGGTGCCACATACCAGGTGGCTGCTGTGGTACGTGGCAAGGAACAGACTAAATGCGAAGCTGTGACCCGCCTGAAACAGCAATTCATACAGTTTGCTGTGAAGAACGTGACAGACCGCCAAGGCAACGACATCACGGCCGACTACAACATCAATGATATTGCGCTGGCCGACGTTGACGGCGACGGCGTGAGCGAGTTCATCATGAAGCGCAACTACAAAGATGGCAGCTCGGTGAACGCACCCGCCTACAACCTGTTGGAGTGCTACAACATCAAGGGCGATCGTCTGTGGTATATCGACCTTGGTCCCAACATGGTGTCTGGACCCGACGAGCAGTATGATGCTGTGGGCTACGACTGGGACGGCGACGGCAAGGCTGAAATCCTGCTGCGCGGTGCCGACAACATGATTATTCATCATACCGACGGCACAACCACCAATATTGGTAATATGAATGTGAACACACGTAACACCGTGAACCAGACGGCGAACATGACCTATACCAACACGGGGGCTGAATACCTGCTCTATTTGGAGGGCGCAACCGGAAAGCCTTATGCCATCGGCAATGACGGTGCGCTATGGATGGACTATCCCCTACCCCGTAACGGTGCCGACAGCTGGGGCGACGGCTACGGACACCGCTCTACGAAGCACTATTTCGGCGCTCCTTTTCTGGACGGACGCCACCCATTCATCTTCCTGGGTCGTGGCTGCTACACACGCCACATGATGAAGGCTTTCAGCGTGGATCCTGCCACGCACAAATTGTCACAGTACTGGGCGTGGGAAGACAACAACGGCTGGGGCAGCCCTTACTACGGACAAGGTTTCCATAACTTTGGCATTGCCGACGTTGACTGGGATGGTCGCGACGAGATCTGCTTCGGTTCGATGGTTATCGACGATAATGGCAAAGGACTTTCTACCACAGGATTAGGACACGGTGATGCGCAACACTGTTCGGATTTCGACCCCTATCGTCACGGACAGGAAATCTTCACCTGCAACGAGGACCATCCTGCCATGAACTATCGTGATGGTACGACATCAAAAATCTACTATCGTCTGGAATCGACCAGCGACGATGGACGTGCACTGTGCGGCAACTTCTCGAACGACTTCCCTGGTGCTATCGGTAAGTCGAGCCAGTCGGGCGTTGTATCGTGCGTATCAGACAAGGTGCTGCCTAATGGTCCTGCCGGATTTACACTGAACTTTCGCATCTACTGGGATGGCGACCTGCTGGAAGAGGGACTCGACGGTGCCTCATCGCGCGAGGGTGCTGCCATGGTGGTAAAGGCCGACGGCACACATGTCTTCACAGCCGACGGTACTGCCAACTGTAACTGGACAAAGAACACGCCATCGGCCACTGGCGATGTGCTGGGCGACTGGCGTGAAGAGATTATTGCACGCACTGCAGATAATAAATACGTACGCGTGTACACTACTAATATAGCAACCCCTTGGCGCAACTACACCTTGTGGCACGACCACCAGTATCGCCAAGGCATGGTGTGGGAGTCTATGGGCTACAATCAGCCACCTCATGCCAGCTACTACCTCGGAGAGATGGAAGGCATCACCATGGCACCTCCCCCACTGACTATGACCGACCGTACTGAGGTGGCCAACGGCGGAACAATCTCTGCTAACTTGGACGACAAGCACGTCATCGTATGTGAGACCAACGACATGACGATCAACGTGGCCGAGGGCGCAAAGCCTTATATGGTGACTTTCAACATTCCCTCATGGGTACAGGGCACCAACAGTACAATCACAAACGGTAATGCCCGCATCAACTACACCTATTACACCTGCGACGTGAAGGGGGCTGCCTTTACAGGCAACATGCGACTGGTGAAGCAGGGCGACGGCATTCTGAACCTGCCAAAGGTGGACATGACTTATACAGGCGAAACGAACATATGGGCAGGTACGGTGAACTTCGACGGTTCGTTGCTAAACTCACCGGTGTGGATGAACCGCTTTGCCGAACTCAACAGCAACGAGGGTCGTTTCCGCAGCATCAAGATGGACTATGACTCTAAGCTGTATCCTGGCAGAAAGGACAACATTGGTTCGATTACAACCGATTCGCTATTGATGGGCTTTGGCTCACGCGTGGTCTTCGATTTGAAAAGCGACTTTACGGCTGACCAGATTAATGTTGAGCTGTTGACCATCGAGAAGAAGAACTGGCAGTATGGTCCAAAGTACATGGTGCCGGTGTTCCAGTTCAACAACCTGAATGCCAGCGAAGAACTGGGCGAAGGTAAATACTTGCTGGGACAGGTAAAAACCTTGAAGGGCCAATTGGTGAACATCAAACTGGAAGGACTGAGTAACAAGAAGAAGAACTACCTGTCTATAGAGGAAGAGAAACTCTACCTCGTCATTGAGAATCAACGCGATGCCAGCCAGATTTTCTGGACTGGTGCCAAGTCAAGCACATGGGACCTCGGCATCAGCGAGAACTTTGCCGATGCTGAAGGTGAAGGCATGATCTTCGTAACAGGCGACCAGGTGACTTTCGACAATAATGGCAAGTATAGCTCTATCAATATTGCCAACGATGTGGAGACTAGCGACATCGTGGTTAACACGACAAAGGACATCACATTTACTGGAACAGGAAGTATCGTGGGCAACAGCCGACTGGTGAAGCAGGGTTCTGGCAAGCTGACCATCAACACGGAAAACACCTATAAGGGCGGTAACCGCATCTCGGAAGGTGTGGTCAGCGTTTCTTCACTAGCCAACACCAACCAGTCTAAGGGCAACCTGGGTGCTATCACAAGCAATAGCGACCTATTCATCATTGAGAATGGTGCCGAGCTGAACACCACGGCAGCCGTGAACAATGGCTCTCCCATCAAGTTCATGGGTGAAGAGGGTGGCGTCATCAACAATGCGCACGACTTTATCGCAGCAAGCTATATGACGGGTACGAAACTGACCAAGAAGGGCAATGGCTGGCTGAAACTGAACACGAACAATTCGTCGTTGGAACGACTGGTCATCGCAGGCGGTACGGTGCAGTGCATCAATACCTCTACACCTGCAAAAACTGTAGAATTCCAGGGCGGACGACTGGACGAGAACACCGGTACCAGTTATAACATCTATATTCCTAAAGACAAGTCAGGTACTTGGAACACAGTGAATGATGCTACTTATAACAATACCATTTCCGGTGAAGGTACACTGACGGTATCATGTCCTGTACGCAAGGGTGGCTCTAGTCCTAACTACTGGTATGCCACGCGTACTCACCTGGCATTGAGACTAAATAATTTTGCTGGCATACTGAAGGTTACCAGCAATGGCGACCCAGGCGGACGAGTCACACTGGACACCAGCAACGGCATGCCTAACGGCACGCTGAGTATCCCCAGCGGTGTTGTGGTGCTGAACTCTGGAAGAACATTACGCATTGGTAAGGTGGTAGGCAACGGTTCACTGGGTGGTATCAGTGACTTCGGCAGCGGTGCCAACGGTACAAACACCTGGGAGGTAGGTAACGATGAAAACTGGAGCACCAACGTGGTGGTGACCGCCAACTCGCAGTTGATTAAAGTGGGTACTGGCAAGGTGACATGGAATGCTGCCTGTACACACACAGGGGCTACCTATGTCAACGAAGGCGAGATGTGTGTAAGCAATAGTACGAGCCTGGGAACGGGTGCTCTGACCGTGAAGGAGCAAGGCACTCTCTCTGGCAACAACACTGCCGATAAATCGCTGAAGAATTCTTCGTACACCATCCATGGCATGCTGAAGCCTGGTGCATTTAATGGTTCTACCACTGGCACAATCTACTTCGGTTCGAAGAACGTCAACATGAGCGCCACCAGCACACTCCTTGTCAATGCTGCTGCTTGTGCTAACAGCACATACAATGGTTGCTCGTTCATTGGTGGCATCAACACGCTGACCATGAACGGTACAATCATCGTGACACCCTCGAAGACAAACACGCTGGCACCTGGCGACTCTATTCGTCTGTGGAAGGCCAACAAATTCAGCGGCACGCCAACAGTACTGAACACCAATGGCATTACATGGGACACCAGCCGCATCAGCGAGGGTCTTCTCATTGTGAAGGATGTGGACACAGCCATCGGTTCGGTGGTTTCAGAGAACAAGCCTCAGAACATCTATGATGCTACGGGCCGACTGGTACGTCAGCAGGCAACCACACTGGAAGGACTGAAACCAGGCATTTACGTTATTCGTGGACGTAAGTACGTGGTACGATAAATAAACAGTGGCACTTTCACGATGCGAAAGTGCCACTGTCATACAATAAAAGAGGATGCGTGGCACCCTCTTTTTTATACTGTAAACAGATGGTTTACTAGTTCCTTTTACTTTGTCTTTTCTTCAGAAGTAGCCTTCTTGGTTGTAGCCTTCTTCGGAGCGGCCTTCTTTGCAGGAGCAACTTTCTTAGCTGCGGGCACCTTCTTAGCTGCAGACTTTTCTGCCTCATCAGGTTGCAGTTTTGCCAACTTGGCCTTCAGACGCTCAATCTCAATATCCTTCATTTCAATTTCATCACCCTGATTTTTGATGGTGGTGAGTAGCGAGTTGAGCTGTTCATTATCGATCTCCTCTGGATAGAGTGCATTGACGCGGTTGATGAAGTCGCCAAGAATATTCATGTAGTTGGTGAAGGCATCAAACGGACCGCTATAGATGCCACGGTCCAGTCCCACATTAGACGGCTTAGTGGTCATGAAGCGGAAGTTATTGCTGGCCTGCAGATAGTCCCAGTCTTGATTGATGCGGGGATCGTTGGCTATAAGCAAACGGTCGGCCACACTGTACAACTTGTTGAAAGCCTCGTGCTGCATAGCATTACCCAACCAGCAGCTGACGTCGCGCTCTTCATCAACCCACGACAACGTGTCGGGCACATCGAGTGCACCTACGCTCTTGGTCTTCAGACATATCTCGGTAGGCGTAGAGAAGGTAATACCTTTTGCCTTAGCACATACTGGCAAAGCCTTCATAAACTCCAGGATGTTTGAACTCAGCGGCTGAGCTATACCCAGAGCCGACAACTCCATGAAGATATTGATGAACTGCTCATCTTCTGGCAAGCGAGCGATGCGATCGATATAGGCATCGGCAAAGAGTGGATAGCCCTCCCACTCGGCATTATTAAAGCGCAAAGAGATATCATCGCTGAACTCTACGTCGCGCAGCAACAACTTCAGCGATGGAGCCATATTACAATTATAGATGTAGTGTGGCGACTTCCATCCCAGCACATGCTTAGCACCCTCGGTCAGCATACCCTTAAAGCCCATGCTGGCTACCTGAGCACCAATTTCGTCGCTATAGATGAGCGAAGAGTTGCGGAACACTGTAGGTTTCTTGCCGAAGAGTTCCTCTATCTTCTTGCACTGCTTCTGCACATCGCGAATGAAGGCCTCTGTATTGGCCAGCGACGACAGACCGTGGCTATAAGGCTCGGCCAAGAACTCGACACAACCGGTTTCGTTCAGCTCCTGCAATTTCTCGATGACCTGAGGAGCGTGAAACTCCAATTGCTCGATACCCGTACCTGAGAGCGAGAAAGCCACCTTGAAGTATTTGCCATTGTCTTTGATCATCTGCAACAGAGCATTCAGGGCAGGCATATAGCTGCGCTCAGCAATATCGCTAATGCTACGTTCGTTCTCGTAGTCATCGTAGTAATAATGATCTGTACCAATATCGAAGAAACGGTAACGCTTCAGATGAATAATCTGATGTATCTCGAAATATAAACAAATTGTTTTCATAATTTAAACCCCCTCTCTTATCCCCCCGAGGGAGGAAGACCATGCAGGGAGCATTGGGTCTTTGAATTTTTAAATGAATCTAACTACGCCTCCCCTCGGGGAGGTCGGGAGGGGGTTACTCCCACCCTAAAGTGCGTCTGTAGAGAGTACGTATCCAGCGACCTACCTTCTCCCACGTGATCTGATCGACCTCGCGCTTGCCCTCTTCCTTCAGGTAGTTGAACAGCGACTCGTTGACGCAGATCGAATAGATGGCATCAGCTAAAGCATGCACATCCCAGTAGTCCACCTTGATACAGTTGTCCAGAATCTCAGCACAGCCTGACTGCTTCGAAATGATAGAAGGCGTACCGCACTGCATCGCTTCAAGCGGTGAGATGCCGAAAGGTTCGCTGACCGAAGGCATCACATAGACATCTGAAGCTTTCAGACATTCATAAACCTGTTTGCCACGCATAAAGCCGGGGAAGTGGAAACGGTCTGCTATGCCACGTTCGGCAGCCAGATAGATCATGGCGTCCATCATATCGCCAGAACCAGCCATACAGAAACGCACGTTGCGGGTGCGATGCAGCACCATGTTGGCAGCCTCAACGAAATACTCGGGTCCCTTCTGCATGGTGATACGTCCAAGGAACGTGACCACCTTCTCCTTGCCCGTATGATCCTCGCGAGGAATATCCTGATACTCCTGTGGTAAAGGATAAACGGCATTATGCACGGTGAAGCACTTACGCGGGTCCTGATGATACTGGTTAATGACAGTCTGACGGGTCAGCTCCGACACGCACATGATACAGTCGGCATTATCCATACCATTCTTTTCGATAGAATAGACGGTAGGATTAACCTTGCCTCGGCTGCGATCAAAGTCGGTGGCATGCACATGGATACAGAGCGGTTTGCCACTTACCTGCTTGGCATGAATGCCGGCAGGGAATGTCAGCCAGTCGTGGGCGTGGATGATATCGAAGTCCTCGGTTCGGGCCACCACGCCAGCAATGATAGAATAGTTATTGATTTCCTCGTGCAGATTGCCCGGATAGCCACCGGCAAACTCCATAGCACCGAGGTCGTTGACATGCATATAGTTGAAGTCAGCATAGATATGCTCACGCAGACGGAAATAGTAGTCGGGGTCCATAATGTTGCCCACACGGCTCTTCACGTAGTCGTAGTTCACGTCGCGATAGGCAATAGGCACCGCATTCATCGCTACGATGCGACAAGCATGTTGACTCTCATCTCCAAAGGGATGTGGCAAACAGAGCACGGTCTCGATATCGCCCTGAGCCTTCAGACCTTCAGATATACCATAATTTGCAGTGGCGAGTCCGCCAAACACATGAGGAGGATACTCCCATCCAAACATTAATACTTTCATTGTCGTTCCTCCTTATTTATTTTTGATATGTGTACTTCTCCAACAATTTCATGGTGCGCAGGATCTCTGCCACATTAATGGCAAACGACATAGCACCGCGTCCATGGAATGGAGGATTACCATCGAACAATTCTGAGATGGTGCCGATAGCATGATAGTCCATCTCGTCCTCATAGCCCACCATCATACGTTCGATAAACGACAGACGGGTACGCTTGTAGAGCTTCAGACTGGCTTCCATATAAAAACCGCCAAGCCAAGGCCATGCCGTTCCCTGATGGTAGGCATAGTCACGCTGAGTCTGCGGTCCTACATACATTGGATTATAGCCTCCGCTCTTAGGCGACAGCGAACGCAGTCCCTTGGGGGTGAGCAACTCGCGGGTACAGATATCGACAACGCTCTTCATCTGCTGTTGTGAGAGCGGCGAATAGTCAAGTGCTACGGCAAAGATCTGATTAGGACGGACACTCCAGTCCATGTTGGTGCCGTCTACATAGTCGAGCAGATAGCCATACTCATTGACAAAAGTATCTACGAACGACTGCTTACACTTTGCTGCAATATCCTCAAGCATAGCGGCGCCATTGGGGTCGTTATGTTCACCAGCCATCGATGCGCAGAATTTCAAGGCGTTATACCACAATGCATTGAACTCCACAATATAGCCAGAACGAGGCACCACAGGACGGCCGTTGGCCGTAGAGTTCATCCAAGTCACAGCCTTATCGCGACCATTAGAATAAACAAGTCCATTGTCATCCAAACGCAGGTTGGGATGCTTGTCGTTCTTAATATACTTCACAATATCGTTCAGCAATTTGCCATAGAGTTCGAAACAACGGTCTCGACCCTCGTATTTGGCATATTGCTGAATGGCCCACACGGCCCACAGCATGACATCAGGCTGATCAATCTCGTAAATCTGTACGGAGAGAGGCTTACCCTCCATAAACTCGTGCAGTCCGCGTTCAGCCGTCTTCATCACCAATTCAAAATAGTCGTTCTCGCCAATAGAAAGCGTCAGACCTGGCAGAGCAATAAACGTGTCGCGGCCACGTGCCTTGAACCAAGGATAGCCTGCAAGCAGATAGCGGTCGTCGTTGGGTTTGCGGTTATGGAACTGATGAGCAGCTGTTACCAGACAGTGATAGAAGTTGTCGCGCGGTGTACGCAAATTCAACTCGTCCTGGAACAGTTTTTTCAAACTACCGGTTTTACTACATGAGGTAGAAGCGGCAAAGATAATGCTCTCGCCCTTCTTGATGGGCAACTCAAAATAGCCAGGTACGTAGAGGTCTTCGTTAGAAGCATAGCCACGCTCCTGCTCTTTTGGATATTCAATGCCACGATACCAGTCGGGCTGGAACACAAACTCGCACTTCTTGTTAAACTGCATATACAGGTCAGGATAACCTGCATACATACATGTCCTGATACCATTCTCCACGTCGTGATACTCGCGACTGGCCACAGAATTCTCGTGGGTGAACTGTCGAACGGAACGGAATGCCAAGAAGGGGCGGAAGCGCAACGTGGTAGCCGAGTGAGCATCTTCGAGCGTATATCGAATCAGGATGCGGTCCTCGTAAGCCTGAAAAATGCTTTCGCGCTTCAAGATCACACCACCCACACGGTAGGTCGTCGTAGGAATTACGCTAGCATCGAACTCACGTATGTACTTGTGTCCTTTAGGACTGTAGTTGTTGCCCTGATACTTGTGGAGTCCCAAGTTAAACTCCGCGCCATGTTGTATCACCGTACAATCGAGCGATGACAAAAGTACATGGTTTTCATCATCAAGCTCAGGTACTGGCACAACCAGCAGTCCATGGTATTTTCGCGTATTACAGTCCACCAGTGTAGAACTGCTATAGGCACCAGAACGGTTTGTACGGAGTAATTCGCGACGAAGACTCTCCTCCAAGTTTGTCATCACGGCCTTCTCAAATCGTAAATAACTCATAGTTCCTATTTATTTAAAGGTTTCTTCTTTTCGTATCTTCAGTTTTAGATTTTGATTTCCCAAAAGTACACATTTTTTGTGTCACAACAAAAAAAAAGCCTGATTATTTTGCTTTTTATGGGAAAAATGCCTTTTTCATCATCTTTTTCTTGACATTTATATAAAAAATACGTAACTTTGTCCACGGTATACCATTATGTACAACTAGGTTTTTATTTAGGAAACGAATGATAAACGACAAGATTGAAATTGCCAAATCAATATCAAATATTTGGCATGTCATGACAGAAGAGCAACGCAACACGTTCTTGGAACATTTGGAAATAGAACATCACACAGAGGCTGAGGTCATATTCAACGAAGGCGATACAGCCACACATACCTACTTTGTTTATAAAGGTCGCGTAAAGAACGAAGTATTAGGTCTTGACAACAAGCAGCACATCATCAACATGGTGCCTGCGGGACATATCTTTGCCAGTCAGCCACCCTTCGATAAAGGTGTGTATAAGTTTACTGCCATTGCAACCGAAAACTCTATTGTTGCAAAACTGCCCAACGACATCGTTTATCACCTGGTGGAGACCAACTCCCAGATAGCCTTGATGTACATTCGCACCTTCTCAGAACGTATCGACACGCTGATACGCAGAATCCAAAATCTTCAGAGAAAACACATACGCGGCAAGATGGCAGACATGCTACTGTTTCTTAGGGACAAATGCGGATACGAGGCCGACGGCAAGACCCTCAACGCCCACCCAAGCCGCAAAGAGATTGCCAATGCGGCCTATATGGACATCAGCAATGCCATCCGCACACTGTCAGCATTTGCCAACGAGGGAGTCATTGCCTTAGACGGAAGGCGCTACACCATCCTCGACGAAAAGAAACTCTTGTGGATTTCGCAGAAAGAGTAATTTCCCTATTCTCAAAAGAGCCCGTGATTAATCGGGTATCAGGAAATTAATCTGCTCAGGAAGTACATGAATAGAAAAAGAATCGGCAGGCGATTCCCACAGTCGTCCATCTATGCCTATTCGGATCTTTTTAGCCTCTTCGATATTCAACTTCCTAGTACGATAAGGATGCACGCTGCGATGGTTCAACAATCGTCCGCTGACCAGCAACCAAAGTCCATTCAACAACTGTTTGATGCTGGAGTTATACACCACCGACACATCAAGCATGCCACTATAAGGCACAGCATTAGGCGTTTGTCCATAACCAAGAGCATTTCCGACACAAACGGTCATCACCTTACGATCGATAACCTCATAGTTGATATCAATACGCATCTTGTAATCGTGGCGATGGAATATCATCACCACCAGAGAAGACAGGAAGGCCAACTTGACGGAGCCTAACTTCTGACGGGCCTGACGACGCAAGTTCATTATATCGGCTATCAGTCCCATATTGATACAATTCAGGAAGTAGCGATTCACGTCATGTCCCTCGTCATCTTGATAGGTGATACATCCCAAGTCCACCTTTCTGACGCGCTGCTTCAACAACCACTCCACGGACTGCGCATCTTCACGCTCGGTGAAGCCCCAAAAGCGGGCAAAGTCGTTCAACAAGCCATTGGGAATAACACCCAGAGAGATGCGGTTGCGTACCTCCTGATCCTCACGCATCAGACAGTTCACAGCATCGTTCAAGGCGGAGTCGCCACCCACAATGATAATGGTCTTATAACCATTGCGAATCAACATCGTCATCAGGCGCTCGACACTATCAACAGATTCGCTTTGAACCATATCATAAAGCACACCACGACTATCCAGCTCCTGCTGAATGCGCATCCAGTGCTTGCGGTGACGTCCTAAACCCTTTTTAGGACAATAAAGGATACCCCATCTCTCTACTTCTGCCATATCTCGATTATCTTATTTACTTTCTCGTCCATCGGTAGCGTTGCATCAATCCAATGAATATGCATGCCACGTCTTTCCATGCCGCGGAACCAGGTCATCTGGCGTTTAGCAAACTGATGGATTGCAATCTCCAACTGTCGGAACATCTCTTCATAAGTCAGTTTACCAATGACATACTCCGTCAGGTACTTATACTCCAGCCCATAATAAATGAGGTCTTCGGCAGGAATACCTTCGTCTATCAGTGCACGCACCTCGTCAACCATCCCCTCGTCCAATCGAGCCTTCAGTCTTCGGGTGATTTTCTCACGGCGCAGTTCACGGTCGATATTCACACCAATAAGCAGTGCGCCCTCCCCTATCCCATCCGATGAAACGTCGTTAGCCGCTCCTGCCTCCTGCGAAGACTTGAACTGCTGACTACCGTATTCTATCTCGATAGCCCGGATGGCACGTTGGGCCGTATCAACATCGGTGGTGTTATGCATCACAGAGCCATTCTTAGCCTTCAACTCCTTGAGCATTTCCGTCAGCTCCGCAAGACTCTTTCCTTCAAGACTGGCACGCAGATCTGGATTCTGAGGCACTGGCGACAACTGGTAGTTCTTCAGCACAGCCTCGATATAGAGGCCTGTACCACCACACAGGATAGGTGTCCGTCCACGTTCTACAATCCCCTGATAAGCCCGATGAAAGTCCTGTTGATATTGAAAGAGGTTATATTTTGTACCTGGTTCACAGATATCAATCAGATGATAAGGCACGCCTTCATATTCCACCAAGTCCTTGCCAGTACCGATATCCATTCTGCGATACACCTGACGAGAGTCGGCCGAGATTATCTCGCCGTCCACTCGCTTTGCCACGGCCACGGCCAAAGGTGTCTTTCCACTGGCTGTAGGCCCAAGTATGGTTATCATCTGTTTCATATCAATTGCAAAAGTACGAAATATTATCTAATCTAAGCATTTTATCCGAAAAAAAGTTTGTACCTTTGTACGCGTTATGGATAACAAGCAACCACTTTATGCACATCTGTCGATGTTTGCTGCTTGTGCCATCTGGGGACTGATGGCACCATTGGGAAAAGATGCCATGAACAACGGACTCGACGGTCCGTCGATGGTAATGATTCGCGTGATGGGCGGTGCCGTTTTGTTCTGGATAGCCTCGCTTTTCACCAAATACGAGCATGTGCCCCTGAAACATGTGTTCACCTTCGCTGGTGCTGCCGTCTTTGGCATTGTGTGCAACCAATGTGGTTTCACCATTGGCCTGTCATTCACATCGCCCATCAATGCCAGCATTGTCACCACCTCCATGCCTATTTTCGCCATGCTGTTGGCTGCGCTTATCCTCAAAGAGCCACTTACCAGCAAGAAAGTGCTAGGTGTCCTGATGGGATGCAGCGGAGCACTGATGCTTATCCTCACATCGGCTACTCATGCCAGCGATAAGGTAGGCGACATCCGCGGCGACCTTTGTTGTCTGGGAGCCCAGTTCTCTTACGCACTCTACCTGTCGCTTTTCAATAGGTTCATCAAGCAGTATAGCGTCTTCACTGTCAACAAATGGATGTTCCTCTGGGCCACCATCATCTTGATGCCCTTGGTGGGTCCACATACGTTCACAATGGTAAGTGGAGAACTGTCAGCCAAAACATTTCTTGAGACCGCCTATGTAGTTTTCTTTGGCACCTTCGTCGGCTACATTTTGATTATCAAAGCCCAAAAGGTGTTACGTCCCACAGTGGTCTCTGTCTATAACTACGTGCAACCCATCGTTGCCGTTGCTGTCAGCGTAATGACCGGAATCGGCATCATGAAATGGAGTCATGCGCTTGCCATCATCTTGGTATTCGGTGGCGTCACGCTGGTAACCAAGTCAAAGAGTCGTCACGACATAGAAGACAAAGAGTCTGCCCATTAAGACGCTTCACGACATGATAGGCGAAAAGCCTATCAATTAACACTCTTCACGACACAGAAGACAGATTTCTTCCAGGTATTTCTGATCTATCGCATCAAAGGTATTCAGATGTTCGCTATCAATGTCGAGCACAGCAATCACGCGTTCTGAATCATCCTTAGAGAAGATGGGCACCACAATCTCCGAACGCGAAGCACTGCTACAAGCAATATGTCCAGGAAACTCCTCAACGTCGGGCACCACAATTGTTTGACGTTGTTTCCACGCCGTGCCGCAGACACCTTTTCCAAAACCGATATGCATGCAGGCCACTGGTCCCTGAAACGGACCAAGTATTAACTCATCATTCTTCACACGATAGAAGCCTGTCCACCAGAACTTCATCTCCTGATGAAGCAAAGCTGCCACATTACTCATAATCGCAATCTGGTCTTTCTCGCCCTCCACCAAAGCATGAACCTGATTAACTAACAACTGATATCTTTCTTCTTTTTCCATAGCTCTTATCAATAAAACAGTGACAAAGGTACACATAAAAAGCCGTCCGACAAAATCGAACGGCTCAATTTATAACTGATTTTGAAAAATCTTATTTCAGCTCAGCGAGGTACTTGATAGTACGAACCATCTGAGAAGTGTAAGAGTTCTCATTGTCGTACCAAGAAACAACCTGTACGAGTGAGTTGCCATCCTCCATCTTGCTTACCATGGTCTGGTTAGCGTCGAAGAGTGAACCGAACTTCATACCGATGATGTCGCTAGAAACCAGCTTCTCCTCAGTGTAACCGAAGCTCTCGTTCTGAGCAGCCTTCATGGCAGCGTTGATGCTCTCTACAGTTACATCACCCTTAACAACAGCGTGCAGGATAGTGGTAGAACCTGTAGGAGTTGGAACGCGCTGAGCAGCACCGATCAGCTTACCGTTCAGCTCAGGAATTACGAGACCGATAGCCTTAGCAGCACCAGTTGAGTTAGGAACGATGTTCTGAGCACCAGCACGAGCGCGCTGAACATCACCCTTGCGCTGAGGACCATCGAGGATCATCTGGTCACCAGTGTAAGCGTGAACAGTGGTCATGATACCGCTCTGGATTGGAGCGAGGTCGTTCAGAGCCTTGGTCATAGGAGCCAAGCAGTTTGTTGTGCAAGAAGCAGCTGAGATAACGGTGTCAGCAGGAGTTAGAGTCTTGTGGTTTACATTGTAAACGATAGTAGGCAGATCGTTACCAGCAGGAGCAGAGATAACAACCTTCTTAGCACCAGCTGTCAGGTGAGCAGAAGCCTTCTCCTTAGAAGTGTAGAAACCTGTGCACTCCAGAACAACGTCTACGTCCAGCTTACCCCAGGGCAGCTCAGCAGCGTTAGGAATAGCATAGATGGTGATCTTCTTGCCATCAACAACGATGAAGTCCTCACCAGCCTCTACAGTGTGCTTGTTCTCACCGAACTTGCCACAGAAACCACCCTGAGCGGTGTCATACTTCAACAGGTGAGCCAGCATCTTAGGACTGGTCAAGTCGTTGATTGCTACTACTTCATAACCTTCAGCCTCGAACATCTGACGGAAAGCGAGGCGACCGATACGGCCAAAACCGTTAATTGCTACTTTTGTCATTTTTCTTAATTATTTAAATGGGTTATACCTAATTTTTCAATTTTTTTCGCGCCTTTTCGACACTTTTTTCTGATTTCGAGTGCAAAGTTACAAAATAATTCTTATATTTGCACGTGATTTCATTCTTAATTAAAGTGAAAAGTGACCATAGGAATGTGAAAAATGAGCTATATCAAGGTCGAAAGGCCAAGATTGCTAAACGCAGATTGCAAAATTAACATTATATATTAATCATTTAAAAATTAAACGTTATGGGATTTATTAAGGAATTCAAGGAGTTTGCCATGAAGGGCAACGTGATGGACATGGCAGTCGGTGTCATCATCGGCGGTGCATTTGGTAAGATTGTTACGAGTCTGGTTAACGACGTGCTGATGCCCATCATCAGTCTGTGCACAGGCGGTATTGACTTTACCAATCTGTTTGTCAACCTCAGCGACGACACCAAGTATGCCACCCTGGCTGCTGCTCAGGAGGCTGGTGCATCAGTGTTCGCTTACGGATCATTCATCCAGAACATCATCGACTTCATCATCATCGCATTCTGTATCTTCCTGATGATCAAGGGTATGAACAAGCTGAACCGCAAGAAGGAAGAACCCGAGCCCGAGGCTCCCGCAGGACCCACACAGGAAGAGCTGCTGGCTGAAATCCGCGACTTGCTGAAGACGAAATAAATCAAGAAAACGACTATTATTCATTATATAAGGTGGCAATTATTTTGTCACCTTATATTTTTTGCATATCTTTGCAGTCGAAAATCAATTTTTAGGATAATGAAGACTTTAGATTTCAAGCCGAAAGCGTTTTCGGTACTTAAGAATTACAACAAGCAGACCTTCATGGCCGACCTCATGGCCGGACTCATCGTAGGTATCGTTGCTTTGCCGTTGGCCATTGCCTTCGGTATTGCCAGCGGTGTGTCGCCCGAGAAGGGTATCATCACCGCTATCGTTGCCGGACTGGCCATCTCGCTCTTCGGAGGTTCGAAGGTGCAGATTGGCGGACCAACCGGTGCATTCATCGTCATCGTCTATGGCATCATCCAGCAATACGGCATACAGGGCCTGACCGTTGCCACGCTCATGGCCGGTGTGTTCCTCATCCTGCTGGGCGTGCTGCGTCTGGGTACCATCATCAAGTACATCCCCTACCCCATTGTGGTGGGTTTCACCTCGGGTATCGCCGTCACCATTTTCTCCACTCAGGTCAAGGACCTGCTGGGAATGACGATGGACTCGGTTCCCAGCGACTTCGTCGAGAAATGGATAGCTTATATATATAATATAGGTAATATCGACTGCTGGAGTGCCTTGGTAGGTATTGTCAGTGTGGTGATTATTGCCGTGTGGCCCATGATGGCACGCAAGCTCCACCTGTCGCCCCTCAGGTCGCTGCCCGGCTCGCTGGTGGCTATCATCCTGATGACCATTGTCGCCCTGTTGCTGAAGCAGTATGCAGGGGTGACCTCCATCGAGACCATCGGCGACCGTTTCAGCATCTCCAGCCAACTGCCCGGCGCCGTCGTGCCCGAGCTGTCGTGGGAAGTAATCAAGGGACTCGTCGGTCCTGCCGTCACCATTGCCGTCTTGGGTGCTATCGAGTCGTTGCTGTCGGCTACCGTTGCCGACGGTGTCATTGGCGACCACCACAACTCGAACACCGAACTCATCGGACAGGGCATTGCCAACATCGTGTCGCCCATCTTCGGCGGTATTCCTGCTACGGGAGCCATCGCCCGTACTATGACCAATATCAACAACGGCGGACGCACCCCCGTGGCTGGCATCATCCACGCCATCGTGTTGCTGTTCATCTTCCTCTTCCTCATGCCGCTGGCACAATACATTCCTATGGCTTGCCTGGCGGGCGTGCTGGTAGTTGTCGCATACGGCATGAGCGGATGGCGTTCGTTCCTGGCCATGACGCGTCGCAATCCTAAGAGCGACGTCACCGTCCTGTTGCTGACGTTCTTCCTCACCATCATCTTCGACCTCACCATCGCCATCGAGTTCGGACTCATCTGTGCCTGTCTGCTCTTCATGCGCCGTATGGCCGAGACCACCGAGGTACATGCCGTACTCAACGAGATCGACCTCAACGAGGACGCCGACATGCAGGCTGGCAATCTGGAACACCTCACCATCCCCGAGGGCGTCGAGGTCTACGAAATCAATGGTCCTTACTTCTTCGGAGCCGGCACGCGTTTCGAGGACATCATGGCGCGCTATGGCCGACATCCCAAGGTGCGCATCATCCGTATGCGCAAGGTACCCTTCATCGATTCTACAGGTATGCACAACCTCGAGAACATGTGCCGCATGAATCAGAAGGAAGGCGTCACCGTCGTACTGTCAGGCGTCAATCCCAAGGTCGAGGCAGTGCTGAAGCGCAACAATTTCCAACAGCTGTTGGGCGAAAAGAACATCTGCAATCACATCGACCTGGCACTGGCCCGCGCAAACGAAATTGCTACCGCCTAAGCGCGATATTGTAATTGACGTATTTTGGATTTCCCGTCACATCCTCTATCACACGGATCGATGGCGGGAAATTCACATTTTCATGCTGGGCCACACCCTTCGTCGCCAGGATAGTCAGGTTGCTCACAGGCTCGTGGAACGTGTCAATCTCGAAATACTGACCTTTCCATATGAAGCTGCGGCGCGTCTTGCGAATGGTGGCACGGTAGGGGTCGGCCTGTTGCAACAGCGACTCATACAGCGCATTCGTCACCTGGCGCTCCGTCTCCAGCACCTCGCCGTTCGCGAGGCGTTTCTTCGTCTTGTGCACGTTCACCACCTCACTACCCCAGTCGCGACGGCGCAGACGGATCTCACAGTCAGGATCTGCCACCAGGTACGTCTGGGTAATCTCGCTCTCCACACACTCGGGCAGTTCACCCGTCACCTCGACCAGATAACTACGCTCGTCCTCGACGGGCTGTGGAATCTCAAGCACGTTCGATATCGCCTTCAGCACATGGTTCAGCTTCGTGTCGAAGTTGTTGTGGTTGTCGATGACCCGCAGGTGCGGATGGCCCGTCCATGCACGGTTCACCTTCTTGTCCAGGTCGCGGGCCAGTCGCAGACCTTCCTCGTTGGCCTGCTCGTAACGCGTCGAATTCGTCGCCGTCGTGTAATACTGCTCAGCACCGTCGGCAGCACTCACCAGGTGCAGCACGGCATCATAGCGTTTGCGCAACTCGTTCGTCGTCGTGCCACACTTCTCGCACAGCTCGTCCCACATTCCACGGTCGATATACGCCGAGATGTCCAGCGTACCGCGGTCGCACACCACGAAGGTCGGTTTCGTACACGTCTCCGCCAGATGCATAAACGAGTCCTCCAATGCCAGCTGCGTTTTCAGGATGGCCAACTCGCCCTCGTAGTAAAGCTTGGGGTTAGGCGTCAGATAACTCCATCCGCCCTGACTATACATCGTAGGCACCTCAGGAACGGCAAACACCTTGAAACCCAGGTTCGAGAAGTGTTCAATGATGCGCACCAGGGCCGTCGTCTTGCCTGCACACGGCCCGCCCGTCAACACGATTCGCTTGATATCTTTCATTGCAGTAGTAATTATTGTGTTTGCAAAATTACGAAATATTTGTGAAATACGATGGCATATTACGTTTTTTTTCGTAACTTTGCCCAAAATATTTATGCAAACCTCAAACAAACAAAAGAAAATGATCAACAACGAACACCTCATTCTGAATGCCAATCCCATCGTGGTGGCGTTGCAAAAGCCGGCTGCTGAATTTACCAAGGCCGACATCATCAACTACATTGTGAAAAACGACATCCGCATGGTCAACTTCATGTATCCCGGTGGCGACGGAAAAATGAAGACGCTGAACTTCGTCATCAACGACCTCAACTACCTCGATACCATTCTTACTTGCGGCGAACGCGTCGACGGCTCCAGCCTCTTCTCGTTCATCCAGGCAGGCTCCAGCGACCTCTACGTCCTGCCCCGATTCCGCACGGCATTCGTCGACCCCTTTGCCGAGATTCCCACCGTCTCGCTGCTCTGCTCGTATTTCGACAAGGACGGCAACCCGCTCGAGAGTTCTCCCGAGCATACCCTCCACAAGGCTGCTCAGGCTTTCACCGAGGTGACGGGCATGGAGTTCCAGGCCATGGGCGAACTGGAGTATTATGTCATCAGCGACGACGAGGGCGTCTTCCCCGCTCAGGACCAGCGCGGCTATCACGAGTCGGCTCCCTATGCCAAGGCCAACGAGTTCCGCACTCGCTGCATGCAGTATATTGCCCAGACGGGCGGACAGATTAAGTACGGCCATTCCGAGGTAGGCAACTTCACACTCGACGGCATCAACTACGAACAGAACGAAATCGAGTTCCTACCGGTACCCGTCGAACAGGCTGCCGACCAGCTGATGCTCGCCAAGTGGATCATCCGCAACCTGGGTTACGAGTTAGGCTATAACGTCACCTTCGCCCCCAAGATTACCACGGGCAAGGCTGGCTCTGGCCTCCATATCCACATGCGTATCGTCAAGGACGGCAAGAACCAGATGCTCTCCGACGGCGTTTTAAGCGAGAGTGCCCGCCGCATGATTGCCGGCATGATGGACCTCGCACCGGCCATCACCGCCTTTGGCAACAAGAATCCCACCAGCTACTTCCGCCTGGTGCCCCATCAGGAGGCGCCCACCAATGTCTGCTGGGGCGACCGCAACCGCTCGGTGCTCGTACGCGTACCGTTGGGCTGGGCGGCTGACGCCAACATGGCGGCACTGGCCAACCCGCAGGACACGTCTCTCACCGCTGGTCCCTCACCGCTGACCTCTGAGAAGCAGACCGTCGAGATGCGCTCGCCCGATGGCAGTGCCGACATCTACCAGTTGCTGGCCGGACTCTGCGTGGCCTGTCGTCACGGCTTCGAGATGGCCGACGCCCTTGAGGTAGCCGAGCGCACCTACGTCAATGTCAACATCCACGCTGCAGAAAACGCCAGCCGCCTCGAGACTCTCGCCCAGCTGCCCGACTCGTGTGTGGCCTCTGCCGCCTGTCTCGACCGCCAGCGCAAGGCCTTCGAGGAACATGGAGTCTTCTCGCCAGCCATGATCGACGGCATCATTGCCCAGCTGCGCGCCTTCGACGACACCAGCCTGCGCAAAAACATCGAGAACTATCCGGAGGAAATCCAGAAACTCGTCAACCAGTATTTCCACTGCGGATAAACAGAACGACACAACAAACATCAACCCAATATGAAAAAAAGTTTTTTTACACTGATGGCAACCCTCGCCACGACAACTGCTATGGCACAGCAAATCCAGTATCCCAAAGCCGCCAAGGACGGCACCGTCGACGAATACTTCGGCGTAAAGGTCGCAGACCCCTACCGCTGGCTCGAGAACGACACCTCGGCACAGACCGCCGCATGGGTCGAGGCCGAAAACAAGGTGACCAACGCCTATCTCGAAAAGATTCCCTTCCGTCAGAAACTCCTGAAGCGCCTCCAGCAGGTCGTCAACTACGACACCAGTTCTGCCCCCTCCAAGCATCACGGCAAGTGGTACGTCTCGGGGCGTACTGGACTGCAGAACCAGAGCGTCATCTATCAGATGGACGAACTGGGCGGCCCGCAGCGCGTCTTCCTCGATCCCAACGCGCTAAGCACCGACGGAACGGTGGCCCTCAAGTCGCTTTCCTTCTCACATAATGGTAAGTGGGCGGCCTACTCCATCTCGCGCTCGGGCAGCGACTGGGAGGAGTTTTTCGTCATCGACCTCAAGACTGGCCAGCTCACCTCCGACCACATCCTCTGGGCTAAGTTCTCGGGGGCTGCATGGCAGGGCGACGGCTTCTACTACAGCGCCTACGATGCTCCCGAGCAGGGCAAGGAATTCTCGAACGTCAACGAGGTTCACAAGATCTACTATCACAAGATTGGCACCCCACAGTCGGCCGACGTGCTGTTCTATCAGAACCCCTCACAGCCCAAGCGCTTCTATTACGCTGACATCAACGAGGAAGAGACCGTCATGTACCTCTATGAGGCTGGCGCAGGAGCCGGTAACAACCTCTTCGTCAGAGATTTACGCCAGCCGGATTCACAGTTCATTCAGATGACATCCGACATGGATTTTCAGTACAGCCCCGTGCTTACCATGGGCGACAAGCTCTACCTCTTCACCAACTACAAGGCACCCCGCGGACGCCTCATGGTCACCGACCTGCGCCACCCCGGGCTCAACGACTGGCAGGAACTCATCCCTGAGCAACAGCACACCCTCGACGGTGCAGCAGCCGTCAACGGCATGCTCATCCTCACCTACAATCAGGACGCCTCCGACCATGCCTACGTCTACGACCTCGACGGCCGTCTGCGCCATCAGGTCACCCTGCCTTCCGTAGGCAGCGTGGGCTTCAGCGGCAAGAAGGACCAGCCCGAATGCTTCTACTCTTTCACGTCGTTCACCCAGCCCGGCACCATCTACCGCTACGACATCGCCAACGACAAGAGCACGCTTTACTACGCCCCCAAGGTGGCCTTCCGACTCGACGACTTCACCAGCGAACAGGTATTCTTCCAGAGCAAGGACGGCACGCGCATACCCATGTTCCTCACTTACAAGAAAGGCCTGAAGCGCAACGGCCGCAATCCCGTCTATCTCTACGGCTATGGCGGTTTCAACATCTCGCTCGGCCCGGGCTTCTCGGCATCGCGCATACCGTTCCTCGAGCAGGGCGGCATCTATGCCCAGGTCAACCTGCGTGGAGGCGGTGAGTATGGCGAAGAATGGCACTTAGCCGGCACCAAGATGCAGAAGCAGAACGTGTTCGACGACTTCATCGCCGCTGCCGAGTGGCTCATCAGCGAGGGCTACACCACCAAGGACCGCCTCGCCATCGTCGGCGGTTCCAATGGCGGACTGCTCGTCGGAGCCTGCATGACGCAGCGTCCCGACCTGTTCCGTGTCGCCGTCCCCGAGGTGGGTGTCATGGACATGCTGCGCTACCATCGTTTCACCATCGGCTGGAACTGGGCCAGCGACTACGGCACCAGCGAGGACTCCCCCGAGATGTTCAATTATCTGCGGGCCTATTCCCCACTCCACAATCTGAAGCCCGGCACCGCCTACCCTGCCACCCTCGTCACCACAGCCGATCACGACGACCGTGTCGTCCCTGCCCACTCCTTTAAGTTCGCAGCCACCCTGCAGGAGTGCCACCAGGGACCCAACCCCGTGCTCATCCGCATCGACACCAAGGCCGGACACGGCGGTGGCAAGCCCCTGGCAAAAGTCCTCGAGGAACAAGCCGACATCTACTCGTTCATCCTCTACAACATGGGCGTGAAGTTCAAATAATTTTTATAACTGATTAAACCTTTTACAATCATGTTCGTCAAAGGTAAAAACTGACTAATTTATCACATCATTTAATTAACTAACAAAAACGAAAAAATGAAAAAAGTATTTTTGATGCTGTCTCTGCTGGCGCTCTCGCTGGGCATGCAGGCACAAACGAAGTTCCACGACGTAGAGGCTAACGATGCCACGGGTGCCGTGAAGTGTATCAAGAGTTCGATGATGGGACGCGATTTCGTCATCAATTTCTCGAAGGACGGTAAGATGTCGCGCGAGGGCATGTCGGACGCCCAGTACGACGCCAACGGCTATCTGACGTCAGTAAAGATGAGCATGATGGGTAACGAGGTGACCATCAAGTATACTTGGGAGAACGGCCGCATCAAGACGCAGTCGATGAACATGATGGGCAACGACATGACGACCACCCGCACGTATAACGAGAAGGGTGCCCCTGCCTCAGAGAAAATCAATATGGGCGGCCAGGAGATGGAAAATCCCTACACCGACTACAAGTATGACGCCAAGGGCAACTGGATCAGCCGCAAGGCTTCGATGATGGGTCAGGAGATGGAACAGACCCGCACCATCGAATATTACGAGTAAATAAACAGACAGATTATATATTTCATAGAAAAGAAAGTAATTTGAAAAGGAGCTCCCTCGTGATGAAGGGGCTCCTTTTATTTTTCGCATTCGCTCAGCTTTTTGGGACTAAGGCTTGCGGAGTATCCACTCGTGATAGGTACCGATGGCGGCATTACCGGAATCGTAGCCTAAATAGCCGAGAATGATGTTCGACACAAACTGGTCGGGCAACAGCCAGAACATCAGCTTGGCCAGCCCGGGGCGCGTCAGGATCTTGGCAGCCTTACGCTCCAGACGCTTCAGATCGGGCAGCGTAGCACGCGTATGGTCGATGCTTTGCTCAATCTTCAGACCGCAGTTGGTGTAGTGCGAGTTCAACTCTTCGAGCGACTCAATCATGGCCGCTGCCCCACCCTTCGAAATCAGGGCGATGGCCTTCTGAATTTTCGGGTCGTAGGTTTCCAGCTTTGCCGCAAGGGCATAGTCGAACACAACGACGACGCCACCGGGTTTCAGCACACGGCAGACCTCGCGGTAGATTTTCTCCTTGTCGGTATTGTGGACAACGGTCTCGAAGGCATACACCACATCGACGGAATTGTCGCCAAACTGCGCCAAACTGCTGTAGTCCTGCTGATAGGTACTGACATTCTGGGGGACATCGTCGCGTTTCAGCGGTGACAGGTCGACACCGATAAAACGGGCCTCGGGATGACAACGGGCCAGATAGAGCAGATTGGCTCCCTGACCGAAACCAAGTTCCATGACGACGTGACCAGGCTTGATGAACTGCGACACGGCATCGGGCTGATAATACACATCCTCGTCGGTGAAACAGCCGTTGGAAGCAATTCTGAAATGCATAAAGCCATCCTGCGAATGGTAGTGGCGATATGCCCAGTCGTTGACTTTGAAATAGGACCGTATCTGTTCTAAGGAATTCTTTTCGCCCTCGATGAACTTGTCGAGGTTGAGAAACTTCTCCATAGCATCAATCTTGGCATGGAGCTGATAAAGACTGTAATTCGGATTCATACCACTATGGTTTAATTTGCGTGCAAAGGTACGAAAAAAAAATAAAAAACCCCGCCAATAAGCGGGGCTTTTTTCATTACTCCTTATCGAGCAGAATCTTCATCATCTCGACAGCGGCCTTCGCAACGGAAGTACCGGGACCGAAGATGGCGGCAACGCCAGCCTGATAGAGGAAGTCGTAGTCCTGAGCGGGAATGACACCACCGGCAATGACCATGATGTCCTCACGACCCAGCTTCTTCAGTTCCTCGATGAGCTGCGGGATGAGCGTCTTGTGACCTGCGGCCAACGACGAGGCACCGACCACATGGACGTCGTTCTCGACAGCCTCGCGAGCAGCCTCGGCGGGCGTCTGGAACAAGGGTCCCATATCGACGTCGAAACCACAGTCGGCATAACCCGTTGCTACTACCTTTGCACCACGGTCGTGACCATCCTGACCCATCTTGGCGATGAAGATACGGGGACGGCGACCTTCCTTCTGTGCGAACTCATCGGTCAGCTTGCAAGCCAACTCGAATTCGCTATCATTCTTTGATTCTGAACTATACACACCTGAAATTGTTCTGATTACTGCCTTATAACGGCCCACGATTTCCTCGCAGGCATCTGAAATCTCACCCAGCGTACAGCGCAAGCCTGCAGCCTTGACGGCCAGGTCGAGCAGGTTGTTCTGGCTCTTCTTGCCCTCGCTGAACTCGCGTACGCACTCAGTAATCTCCTTGAGGGCTGCCTGACAAGCGGCCTCATCACGATGAGCACGCAGCTCCTTCAGGTTCTCGACCTGCTGGATACGTACAGCGGTGTTGTCGACCTCGAGGATATCGATGGGATCCTCGTGTTCGAGACGGTATTTATTGGTACCGACGATGGTCTGAACGCCTGAGTCGATACGAGCCTGCGTGCGGGCAGCAGCCTCCTCGATACGCATCTTGGGCAGACCGGTCTCGATGGCCTTAGCCATACCACCCAGCTTCTCGATCTCCTGGATGTGCTCCCAAGCCTTGTGAACCAACTCGTTGGTCAGTGTCTCCACGTAGTAAGAACCAGCCCACGGGTCAATCTGCTTGCACACCTTGGTCTCGTTCTGGATGTAGATCTGGGTGTTACGGGCAATACGGGCAGAGAAGTCGGTAGGCAGGGCGATGGCCTCGTCGAGGGCGTTGGTGTGCAGCGACTGGGTGTGACCCAGCACGGCAGCCATAGCCTCGATACAGGTACGACCTACGTTGTTGAAGGGATCCTGCTCGGTGAGCGACCAACCAGAGGTCTGCGAGTGGGTACGCAGCGCCAGCGACTTAGGATTCTTGGCGCCGAACGACTTCACAATCTTGGCCCACAACAGACGACCGGCACGCATCTTGGCAATCTCCATGAAGTGGTTCATACCGATGGCCCAGAAGAACGACAGACGGGGTGCAAAGGCATCGACATCGATACCGGCATTGACACCCGTACGCAGGTAGTCCATACCGTCGGCCAAGGTGTAAGCCAACTCAATATCGGCGGTAGCACCAGCCTCCTGCATGTGGTAACCCGAGATAGAAATGCTGTTGAACTTCGGCATCTTCTGAGAGGTATACTCGAAGATGTCGGCAATGATCTTCATCGAGAATGCGGGCGGATAGATATAGGTGTTACGCACCATGAACTCCTTCAGAATGTCGTTCTGGATGGTTCCGGCCATTTCTTCCAATTGGGCACCCTGCTCGAGACCAGCGTTGATGTAGAAAGCCAGCACGGGCAGCACACCACCGTTCATGGTCATCGACACAGACATCTTGTTCAAGGGGATACCATTGAACAGCACCTTCATGTTCTCGAGCGAGCAGATACTTACACCAGCCTTACCCACATCACCCACTACTCGGGCGTTATCGGGGTCGTAACCACGGTGAGTAGGCAGGTCGAAGGCTACAGAAAGTCCTTTCTGACCAGAAGCCAGGTTACGGCGATAGAAAGCGTTTGACTCTTCAGCGGTAGAGAATCCGGCATACTGACGGATGGTCCAGGGCTTGAAGGGGTACATCATCGAGTACGGACCACGCAGATAGGGAGGAATACCAGCCGTAAAGTCGAGGTGTTCCATGCCTTCGAGGTCTTCCTTTGTATAAACCGGACGAACCTCGATGTGCTCTGGGGTCTTCCAGTTGGCCTCAATATGATTGTCGGCAATCCACTTGGCACCATCTTGAGCCTTGATGCCTGCATAGATATCAATATCTTTAAACTGTTTACGCATAATTCAAGTCTCCTATTCTTTAAATACCAAGTTTCTGATTATATTCTTTCAAAGTCTCGAGCACGTTGCACTTGACGTGGACGAA
Source organism: Prevotella sp. (assembly GCA_024695815.1). Taxonomy (GTDB): domain Bacteria; phylum Bacteroidota; class Bacteroidia; order Bacteroidales; family Bacteroidaceae; genus Prevotella. The sequence goes on from JAILHK010000016.1 coordinate 39,537, forward strand.
GTTCTC
>JAILHK010000036.1 GCA_024695815.1 Prevotella sp.
GCATCTATGCACTGCTCTGCCAACACTGATATGGAAGGTAAGAACACAGCCATCTTCTTCGGTCTGTCTGGTACAGGTAAGACCACCCTGTCAACCGATCCAAAGCGCTTGCTGATTGGAGACGACGAGCACGGATGGGACGATGAGGGCGTATTCAACCTCGAGGGTGGTTGCTATGCTAAGGTTATCAACCTGAGCAAGGAGAACGAGCCCGACATCTACGGCGCTATCAAGCGTAACGCACTGCTGGAGAACGTAACCGTAGCCGAGGATGGTAAGATCGACTTCGCTGATAAGACTGTTACAGAGAACACTCGTGTATCTTATCCTATCGACCACATCGAGAAGATCGCTCAGAAGGTTAACGGTAAGAGCGCAGGTCCTGACGCTAAGAACGTAATCTTCCTGAGTGCTGATGCATTCGGCGTACTGCCTCCAGTATCTATCCTGACACCTGAGCAGACCAAGTACTACTTCCTGTCTGGTTTCACAGCTAAGCTGGCTGGTACAGAGCGTGGTATCACTGAGCCTACTCCTACTTTCTCTGCTTGCTTCGGTCAGGCATTCCTCGAGCTGCACCCAACAAAGTATGCTGAGGAGCTGGTTAAGAAGATGGAGAAGAGCGGTGCTAAGGCTTACCTCGTTAACACTGGTTGGAACGGTACCGGCAAGCGTATCTCTATCCCCGATACACGTGGTATCATCGACGCTATCCTGGATGGCAGCATCCTGAAGGCTCCCACCAAGAAGGTTCCTTTCTTCGACTTCGAGGTTCCCACAGAGTTGCCTAACGTAAATTCTGGTATCCTTGATCCTCGCGACACTTATGCTTCTGCTGCTGAGTGGGAGGAGAAGGCTAAGGATTTGGCTGCTCGCTTCATCAAGAACTTCAAGAAGTACGAGGGTAACGAGGCTGGTAAGGCTCTCGTCGCTGCAGGTCCAAAGCTCTAAAAAAAGTGTAAAACTGCGCCTATATGGTGCCAGTTGAGGGCTAAAAATTGAAAGATTTGTTAAATCCTTCACAATAGAAGAGGTAAGGCTTTGCTTTACCTCTTTTTTTTGTATCTTTGCACAACCAAAAAACCTTTAAACCAATTATCATGAAGAAGAGTCGCAGTTTCGTCCTGCTACTGATGAATGTTCTACGCTCTCATCAACTGTGCCTTATCGGCGCTGCTATGCTTTTATTTCTTTCAGCTTGCAATCGTCCTCTTACCCCATTTGCAAGCGAAAACATAGTTGATTCCATTTGGGCTGATTCTGCCTATCGACGGGCAAAGAAAGCCGAATTCTACTATAACAACAATCTAAAAGACTCACTGTTCAAACAGGTCGCAGAAGACATGACCTTTGACAAGGAGCATGAACAATGGGATTGGTACTACTACTCCTGGATGCTGCTGGTCAACAAGTGTACCTTCAGCGGCGATGTCAAGCGCGCGCTGATAGAGTCAAACCTCATGCACTCTGATGCTACCTCGCGCAATAACGCCTATGGTCTGGCTCTGGCCAAATACACCATGGCGCTGGTCTATGCCTGTCAGGAGAACTATGAGGAAGCCACTATCGGCTTTGAAGAGGCACTTAGACGCTATCCAAAGGACTGTGACCCCTCGGTGCTGTTCGTCATATACTATTATTACAGCAGCACGCTGGAGGAGAAGCACGACCTGAAAAACAACGAAGAAGTGCTGTCGCTTTGGAAATCGACACTCGATAAGACATTTAAGGAAAGCGATAAATACAACGATACAAAAGCGCTGTGGCTGTATCAGTATTACAAAGCGCTCTTTGGCTTTCATTTCTCGCAGCAAGACCTGGTAAAAGCCACCGACGACCTCGACTCCATGCAATACTACGTGGAGCACAGTGGCAACACCGTCTTTGGTGTGGCCTATCTCACCAGCTCACATTCAAAGCTGGCATTGGCATCGAAAGACTACGCCACAGCCATCGTATATAATAATAAGGAATATACAGAGAGCAAGAAACTCGGTCCCACCATCTACATGAAAGCCGTAGAACGCCGTGCAGAAATTCTAGAGGCTATGGGCAAGTATCGCGAGGCACTCATGCTCAGGAACGAGTTTGACCGCCTGAAAGACTCGCTCAACCAAGCCGACAGTCAGCACGAACTGAACGAGATGACCAAGCGCTACGAACTGGACGAGCTCCGCTCGCAGCAAGAAAGAGAAAAGGGAGAACTCAAACAGCGACAGCTGAATTTCGTCAAGGCATTTGCAGCCATACTCCTTGTCATCCTATTTATTGTCAGCATCATCCGTCACCGTGGAAGACTTCGCCTTGCACAAGAACATCAAAAACTGACAGATGCCTATAAGCAGTTGACCATCGCCAACGAAAAAGCCGAGGAATCGTCGAAGATGAAGACGATGTTCATCAAACAGATGTCACACGAGATCCGCACACCGCTCAACATTCTCTCTGGCTTTACACAAGTGCTGACGGCCACCGATGTTGAGCTGGACGAAGAGACACGTGCTGAGGTAAACGAACGAATCACCAAGAACACCGCACGCATCACTGAACTGGTCAACAAGATGCTGGAACTGAGTGATGCTAACAGCACATCGGTCATCGAGAAGAAAGACAACGTCACGGTGGAGCAAATCATTATCAGTGCCGTCGAGTCTGTTGGCATGTCGTCTTATAAGATGATTGACTTCAGCACAGAGATAGCCCCCGACGCCAACAGCAAGACACTGCTCACCAACTACGACCAGTCAGTAAGAGCACTGTCGCTGATTCTTGCCAATGCTCTTAAGTTCTTACAGAAACCAACGGGCGAAACCAATCGTCAGCAGATGGGTAGAATTCGCCTGAAAGCCAATCTTCAGGACAACAGCCTCATCGCATTCGCCGTTGAAGATTCCGGCATTGGCGTACCACCATCGGAGGCAGAACATATTTTTGAGGAGTTCGTTCAGTTGGATTCCTACTACGAAGGAATGGGTATTGGCCTCACCGTAGCACGAAGTATCGCACGAAGACTGGGTGGCGACATCGTTCTCGACACCACCTTCACGGGCGGCGCAAGGTTCATTTTGACGCTACCTTTGAGTTAATAAGTGTCATTTTTGTACCTATAATTCTTTATTTATTTAAAATCGTGTTATAAAAATGTTAAGAAATGTGTCTTAATGATACAACCGAAAGAATTTCTTTGTAACTTTGCACCCGTAGTCGAGATGACTATACACGTTATTCATTAGGTTAGTAGTTAATAGATTTAAGGTAAAGATTATGTTATTAGATTTTCCGACGGTCTTGTAAGTTTAACCAATTGGTGGCTTACATCCGTTGAAAGGAGCGCGGGGTGAGTGATTCATACCGCGCTCTTTTTTTGTTTATTTTGAAAGAACATAGCATATAAAACCTAAAAACAACTTAAAATAGAACAAAGAATGATATTTTTTCATTAATAATAAGGTGAAAAAGTTCAATAATTGAGGAATTGTTTTTACCTTTGCACTCAAATTGTTTAAACAATAAGAAATGAAAAGAGTTTTAAGGAACCTTGGCGTTCTGCTGACGGTGCCCATGATGCTAACCTCATGCTTGGGCGACGGCAACACGGAAGAAACAATCCTATACAGCGATGTGGCCATTACATCCTTCACATTGGGAACGCTGAATAGAGACACCCATACCACCTCGTCAACGACAGGCAATGATACAATCATCAGGACCACGTTGACTGGCTCTGACTATAAAATGACCATCGACCAGCTGGGACATCAGATTTATAATCAGACGTCTCTGCCACTGGGTACAGACATCAAACACGTTGTTTGTACCGTAGTGTCGAAGAACAGTGGATGGATCACGCTGAAATCCATGACCAGCGATTCTTTGTCATGGTACAGCTCTACAGACTCTATCGACTTCTCTCAGCCACGCACGTTCCGCATCTTTGCTATCGACAACTCGGGCTATCGCGACTATACCGTGACACTGAACGTCAACAACACCGAAGGACTGGACTTCGGATGGACCAAGATGAAGGACGACGCAGCCCTTGCTGGCTGGATAGCCAAGAAACTGGTTCCATTTGCAGACACCGTGAAACTGGTGGATGATGGCGTGGTGATGAGAGCAGGCAAAGGTTATCGCATCAATGGGCAGGGCTATGTGGAGGCCTCAGACGACCTGGAGAACTGGTCGATGGCCGATGGCGTGGTCTATAACAATCCCAACCTCAAGCAACTGCTGGGTGCTAGCAGCAAAGAACTCTATGCGCTGGGCAATGACGGTCTTTTGAAAGTCTCTGCCGATGCTTACGGAAAAGACTGGACCAACGAGACACTTGACGACAAGGCCTCGCTGTTGCCTATCAACGATATCGCCATGATCAGCTGGCCATATGCTTCGGCCAACAACACCGACTATGTCCTGATGGTTGGCGACGCTTCGTTTGCCGACGGCCAGACATCTGTATGGCGCAAGCTGAGCTGCTACGACGCAGAAGCCGACAACAAGTGGGTATTCATGGGGCTGGACGATAGCAACCGCTACACACTGCCCGCCCAAGATCATCTGTCGCTGACCTGCTACAACGGTCATGTACTGGCCCTTGGTGATGCCAAGACCATCTACGAGAGCCGCGACCAGGGTCTCACCTGGCGTGAGGTATCCAACTATCAGTTGCCTGCTTCCGCACAGGGCACACAGTTCAGCATGACCACCGACTCGCAGGGACGCCTCTGGGTGATTACCAATAGCGGAGAACTGTGGAAAGGCAGTAAGAAGTAAAAACAAAGGAGACGGACTTTTGACAATGCGAATCCTTATCCTCACCACATGCCTGCTGCTGGGCGTCCTTGGAACAAAAGCACAGGATGAACCTGAATACCTCTTGGAGATAGGTGCCGGAACAGGTATGCAGAGCTATGTGGGCGATTTGGATGCCAACCTGCTTAGAGGCCAGAACGCCATGGCAGGACTGGTAGCAAAATACAAGCCAACCCCTCGCACCGCATGGGCCGCCAACCTACGCTTTGGCAAACTAGACGGCTCGTCGGCAAACGTAGAAACCACCTACCCGCTGTTGGCAGGACAGACATGGAAGTTCAACACGAAGACTGTGGACTTTGACGTCACCTTCGAATACAACTTCTGGCCCTACGGCACAGGACAGGAATACCACGGTGCACGTCCCTTTACGCCCTTCATTGCACTGGGCATGGGACTCACCTTTGCCAATGCCGACGTCACTGGCCCTGAGAACTTCAAAAAGTCATCGGCCGGTTTCCAGATGCCCTTCGGCTTAGGCATCAAGTACAAGGTTGCCAATCGTCTGAACCTAACAGCAGAATGGCTGATGCACTTCACCGGCACCGACAAGCTCGACGGACTGGCAGACCCCTATGGCATCAAGAGCAGTGGCCTCTTTAAGAACACCGACTGCTACAGCACCTTGCAGCTGTCACTTACCTACGACCTATGGACGAAGTGTAAGACCTGCATGAATGACGACGAATAACAATGAAATAACGATAAGCATTATGGAATATGCATTAGATATGACGCGCATCCCCCAGCACATAGCCATCATCATGGACGGCAATGGTCGTTGGGCCATGGAACGTGGCAAGGAGCGCACCTACGGCCATCAGGCCGGAGTGGAAACCGTGCGCCGCATCACCAAGGAGTGCGTACGACTGGGCGTGAAGTTCCTCACACTCTATACCTTCTCCACGGAAAACTGGAACCGTCCCACCGACGAGGTGGCAGCCCTGATGGGATTGGTACTGACCTCGCTCGAAGACGAGATCTTCATGAAGAACAACGTTCGTTTCCGTGTGATAGGCGACCGCAGTCGCATCCCTGCCGAAGTCAACAAGAAACTCGACGAGACCGAACAGCATACAGCCAACAATAGTGCCATGACCATGGTCGTAGCACTGAGCTACTCTTCAAAACTCGAGATTGCCAAAGCCACTCAGAGTATTGCCCAACAGGTCAAAGACGGTGTGCTCAAGGTCGAGGACATCAACGAGGCCACCATTGACCAGAACCTATGGACCAACTTCATGCCCGATCCCGACCTGCTGATTCGTACCGGCGGCGAGGTGCGCATCTCAAACTATCTGTTGTGGCAGATAGCCTATTCCGAGTTGTATTTCTGCGACACCTACTGGCCCGCCTTTATGGAAGAAGACCTTCATAAGGCCATCTATAGCTTTCAGCAGCGCCAGCGCCGTTTCGGCAAGACCGAAGCCCAGGTAGAAGAAGAGGATGTGAAGAACGAAAAGTGAACAGAAAAAAAGGATGAATAACAAGACAATATATAATATGGTGAAGAAAGGCATGAAGAAGACAAGACTGATGCTCTGCGCAGCATTCCTTCTTCTTCAGTTACCACTATTCACTCTACAGGCACAGAACGTCATTGTCAACCCCGACATCTCTTATGCGGGAACACCACGCCAGTGCACCATCGGTGGCATCAGAACCGAAGGTGTAGAAGGCTATGAGGACTATGTACTCATCAACTTGTCAGGTCTCTCTGTTGGTCAGCATATTGAGGTGCCTGGTGCCGAGATCACGGAAGGTGTGAAACGCTATTGGAAACATGGTCTGTTCTCGAAGGTGTCTATCACCGCCGACTCGATTGTTGACTCACGCATCTACCTCTGCATCCACCTGGCCCTTCGCCCACGCATCTCTGCTATCCACTATACGGGTGTGAAGAAGAGCGAACGCGAAGACCTCGAGTCGAAGCTGGGCATGGCTAAGGGCATGAGTCTGACCAAGAACCTTGTTGACCGTGCAAAGATTCTAGCCAAGAAATATTTCGACGACAAAGGCTACAAGAACGCGGAGATTGAGATTACACAACATGACGACGTAACGGGCAAGAACCAGGTTGTGCTGGATGTGAACATCGACAAGAAGGACAAGATGAAGATTCGTCACCTCATCTTGGATGGTAACAAACAACTCTCAGACACGAAGATTAAGGGTAGCCTGTTTAAGAAAGGAGCCTTCGGCAAGATTCATGAGGCCGGCAAGCTGTCTTCTTTCCTGAAGTCAAAGAAGTTCACCCCCGAGCGCTATCAAGAGGCGAAAGAAAAGCTCATCGAACGCTACAACGAGCTGGGATTCCGCGATGCCACTATTGAGGAAGACTCTATCTGGAACAACGACGAGAAGCACCTCAACATCTACTTGAAGATTGACGAGGGACAGAAATACTATCTGCGCAACATCTCTTGGGTGGGCAACACCGTGGTAAACACCGACTATCTTGATGCCGTACTGGGCATGAAGAAGGGCGACGTGTACAATCAGAAACTGATGGACAAGCGTTTGAAGACCGACGATGACGCCGTAGGCAACTACTACTATAACAATGGTTATGTGTTCTCGAGCGTTGACCCAACTGAAATCAACATCGTTGAAGACTCTATCGATATTGAAGTACGCATCCACGAAGACCGTCAGGCCCACCTGAGCCACGTACGCATCTATGGTAACGATCGCCTCTACGAAGAGGTCGTACGTCGTGAGCTGCGCACCAAACCCGGTGACCTGTTCAACAAAGAGGCCTTGACACGTTCTTACCGCGATATCGCCTCAATGGGCTACTTCGACCCTGAGGCCATCGACCCGAAGGTGGAGCCCAACTACGAAGATGGTACCGTAGATATCAACTGGAACCTGGAACAGAAGTCTAACGACCAGTTGGAACTCTCACTGGGTTGGGGACAGACAGGTATCATCGGACGTGTAGGTATCAAGTTCAACAACTTCTCGCTGCGCAACCTCCTGGGCAAGAACAAGCTGCACCGCGGCATCCTGCCTGCAGGCGACGGCGAACAGATCGGCCTCAGCTTCCAGACCAACGGTCGCTACTATAGCTCACTGAGCGGTAACTACTCTACAGGTTGGTTTGGCGGCAAGCGTCCTAACGCCTTTAACATTGGTGCCTACTACTCTAAGCAGAGCGACGTGTCGAGCAACTATTATAACCAGTCATGGATGAACAGCTATATGTACTCTTCCTATGGCTACGGCATGTATAATGGTGGTTACTATAACAACTACGAGAGCTTCCTCGATGACGACAAGTACGTGAAGCTGTTCGGACTGTCTGTAGGATGGGGTAAGCGTCTGCGCTGGCCCGATGACTACTTCCAGTTCTCGGCCACCCTGGCCTATCAGCGCTACATGCTGAAGGACTGGCGTTACTTCCTTATCTCTAACGGTAACTCCAACAACCTCAACCTGTCGCTGGCACTCACACGTACTTCTACCGACAACCCCCTGTTCCCACGTCATGGTTCAGAGTTCTCGCTTAGCGTAACTCTTACCCCACCCTGGTCAGTCTTTGACGGCAAGGACTACAAGAACCTGGCACTGGCATCAACTTACGAGAAAGACCAGGAGCGCTACCAGGCCGAACAGCAGGAGAAATACCGCTGGGTGGAATATCATAAGTGGAAGTTCAAGAGTCGCACCTATACAGCCCTCACCGGTGGTCAGAAGTGCTTCGTGCTGATGACCCGCGTAGAGTTCGGTTTGCTGGGTGCCTACAACCAGGATAAGAAGTCACCCTTCGAGACCTTCTATGTGGGTGGCGACGGAATGAGCGGCTACAGCACCAGTTATGCCGAGGAGACCGTTGGTCTGCGCGGTTACGAGAATGGTTCACTGTCTTATTCAGCCAACGTAAAGGCTGGCTCTACCGGTGGCTATGGCTACTACGATGCCTACGCCTACGACCGTTTCACACTGGAGCTTCGCTATCCCTTCATGCTGGGCAATACCACCATCTACGGTCTGACATTCCTCGAAGGAGGTAATGCCTGGGCCAACACCCGCAGTTTCAATCCCTTCGACATGAAGCGTTCGGCCGGTATTGGTGTGCGCATCTATCTGCCAATGGTTGGTTTGATGGGTATCGACTGGGCCTACGGCTTTGACAAGGTGTATAACGGCTCTGGATGGAACAAGGGTGGCAGCCAGTTCCACTTCATCCTTGGACAGGAGTTTTAAAAATTAAGAGTTGAAAGTTGAGAGTTTACTACCTCTTATATTCAGAACAGCTCTGCATAACAATAAAAAGAAAGGAAAGGAAAGGTATGGAAAAGAAATTAATGGTAAGACGACTGATGACATTAGTGTTGCTCATGAGCCTTCAAGCATCATTCTTCACACTTCAGTCAATGGCACAGAAGTTTGCTCTTGTTGATATGGATTATATCTTCAAGAATATCCCTGCCTATGAGCGCGCCAACGAGCAGCTCTCACAAGTTTCCAAGAAGTGGCAAGCCGAAGTGGACGCTCTGACCACCGAGGCACAGACCATGTATAAGAACTACCAGAACGAGGTGGTCTTCCTCTCAAAAGAACAGAAGAAAGCCAAGCAGGATGCTATCATGGAGAAAGAGAAGCAGGCTGCCGACCTGAAGAAGAAATACTTTGGTCCGGAGGGCGAACTGTTCAAGAAGCGCACCGCACTCATGACACCCATCCAAGACGAGGTCTATAACGCCATCAAGGACGTTGCCGACTTCCGTGGCTACCAGCTGGTGCTGGACCGTGCCAGCGACACCGGCATCATCTTCGGCTCGCCAAAGATAGACATCAGCGAGGAAGTTCTGAAAAAGTTGGGCTACGCTTATTAAACGACACTATTAAATAACAAAATCATAACACAATGAAAAAGATTATTCTTTGCGCTATTTGCGCCATCTGCAGCTTCACTGCTGCATCAGCACAGAGTGCTCCTAAGTTCGGACACGTAAACACTCAAGAGATTATCCAGGCTATGCCCGAGTTCACCGCTGCCCGTACCGAGATCGAGAAGCTCACACAGCAGTACGAGGCCGACCTGAAGTCTATGCAGGAAGAGCTGCAGAAGAAGGCAGAAGCTTTCGAGAAGGAAGAGGCTACCCTGCCCGAGAACATCAAGACCCGTCGTAACCAGGAGCTGCAGGACCTCTACCAGCGCATTCAGCAGACCTACCAGGACAACCAGCAGGCCCTGGGCAAGGCTCAGCAGGAGAAGATGCAGGTCATCCAGACCAAGGTGCTCGATGCCATCAAGGCCGTAGGCCAGGAGGGTGGCTATGTTTACATCATGGACACCACTGCCGGTATCCCCTTCATCAGCACCACACTGTCAACCGACGTAACCGCTTCTATCAAAGCTAAGCTGGGTTTGAAGTAATGAAGAAATTCCTATTGTTAATCATGATGATGGTGTCGCTACCTCTTCTGGCTCAGGAGAGTGGCGACACCACCACCGTTGTCCATCGCCCGCCTGTCATCTGCATTGGCTATCTGAGCTACGACGCTGCCCTCACCTCTATGCCCGAATACGATAACGTGCAAACGAAGATGAAGGACCTGCGTGCAGCCTACGATGCCGAGATGAAGCGTGTAGAGAAAGAGTTCAACACCAAGTACGAGGCATTCCTCGACGGTCAGAAAGACTTTCCCCGCACCATTCTCTTGAAGCGACAGACAGAACTGCAGGAGCTCTTGGAGCGCAACCTCCAGTTCAAGAAGCAAGGACGTGAAGATATTCAAAAGGCCGAGCGCGATGCCATGGCTCCCCTTCAGCTCAAACTGAAAGAAGCTATTGCCAAGGTGGCACAAGAACAAGGACTGGCCCTCGTGGTGAATACCGACTCAAATGCCTGTCCTTTCATCGAACCCCAGATGGCCGTTGACATCACCCTCGACGTCAAGGAACTACTGAACCAAACCAAATGAAGCTTCCCTCCACAGCCGGTCCCATCGGCATTTTCGATAGCGGATATGGCGGACTGACCATCCTGCATGGCATTCGTCAACTGCTGCCCGAGTACGACTACCTGTATCTCGGCGATAATGCACGTGCACCCTACGGTCCACGTTCTTTCGACGTGGTCTATGAGTTCACCAGACAGGCTGTGTTGCGACTTTTCGAGATGGGCTGCCACTTGGTCGTCCTAGGGTGCAACACTGCCTCAGCGAAGGCGTTACGCACCATTCAGCAGGTCGATCTGCCACAATGGGATGCCGACCGTCGTGTGCTGGGCATCATTCGTCCCACTGCCGAGGTCATTGGCTCGCTCACCCATAGCCGCCACGTAGGCGTGCTGGCCACCGAAGGCACCATCAAGAGTGAGAGCTACAACTTAGAAATCCGCAAGCTGCATCCAGACCTTACCGTCTCGGGTGTGGCTTGTCCTTTTTGGGTACCACTGGTAGAGTATAACGAGGCCGACAGTCCCGGTGCCGACTATTTCGTAAAGAAGCGCATAGACCAAATCATGCGCCTCGACCCAGAGATAGACACCATCATCCTCGGCTGCACGCACTACCCGTTGCTGATGCCCAAGATACTGAAATACCTACCCTCAGGCGTCCGTGTCGTCCCACAAGGTGAGTATGTGGCCGACAGCCTAAAGCACTATTTGCAGCGCCATACCGACCTAGACAGCCTCTGTTCGAAAGGCGCCACAGTCCACTATCTCACCACCGAGAATCCCCAGAAGTTCAAGGAGCAAGCGCAAATTTTCCTTCACGAACCCGTAGAGGTGGAAAACATCACCCTCGGCTGAGGCTCTTTATCGAGTAACAACTAACCAATAATAATGTACATTTTAATAAAAAAAATCTATGGATGCTTACCGCCATCCTGACAACCTGCGGTAGTTTGTTTTTTACTTCGTGTTCAGACGATGACACCACAACCGTTCCCGATGTCATAGAACAGCAACTGCAACAGATGACCCTTCGCGAGAAGATTGGTCAGATGTTCATGACCCGCATCGAGTCGCTCGACACCACCATCCACACCCATGACTATGCGCCCATAAAGACACAAGAGGTCAATCAGACGATGACCAACGTCAATGCCGATTATCCCGTTGGTGGCATCATCCTCTATGCCCACAACATCAACGACGAGACACAGCTGACACATTTCGTTTCACAGATACGGCGCTTGAAGGGTGCACCTATGCTCTGCATCGACGAGGAAGGCGGTCGCGTGGCACGCATCGGCAACAACCCCAACTTCAACGTTGATAAAATACAGCCCATGGGCACCATCGGAGCCACAGGCGACCCACAGCAGGCTTACAACGCTGCCAACTACATTGGTACTTATCTGTACCGCTATGGTTTCGACGTTGACTTTGCACCCGTTGCCGACGTCAACACCAACCCCGACAATATCGTCATTGGCGCACGTGCTTTCAGCGACGACCCCGAGGTAGCCGCCACAATGGTTGTCAGTTATCTGCAGGGACTGAAAGACGCAGGCATCACCGGATGTATCAAGCACTTCCCCGGTCATGGCGACACCAAGGCCGACACGCACTATGGCTACGCCCAGTCACTGAAGACCTGGGACGAGATTAGCAACTGCGAGATGATACCCTTCCGTGCAGGTATCAACTGGGGCTGTCAGCTCATCATGACTGCTCATATCTCACTGCCCAACGTATCAGGAGCCGACATGCCCTCTACACTCTCCAGCTACATTCTGCAAGACAAGCTTCGTAAGGAGATGGGCTATAAGAACGTCATCATTGCCGACGCCATGGAGATGGGAGCCATCACTCAGCAGTACAACAACGTAGAAGCCACGCTGTTGGGCATACAGGCAGGCCTTGACATCATCCTCAACCCCCACAACCTTGTAGAGGCCTTCGATGCCGTTGTCGATGCCGTCAACAAGGGCACCATCAGCGAAGCGCGCATCGACGAGAGCGTGCGACGCATCCTGAAGCTGAAGCAGAGCCTGCGTCAGCCCGCTAGCAAGAAATAAGCATTCGTACATCCCACAACGGGGTGACGACACCCCCATCATAAAAGCCTGACTTTCCCGTAACGAAAGTCAGGCTTTCAAGTAAGCAAGCTTGGGGTTTCAGGTAAGCATGCTTGAGGTTTCATGTAACCTGGTTTCTGGTTTCAAGTTCCAGGTTCCAGGTTTCAGGGTCTAGGTTTCAGGTTTCAGGTTTCAGGTAACCAAGGTCAACGAAAGGCAGGCCCAACGATTAATGTTCCTTGATATAATCCGTAGGACTCTTTCCAGTAAACTTCCTGAACTTCTTTGAGAAATAGTTAGGGTCAGAGAATCCGCTGCGATAAGCCGTCTCCGACACTTTATAGCCTTCGTCCATCAATCGGCAGGCATACTGTATGCGCTTGTGGTTGATATACTCACTGATAGACATATTGAAAAGACTCTTCATCTTAACATGAAGCAGCGTGCGACTGACGTTCATCTCGGAGGTGATATCAGCCACACAAAGGTCACCGTTGCAGATATTCTGATCAATATAGGCATTGATGCGCACAATAAACTCCTGGTCCAGCTTGTTCAGATGCGGCACTTCCCTCTCCTCTTCAACGGGCGTCTTGAGCAAAGCATCCTGACGAGCTTTTAACAGCTGAATCATATTGTTCACCTGAAGGTCGAGTGCCTGCGGATCGAAAGGCTTTGGAATATAAGCCTCAGCACCACTCTGATAGCCCTCAATAAAGTCCTGCTGCTGATTCTTAGCCGTCAGCAGGATGACGGGAATGTGCGAGGTGGCCACATCGCTCTTCAACCGATGGCACATCTCTATGCCATCCATGCGTGGCATCATCACATCGCTGATAATCAGCAGCACGTCGTTCGACTGTGCCATCTTCAAGCCCTCATCGCCATCACGCGCTGTGAAAACGCGGAAATGAGACGAGAGATAGTCGGCCAAGAACAGCCGCAACTCATCATTGTCCTCCACAATGAGGATGGCATTCTTCTTTTCCTCACCATCTTCGGTCTGTTCGGTGGCAGGAAAGAACGACGTGGTAACCTTAGCAATATGATAGTCGTCGATAGATGCGAGCGTCTTAGCATCGCCAACCAGACTCTTCTCGTCGAAAGCACGTCTGTCCACATTCACCCATACCTGGAAGTCAGAACCCCTGTTTACCTCGCTTTCCAAACCGATGAAACCCTTGTGAATCTCCACCAGGCGCTTCACCAGCGAAAGTCCGATACCCCATCCCGTTGTACCAACAGAGACACCGCGAGGCGTCTGATAGAACCGATTGAAGATGTTCTGCTGCTCTTCCTTCACAATGCCTATACCATTGTCTATCACCTCAAAGAACAGGTAGTTAAAGATATCGCCCTCGCGATTCTTTATCGCAGCATTAACGACCACCTCACCACCGTTCTTCGTATATTTAAAGGCATTAGTCAAGAGGTTGTTTAAGATACGCTCTACATAGAACGGCGAGAACCATACCTCCTCGCCATTATCCTCACAGCGCACATAGAAGGCGATACTCTTCTCGCGTGCCACATCCTGGAAGGCAGCTGTCACACGGTGGATGAACACCAGCGGGTCGCCTTTCTGCAAATAAAAGGGGAAGTTGTCGCTTTCCACCTTGTTGAAGGTCACCAGCTCGTTGATAAGTTCCTCCATCTTCCCCGTGTTATGAATGGCCATATCCAGATGCTTGCGTTCATCCTCAGGAATGTTTTCACGGTGAATGCTTTTCAAGGGGGCGACAATCAGCGAAAGCGGAGTCTTCAGTTCGTGAGACACCGTCGTGAAGAAACTCGACTTCGCCTTGTCCAATTCCTCTATCTTCTCCTTCTCCATCAGCGCCATCCTTGTCTGGTTGCGCGCCTCCATACGGTGTGTGTACTGCCGTTGTATGTAGCCTACGATGAGTACCAGTATGATGAGATAAAAGACGTAAGCCCATTTAGAGCGATAGAAGGGTGGCTTCACAACAATCTGGAGCACCGTCTCCGGACACTGATCCCAGTTCTCACTGCTATTGTTTGCCCTGAGATGCAGCACATAAGTGCCAGGAGCCAGATTATAAGCCGTAAAACGATGCTCGTTGCCGGCCTCCTGCCACGTCTCATGAATACCCTCCACCCATATCTGATAGTTGATGCTACTGTTGTTGGCTGGGATGATAACACCATAGTCAATGGCAAAAGAGCGACTTTGCTCATAGGAAAGCGTTACTTTACTCGTCGCATTCAGTTCCTTTACCAACGGCGAATCGTTCATGCCCGCATCCACCAGCTTTCCGTTGATGGTCAACTGCTTGAGGAACACCTTATAAGCCACCTTACCACCGTCCAGGTTCTTCGGATTGAAACAGACCAGTCCATCGACTGTTCCAAAGTAAAGGGTACCATTAGAACAGCAAAGAGAAGAAGAGAAATTAAACTGATTCGTGGGTAAACCGTTCTCTGTGGTAAACCGCGTCAGCGCTCGTGTCCTGGAATCATAGCGAAACAGGCCACGGCTGGTGCTAATCCAGATATTCCCATAGCTATCGCCAATGATGCTGCAAACGGTGCATTGCTGTAGCGTTGGTTCACCTTCAATCTGATAGAACTTACCCGTTTTCGGATGGAACGTCTGCAGTCCGTTGTTGTTTGTGCCCAACCAGACGACACCGTCTTTAGCCACATAGATACTCGTCACGTAGTTGTCTTTCAATCCTTTCTTGGATGAAGACGCTTTCCATTCCGTCACCTTACCCGTCTTGCCGTCAATACAGAAGAACCCGTTAGAGGTTGTTCCCGCCCAGATATTATTCGCATCATCGGCTGTCAGCGTATAGACAAAATGGTTATCCAGAAAGTCATGCCCTATCTTCAAGAACGAGTCCGACTTGTCATCATACCTTCGTAGCCCCTGTGTCGTAGCCACCCACAGTTGTCCGTCTCGCTGCTTGGCAAAGCAAAACACGCTGTTTGATGTAAAACCAGGAACCAGCTCATAACGTTTCTTCGCTTTGCTGTTCAGATTATACCTGAACAAGCTATTGCGGAAGGTACCTATCCACATGTCGCCCGTATGCTCGTCGTAATAAAGGCTATGGATGTTCGTGCCTATCTCAGGAATGGCCGTAAAGGGATGTAGCACCCTCTTCTGCATGTCCAGGATGTTCAGTCCGCCATCTTCCGTAGCAATCCAAATCATACTCTGTCCCACCTCGGCCATCATGCGTGCCACCTTACCACGCAGGTTGTATGGTTCCTTGCCAGGCACAATCCATTGGAAAGTGCCATTGTTTTGCAGCAACAGGTCAACGCCACCGAAATAGGTGCCTATCCAAGCATTATTATCACGATCGAAGATGATGTCGTAGATGGCATTGTCAGAAAGCAAATCCTTGTTCGACAAGTCCTGTCGAATGATGTCTATCTGTCCGTCCTGTCGGATGATGGTGATGCCTTGCTCCGTTCCCAACCATATATTGTGCGAGGCATCCTCACGTATCACCCGGACCGTGCCGTCCGACAGCACCTGCGGCTCATATATCTTCATCTGCCGGCTCTTGAGGTCGATGACCTCTACACCTTTTCCATTACGTCCTACCCACAAGCGATTACTCGTGTCGAAGAACAAAGGGCATATGCCATCAGCTCCCGTCAGAAAGTCGTAGTATTCCGATGGCAGATGCTCTATGCGCTTCATGTCTTTGTCATAGTAGTAAATGGAATTGTTGGTGGCCACGAATACCCGTCCTCTTCTGTCGGCAGCCACAGCAAGATTAAAGCCCTCACCTATCGATGGTATCGCATTGAAACGGTCGTTCTCCTCATCATAGACATAGACATCGGCTCCGGCTGCAATGATACGCCCGGAGGTTGTCTCCGTG
The DNA here is from genome assembly GCA_024695815.1 of Prevotella sp. Classification (GTDB taxonomy): domain Bacteria; phylum Bacteroidota; class Bacteroidia; order Bacteroidales; family Bacteroidaceae; genus Prevotella. The sequence continues at coordinate 16,657 of JAILHK010000036.1, forward strand.
ATACAAGGCACCTGTCGGTCAGGGTAGTCGTAGTTCACAAAGTCGTTCGTCGTATTGCGGTATCGACTGATACCCTCTTCCGTACCTATCCACAGACGGTGCTTACTGTCAATAAAAAGATCCTTGATGAAATTATGGCGCAGAGAATGAGGGTTGCCATCATCGTGGAAATAGGTTCGCATGCCGTAGCCGTCGTAACGCGCCAAACCATTACGTGTGCCAAACCAAATATAGCCATTGCCATCCTGAGCAATAGCCTCAACCTGCTGGTGCGGCAGGCCTTTCTGACTGGAAATATGTTGGAAACGAATACCATCAGCCTGCATGGCCATTGCCATGACGAGCAACAGACATAACAAAAACAAGCGAGGCACGTTTCTTCTCCTTATCATCTCATCATCACTTTATGTGTTGTTACAACTCCGTCAGCATGCTGCTGGCGTACAATGACAGGTGCTCCCCTCTTACGCTGAAGAGGGAAGCTATTGTCATTGGTCCGTCCTATCAACTGACCTTGGAAATCATAGATGCAGGTACCTTTCTGCCGGCTCTCAGTCTTTAGTCCCTGGACCACCGTTGCAGCATGTGGCAACAAATAGAAGTCCATCCACGACCACGACTCGTCGCGCTTGGCATCAGGCAGCATCTCGTAGTTCAATGTCGCATTGTCGGTACTGCGATTCTGCAACATTACATTCACACGCATATGTGTGCCATTGGGACGTGTTTCCTTTGAGAATCCCAGACTCTCCCAGGGTATGGCAGCCTCAACAATATAATAACGGTTGGTGCCGCCGCGCTTGAAGTTCACGCCAAGTGTGTCTGTGCTCATGGCATGCCACTGCCACGAGCTGGTGCCATTACCTTTAGCCACTCGCATCCTCCCATTGGCCATAAATTGGAAGCGGAATGTTCCTTCTGAAATAATTTGGTCAGAAGAACTATTCTTGGTATCAATGAACAACGTGACACCATCGCCATTAGAGCCACTTGAAACCTGATCGGTGTCTGACACGCGCGAAGTGAAATAGAGCGAATCCTCATCATAGGCAAAGTCGCCTGTGAAACGCATGCCGTTCTGCAGACCCAGTATCATTTGCGTAGCCATAGCACCATAATAGCCCTCGTTGCGCGTTTGCACACCATCAATCATCGTTTTGGCAAACGGGGCCTGCAGTGTTCTTACAGCATAGCCTTTCTCCATATAGACGCCGCCACCCACCAGGTTTCCTACAGCCACGACAACACCCGTATCAATCACGCTGACGGAGTTCCACATATAGTCCTCGTTGGCACTGGTCTTAAACGGATTGCTCATCGCCTTGAAGCTCTGCGCCTTCTCATTGCCCACATAGACCATCATCTCGTATTTCCCGTTGTAATGAGTCTGGTGCGACAAGACCGTCTCACCCCATGGCAACTTACGGATATAGGGAGCGCCCCCCTTGACCTGCGGATCCACATAATCGCGATCGATGGCCTGCCACCGGTTCGTTGAAGGATAAGGCACAAAGCGCTTCCAGTTGTCCTTAACAGCACAGACAGCTATTGTTGGAATGAAGTCGCCAACGCCTGGCCATCCTGGATTCTCAAAACAGAGCGCAATACTGTCGTTGTCCAGAATGACAGCCGACGGCATTCCGTCGCGACTACCCGAGTGGTAGGCAACGGTCTTCGGAGTCGTCCACGTAACACCTTTATCATAAGAGCGACAGATGGCAATACGCTGATTGTCATTATTGGTATAGGGAGTCTCGTCTGCAAAGTAAAGATGCACCTCTCCATCGGGCATTTCCAGGAAAGCCGGCTCCCAACAACCGTCCCTGAAGTCATAGTTTCCGTCAAACACCGTCACGTCGTCACTCCAGGTCTTTCCGTTGTCGGTGCTTCGCTTCAGGTGAATACCAAACAGGCGATCGGCAGAATAAGGAGCCGAAGGTCGAGGGTTGTAGGCAACAAGGATGGTGCCGTCGCTCAACTGAATCAGATCGGGCGCACACTCAGGGATGTTCCCGTTCATCACTATCTTAGTAGGAGCGGTCCACGTATTGCCCTTATTGCTGCTAAAGGCTATATCAATGCCTTTGTTCTCACAAACAGCCATCAGCCTACCGTCCTGCAGCTCTATCATTCGCGGATAGCCGCCACTGGAAAAAATCTGTTTCTTGGTAGCCGTATCCCAGAAGATACGAGAACCTGTATAGGGAGCCTTACTACCTGCATACACACCTTGCAGACAGAAAAGTATCACGAGAAAAAATGAGAATATCTGTTTCATTGTTCAAAGGATTTCAAAAGTAATAATAGATGTTGCTTTCACACGACTGTTCTCTGGCGCTGTTGTTACAAGGGTATAGATGCCCTCTTGTGTTAAGTCGATGGTAGCGCCAGATGGTATTTCTCTCCCATTAATATAAAACTTCTCATTGTCTTTTATATTGTGTAAAAGAGTGATATTTCGCTTGTCCGTCCCCTCTGGAAGCGCAAACTGATAAGTCAGCGCATTCTGATGAAAGGCGTTACGCACCAGCACTCCCTCAATGCCATTCAAGGATACAGACGAGAACTCTGGGTAAACAAGCGTGTAGAGCATATAATCACGCACAGAACCAAAATCCGACTCCACCTTGATATGGTGTGTCTTCGTCAGGTCGTAATAGGTCTTGGCCGTCCAAAGCACGTCATCGACATAAACCTTCGACGAGTCCGACTCAATATCGAAACTCAGTCGCTGACGTTCGGCTTTCAGCACCACCTCTCGACCGTTATACACCTGTTTGGAAGGCAGACAGAGAACCCAGTCACTGCTTTCCTCCATCAGCTCGGCATAGTAAACATTCGGAGTGATGCTGGAATAGAGCTTGTCGATGGTTGTCACATCATCCTTCACCACCACATCAAAGGCGATGGTATCGCTGCTGAGGTTGTCGCTCATGAAAGTATCGTAAGTGGTCGCAACCACCACGATATGAAACTGTCCGGGCACGCTGTATGAGTAAGAGAAGTGCCCCTTGTTCACGGCGAAGCCCGTATCACCAGCCTTGCGCTTAGCATAGTCGTGTCCCTCGTCGCCAGTCCATACCACCACCTGATCGGCCACCCCCGTAAAGTCAATCTGTGCACTTTGGTTAATCTCCAGTTCCGTCTCGCTGATAGTTGCGCTGGCAACGGGCGTACGAGCGCTCTCATTCTCGTCAGAACATGCCACCAGGAGCAGGCTCATCAATAGTATAGCATATATTGTTTTCATCTTGATTGTCGTTTGCATTAATAGCCATAATTCTGTTTTACCACACCATTCGCCACGTCAACCTCAGTCTGTGGGATAGGCATCAGCTCATGAACACCCTCGCGGAAGTAAGCACCGCGACGGGTGGCACGATACTGCGCAAAGTTATGAAGCGTCTTGGCAGCGATACCCTGACGGACAAGGTCGAAATAGCGGTCCCACTCAAAGGCAAACTCCATGCGGCGCTCACTCCATATCTGGTCGCGTATATAGCCATAGCCACCTGCCACATAGAGTTTCGTGGAATTATTAAGCGTGTTGACCTGTGCCTTACACTTATTCAGATTGGCAAGCGCCTGCTCACGCTGTCCGCACTCGTTCAGCGCCTCAGCATACATCAGCACCACATCGGCATAGCGCAAGACACGACGGTTTCTGCCGTTATCGCCGCCATACTTTGGTTTATCCTTCTTTGGCGTGTACCATTTCAGCGACACATAGTTGCCTTCGCCACCTTGCCATATCTCTCCATCGAAGGTCTGGCCCTGGTGATGAATCGTAAAGTCCTTTCTCACGTCGGTATCGAAGATGTTAGTCAACAACTGATCGGTGGCGTACATCTTCACCTGACCAACATCGAAAAATTCCAGCCCCTGTCCTTCGTTGGTATCACCACTGGTGCCATCGGCACTCTCCTTGAAGTTGATCTCCCAAATAGACCCTTTGCTGAACTCACCATCGTTGTAGAACTGATACAGATACGACAGCTTATCACCATTATGTAGAGCATTGCCATAATAGTCCTTATACTCCAACGAATAGACATTGTTCATGGTTGGCAGATTCGCTGTAGGACTCTCATATTCGCTGGTGTTCTCTGTGCCGTTCTGTATCAGCGACACAGGCTTGAACCACAGACGCTCTCGCAATGTTTCCCAGTCTTCCTTTCCGTCGTATTTCAACATCTGAGCATAGGTCATTGTAGTATTGTCAACCATATACTGTCCCAGCTCCACCATCTCGTTCCATTTGTCAGAAGCCACACCAGGCGTAGCCTCATACATCAGCACCTTCATCAGCAGGGCGATGGCAGCACCACGAGTCACTTTACCCAGATCAGAAGAACTGGTATAGACATTCGGCAACATGATAGCAGCTTCACGCAAGTCTTTCTCTACATAAGCATAGCACTCCTCCAAGGTAGAGCGAGGCACAACCAGTGAGTCTACACTTTCCTGCTCAGGACGAATGGGCACACCGCCAAAGGTCTTAATCAGATTAAAATAATAGTATGCACGCAAGAACTTCGCCTGACCATAGATCCAGCGCACCTGATTATAGGTAGACAACTGGTCGTTGGTGATACGTACTCTGTGGATGTTATAGATTACTTGGTTGGCACGATGAATACCTTTATAGTTCACGCGCCAGCGCTGCAGAATCCATGTGTTCGATGTATTGAAACGGAAGTTCACCAACTGTCCCATCTGTGATGACAGTCCTTCATCAGTGCCAAACACATTGTCGCCCATTGCCTCTCCGAAGCGCCACTCCTGGTCGTTATATTCATCAGACTGCAACTCATCATAGGCCGCATCAAGTGCGCTCTGCATCTTATACCGCGTGTCGTAATAGTTCTCGTCGGTGGCATTGCCCAGCACGTCCTTATCCAGGAAGTCGTCACAGGCCGTCATCGAGAAGGCCATCGTAAGAACGGATATCTTATATAAAAGCTTGTTCATAGTTGTTCTATTCAATAATTATATACCCAGTTTGACACCAAATGTAAACGAACGAGCCTGGGGATAGTTACCTTGGTCAACGCCCATGCTGAGGTTGTTGGTCTCTGTGCCCGACACCTTACCCACCTCGGGGTCGAAACCGTCGTAGCCCGTAATGGTAAACAGGTTATAGGCTGTTAACGACAGAGACAGCGCATTAATCTTCAAGCGCGACAGCACACTCTGGGGCAGGTTGTAAGTGAGCTGCACCTGCTTCACGCGTAGGTAGTCGCCGTCCTGAATAAAGAAGTCGCTGGCGCGAAAGTTGCGCGGTGTATCGTTGTTCGCCAAGTCTGGAATGTTGGTATTCGTATTCTTGGGGAAGAATGTGCGTGCCTGACCTTCCAGCTGTCCTGACCAGTGGCGCGAGCGGATGTCGGCATAGACATTGCCCTCGGCGGCATTATAGAGGTAGTAGTCTGTGACGTTGAAAATCTTATTGCCCGTCTGGCCCTGCATGAAGATGCTCAGGTCGAAGTCCTTATAGCCTACCGACACAGGGATGCCGAACACGAAGTCGGGTAATGGTGAGCCCAGGAACGTACGGTCCTCGGCCGTGATACGGTTGTCGCCATTCAGGTCCTTGAAACGGAAGTCGCCAGGCATTGTCGTCTGTTCAAAGTCGTTCTTGCCCACCTCATACTGAGCACTCTCTTTCACCTCTTCGAAAGTCTGGAAGATACCATCGGTTACGTAGCCATAGAAGCTACCGATAGGCTGTCCGACTGCTGTCTTTGTAACATAGTCCACGATGCTACCCTCTGAAAGGTAAGACCCCCAAATAGGCTCATTTCCTGTTCCAAGACTGGTCACCTTGTTCTTTATCCATGAGAGATTGAAACCTATCTCATAGCGCCAGTCGCGTGCAATGTGGTCACGCCATCTGACGTCGAACTCCCATCCATAGTTCTTCACTTCACCTGCATTTGTCATCGGACTGCTATCCAGTCCGGCAGAGCTGACCGTAGGCACACGCAAAAGCATGTCGGAGGTCTTTCGGTTAAAGTATTCGGCAGTCAGCATCAGTCGGTTATTCCACAGCGAGATGTCAAGACCCACGTTCCAGCTCTCGTTCTTCTCCCACTTGATATCATCATTGCCAAGCACAGTGGCCGTGGCACCTTCGAATACGGTGGAGTTGCCAAGACCGAAGGGGTAGTTGAAGCCCGAGGTCAGATAGGTATAGCGAGAGAGTTCATCAATACGGTTGTTACCCAACAGGCCCCAGCCCACGCGCAACTTGGCGTTAGACAGCCAGCCCTTGAACGACTGCATAAAAGCCTCGTTAGAGAATTTCCAACCCAAAGAGACCGAGGGGAACACACCCCAGCGGTTGCGTTTCGAGAACATAGAAGAGCCGTCAGCACGCACATTGGCCTGCAGAAGATAGGTGTCGTTCAGACTATAGTTGACACGACCTATATAACCTATTGACGTCCATTCACGATCCAGGCCGTAGGCCTTGTCACCTGTATAGGCACCCGACAGATAACGGAACGCCTCTTCGTTACTGGGAGTGCCAGAACGATAGCCTTCCTGCCAACTGTACTTATAGCCTTCAGCTGTCTGACCTGCCAGAACTGTGATACTATGGTGCTTATCCTGCCACATGAAAGTAAGCAGGTTATTGATTTCCCATTTATTGGTATTGCCTTGTTTCTTGTAAACAGTTGACAGCGAGGTCGGCATCACGAAGTCTTCGTCAAGTCCGAACACCTCGGTATAGTTGTCGTCAACCCGTCTCACCGTATAGTAGGAAGCCTTGAACTGATAATCAAAATACTTCAGGAACTTTGCATCCAACGAGATGTTCAGGTCCAAGCGGTCGTTGTGCATCTGGTTGTTATAGTGGTCTAGCTTAGCCATGGGGTTCTCGCTGTTCCAGTAGCCCACATTATTATACAGGTATTCCATAGGCGACTCATAGAGAGCCTGCTTCAAGATACCTGAAGAGCCCTCGGGCACACCGTTGCGCCGCTCATTGGTATAAGCCATATTACCCTGCATGGTGAGCCATGCAGCCAACTTCGTGCTGATGTTCAGACGACTGTTGAAACGGTTGTAGTCCGACGTCCTCACAATACCATTCTCCTTATAGTAACTGCTGCTGGCCAGAAACTGTGTCTTCTCCGACCCACCGCTCACACTGACGCCATGCTGCATCTTCAGTCCTGTGCGCGTCACAGCATCCCACCAGTTGCCTGCAGAGTTATGGTGCAACGTGTCGAGGATGGCATATTTTGCCGGGTCGTAACTATAAGAGCCATCACCGTTCTTGCTCATGAACAGCCGTCCGTCGGCAGAATAGGTCGAAGAGCCATTGACATAGTCCATCATCAGGGCATAGTTGTCGGCATCCATCACGTCGATCTTCTTCCATGGGTTCGACACGCCCATATATCCATCATAGACAATAGCCACCTTACCCTCCTTACCGCGTTTCGTGGTAATGGCCACAACGCCGTTAGCGGCACGCGAGCCGTAAACGGCACTTGAGGCAGCATCCTTGAACACTTCCACGTTTTCGATATCATTAGGGTTCAGATAATCGATATTGTCCACGATGAAACCATCTACCACATAGAGCGGGTCGGCATCGTTGATGGTTCCCGTACCACGGATTTTGATTGTGGTTCCGCCACCAGGCGCACCAGAGTTCTGGACGATGTTCACACCGGCGGCGCGGCCTTGCAGCGCCTGCAGTGCAGACGACACGGGGGTATTGTTGATGTCCTTACCAGCAATAGAACTGATAGAACCAGTAATATCACTCTTTTTCTGCACGCCATAGCCAATGACCACCAGTTCGTCGAGTGTGTTGGTGTCGGAATGCAGGATGACGTTCATCTTTCGTTGTCCGTTTACCGCCAGCGACTGTGTCTGATAGCCCACATAAGAGAATACCAGCGTACTACCGGCAGAAACCGTAATAGAGTAATTACCGTCAAAGTCTGTGACAGTACCGTTCGTCGTGCCCTTCTCTTTGACGGTGACGCCAATCAGGGGCTCGCGAGTGTCGTCAATCACTTGACCCGTGATGTTCATTTTCTGTGCAAAGCCGAAGCTCGCACAGAAAACGAACAGGGAAACAAGTAAGCAACGAGTGAATGCTTGTTTCAACATACTAACCTAAACAATAATAATTTATAAAACGATATGTTTCTTGTTACCAATGATGTAGATGCCTTTCTTCAGGCCCTTGGCGGCCTCGTTGGCATCGATGCTGCGGTGCAGCTGTGTACCATTGATAGTATAGACATTGACGGTTTTCTCCTGAACCTTGTCGCCAGCCATGTTCTTTATGGCATCGGGCTTGCTGCCAAAGTCAGGCTCCATATAGCCCTTGTCGCTTTGACCGTCCCAGTTCACCTTGGTATATTCATCAGCATAAAGGCGGTTGTTCGCACCACATACATAGAGGATTGTGCCGTTCAGGTTACGCAGCGTGTTCACATTGTCACCAGTCGTTGTGATAGTAGGAACAACAACAGGCTCGTCAGCAAGGTCGTCCAGACGATAAAGCCCACTGCCCAGACCCTGAGCTACATCGTTAGCCTCGTTCATCCAATAGAGTGAGCCACCAGCCACAACGGGCTCTTTCACCCAGTTGCAGACGGTGCCGGGGAACTTGGTCTCTGTCTGACGGGTAATCTTCTCGCCATCGAACACCAGCATCTCGCCACCATGCTGCACCGGATCGGCATTGGCATCAAAGCCGTCGGCACCGCAGAACACATACTTATCCTGGAAGACACAACCTGGATCGGGAAAAGAGTTGTTGTCCTGCGAGGGATTCAACGTGAAGTAGTCGAACACCTGGTAATCGCCCTCCTCCAGGTTCGAGCCCACAAGCTCGTAACCTGTTGACGAGCTCCATCCGCGGAACCAGATGCGGTCTTTGTAAACCTCCCAGCCTTCGCCAAAGACGCCAGGACCAACGCCCAGACCATTGTTGGGATCAACGGCAGGATTGGCATCATAAACCTGATAGGTGCCAGCCTCTGTACCATCAGAAGCCCACAACTCGTTTCCGCTCTCCATGGTCCATGCCTTAAAGAAGAGCTTACCATTCTTATAGTTCTCCATACAGTCAATGGCAGAGTCGCGCGTATAGCCCTCGCCCTTGTCGGTATTGGGCTCTTTGTTGATATCCTTCACCAGATAGGTACCAGCCTCCGTACCGTCGGTCACCCACAGCTCCGTGCCGTAGTGACCGTCAATGTCGTCGGCTTTGAAGAACAGACGGCGACCCACACGCACAAAGGCAGAGTGCTGGTTGGTGTTCTCCTTACCAGGGTTGTCCACCTTCACCTGCTTCACAAACTTCGTTCCCTCTTTTGTTCCGTCGGTGATCCACAGCCAATACTGTGCACCATTATCGGGATCATATTCCGCACTCTCGTCACTGATGGCAGCAAAGACAGCCTGTGTCTCGTTGATCTGATAGATAGCCTGAGGATTGCCGTCGCCCATCTCGTAGGTCTGTGCAATCAGTTGTGTGCCGGCCTCGGTGCCGTCGGTCACCCACAACTGTCGTCCCTCATTGTCTGTATAGGCAGAAAACAGCACCTTCTCGCCCAGACGACAGAGCCATGCCGGCGAAGAAGAACCACTACCAGGCAGGATGTCGGCCACCATCTTCGTGCCATCCTTCGTACCGTCGGTCACCCACAGCTCCGTGCCATGTTCATCGTCGGTAGCGGCAAAATAGGCCTTGTAGCCTTTAGCTTCGCTACCAGCCACCACCAGATTCTTCTCCTTCACGGTTCTGCGTTCAGGGTTAATGTCGGTTGTCACGCCATTAGGCAGCAGGTCGATCACATGGTCCGACTGAGCCATTGTACTACCCATGGTCAGTGCCAAGACTGTTGAGAGTAAAACTTTCTTTTTCATAAAAGTAATAAATTGATTAAAGTAAGTAAAGTATAATTGATTGGTAAAATTTCCGTTGGCAAAGGTCATCAAAAATGCAGATAAAGAAGGGTAAGAATGTGCTTTTTACCCGGTACAGATGTTCAGAAGTGCCGCTTTTAAACAAAAATACCTGTTCCCAGCACAAGAACAGGTATTTTTTTTATATGATTTATGTAGAAGGATTATCGCATAATCTTTCTTACTGCTCCATTGGCATAGCGCACAATGGCGATATTGCCAAGGGTGTAGAGAATGGTGTAGGTGCCCTTTGGCGCAGACGAGGCTGGCGTGGTGATGGCGCTGGGCGCATCACGCTTCATAAAGCTGAAGCTGGCCAGCCCGTCGGTCACCGCCATATTGTAGATGGGCTTCGACATCAGTTTCTGACCTCCAATACAAGGATTGATGGTCACCGAGGCCGGTGCGCTGCTGTTGGTCAGCGAGTCGTTCTCCAGATAGGGATAGCCCCAATAAGCAGTAGCTCTAGGCGACAGGTAGGTTGGTGGTGCAGGCACCGTGTTATTGGCAGCGATGATATAGAGATTCTTCTTGGCATTTCTTCCAGAAGGCACGTTAGGCACCGTATACCGTTTCCACTCCGGATCATAGTTCACATGGAAGATAATGATGCCACTGCCCGGCAACGGCTCGTCCCACGACACCTGCTGGCGGTTCTCCACCACGTAGTATTCATCGCGATAGGAATCGTTGCGGATGATGTAAGCCTCAGGATGCGTGGCCAGCGGGTTCATCCCCGTGATGCTGACAGGCTCTGTCAGTTCGGTAGGTGTGATCCATCCCATCTCCATGCGTTCAAATCCCGAATAGCCACAGGGGCGGAAGCCACCTTCGTTATAATTGCCAGAATCCATCAGGTCCCATTTATCAAGAAAAGAATAAGACCCATAATAAATATCGGGCAGTCCCAGACAGTGGCTGAACTCATGACAGATGGTACCAAAGACGCCATAGGTATTTTCTCTCGTCAGCTCCTGCACGCAGCAGTAGCTATCCACCACGCGCTGTGTGTTGCCCGAGCCCACCACAATAGACTGACAGTCTTCATGCTCGCTGAGCCAACCTTGGTGCGGCCATATCGTGTTGCTGCCACCGCCATCGTTCATGCCCTTGCCGGCATAGACAATGAGCAGTTGGTTCACCTCACCATCGTTGTTCCAGTCGTAGCGCGACCAGTCTATCTGGCGCTGTTCCAGAAACTTCACCACATCTTGCACCAGGTATTTCGAGTTTTCGTCATCAAGCTCCGTGCTTTTGTATTTGCTACACGAGTCACTCACCTCCACATAGTGCAAGTCAAACTGCAGGTTCAGCTTGCCATAGCTCTGGTCACTGAAATAGTCGTGTACCGACCCGTAGAACGGTGCTTCGTCGAAGTGCTCCTCGTTGAATATGCGGTTCCATGTTCTCAGCGTCCTTATCTCCGTGGTCTGCGCATCTTCCTCGGCGTTCTCCTTGCTGAAGCCCCGGTCGGGAAAAGACACCAGCGCCACCAGCTGACGCCGGTCGCCAATGTATTGCACGGCCGTGGCAGAGTCGGTTGCCGCCGCCCTATGGCGCACCCTTGTCTGTGCTGTATTGAGCCCCGTACGACACATACGTCGCTGCAGAGGCTGATTGTCCTCTGCCATCATCACGCCCGAGAAGAGCGTCACTGATAGTAATAATAGAATTCGTCGTAGTCTCATTATGACAGTAGTTATGATTTATTTTGAAGTCAGCGCCCGCCTGCTTTGCAACAGCACGCTGAGCAGTATTAATGCGATGCCGATATAGAACGAGAAGTTGATCTCGCGCCCCTCGCCAAAGATGAAGAAAGCCAGAAGTATCGTATAGCAGGGCTCCAAGTTATAGGTCAGGTTCACCGTGAAGGCCGACAGGCGCTTCAGTGCTTGAATCTGCAACAGATACATACCCACCGTGCAGAACAACGCATGACAGAGCATGAACCACAGGTTATGTCCTTCGGGCAGCAGCACCACCGGCTGCTGACTGGGGAAGAACACCAAATAGACCGGTATGATGGCCGATACCAGCACCAGCCCGCCCGACATCTGATACATCAGCACCGTTCTGCTGCGCACGCCCACGCTCACCTTCTTATTACAGATGGCATAGAGCGCACATACAGCCGACGAGGCCACACCTATACTGATGCCATAGCGATAGCGGGCGTCGAGCGAGAAGATACACAGCACGCCTGCCACGGTGATGAGCGAGAACAACAGCTCGGTCCACGACAGTCGGCGGTGATACATCAGCGGTTCAAACAGTGCCGTGAAGAAGCCTATCAGCGAGAAGCAGATCACACCGATGGACACGTTCGAGGCCTTGATGCTGCCATAAAACAACATCCAGTGCAGTCCCAGCAGGGCGCCGCACCCGCACAGTTGCAAGAACTTGCGCCAACCCACACGGGGCAGACCGGTGAAGACGAGCAGTATCAGGCTGGTGAACAGCATGCGATACCAGACGATGTCCACCTCGTTCAGCGTGATCAGTCGCCCAAACAGCCCCGTAAAACCAGCCAGCAGCACGCTCAGGTGCAACTGCACAAAACCTTGTCGCGTCTCATTCATAGTGCAAAGTTACACTTTTTATCAGAAAAAGAATGCTTTGCTCACAGAAAAGCTACACTTTGCGCCAAGAAAAGTGCCTATCAGTCTTTCTTTGGGATGCGCTTTGAGAGTCCGATGGCACCTGTAGGACACACTAGTCGGCAGAGGTGACAGCCCACGCACTTTGTACCTACGATATGCGGCTGGCGCGTGGACCTGTCGAACGTGATTGCCTGATGGCCGCCATCGCTGCACGACAGCTGACAGCGCCCGCAACCGATGCAGCGCTCGCGGTCTATCTTGGGAAACACCACCGTGTCGCGGTCCATGTCGGAAGGCTTCACCACGCTGCCCAGCAACTCGCCCACACAGTCGGCCAGTCGTGCCACGCCGCGGCGCGCCATCTCGTGCTGCATGCCCAGCACCAGGTCGTCGATGATGCGGTAGCCATATTCCATCACGGCTGTACATACCTGCACGTTGGTGCATCCCAGCTGTATGTATTCCAACGCGTCGCGCCAGGTCTCGATGCCACCAATGCCACTATACTCCACACCCTTGATGATGGGGTTCGAAGCCATGTCGGCAATAAAGCGCAGGGCAATGGGCTTCACGGCCCGTCCTGAATAGCCCGAGATGGCATACTTATCGCTGACCTTCACCTCCCGACTGAGCGTGATGCTCTTGATGGTGTTGATGGCCGAGATAGCATTAGCCCCGGCAAAGTAGGCGCCCATGGCGGGCTCGTTGATATTGGTGATGTTAGGTGTCATCTTCGGGATGGCAGGAATCTTCACTGTTCGCTTCACATAAGCCGTGTAGAAAGTCACCAGCTCGGTATTCTGCCCCACGTCGCTGCCCATGCCCGCCAGTCGCATCTGCGGACATGAGAAGTTCAGTTCCACAGCATCTACGCCAGCCTCCTCGGCCATGTGTGCCAGTTCTATCCATTCCTCTTCAGTCTGTCCCATAATCGAGGCCACAATCATCTTCGTGGGATATTGCTGCTTCAGGCGGTGCAGGATGTCGAAGTCCATGTCCACGGGGTTCTCGCTGAGCTGCTCCATGTTGCGGAAGCCCGCAAAAGGTTTGCCCACGGCATCGAAGCGAGGCGACACCTCCCTAATCTCCTGCATACAGATGGTCTTATAGAACACGCCCGCCCACCCTGCTTCCAGGGCGCGCGCCACCATCTCGTAGTTGGTACACACGGCCGACGAGGCCAGGAAGAAGGGGTTCTCGCAGTGGAAACCGCAGAAGTCTATCTCGAGCGACGGCAGTGCTGCTTTTGCCGGCTGTGGCACGGCAGCCAACAGCCCTCGGATGCGTATCGGACGGTCGTAGTGGATACAGGCCTGTTCGGCGCGCTCCAGGTCGGCCTCGCTGCATGCAGCCACCCATTGGCCGGCAATATCGGCATTGTCAAAACGTATGGCACGGATGGCCCTGGCGGGGTCGCCCGTACCGCAAGCCTGCATACATGGTGCGTCCTGACAGAACAGACAGCGTGCGGCTTCTTCTCGGATGTTCATTTGTCGTTTCATGATTCACTTAGGTTTTTAGTTAATGTTGCAAAGATTAATGTTTTTCTGTTTACCTCCAACATTTTTCATTAAAAAAAAGTTATCTTTGCAACTCAATTACCGCAAGCAAATGAAAAAGCCAATACTGAATCACTACCAGATGGGCGAAGGGGTCACAGCCTTCAGTACCACACGTCAAGGGGGCTATAGCACAGACAACTATAGCGCATTCAACATCAACCGCTACTGCGGCGACAGCGAGGAAGCCATCAGGCAGAACCGCGAGGCACTGTGCCAACTGCTGGACATCAACGATGCCCACCTGCTGATGCCTCATCAGGTGCACCTCACAGAGATTGCCGTGGTGGGCGATGATCTAAGTATTGATTTAGAGGGCTACGATGCTTTGATGACCAACGTGGCGGGGGTGTGCATCGGTGTGAGCACGGCCGACTGTATTCCCGTGCTGCTCTACGACCCTCGTCAGCGGGCTGTCTGCGCCATTCATGCGGGATGGCGCGGCACGGTGAAGCGAATCACCGAGAAGGCTGTGGCACGCATGACGGCCGTCTATGGCACACGTCCCGAGGATATCGTGGCACAGATAGGTCCGGGCATTCACATAGACAACTTTGAGGTGGGCGACGAAGTTTATGATGCCTTTGCTCAAGAGGGATTCAACATGCCCGCCATCAGCAGAAAATATCCAGTAAAAGATTCTTCATTTAAAAAAGATTCTTCATTCTTCATTCCTCATTCTTCATTTCATAAGTGGCACATCGACCTGCCGCAGTGCAACCGCCTGCAACTCGTAGCTGCCGGCGTACTGCCACAACAGATAGCCGTATCGCCCATCTGTACGTTCGAGCAGAGCGATACCTACTTCTCTGCTCGCCGACTGGGCATCCATTCTGGCCGCATCTTCACGGCCATCATGCTTTAGCCTAGCCCAGGAAGAACAGGCTGACGCCTACTACCGAAATGAAGGCACCCAGCACGGCACGCCACGTGATACGCTCGTGGAACAACCAGCGCGAGGGCAACAGAATGATGATGGGGGTGGTGGCCATCAGCGTAGAGGCAATGCCGGCAGCGGTGTACTGCACTGCCATCAGTGAGAAGCCTACACCGATGAAGGGACCAAAGAGCGTGGTGGCCATCGCAATGGCAATGCCCTTGCGGTCGCGCACCGACTCACGGAAATGCTTGGTTTCACCGCGCAAGTACAGCAGCACGCTGAAACCTATGATGCCCGCTATGCAACGATAGAAGTTGGCACTAAAAGGCACCAACCACTCGGGCATGCTGGGATCCATCTGATAATGATCCATACCTATTTTGCTCAGCACCAGTCCGATGCCCTGACACATGGCGGCGCCAACGGCAAAGAGCACACCGTTCAGGGGCAGCTTCAGCGAAAAGCGGTGATGCTCGCCGCGACCCAGCACCGAGGTGCCTATACCTACCAGCGTGACCAGCATGGCAACGATGCTCATCAGCGTCATCTTCTGACCCAGCGTGACCCACGCCATCAGGGCTGCCGACACCGGCGCCAGCGTCATGAACAGCTGACCAAAGCGCGAACCGATGATGATGTAGCACTGAAACAGACAGAAGTCGCCTATCACATAGCCCACTAGGCCAGACAACAGCATCCAGCCGGCAGCCTCAGCACTGGCACCAGAAGGTGTCACACTGCCCGTGCTGACATAGAACAGCACCAACGAGAACAGCAGCGCCATAGCCATGCGCATCACGTTCAGCGTCAGGTTGCCCAATCGTTTAGAACCAAACTCACTCAGTAGTGCTGTAGCCGTCCATGAGAATGCTACACCGATAGAAATCAATTCGCCTATATAAGCCATTGTTATCCCTTGATTGTTTTTGTTTATGGGTTACAAAGAAATGCTACACAACCTGTGCCTCACCTCTTTTTCGAGCGCAAAATTACGAATATTTTCTGAATAAAAAGTATATATATAAGAAAAAGTTGTATCTTTGCAACCAAACTTAAAACTTCTATCGACATGGATATCAATGACATGATTAGTAAGGCCAAGGTTTATTTCAACCTGATGCCCGACAAGGACGACGAACAAGGTATCATCGATCAAATCAGCAGCGGCGTGTCGTTTCGCGGCGCCAACCTGTGGGTGCTCATCTTTGCCATCTTCATCGCCTCACTAGGACTCAACGTCAACTCTACGGCTGTCATCATCGGCGCCATGCTCATCTCGCCACTCATGGGACCCATCATCGGCATGGGACTGGCCGTGGGCATCAACGATGTGGAACTGCTCAAGCGAGCTGCCAAGAACTTCAGCGTGGCCACAGGCATCAGTGTGCTCACAGCCACCGTCTATTTCATCATCACACCACTGGGCGACGCCCAGTCAGAGCTGTTGGCACGCACCTCGCCTACGCTCTACGATGTGCTCATCGCCTTCTGTGGCGGTGCCGCAGGCATCATCGCGCTCTGCACGCGCGGCAAGGGCAACGTCATCCCCGGCGTGGCCATCGCCACCGCCCTGATGCCCCCACTCTGCACGGCGGGCTACGGACTGGCCACGGGCCACATCCTTTACTTCCTGGGAGCCTTCTACCTGTTTTTCATCAACACCGTGTTCATCGCGCTGGCCACCTACTGCGGTGTGCGCCTGATGCATTTCCAGCGCCATGAGTTTGCCTCTGCCGACCTGGCCATCAAGGCGCGGCGCCTCATCATGGGCATCATCGTGCTGACGATGTTGCCTGCCACGGTGGTCACCGTGTTCATCGTGCGTCGCAGCATCTTCGAGAACAACGTGCGTAAGTTTGTCAAGACCGAGCTGACGCAGCCGGGCACACAGATCATCTCGTCTGATGTTGAGAAAGACAGCATGCAACTGCGCATCGTGGCGGTGGGTCGCGAGATTACCGATGTCATGCAGGCCAGTGCTGAGCGCCACATGGAGCTCTACGGCATGAAGGGCTATCAGCTGCGCATCATTCAGGGCGTACAGACCGACAGCATCCTGACGCTGAACAGCCGTCTGTCGAGCATCAATACCACGCGTGAGGCCGACCGTCAGCAACTGCTGGAGCTATCGGCCAAGAACACCACGCTGACCAACCGGTTAGAGGGTTACACACGCTATGAGAGCATGTCGGCGGCACTGCGTCCCGAACTGAAAGTGCTGTTTCCGCAGGTCACCGCCATCGGCTTGGCGCCCATGACCGAGTCGGTAGCCGACAGCACCCGTCAGGCGCACTTCGTCATGGCACTGGTCACCACGCCCGCCAATCATCGTTTGTCTGGCAGCGAGCGCCAGATGCTGCACGACTGGCTGCAAGCCCGCATCATTGCCGACAGCATCCTCGTGGTTGAGAAGTGAATGTTCGCCATTCAGACTCCACGCATCAAAAAAGAGTAGATGCTGTGCCAAGGAACAAGTGCCTGACACATCTTAGTTTATTTGCTTTAATACAACTGCTTTACCATAGGCATTGTTGATGGTGCGCAAGAATTCCACAAATTGGGGATAGAGCGACTTGTCGTAAGTCCCTGACTTCATCAGCAGACGATTCTTCACTTGAATGGTTTTTCCGTCACTACATAATGAAGAAGTGAAAGATGCAAAAGGCAACTCAATCCTGACATCTTCTGGGCGTGATTCAATGGTATAGCCTTCTGGTATAGAGAGCGTAATCTCATCAATGTCGCAATAGCCATTCCTAAGCAGAATATCCTCATGACGTTCCTCTGCGCCATTAGGAATGCCATACCCGCGATGAATAGGACATATAGGCACAAAGAGGCGACGCCCCGTCTGGGTTGCATACTTTCTACTTTTAGCCTCAACGCTAAGCGTCATTTCCGTCCCCACCTCTTGTATATCAATCTTGTCAATCTCTGCTTGAGGCATATAGACCATCTGCTGTACCACCTTTTGGCGTTCTTCCTTATTCATTCCCTGCATGAACATATAGTTCTCGTACCGTCCGCAACAGTTTTGTTGTGTGATAGTCATATTTGCAGCACCTTCTGCCGAGAGACTGACATTAATCGTGCTCCGCATTAAGTTGGCACTATCTGGATAAGTAGGCAATTGCAAGACACGTCCCCCATGCTCACTGATTTCTATGGCATCGTGTCCTGCGATGTCTCGATGAAGGTATCCCATTGGCAATTGTGGATTGGTGCATTCAAGCCATAGCGTATCATTACGAAGGGGAACCTGCAGAATGACATGATTCATCTGTCCGATACTGGCAAAATCCTTTCTGAGATGACGATTGACGGTACTGATCGTTGTATAACAAGAAGGGATTCCCACTTCTTTCAACATGGCTCGCATATAGTTCGACAACCCCTTACAGTCGCCATACCCACTCTTGCTCACGCTGGAGGCTGCAGCAGGCTTCAAGCCTCCGATACCCAACAACACCGCCACATAACGGGTTGTCGTGCCCAACAAATGGTATATGGCTTCCACCTTATCCCTATCGCTTCCCAATGTATCCGTCAGCTGATGAAGCTTTGTCCGGACCTCGTCTGGCAACACGTCAAGGTCTTTCATAAGACCGTACACCCATTTTCCATAGTTGTCCCAGTCGTAAAGACTCCCTTTAGTCCCATAATAGACGAAATCCGTTGGTGCAAACCATGCCATAGGCATCCTTTCGTGAAAGGGGCGGGCATAGGGTTCCTGTCTTAGAACAGGCAAATCGCAGACGTCAAGAGAAAACAGCTGACTTCCATCGGATGCATTTTCCACGTTCACCTTATCCTCGATATTCTGTAAGGCATAGCGCACATTCATGCTTTTAGGGGACTTTAGTCTGTAAGAAGCCTTCTTTACGCTTATGTCGTAACTTGTCTGCGGCATAAAACGTGGAAATCCAATTAAATTATCTCGACTTTCTATCGTCCATTCATAAGTCACCGTAACAGGATAGACAGGAGGCATATAGTCAAAAAACACCTTATACTCATCAATCGCGAGATATTGAGAATACTCGGTCTTTTGCAACTCACCTTCCTTTATTTTCTTGATGATGCGTCCTGAGCCATCTGCAACCACACCCTTGAAGTGGGTCAGCTTATCCCCACCACCACAAGAGCATGCAAACGATGCGAGGGAAGCTCCTTGCGCATTGAGAATGGTGACCACATCACGAAATCGTGTGACAGCATACGTTGCACTCTTGCATTCCACGTCAACAGCAGTTTCTTCCACAACTGCCTTTTGTGCATATACAGCAGAAGCAGAAATACAAATCATGAAAAGCAGAAACAGCCATTTTCTCATACCATCCTTTGATTTATTTCTCCACCTTCTTAAGCACAATCACATTTTTGCAGCTTTCCACCAGTTTCTCGAAGAAGAGTCTCAAGGCTGGGTATTCCTGCTGAGAGAAGAATGTGCGCTGTATGTCCAGTTTGAAAGCCACAGTCAACTGATTTTCTTCCTGAGCAGCCATCATACGAGCCGTGATACCATCATATCTCACAACAACAGGATCTGGTATCTCTTCTATTTGCCAACCATCGGCCAGGTTCAACTTCATATTGATTGTCTTACGATGCTTGTAAGGCAATTCCACGGGCAGGATTCGCGTCTCGGCAATAAAAGGATTCTCGCCAAAAGGATATATTGGCAAGAGATCAAGATATATCCTATTATCGGCCAATGGATATCGCTTTTCAAAATTGATTTTCTCACGGACAATCGGCGAGAAATCATGAAGGCCCTGCGACTCGTAATGGGTGATGTTGCTGTGCATACGCTCCTGCATCCGGTAAATCACGTCAGCACTGTCCTTGCCCGTATGCCATTGCCTGCGCAGATTGGCAGCGGCCTCGCCATTCCACGAATTGGTGATGTCGCCAGTCAGCTCCCCATTTGCACGAAGGCTGGCTTGTATCAAGGTATTCTCTGTTGACTGTGCAAGAGGCTGCAAGTTTACCCATTGTCCTGGACGATCTTTTCGGATGACTCGCGCCTGTTTAACATATAAGCATGCTGGCAACACATTCAAGTAGCCATCGTGTGCAGAACTGTCAAAGAAACACATGGTGGAATCGTTCATCTGAACACCCACGATAAAGGTCGAGAGGTATTTCAAACTGGCATGAGTCCTTGGCAATAGTCCACGATTGCGCAGACGCAGCACAACAGGTGATGCCTCAACATTGGCATCGCGTAGCATGTTGATAAACAAGAAGTTGATATCGGCATTGCTTCCCGTGCCTTCCTTTAATATGCTTGCTCCCGACTTTGCCCAGAAAGCATATTGGCCATTCCATTTCACATGCTTCCACAGCATTTTCCACGTGGCTTCCACACGTTGCTGCACATTGTCTATCTGCGGTATTCCCGCAGCAATGATTTCGTTTTTCAGAGGACTGCTTCTTTTCATGCGGCCACCAAAGTCTTCGTTGTTGAGAAGCAGTCTGTCAACGTCGTTCCATGTTGAAGTGAAGTTCTTATGGAGAGCACCAGGAATATAGATGCCCTGCAGTTCGTGGGTCACTTTGTTGCCATAGTCTTCCGCATGCCATATATAGTCATCATTCTTCAGAGCTGGCAATTCCCTACCAACAAAAGTATTCTCGTTGGTCGTTAACACCCTCGTACCAACAAGCAATGAGCCCGCACCTGTTTTTCTCTCCAGGCGGTTTATTCCTGTCTCTTCTATATGGAAACTAAACCATTCTGGAACAGACAACGAATATTGAGTATAGAGAACCGGTATATCGCTCTGTGCATACCAGTCACGCAGTTCAAAAAAGAACCCGCTCTCCAGTGTGTATTCATATTCGAAGACAGTACCCACCTGCACCTGTGGGACAGAGAACTTAATACGTGTTTCCGTGCTACTGACCTGCTCTCTAAACACCATCGAATGGTCCATCTTGGTCTTTATCACCTTGCCGTCTTTCAGGTTGTAGGCTGTGGCTTTCAAACCAGTAACCAGTTCGTTGTTCTGAGAATTGCTCTCATCGGTCCAGATCTGCACATTCAAATCTGCAACACGCTTTCCCTCAGGCTTCAACACCTTCAAGCGGCCTTTCACAACTCTGAAAACACGGAAATCGTTATTCAGAAATTGATAGTACACCTTAACCTGTTGACACAACACCACAGCATCTGCATCCTTGTCGGGCGCATATTCTGTCATCGTCAGCTCTTCTTTGGTAGGATTTCCCCATTTCAGGTTAGGTTCTATACTGTCTGCAAAGACATTGATAGAAATAAAAGACAGCAAAAACAGATATAATCTCATGCGGTTAAATGTTTTATGGTTTTTAATTATTGTTTGGAGCTGCAAAGTTACAACTTATTTTTAAATGGTTGTAACACTACTACCTTTTTTATACCATTCTCCCATTTTTTTGTCGGAAATCACAAGAAAACATAGTAACTGTGATTTACCTTTACCATTTAAGTCTTTCAAACTTTTCTCTATTTTCATCATTGGGCATATATTTCCGAGTATTAGCATCAACGCAGACAGAATTAATTATTCCCTTACTTAAATCACTCAACTCACAGACAAACTGAGGATGATCAAGAAAGTCGGTAATAATCAGTTTTCCGTCTTCAATGACCAAATGCCGGACGTTCTTATTAAAGAAGACATCATCAGGATAGGTTTGATAAATATAGCCTTCGTTAATAAAATGATTCTTTCCATCAAACAAAGACATCCTTAACCTATAGTCGTACGACGTGAGTACATGTTCTAATACGACTTTTACGCCATATTCTTTCAACGTCTTTTTTTTGAATAACCGCTCATTTTTATAATTATTATTTCTTAATTCTTGATGAAGATTAAGGAAGGATTCAATAGGTATATCATGGCTAATAGAGGCTAGTTTGTAACCTCTTTCTAACAATGAAAGATAATATTCAAAACGTTCCACTTCTGTTGACATATTTAAATACTTTTCGATTTCCTCATTACTGACATGAATATTTACTGATAACGATGAAACGGACTTCTCCTTCACAAGACTCTCATCTTTTGTAATATTACAAAAAAGCATATTATATGGGCCATCTGTTGGAAGATGCAACTTTCTAATACGTAAAGAAAGATAATTCGAAACAAACCACGCGTTATAGTTGAATTTATTATCAAATTCATCACCAAATCCTGAACCAAATCCAGAATTTCCCGCCCATAATATTATATATCTGTAATTCATTATTGCTATGGTCTTTTATGTTTCTCTGGATCTAATTGATCCCTATACTTATTAGCACGTTCTTTTTCGTAATCTAGAATACGGGTTCGTGACCCTTCACCAGCAGGCTCATGATGGGTTATTTCTGATTTATAAGTGCCATCACCTGATTCCTTATTCCATTTCTTAACTTGTGTTTCAGCTCGAACTGACTTCCCATTTTTTATCTGTCCACCACTAATTCCTGTTTTAGATAGTAATCTGTCATGAATGGTAAGGAACTGCACTACCTCATCGCCATGCGGACATTACCTTGATAGTCCTTCGGGCCGCAAGAGTAAGCAATTTAGTGATTCTTCCGCCATTCCTTGTATTCTTCTTTAGTACAGAGGAAGCATTCCTCAAACTCGATATTTGATATCTTGTTTTTTATTAAAGCATTCATTAGTTTTTCTGTAACAACAAAACGATATAGTGACTTTTTAATAGAAAAAAGTGAAGTCTTAATTTCTTTTCCACAATAAAAGGATGGTTCTTCATCAAATGACGCCTTCTTTTCGTTCAAATAAGGGTAAACATCCAAATTGTATATAGCATAATATTGTACCTCCGCACCTTCCACCTTAATTGGATAGCATTTATCTGACATATCCATATATTGCGAAACAACATCAATAAACTTCTGAGAAAAAAAATATTGGCCACATTCAAAAAGCCGAATGATATCATAATTCTTTTTTCCTGTTGCTATCCGAAATGTTGTGTTTTCTAAAAACCTTCCCTTCTGATAAGGCAAAAGATATTCACATAACAAACTATAGGGAATATCAGATGTTAACTCTATCTGACTTCTTTTTAACGCATTGTGTAAATTAAAAACTGTTTTCATTTTTATTTATTTGGTTTATATTCTTTATTTCCAAAATACTTTTTTTCAAGTTCATCTCTTTTCTTCATTACCTGTTTGCGTGTGCGTTTTGTTTCCATAAAATTTTGCCAATCTTTTGATAAAGAATAACTATTTTTTCTATGTTCCTTTGTCTCCCGCCATACAACATTTCCTGGATCATCAATATTTATACCTAATTCCTCAAATTGCTTTCTAAATTTCTGAGGAAGAGTATGATGTGCCTCATAACCCTTTCCGGTCTTTCCAGTTACTTTCTGCAAAACCTTTCGATAGTTATTCTTGGTCGCTTTATAGGCTATGCCTGTTGCTTGAGCTGCCTTACCTGCACGATATGCCTTTACTGCTGCACCTGCACCTCCTGGGACAAATGGTACAGCCGTTGCAGCTGCGTCTATCAAGAGTGCTCCAGCATCTACTGCTGCAGAAAGATAATTCCCACCTGCTGCATTTTCTACTAAACTTGTTGCATCCATTACAACATTTGCAGCATCCCATATCGTTTCTACAGCCCTACCATCCGGGTCAATATTCTTAATGGGACTATTCAGGCAGTAAACATACGGACTAACATGATAGTAATTCTCCGCCAACGGGTCCATCGTTGTGAAGCGGCCGAGAAGAGGGTCGTACATCCTGGCACCATAGTCATACCAGTTCAGCCCGTGCATCATATCAAACTCCTTGCCATTATATTTAAACGGCTGATAAGCGGTATTTATTGTAGAAGAAAGTTCCGAAAATGGTGTGCCAAAAGGATAATAGTCATTTGTCTGACAGACTTTTCCATCTTCATCAATCACCTCGCGGATATTTCCCAAATGGTCTTTATTATAAAACCTATAGCTCAGAACCAGTTTCTTGGTTTGCTGTAACTTAAGCCATTGCTCCAGTTTTGCCTGATAATCAGCATCCGACATACCACGAGGACGTCGCGGGCGTTCGGTGTGCCTTCCTCTCACATAGCTAGCATCAATATATCCCCCATCAAAGAGTATCTTAGACAATTTTGCATTCGTAAAAATAACATTTCCTCCCATGAAATAATCCATGGAATCCACGGACAGATAATTCTTCTCTATATCTTCATAATCACAACCGCTTTCTATATGAATATTCTCCGTTGCCGTATAATGTATCGTTCGAAGTTTCTCACCCACAGCAGAATAGATGTATTTCGTTACATTGCCGTTCTCAAACTGGATCCTAACAGGATTGTTATTATTATCATAGATAATGTTAGTGATACCACGAGTGCCATCAGCTATTATAGAACCATTGCTGTTATAATGAATATCCTTTGAACTACGCTTCACGTCTAAAGAATTGGCAAAGAAGACAGGCAAAGCTCGTTCTTCAACAGAAAACAATTGATTGCCATTATATGTCATCGTCAGATTATCTACGACTCCATATCCGCCATCTTGCATCACACCACCACGTAAAAGGGTCGTAATGTTGCCATTGTCGTCATAGCCAACTCTCTCATTATAATTCCCGACAGAACCCGTAAAATCATTCTCTCCATATTCAGAAGATGAAAGGCGTTTCAGATGATCATACGTGAATCGATATCCTTTGTTATTTAAAGAATTGTTATTCTTCCATGTCAAGCTACTGATATTTCCATTAAAAAGCGATGTTCCTATTCCATCATTGTAATGAAGTTGCTCACAAAATGAGTTGCTTGTAATATGAGTCAACCAACCGTGGATATCATATTCGTATAGAAGCCCTCCCGTTCCATTTTTTAAGGGTCGATTGACTGTTTTTGTTCTACCGAGCTGGTCATATGTATATGATATCTTGCATTCATTTGTTGACAGCGACCCCACTCTCGCCTGATAAGTAACATCGGTAAGATAGTCATTTTGGGGATTATAGTGTTTTACCGTGTTACATACTATAGTATCCCCATCTAGATCATATATCGTAACTTTTGTGTATGCAAGCTTGTTTGTATATGTATAGGTATTATCCGTCTGTTCGATATTTCCGTCAAGAGTTTTCCTTTGGCTCTTTTTAAGATTTCCCTGATTGTCATAATGATTCACACGAGCTATCTTTTCACCATTGGAAGCTAAAACAACTGACCCTGTAAGGAGTCCTTTCGCACGGAATAAATCAGAATGGCTGATATTCGGAAAAACAACCTTGCCAGTTCCACTAAGAAAACCATAATCATCATAATAGTTAATGAGCTCTATTTCTGCAATTGACAAGCCCAAACTTGAGCCATCTTGTGTCCTATAATCAGACCCTTCAAATCCTTTGGAGCCGCAGGAATATACTACCATACTCCTATCTATATACTGCGGCTTCTTTCGGGACAGGCCCTGTATAACCAATCGGCCTAAACAATCATAGAGCTTGAATCTATATAGCCCTTTTTCTCGAAGTTCACCATCCTGTATAGATATACATCGGTCGTTACAATCATAGATATATTCAACGGGATTACAGCCTGGCAACTTCTTCATGATAACATTACCTGCCGGATCATAACTATATTGATATGCGTTCTTATCCAAATCTTTATTATGCTGATATTCCGGCATAAGGACAAATCTCAGTCTGTCAAAATCATCATATACATAATATGTATCATTATTTAATCCGCGCCGTTCAAGATTCTTTTTCCCAAAAACATCAGTATAAGTTGTCTCAATCAAGCCATCTTCATCAGTATAGCGTTTGCCATATAATGCTCCAATATCATAATAGGCATTTTCTGAAAGCGCCATTGGCGCTGAAGATGTTATTGTATATCTTTTAATTCCATCATTAACAGTATTTGTTACATAAGATACCATCGAAGGAGTTGCCTTCCATGCGCTGCCTGCTTTGTTTTGCTTCCTAAGTCGTCCCAAAGCATCATACTCATAATTCTCAAAGGCGCCATCATCGGAATATTGAACAGAACACAATGACATAACATCGTTCGTTCCTAAATTGGTAATCGCTGAGTTATCAACAACAGGCAACCAGCTTTTGGTTATGAACGTTTCTCCTTGATGTTCCTTTAGAAAATAGGAGTATTCCCCGTTGTTACTTATGCCATTTGTTGCGTTGAGATTTTCTCGCCCGAGTCCATCAAAGAATTGATAGCTATTAATCCCTGAAAGTTTATTTGATATTATAGTTTCTGTATGAATATAGTTTGTCTTTTGAGCCATTACTGGCTTTGCCAACAAAGACATAGCCAACATAAAAGAAAGAAACATTCTTGTATAATTATTATTCATCGCAATTACTTCACATTATAGTTATAATCGTACTTTTTAAGTAATTCATTACGCCGACCTACAACTCGGTATTCAGCAGTAAGCCTTCTTAATGCATCATAAGTATATTTGTATGACATACCTTGGGGATCTGTTTTTTGTATGAGATTAAGATCGCTGTCATACTGGTAGGTATAAACAAGCGCCTTGTCCAATTTGCTACGCAGGATGTCCATTGAGACAGAAGGTGAACTCAATTCTGAAAAATTTTCTGGTTTTTCCCCTAAAGCTTCTGTCACTTCATCATACGTGGCGTTTTCAATGGATGCAACCAACCTTTGGCCTTTATGCGACCATATCATAACAGTCCTTATTCCCTGCTCTTCCAACACAATCGGGTTACCATATCGATCTGCTTTCTCGACAGAGTAGTCCCTATAAAGTCTCGCCGTAAGTTGATCAGAAGTATACCAACGTGACTGTTGTAAAGATATATACGGGGCTCCTGTATCTGTTGAGGAATAAGTATACAAAATCGAATGATTGCTATTTCCTTTCTTATATTCTATTGCAACAGGAACGATAATATTCTTATCCCGCATCCACGAATAATAACTAACATTTTTCGCATCTATATTATAGACATAGGATGTTTGGCGTTTCTCTCCTGTAGTTGAAATTTCTGTCTTGTTCTGAAGCAGTCCATCATCTGTATATTTAAATCGGTTTTCTGTGATAAAAGTACCATTATCCAAAAATTCCTGTTTCTTGTTTATTGATACCAGGTATCTATTAGCATATGTTTTATACAGAAAAGAATAGGAAAACCTATTTAGAAAAAAATCTAAATGACATTCTTGAGAAATGGTTGAATATGGCTCTCCCTTTGAGCGAATATATTCATACGTGTTTCTTTCCAATACTTTGTTACTTGCATCCATTACTTCTTCCAATATCAATTTTCCCCTTTCAAAGGCTAGACTTGTAAACGGAGAACATGTATTTACATTATACACGTTTGCGGTATAATCAACACACTGATCTTGGTGAGAGACACCATTGACATCCTTATCATAATTCGTATATTGAAACTTTTTTCGCGAGATGAGTTGATTATGGCTGTCTCTTAACTCTTCAAACACCGTCGAATAGCCAACATTTGGTGTATTAAAATTTAGAGGATATGGATTGATATCGTCGAAAGAAAAGAAATCAATGCGATCTTTTCCATTTGTTGGCTCTGTATATATACAATTATAAAACTGGGGAGTTCCTTTAGAGATTCCACTGCTTTTGCCATTAAGAGATTTCTTATATATATATTTTTTAGAATAGAGAAGAACACCCGATATGTCATAGTTCTCCATTTTCTTTAGCCTAAGCCCTCCTACGTTACCTGAGACTTCTTTAAGAATACCATTTTTCAAATCAAATTCTTGTGAATAATCATGAAGTTCATAATCAAACAATGTTTTACCTCCTGTCGGGTACACAATACTTTTAAGGACATATTCTCTTGTATCTACCAACGAAGGATATCTTACTCCGTACAACTCCGATCCATAGCTACCCGATAATTTCCATTCACCTCTAATATCAGGATTATAACCAAATCTAGAATAGAACCCCCAAGAATCCGTATATGTCAAAGGATTCCTTTCTGGCCATTGATTACTCAAATTATCATCTAAATAATACTCAAATTTATACTCATACCGCATCAGATCTTTAAAGGTTGATTTATGATCCTCATAAGGAGGAAGAACCAATCTTAAGTTTTCTTTTCTTTTATGAACAATTGTATCATCACTGGGAGAATCGATCATATCCACCTCATCATTGAGTGAAAGCGATTCTCTTGAAATGAATTTCACATTAGAGAGCAAGTATCTGTTATTTACCGTGTGAAAATTAAATTTTATTTGTTGAAAATCTTTGTTATTTCTTTTAATTGATATACTCGTTAAATAGTCCTGTGTTATTTTCTCTGCAATTTCTTTTCTTATTTGGTTCTCCGACGCACGATATTCCGGATTTATATTCAAGAAGAGATAAAATCTTGCTTTTTTAAACGTTTGGAATATGCTTCCATACGAATAACGATAATTATCTGAGTAATATTGGTTCTGCTTTTCTTCCCAATATAAGCACTGTGTATTCTTAAGAAAGAAACTACCATAGTTGGTGTCCCTATAATAGTTAAAACATACGGTTTCATTTTCACTGGATATTTTCATCAAGCGTACTGGCATCATTAAAAATCCAGAATATCCACTACGACCCCAATTCAACTGAGAACCCAGACATTGGTTTTCAACATACATATATACTGTTTGTGGGGCAAAATGAATATCACACATATATGAATCAGCTGCATATTCAAAATTTAAAGCCCTTCCTTCTGGCGTTATTATTCTTGACAATCGCCAACATGTGGCTATAATATCTCCATTCACCTGATTATAATACGGAACGCAATATTCCGTAGCATTATCACCGCCAAATTCATATCGCGTACCATCAGAAGTTATTAATGTAAATTTGTCAAAGAACCTTCTATTGTCGCCTACGGCATAGAGCTGAAGGTGAAATCTCTTCTGTAAATCATCAATAGTCTTAAATCCGCCCTTTTCATTAAACTCTACTTTGATATTATCATCAGAGTTGACTCTCCATTGCCCATCCTTATCCAGAAAGAAAGTTCCACTGTAACCATTAAAGCTGAAAAAGAATTCATCGGCAGATAATTCATACCTATCATTCCCTTCCAAGTGGGTTAACTCTTTAAGCTTCTTTGACTTATTTGAGCTACTCTCGATCTGGTTAATCTTGGTGTGATTAAAATAATAACCTGCACGTGACACACATTCTTTTTCATCTTGGCAGCAATTTACCTTTCTTGCAATATACCCGCCTGCCGAAAGCGCCCATCCTATCCCCAGACAAGTGGGTGGGGTATGAGGCTTCACATTTGATGTATGATACAAAGCTTGAAGAGGGATGGATAGTTTCCCAACTTTTATTGAATACAATGGTACTGAGATATCAGCCGTTCCGGTATAATGACCTACAGGGATACCACCGAACGTTCCTAGATTTGCGACCTCAGGTGAAGGAACATTATAAATCGCTCTAATTTGTCCCTTGATTGGCGTCATTGCCAAAAAGCAGATTATTAAAATTACTATTTTTAAATATTTTGTGTAGTCCATTTTTAGGATGGTATTCTCTTTTTTCATATCCTTACTTTTTTATTTTCTCGAAATAAACTTTTCCGTTTACATTGATGTACAATATATACACGCCAGAAGGCAGACCTCCTATATTAAAATCGGTATGATATCCCGTTCCTGCATCTTGCGTGTATCTTTCACAGAAATAAGTCATACCCATCTGACTTGCTATCAGCATCGTGACATTAGCATGCGCATCAAGACTATAGTTAACATTTACATGATAACCGTCTATACCTACTTGGTAGTGAATAATTTCTTGCAAAGATTCTTGCGTATCTCTTTCATCTTGTTGCCGGACTTCTTCAATTTGTTGATTATCAGAATTACTAATCAGATAATCAGGCAGATAGCAATAGGCATATTGGGTTGTTCCCAAAGGAAAAAGATTCATATAACTAGTACTCGTAATAGATTCAAATACAGGTTTATTATATCCTGGGGCATACCACTCGTATTTTTCTTCTATGACCTGCTTCAACTGAGCAGAATCTATTTTGGAAGGTTCCATATCCATTGCCACGGAATATGATTTGAATTTATAGACACGGACGACATTCTTTAAGGTGTCTCTATCAGAGAGGATAATATCTCCAAAGCTGTCTGCAATAACACTACTAATTCCTGTTTCTTTATAATAATGATCTCCACAATAAATGCCATAACCGCCAAATACTTGCGTTATAGAATCACCAACGGCCAAAGGATATTTCATACTGCAAAGCGGCTTATAATAGTCAATTTCCTTAAGTGGGGTCTCATTGCCTATTTCCAATAGGCTATCTCCTCGCGTTATGTAATATGTGATTCTATTATTATCTATTACTGCGACTCTGCCAATGCTGTCGATTTCCTGAATGACATTATGAGAAATGTTACTAATCTCTAGATTAGAGAAATTCCACAAGCAATTAGGACCACTTATACCAGGATTAAAATATCCCACGACCTTTCTGGGATATTCACCTTCTTTTATTCCAATTTGGTCTTTTGTTAATAAGTTTTGTGAATCTACATGGTTGAGGGAAGCAAAGCATAGCCACAACAATAGTAGCGTTCTTTCAAAATGCCTCTTGTTCATCGCTATTGTTCATTTTATGGTTTATTAATAAATAGTTTATTACTGCAAAGGTACTATTTTATTCTGATAAATCGGATCATTTTGGGGCATAATGTGCATGAAGGCCCCACTCCGACCCTCCTCCGAAAGGGAAACCCCACCCCGACCCTCCCAAGGGAGGGAGACATTCTGCTCTTTCGTATTTGGTTTCTGAAGCCTTACTCCACTGTATATATTTATTTACATGGCCGTAGGCGGTTTTCTTGGTTTTTCGATGATGTTGTTGTAGCCGACAGGCTGTTTGATGGTTGTGCTACAAAAAAGGGAAGCTTGCTTGCCTTTGACGTAGTACAAACAACGAACAGATGAGCTTGCAGCTCATCGACAACAATATCAGCGGGGTTTCACGGTTTTTGTTCTCCCAACAAGGACTTCTTTAAAAAGCCATAGAGCCTTAGAAAAAGTGGCAGTTTGACGCATGAAAAGTGGCGGTTTGACGACGCAATACTTTTGGTTTGGCATTGCAATAGTTAAGGTTTTACTCCGCGTCTAGCCCCTAGAATGGTCAATTCTAGCGGCTAGATGTGGTCGTTTTAGCCCCTGAAAGTGGCAGTTCTAGCGGCTAGAAACGGGCTTTCTAGGGGCTAGAACTGAAACTATTGCTTTGGTTCTAGACTTTAGAAGTGCCATTTCTAGACTCTAGAACTGCCACTTCTAGACTTTAAAACAACCCATTCTAGACTCTAGAAATGGGGTTTCTAGA
>JAILHK010000012.1 GCA_024695815.1 Prevotella sp.
TCTGTACTTTCCCTCTTCCTTGTCATTCAACATAGAGAGGTACGACTGATAACGACTGGCGGCAATATAATGCTCTTCTACAGCCTTGAGGACCGCACAGCCAGGCTCGTGCGTATGCGTACAGTTAGAGAAACGGCAGTCCTGCGAAAAACGGAAGATCTCCTTGAAATACCCCGTTATCTCTTCGGGCTCCATGTCGAAAGTACCAAATCCCTTAATACCCGGGGTATCGATAAGATAACCAGAAGGCTCGATGGGTATCATCTCACTGAATGTCGTGGTGTGCATACCCGTGTTGTGGGCATCGCTAATCTCAGAAGTACGCAGATTGGCATGAGGCGCCAGTCGGTTTATCAGCGTTGACTTACCCACACCACTGTTGCCGCTCAGCAAGGTCACCTTGCCAGTCAACATCTGGTGCAGTTCGTCCACGCCATCGCCCGTGCTGGCAGAAATCTGTCGACACTCATACCCGACGGTCTCATAGAGCGTCACCATCATCTGCTGATAGTGTAGCTCGTCGGCATCCAACAGGTCGGTCTTGTTAAACACCAGTACCACAGGGACACGATAAGCCTCTGCCGATGCCAGAAAACGATCTATAAACGTGGTCGATGTCTCTGGCTTGCTGATTGTCACAATCAAGAATGCCTGATCGACATTAGCAGCCAGAATATGACTCTGCTTCGACAGATTAATACTTTTACGAATAATATAGTTCCGACGATCCTCTATCTCGACAATCCATCCCTCGCCACTCACCTCCACACGGTCGCCCACGGCCACGGGGTTAGTGGTACGGATGCCCTTCAAACGAAAGTTACCCTTTATCTTACAATCAAGCAGCTGACCATCGTCCATACGGACGGTGTACCAGCTGCCTGTATTCTTAATGACCAGTCCTTTCATTAAACCGTCATAATCTCCTTGTTCTTGGCCTCTATCAGCTCGTCGAGCTTCTTGATGTACTTGTCGTGCAACTTCTGGAGGTCGTTCTCTGCATCCTTCTCCAAATCCTCAGAGAGTCCATCCTTGATGGCTTTCTTCAATTTGTCTTTAACGTCGGAACGCACGTTGCGCACCTCCACCTTGGCCTTTTCAGCAATCTTATTACACTGCTTCACCAGATCGCGACGACGCTCCTCGGTGGGCTGAGGCAATGCCAAACGAATCATCTCACCATTGTTCTCGGGCGTGATGCCTACATCGCTGTCCATGATAGCTTTCTCAATGTCGCGAATCTGCTTCTTATCCCATGGCTTAATAGCAATGGTACGCGCATCGGGACAGTTTACCGTGGCTACCTGGTTCAGGGGCACTCTGCTTCCATATGACTCCACACGCACGCCATCGAGGATGGCCACGTTGGCACGTCCGGCACGTATACGGCTCAACTCCTCCTCGAGGAACATAGCGGCCATTTCCATGCGCTCTTCACTTTTACTTAATGTCTCTTTAACGTCAATCATAATAATGTGATTTAATTTTCTGTTGACAAATTTAGTGGTTTTATTTTGATTGAGCAACAAAAAGGATTTTTTTTTGTAAAAAAACAAAGGAAATGAACACTTTTTCCAAAATAATTTATATCTTTGCCACAAATTATTCGAAAGTTATGAAGGTTTTAAGAAGTTTAATCGCAGCGCTGCTGCTCACAGTCAGCACCCAAATGATGGCCGATAATTTTGCCTATCTGACCGTTAGCCAGAATGGTTCTGCCAGCAATTTTGAGGTGAGCAAGATCAACAAGATTACGTTCGATGCCACCGACATGATTCTCTCCATGACCGATGGCACCACTCAGCGTCTGCCGCTCTCGGGACTATCAAAAATGTTCTTTTCAGACGGCAACCTCGCAAGCATTGCCTCGCAGAACATAGCTTCGAAATTCGAGTTGCGCGATGGCATCCTGCGCGTCGAGATTGCCAATGGTGAACATTGCACGTTGTACAATTTGAAGGGCGAGGAGATTTTCAAAGCCAACGAGTCGATTACGCTCAGTGTCAGTTCTCTGAAGAAAGGCGTTTATATCGTTAAGATCGGCAACCAGGCTAAAAAGATACTCAACAAGTAAGACCCTGCTAAATAACTAAAACGCCTTGCTACTAACTCCATTCATCATCAACACTATCTGTTTGCTACTGTTTTTTTCAACAGGAGGCTATATCTTGTATATACACCGGAAAGAAGTGAGAAAAAGACAGGAGAACGCCAGAATGTCTCGCAAACTGTCGAAAAGCATTGCACCCCTAAATATGAAGATTTGGGTGTATCACGTGGACAGACAGACTTTTTCGTGGATTGACAAGGATGGGCGTCCTTGCAAGACGATGAAAGCACTGGAGTTTGCACGCAATTACTTACACGGTGACTTCACACGTGTCAACGAGGCCTTCGGCCGTCTGATCAACAATCAGGAAGAGGTGGTGACGCTGCTCATCCAGGACAAGGATGAGACCGACGAGAAATACGAGACGCGCTACTTCAGCTTGGAACTGTCACTCTACCGGCATGCCAATGGCAAGCCTTATCTGATCTTTGGAGCGCGCCGCGACATTACGAAAGAGCATCAACGCATCAATCAGGAGAAGGATGTGCTGCTCCGCTACCAAAACATCTTCGACTCTTCTTTTGTAGGCCTGGCCATCTTTGCACCCGACGGCTCTATGCTCGACGTCAACGAGGAGTCTGCAAGAATTCTGCGCATGACGCGCGAAGAGCTGATTTCCAAGAACCACTCACTCTCAAGCAACTTCGACGATTCAATCATCGAAGAAGCGGCAAAACACGAAGTGAATATCTGCACCATTGCTAAACTTCAACCCGACCAGCCGCCTGTTTACCTCGAGATGCAGCTAAAACCGGTATTCGATGAAAACGGCCAGTTGGAATATATCTTTAGCACCGGTAGAGACATGGGCGAGTTTGTGAATGCGTTTCACAAACTGAAAGAGGGCACCCGCCAACTGAACATCGTTAACAAGGAGATTACAAGTTATATCAACAATATTGATTATATCTTGCAGGTGGGCGGTCTGCGCATCATCAAGTATTCACCTACCACCCACGACCTGACCATCTTTGATGGCAAACACAAAGAGCTCCACACACTGACTCAGGTGCGCTGCATGACGTTTGTTGACGATGCGTCTAAACGGGTGGTCACACACACGTTTAAGATGCTTGACAACAAAACGCCAAATCCTATCACCACAAACGTCAAAACGACCATCCGCAACAAGGGTACTGAGGTATTGTATCTGCAGTTCGACCTGCTACCTGTCTTCGACGAGTCTGGCAATTTGAAATCATACTTTGGCATCTGCCGAGATGTGAGTCAGACCAAATGGACGGAGCATCTGCTGGCTATCGAGACGGCACGTGCACAGGAGGTGGAGAGCATTAAAAACGCGTTCCTGCGCAACATGAGCCACGAGATACGTACACCGTTGAACACGGTCGTTGGCTTTGCCGAACTGTTCAACGAGGCGGCATCTCCCGAAGACGAACAGGTGTTCATCGAGGAAATCAAAGACAACTCGGCACATTTGCTGCGACTCATCAACGATATC
The DNA here is from genome assembly GCA_024695815.1 of Prevotella sp. Classification (GTDB taxonomy): domain Bacteria; phylum Bacteroidota; class Bacteroidia; order Bacteroidales; family Bacteroidaceae; genus Prevotella. The sequence goes on from JAILHK010000012.1 coordinate 3,573, forward strand.
CTGTTCCTCTCACGACTGGATGCAAAGATGATTGAGATAAACCCGAAGACAACAGACTTCTGTAAGTCGTTTGTAAACAACTGTCAGAGAGGATGGGAAGAACACCAGAAAGAGGGGGTGAAACTGAATATCGAACAGCCCTACAACCAACTCTTCGTTGACATCGACGAAACGCAGGTGGGCTATGTCATTCGTCAAATCATTGAGAATGCGGCCATCTATACGGACCAAGGCTCTATCAATGCTCGTTACGACTATATCGACGGAAAACTGTTTATCACCATCGAAGATACGGGATGTGGCATCAAGAAGGAGAACCTGCCACACATCTTCGAACGCTTTGTTTCTGGTATGAACAAGGGCACTGGCCTGGAACTGGCCATCTGCAAGGAACTGCTCCAGCAGATGGGTGGCGTGATCAGTGTTTACTCGGATGAAGGAAAGGGCACATCGGTGGTTATCACCTTGCCATGTAGTGCAATAACAATTGAAAGAAAGGCTTCACTATGATAGTTCTGAGCTCGGTTTACACATCATTCGTCACTATCAACATCCTGATACTCTTCGGGATGGTGATTCTCGCGGCTATACCCTTATTCATAGTGAACAGGCAGTTGGCCATCACTACGTCAAAGAACCGACTGCTCAAGGCCATCACGCACTACGTGGAGCACCACGAGTCTTTCTATCAGGAGGAACAACCGGATACCCAACTGGCAGAACTTGGAAAGAACTACAAAAGGGCATTCGAGAGTACGCTCTCGGCCATGTCGTTCTATACGCCCGATGGCACCCTGATAGATACCAACGAGTCCATGCGCAAGCTTTGTAACTTCGACGACAACGGCGACACTTACTACATGAATGTCAATATGTTCGACACGCCGGATCTGGAGAAGGACTTTGAACGTGACAGAACAGAGGAATTCCATGTCTGCCAACACATGTACCTGCCGGAGATTGGCATCGACCAGTATATCGAAGCAAAGATACGACCAGTCTTCGACAACGAGGGCAACAGGGCTTTCTATATGTTTGCAGCACGCGACATCACCGACGAACGCAAGACGTATCTGGAACAACAGCATCGCGACAAGGAACTGCAAGCCGCCAACACCACCATTCTGGAATACGAGAGTGAGCTGCGCTACTTGCTGGAGAGCAGTCGTATGTTTGTATGGCACACCTTCGACAAAGAAGGCATCATCCACTTCTCACAATCGCTGCGCGACAAGGGCTATACAGAGACTTTCGAGGAGTATCTCTCTTCCATCAACATTTCACAGCGTCAACAGGCTGCTCAGGCGTTGGGCGAACTGCTGTCTAGCAACAAACCGCTCAACACGGTGCACTTCTTTAACCATACCTTCCTGGACGACAAGTCTGGCTGGTACCTGATTAGTGGTGTCCCCTTCCACGATGAAGATGGAAAGAAGACGGGTTATATGGGTATCGTGAAGGATGTCAGTGAACTGATGGAGGCTCAAGAGAAATTGAAGGAGGAGACGTTGCGCGCCGAAAATTCGGGTCGTCTGAAGAGTGCATTCCTGGCCAACATGACCCACGAGATACGCACACCGCTGAATGCCATCGTAGGTTTCTCAGACCTGCTGCAGATGGTCGATGTGCCGGAAGACCGTCAGGAGTTCATTCGCATCATCCGTAACAACTGCGACATGCTGATGAGACTCATCGACGATATCCTCGAGGCGTCCGACATGAACCAGGGACCACAGTCTATCCATCCGGAGGATGTGGACTTCGCTTTGGCATTCAATGATATCTGTGAGACGTTGCGACAGCGCGTGCAGGACCCGAACGTGGCATTCATCGCCGACAACACCTATCAGTCGTTCAACACCTGCATAGATAAAGGCCGCATCCAGCAGGTGGTCACCAATTTCGTGACCAACGCAATGAAATATACCAAACAGGGACACATCAAGGTGGGCTATCAGTACACCACTTGTCCCAACAAGCCTGACAACACCGAAAAGGGGCTTTACATCTATTGTGAAGACACCGGAGCAGGTATTCCCAAGGAGAGACAGGCAGATGTATTCAAACGCTTCGTCAAACTCAACGACTTTGTGCAGGGCACCGGACTGGGCCTGAGCATCAGCAAGAGCATTGCCGAGCGCTGCAACGGAGATATTGGCGTCATCAGCGAGGGCGAGGGTCACGGCTCTACCTTCTGGTTATGGATACCCTGTCAACTGAAAGGATGACAAAAGTAATAATGAAAGCGTTATTTATCGAACTATGCAAAGAAGTAGATACTTACTCGCCAGCGAGCGAGACAAGCTGTGGGGACTAACCATCACCACGGTGGGTTACGAGGAGATTGCTCCCAACGAGGAATATCCTACACGCGGACATGCCGACGGATACTATTTCGACTGTCATAAAGGACGCACACTTCAGGAATATCAGTTACAATATGTTATAGAAGGTGAAGGGGTGTTCTGCAGCGAATCACAAAGGGAGACCGTGCTTAAAGAGGGCGACATCTTCATCTTGTTTCCTGGCGAATGGCACACTTTCTGTCCATCACGCGAAAGGGGATGGAAGTGCTATTGGATTGGATTCAAGGGCAACAACATGAACGAGCGTGTGAGAGCTGGCTTTATCTCTCCTTCGAAACCTATTTATCATGTGGGTTACTCGTCGGATATCGAAACGCTCTACAAGCAAGCCTACGAGACGGCCGTGGAAGAGGCGGCCTACTCCCAACAACTTTTGGCGGGCATCGTGAACCACCTGATTGGCATGATGTACTCGCTGGAGCGCAATATTCAGTTGAAGACGCGCAACGAGGCACATGTGGACATGATTAGCAGAGCACGTATGCGTATCCGCGAATCGCTGGAAAGTCCGCTCACCATCCAGCAGATTGCCGAGGACATGGGGGTCAGCTACAGCAATTTCCGTAAGCTGTTCAAGGAGCACACAGGACTTTCTCCCGCCATCTATCAGCAGGACCTACGACTACAGCGAGCTAAAGAACTGCTCAGCTCCACCGACCTCAGCATCAAGGAGATTGCTTACCGGCTCAACTTCGAGTCGCCCGACTATTTCTCCGCCAAGTTCAAGGCAAAAATCGGACGCAAGCCCAGCGAACTCAGAAATAAATAGCCGGCCGCCGGCCGCCAGCCGCAAAAAGAATGTCGATATATCGATATATCGAAATATCGACATATCGAATGGCGGCCGCGTCGAGATATCGTCATATCGATATCTCGATATCTCGACAAAATCTCCAGCCGCCAGGCCGCAAAAAAAAAAGAACTGCCAGCAATGCCGGCAGTTCTTTTTTTACTTCTTTAAAAGAGCAGTGCCTTCTCCAGCCAGTAGCAACCGATACCAGCCAGATAGCCTACGAACACTATCCACGTGATGCGCTTCAGATACCATCCGAAGGTGATCTTCTCCAAACCCATCACCACAACACCGGCAGCCGAACCAATAATCAGCATCGAACCACCTACGCCAGCACAGTAGGCCAACAATTGCCAGAAGATGCCGTCCACGGCCATAGCATCGCCAGCCACCTCACTGACGGGATACATGTGCATGCAACCAGCCACCAGGGGTACGTTGTCAACAATAGAAGACAGCACACCAATGATACCATTAATAAGGTAGTAGTTGCCAGAGAATGCTTCTGTCAGTCCGGTACCCATAGCAGCCAGCACCTGTACCTCTTGCAGCACGGCAACAGCCATCAGGATGCCCAGGAAGAACATAATCGTCGAGAGGTCAATACGCGACAACAGGTCGCTCACACGCTTGGCCATAGTGTCATCTTCAGCGGTGTTGTAATGGAACACCTCGGTCACGGTCCACAGCACACCCAGCACCAATAGAATACCCATGAACGGTGGCAGATGGGTCAGTGTCTTGAACACGGGCACGAACATCAAGCCGCCCACACCCAACCAGAAGATGATGTTGCGCTGGGTCTTCGAGAACTGGCTGACCTCTGACTTTGGCAGGTTCTGACTCTTATCGAAACGTCCTTTCAACGAGAACGACAGGATGACGGCAGGAATAACCATTGATACCAGCGAAGGCACGAAAATCTCGGTCAACACACCCTGGGTGGTTACCACGCCCTTAATCCACAACATGATGGTGGTGACATCGCCAATCGGCGAGAAAGCGCCACCGCTATTGGCAGAGATGATGATCAGTGCAGCATAAATCAGACGTTCTTCCCTATTCTGCACCAGCTTGCGCAGCACCATCACCATCACAATACTGGTGGTCAGGTTGTCGAGAATGGCCGACAGGAAGAAAGTCATGAAGGCCACACGCCACAACAGCTTACGTTTGGAACTGGTCTTTAGCGTGTCGCGAACAAAGTTAAAACCGCCATTGGAATCCACAATTTCCACAATGGTCATGGCACCCATGAGGAAGAACAACGTACCTGCGGCATCGCCCAAGTGGTGCTCAATGACCTCACTGATATGGTGCACTACACTTCCTGTTGGCACCTCGGGATAGTAGGCACCAGGTGCCACCATAAGAAGTGTCCAACAGCATACACACATCAGCAGCGCAATAGCTGCTTTGTTGACTTTTGTCACACTCTCCAGCGCTATGCAGAGATAGCCTATACAGAAGACTGCAACAATGAAAACGGTTAATGTTGACATTGGATTTTGAATGTTACTTATACAGAATTTAGTTGTTGTCTGTTTACCCTTTATCTTTTCAGTTTGCAAAGTTAAACATTTATTTCGAGAAAATCATTTTTCTTAGTGAGAAAATCAAAAAATGCGGCCAGCAAAAGTGTTATTCTTAGTATCTTTGCATGCAAACGCTAAGAACAACTAAAACAAATCAATGGAAAACGAGAAATATTTCTTTGCTGTGGACCTTGGGGCCACCAGTGGTCGTACCATTATCGGCAAAATTGACAATGGAAAGATTGACCTGGAAGAGGTGACACGCTTCCCCAACAACCTGATTGAGCAGGGAGGCCACTACTACTGGGACATCCATGCACTGTATTTCGAGATGATTCGTGGTCTGAAAGAGGTGGCCACCCGACATATCAACATCACATCCATCGGTATCGACACCTGGGGTGTGGATTTTGTGTGCATCGGTGAGGATGGTGCCATCCTGCGCAACCCGCGTGCCTACCGAGATCCTATCACCTTCGAGGCGATGGACCACTACCTGGAGCATGTCTTACCACATCGCGAGGTTTACGACGTGACGGGCATCCAGTTCATGAACTTCAACTCTATCTTCCAGCTCTACGCCATGCAGCGCGAGAACAACTCGGCTCTGAAGCATGCTGCAAAGATATTGTTCGTGCCAGACGCTCTGTCGTGGATGCTAACGGGCGAAATGGTGTGCGAATATACCATCGCCTCGACCTCGCAGTTGCTGGACCCTCGTACTAAGGAGCTCGACGAGAAGTTGCTTGGCTCTATCGGTCTGCAGCGTTCTAAGTTCGGACGTATGGTGCAACCAGGCACCGTGATTGGCACACTGACCGAAGAGGTGCAGCGCCTCACCGGACTGGGTGCCATCCCTGTCGTTGCAGTGGCTGGTCACGATACGGGTTCGGCAGTGGCTGCCGTGCCTGCCAAGAACGAGCAGTTTGCTTACCTCTCAAGTGGCACTTGGAGCCTGATGGGCATCGAGACCAAGGAGGCTATCATCAGCGACTTGAGCTATGAGCGTAACTTCACCAACGAGGGTGGCATCGAGGGAACCACTCGTTTCCTGAAGAACATCTGCGGCATGTGGCTCTACGAACGCTGCCGCCTGGAGTGGCCTGAGGAGGTGCGCCGTCTCTCCCACCCCGAGCTGCAGGGCTCGGCCATGCAGGTAGAGGCGTTTCGCTCTATCATCAACCCCGACGATGCGGTGTTTGCGGCTCCATCCAGCATGATCCAGGCCATTCAGGAATACTGTCGGAAAACGAGTCAGCCAGTTCCCGAGACGCCTGCAGAGATTTGCCGTTGCATCTTCGACTCGCTAGCCCTGCGCTACCGTCAGGTGTTCACATGGCTTCAGGAGTTTACAGACATCAAGCTCAACACGCTGCACATCATTGGCGGCGGCAGTCTGAACAAATACCTCAACCAGTTCACGGCCAATGCCACCGGTGCTACCGTGCTGGCGGGTCCGCAAGAGTGTACGGCCATTGGCAACATCATGATGCAGGCCAAGGCTTCGGCTCTGGTCGAGGACATCTGGCAGATGCGCAGCATCATCGCCAACTCTACAGCTATGGTGAAGTACGAACCACAAGACAAGCACGTCTGGGACGAGGCCTACGAGCGGTTCCTCAGCATCACGGCGCAGGCATGACCTGATGCACCGGGGCATAGCCCCCGCAAGAACTTCAAAAAGAGAGACTAGGATATTATAACTTTAAAAACAACTGAAAGAAAATGAAAACTGAACTAATTGAAAAAGCCTATGCCGTAGCAAAAGATCGCTACGCAGCCATTGGCGTTGACACTGATGCTGTGCTCGACCTCCTGCAGAAGCAGCAGATCTCACTGCACTGCTGGCAGACCGACGATGTAGTTGGTTTCGAGCGTAACGATGCACTGAGTGGTGGTATTCAGACCACTGGTAACTACCCCGGACGCGCGCGTAATATTGACGAGGTACGCCAGGACATTGAGTTCGTCAAGACCCTGCTTGCCGGCAACCACCGTCTGAACCTGCACGAGATCTATGGCGACTTCCAGGGTAAGTTCGTAGATCGTGACCAAGTAGAGGTTAAGCACTTCCAGAGCTGGATTGATTGGGCTAAGGAAAACAACATGAAGTTGGACTTCAACTCTACGTCGTTCTCACACCCCAAGAGTGGCGATTTGTCTTTGAGCAACCCCGACAAGTCCATCCGCGACTTCTGGATTGAGTACACCAAGCGCTGCCGTCGTATTGCCGACGCCATGGGTAAGGCACAGAACGATCCTTGTATCATGAACATCTGGGTGCACGACGGTAGCAAAGACATGCCCGTACAACGTCAGAAGTACCGCGAAATCCTGGCTGCCTCTCTCGACGAGATTATGGAGGAGAAGCTGGACGGCGTGAAGAACTGCTTCGAGGCTAAGCTGTTTGGCATCGGTTTGGAGAGCTATACCGTGGGCTCGCACGACTTCTACACAGCCTACTGCGCCACCCGTAAACAGATGTACACACTCGATACCGGTCACTACGAGCAGACCGAGAACGTGAGCGACTTTGTAAGCACGCTGCTGATGTACGTGCCCGAGCTGATGCTCCACGTGAGCCGTCCCGTACGCTGGGACTCAGACCACGTGACCATCATGAACGACCAGACACTGGATCTGTTCAAGGAATTGGTTCGCTGCGATGCTCTGGATCGCGCTCATGTGGGTCTCGACTACTTTGATGCTTCTATCAACCGCATCGGTGCTTACATCGTGGGTACGCGTGCCACTCAGAAGTGCATTCTGCAGGCACTGCTCGAACCCAAGGCACTGCTGCGCAAGTACGAGGACAACGGTCAGTACTTTGAGCGTCTGGCACTGATGGAAGAAGCCAAGTCAATGCCTTTCGGTGCCGTGTTCGACTACTTCAACCTGAAGAACAACGTGCCCGTAGGCGAAGAATACATCGCTGCCATCCAGCAGTACGAAAAAGACGTTACCAGCAAACGCTAAAAGGATTGTAAAATAAAGAGCGGCACTATTCATTGCGAATAGTGCCGCTTATCATTTGACCCACCCCCGTTCCCCTCCCTGTAATGGAGGGGCGTTTTTAGTCTCATCGTTGAGGTTGCGCCAAAGGCGCACAAACTTCTCACTTCTCACTTCTCACTTTGCGACAAAGTCGCACCGCCTCTCATCTCTCATCTCTCATCTTGCGGCTCCGCCGCACCCCCCGTCCAACTTCTCATAGACAGAGTTATTGCTCTTATACTCCGGCACGATGAGCTTCATCTTTGCCACCGTAGCCATGTCGTCATACTGCTTAGAGAGCTCAACCAACTCATCGACCTCCTTGCGCACCTCTGCAAAGTCGTACTCGCGCACATCGGCAATACGTATCTTCTCGTGGAACGAAGGCTTGGTGCCCTCCAGCTCGTTGAGCACCTCCTCGTAGAGCTTCTCGCCCGGACGCAGACCGGTGTACTTAATCTCTATATTCTTTGCACCGCTCAGGGCAATCATACGCTTGGCCAGATCAGCAATTTTCACAGGCTTGCCCATATCGAACACAAAAATCTCACCGCCATGACCCTTGGTACCAGCCTCGAGTACCAACTTGCAGGCCTCGGGTATCAGCATGAAGAAGCGCACGATGCGCTCGTCGGTCACCGTCACCGGACCGCCGTTCCTGATTTGTTCGCGGAACAAAGGAATCACAGAACCATTCGATCCCAACACATTACCAAAACGAGTAGTCACAAACTGGGTCACCGTCTGCGAGTTGTTCAGCGACTGCACATAAATCTCACAGATACGCTTTGAGCAACCCATCACGTTGGTGGGGTTCACAGCCTTGTCGGTAGATACCATCACAAACTTCTTGACACCATATTTTACGCTCAGGTCAGCAATCACCTTCGTGCCGTAGATGTTGTTCTGAACAGCCTCGCTGGGGTTGTTCTCCATCATAGGCACATGCTTATAGGCTGCAGCGTGGAACACATAGTCGGGCTTATACGTCTCAAAGACTTGTTCCATACGGTCAGCCTTACAGATGCTGGTCACGATGGTCTCGGCGTCCACGTTGGGATAATCGTGCGCCATCATCAGTCGGATGTCATGTTCTGGCGTCTCGGCCTGGTCTATCAGCACCATCTTTGCGGGTTTGTAAACAGCAATCTGGCGCACCATCTCCGAACCGATACTGCCGGCCGAACCGGTAATCAGCACTGTCTTTCCTGCCAGCAAGGCACCCACAGAGTCCATATCCACCTTGATTTCCTGACGGGGCAACAGGTCTTCCACCTGAACCTCACGCAACTGCATGCGCTGGAAATCGTCATCGGTCATCTCTATCTCGTCTAACTCCTTGGCAGACTCTGCCATGAAGATTTTACAGCCAGCCTTGATCAGACGGTCCTGGAGGGTGGTATCATCGCGGAACTCCTTGACGCGCAGTGGCGACACCAGGATACCCCCGATGCCTTCGTGCTTGATGATTTCTTCAAGGTCATCGGATATATGATACACGTTGAGTCCCATCAACTGAATCCGATGCGCACGACTGTCGTGCGAGATAAAGCCACACAGGTTGAAGCGCTTAGGACGCTCGGTATTGATATTCTTGGCCAGACCGACGCCACCCTTCAGTGCACCGAATATCAGCACCCTCATGGCACCCTTGTCGGTGATGGCAATGTTGTAGAGGTTCCTAACCAGAATACGGATGGCCCACATCAGGACGGTGGCTATTACGAACGTGAGCAGAATCTCGGTCTTGTTGAACACTGCTATGTCGTTGAAGCCACGACTATGCATCAGCAGCGTATATCCAAACGACAGCGCCATGGCCAGCAGGTTGCCGTAGGCCACACGCGACAGATCCACAAAGCTACTGTATCTTACAATACCAGAATAGGTGCGGAACATACGGAAGCCGATGCAACCAAACAGGGTGAACACCAGCATGGTGTAGAACACCTGAAAACGGTCTTCTACGAGCAAGTTGGTCTTGCGGTACAGCCAGAAAGAAAATATTCCAGATATGAACAAAATCAGTGCATCCAGCAAAAGCATACACCAATAAGGCAAAGACTTCTTATTAAAATACCAATTGAGTATCTTATTAATTGTTATCATAATCTTCTTTCTCAGCAGAAATAATTAAATCAGGTACGTTTTATCGGTGCAAAAATAAACAAATAATTTGAATTTGTGCCAATCATTCAATACTTTTTTCTTTTTTCCACCCATAATTCCAGTAAAATAAGACAATTTGAAAGGTGTTTATAAACATATTGGCAAAAAAAAAGGAACCTGTGACATAAAAAAAACTTCAAGACCTGTGGGCCTCGAAGTTTTTTGTGGGGTATATAGAACGTTAATAACGTTTGTGTCTGGCGCGCATCTTACAGGGAAACCAGAACGAGGCAATCGTCTTAGAACCATTACCTGTCTCAAAGTCAAGTTCACCACCGATTGCATCGATGATAGCCTTACAGATAGAGAGACCGAAACGGGAATTGTCTTTGGTCAGCATCATAGCATCCTCCTTCTGCAGGAATGTGTAGATATCCTCGGTCAGCAGGTCGGTCTTTCCAACCCCGCCATAGGTGATGGCCACCTTCAGACCGTGACGCTCATACTTAAAGTTCACCATGATATCACCCTTCATCGTGTTCTTTGCAGCCTCGGTCAGCAGATGCATCATCAGCTGGTGCATGAAGTTGGTGTCGAGTGTCGCCTTACAATGGGGCGACAGGTCGCTGCGCAGCACCACCGACACGTCGGGACGTGTCACGTTCATCGCCTCGCGCCGATAAGACGCCATCAGCTCGGCCAGGTTCACCTCTATCATTGTGAACGAGGGCATGCTGCCTTCAAAGTTCGACAACTCCAGGAGCTGACCGATAAAGCCAAGCAACTGTTGACTGTCGGCATTGATCAGCGACACCAAGTCTTTCACCTGCGAGGCGTGCAGATCTTTGTTTTCTTCCGCCAAAATGATGTTGCTGTAGCCAAGGATGGCATTGAGTGGCTTACGCAGCGAACGGCTCACATTAGCCAGAAAGACAGACTTCAGGCGTTCGCTTTTCTGTGCTTTACTCAGTTCTCGTTTGAGCAATTGCTGATAATAGCGGCGCACGAAATAGAACGCCAATGCATTGGCTACCAACAAGGTAAGGCCAACAATAAGGACTGTGTTCATAGTTATCCCGAAATAAAAAATTAATGTGTTAAGATTCAAACCATTTTTCGGCTTGCAAAGGTAATCTAATTTATTCTAAAGCCTCACAAAAAAAATCTTAATTATCCTTTTTAATTGTTTAATCTACACACATAAAGAAAATGCCCTCGACCGCATTGCAGCCAAGGGCATTCATATTCGTCGTTCTTCACGCTTTATTCTTCAGGCTTCACGCTGGTCAGAGCCTCTGCCAACTGCTGGAGCTGGGGTTCGTCTTCCGCCTTCATGCGCGAGCGGATGGTGACCATCGGCTCCACAATCTCACAGTCCTTCAGCGCCTCTATCATCGTGCGCATCACGCGACCTGCCGTTGGCGCCCAACTGCCGTTCTCAATGATACCGAAGCGGCGCTTCTGGTAGTTCTTGATTTGCAAATGATACAGGAAGTCGTGCATGGGTGGGAACACACCGGCATCATAGCTCGAGGCAGCCACCACGACGGTGGGATAACGGAAGGCATCCTCGATAACCTCCGCCATGTCTGAACGACTCAGGTCGCTCACCACCACCTTCTTCGCACCCTTATCCTTGAGAATTTCGCTCAAGCGCTCAGCAGCAGCGGCCGTACCACCATGGATGCTGGCATAGGCAATCAGTATGCCCTCACTCTCGGGCTCGTACTTACTCCGGATATCATACAGGCGCACAGCCTCTTTCAGGGCCTCACCCTTCAGCACCGGACCGTGCAGCGGACAGATGGTCTGGATATCAATACCTGCAGCCTTCTTCAGCACGTTCTGCACCTGCGTGCCATACTTGCCACATATATTAAAATAGTAACGACGCGCCTCGCAAGCCCAGTCGTCGGTCTCGTTGACCAGAGCACCGAACTTACCAAAACCATCAGCACTGAACAGCACATTGTCTTTGGTGTCATAACTCATGATCACCTCGGGCCAGTGCACCATCGCAGCACCGATAAACTGCAGCGTATGCTGTCCCAATGAGAGCGTGTCACCCTCCTTCACCGTCAGTACACGGCCTGTAAAGTCCACACCATCAAAGAAGTTCGACAGCATCTTCACAGCCTGCGCACTGCACACCAGTTGTACACCAGGATAAGTCTCCAGCATCCAGGCAACCAGTGCCGAGTGGTCGGGCTCCATGTGGTGAACCACCAGATAATCCGGCTGACGTCCGTCCAGAGCCTCCTTCAGGTTCGCTTTCCATTCCTCACCCTTTCTGCGGTCGGCCGTGTCCATCACCGCAATCTTCTCGTCATCGATGAGATAAGAGTTATAACTCATGCCCTCGGGCACCACATACTGACTTTCGAAGAGATCGATGTCGAGATCATCCACACCGATATACTTGATGCTATCGCTTATCATGTTTAATCCGTATTAATTTATAGAAATACAATTTTCGACAAAGATACGAATTAAATTTGTATTGTCGTCATCAAATCAAAAAATTTTGTAATTTTGCAAAGTAAAAGAACCACTTATGACCACTACGACATCCTACCTGAACGAAGAAAACATAGCGCGCAGCACCAACAGCGTGGAGTATCACCCACTGCGTCCGTTCCTTCCCGAGAACGCCCAAGTACTGTTCCTGGGCAGTTTCCCTCCACAGCGCAAGCGGTGGTGTATGGATTTCTACTATCCCAACTTCATCAACGACCACTGGCGCATCGAGGGTCAGCTGTTCTTTGGCGACAAGAACCACTTTGTGGACACAGAGCATAAATGCTTCAAGATCGACGATATTATCGCCTTTTGTCGGGAAAAAGGCCTTGCCTTCTACGACACCTCCACCGCTATCCGCCGTCTGCAAGACAATGCCTCCGACAAATTCCTCGAGGTGGTAGAGCCCACCGATGTCTGCGCCCTTATTTCCAAGCTTCCCCACCTCCGTGCCATCGTCACCACTGGCGAGAAGGCCACCGCCACCATCTGTGCCACCCTTGGCATCCCAGAAGTACCCAAGGTCAACACCTCTGTGCTCGTCTCCGCCGCACCACCTCTCACTTCTCACTTCTCACCTCTCACCTTGCGGCTCTGCCGCACCACCTCACCCCTCAGCCTATGGCGCCTACCCTCTTCTTCACGCGCTTATCCCCTGGCCTTCGACAAAAAGGTGGAGGCCTACCGACTCATGTTTAAAGAAGTATTTGACGAAATATGATGAGACTACAAGAAGAAATACATAGTTGCCCGGAACTGATGGACTTGATCCAAGAAATAGGTTTTCTGCCTCTGTTGGACAGCGGCATCACAGGTTTTTCTGCTGAAGACTTGGTGGACGAAGACTGCCGCTATGTCGTCTATCCCGATGGCGGTTGGGACTGGCCTTTATGGAAATGGAAAGGCCCCATCGTACAGGAGGGCAACTGTGTCTATGGAAAGTTCTTTGCCGGCAAGGCTGGCTTTATCAGCCGCGAGTGGTGGCCCGACTTCTGTAACTATCGTCGCAGCAGGTTTTCTTCACCCGAAGAAGGTAGCATCGAAGAAGCCATCCTATTCACCCTGCAGGAGCAAGGCAGCATGATTACACGTGAACTGCGTGCCGCCTGCGGTTTTACGGGTCCAAAGATGCGGAGCAAGTTCGACGGCTACGTCACACGTTTGCAGATGGCTTGCCGTGTCGTCACCGAAGACTTCGTCTATCCGCTGGACAAGCACAACCATGAATACGGATGGGGCTGGGCACTTCTCACGACCCCCGAACAACTCTTAGGACATGACGTACCTCCATGTCCTCACACACCGGAGGAATCCTTTCAGCGCCTCAAGCATCATTTCAGCGCCCTCCTGCCCGAGGCTTCCGACAAACAAATCGCGAAGTTAATCGGATAGCATCATGCGCCATGATTTGACTACATGTTATCCTCATGTCTCGTAGGTTGCGATGCCATCACAGCTACTCATACTGATTCTTCCGCCGATATTGTTCTGTCAAGGTGAGAAGCTCTTTAAACGTCTCCACCCTCTCTGGCTTCATCTTCCCAGCATTCAAGGCTTTACGATTCGCCTTCAGCCAGTTCAGCATGTCATATTCCTCGATCCTATGCCGCGACGGATTCCGATGATAGCCCTTGATAAAAGCCATCACCTCCTCATACCGTATATTCCATCTCTCATCTTGCGGCTCTGCCGCACCAATGATAGCCGACAAATCCCAGTTGGAGGTGGCGGAGGGGTAACGGTCGTAATAGGAGAGGATGTCTTGATGGATGGCTAAGAGCTGATCTACGCCCAGGACATCGCTGGGCAGAAGTTTCCCGTTTTAGGCTCGCGAAAAAATGCCATGGACCAGGTGATAACGGGTCTCCATGGCACGACGACTGTTAGCGAAGACACGGTCGGCCTTCTTCAACGTGACGCGGAACCTGTCCCACTGTCATGCTGAGCGAATGAATACTTGTAGCCACTCTCTGTGAGCGTTGTCACGTGCCACGTTTTCAAATGTACGTCAATTCCGACGTAAATGTTTTGTCCTTTGAAGGAAATTTTGTTACTTTGCATCCCGGTACGGTTTTAAT